>JAZSOG010000005.1:0-34140 GCA_045536845.1 Kiritimatiellia bacterium | reverse complement strand
GTCTGTTTGGTATTATATTGCTCGCCGCTGAACAAGGCGGTAATATTCGGGGTTGAAAGACTGCCGCGTATTGGAGTATGATACGGGACAGCAGGTGCCTGGTAAACACTTGCTGTGACGCATGGGAGACGCCCCAAGGGTCGATGAGTCAAGCTGCGGCGCGAGCCGCGGCCCACACTCGAGGGTCTGTTTGGGCGCCGGCGGAAACCACCTGCCTGGGGCGAGAGACCCCGAATACTTGTTTGCAACCTTGCAGCAACCGCCTGCTCCAATACGTGGCAGCACTTGAAAGGATAGCACAATGGGTGCTAAAATGCAACTGCGCTCGCGCAGCGTCGAGGACGAGCCGAGGTTCGTCGTCGGCATGGACGCGCACGCGCGCAAGCTGGCGGTCTCGGTGTGGGACTGGTCGGACAGGTTCAACGCATGCCTCCACAGGGAGATCAAGTGCGTTGACGTCGACGCGATGGTCAAGACGTACGAGCGGCACGTCGACCTCGACTCGATCACGGTCATAGAGGCGTCGACCAACGCGGCGATCCTCAAGCGCAGGCTGAACGAGGCCGGATTCCGGGCGGAGGTCGTCCGGTCCGACGTAATCGCCGACAAGGAGCGCAAGCGCAAAGTCTGCGACATCCAGGACGCCAGGAACCTGGCGCTCGCCTACATCAAGGGCGACGTCAGGGACTTCGTGTGGACGCCTTCGGACGAGTACTCCGAACACCGGGACGTCATGTTCGCCTACCGCGACACGGTGAAGGAGCTCACGCGAACGTCGAACAGGATCTGGAGCGTCTGCAGCAGGAAGGGATACGCCCTTCCCGGACGAAGTTCCTGTGCGAAGGTGGAGTCCCTGCGCAAGACGATCGAGGAGACCGGAATCGGCGGATTCGCCAAGGAGCGTTTGGAGATGCTGCTCGAGGACTACGAGCGGCTGCTCAAGCGCAAGAAGGCTCTCTCGCGCAGGATGGCGGAGACCGCGCTCTCCAAGCCGGAGATGCTGCGGCTCATGCAACTGCAGGGCGTGAACTACAAGGGAGCATTCGCCCTCTCGGCGGCAGTCGAGGACGTCAGGCGCTTCTCGGAGGCTTCGAAGCTCGCGGCCTACTGCGGCTTCTCCCCGATCGTCGACACCAGCGGCAGCGAGGAAGAGGCGGCAAGGCGGCGCGGCGGGACCGGCAAGCCTCTCGACGGAGAGGGGCGCGACGACGTCAAGCACTTCTTCACGGAGGCCGGGCAGACTGTTCTCGCGAGCTGCGCGGACTCAAAGCTCGGCAAGTGGGGGTGGTCGATGATCAACCGCGGCAAGCCGCGGAACAAGGTCGTCTGCGCAATCGGACACAAGCTGGTCCTCTACGCCTTCCACATCATGCGCGGAGACCCGACGCCGAACCGCGACGGCGAGGCGTTCTTCAAGCGCAAGATGGTCGGGCTTCACAGGGAGATAGGCGCGCCGCGAATGCATGAGCTCGGATTCGGAACGCGCGGACAGTTCGCATCCGCGCAGGCGAAGCTCGTGTACGGCTCGTTGCCCGAGCCCGCGACACCAGGCGGCGCAACGCCATTAGAAGCCAAGTCAAACTGACGCAATGAGCGGCGCGCGCCCGGTTCCGCTCACCGTCGGCGCGCGCCTGAATCCATGGCAGCTCTGGGGCTTTGCCCCAGCCCTCATCAGGGGGACTTGAGTCTCCCTGAACCCCGCAGAGCGCGGATGGATACATCCGCGCTAGTACCCGCTTTCACTTCCATGCAAAGTTTTTTCACTTTCCCCCTTGACGCAATACATACTTGACCCTGTAGCCTCATTAACGCATTTTCACGGATGCGGGCTTCAAGCCGTCGGCAGATGCGCCGAGCGCGACCTCGCCGGGACCGGTGCGCCGAATGAAGAGACCGGCGACGCCATAGTGAAGGTTGTGCGCCGAAACATCCTTGAAGGAACGATGCCCCACCGGATCGGCATTGCCGACTGAAACAATCTCGCCAGGACCGGCGACAGAAAATTCAACCAGGTTCATCGCACCGGGAACAAGCGTCCCCTTCGCGTCCTGCGCCGTCACTTTTACAAAAACAAGTTCATCACCGTCAGCAGGCAGCGTATCTGATTCTGGCTCCAAATGCAACCTTACCGCTTCACCCGCCGTGCATAACCGCTGAACTGCAACCTCCTTGCCGTCCTTGCCGTAGGCAACCGCGACAATTTCTCCCGGCTCATATACAACATCGGGCCACATTAAACGATACCGCCCGAGAACTTCATAATAGCCTTCAGGATCTTGACATTCATCACCCCAGAATTTGGCCCACTCGGGCCGTTTATCGCCCTTGGTCATATATTGCCGCGCGTTAGGATTCTTAGTCCTGCGGCCGACACTTCTGCCGTTGATAAACAGCTCAACCGTATCAGCATTTGAATAAACCTGCACCGGACGGCGCTTGCCCTCCCGCCCAGGAAAAGTCCAATGGGTCGGTGAAATCGCCAATGTATTGACATCCTTTTTCCATTGCGCGCGGTAATTCCAATATTGCTCCTTGGGCAAACCCAACAAATCGCAAATCCCGAAATAAGAACTTCTTGCCGTCTTCTCCAATGCCAAAGGGCTGCCGTCGGCAGAGGCAAAAGCTTTCTCTTCAACGCACACGGGCCAATTCTCTCCAAGGTAATCCATCCCCGTCCATACAAACTGTCCTGCACAGTATGCATCACGCTCCATGCGGACAAAATCCATATCCGGCGGATCACCCCAACCCGGGCCGCACCGCCCGCTGGCATCAACCTCTCGAGTCGCAATCGACCAGTGAAACTTATTGGTCGGCCATTCATCGAGATAAAAACCCTGCAGCGCAACACACGACGCCGACTCCGATTCTACAACCGGAATGTTTTTACGCCCCTGGCGATAGAATGCATAGCGGCCCATGTAATTGTAGCCGACCACATCAAGATCGTCATAATCGCCTTCCTTAATCATCGTTTCATAAAATTCGCACGAGGCGATTCCTACCGGACGGGTCGCATCCTCCTCGCGGATTACCTGGCGAAAAAGCCTGCAACGCTCGCGCGTGGTCCCATCTTGTTTTTCACCGATGTTATGGCCGATTTCATTCCCCATGGACCATATCACCACACAAGGATGAAGACGATCTCGCCTGACGAATCTCCGCAAATACCTGGAAACGTACTCCTCAAGATTCTGGCTCGGCATTCTTCCCGACAACGCATCCCATTTATCAAAACACTCATTCCAAACGAGCATCCCCATCTCATCGCACAAATCCAAAAGCCCGGGCGCCGGACAATTGTGCGCCGTACGCACCGCATTGAACCCCGCCTCCTTCAATATGCGCAGCTGCCTACGGGCCGCCGACACATTGAATTCCATGCCGAGAATACCGAGATCCGAATGAAGGCATGCGCCGCGGATTTCAACTCTCCGCCCGTTAAGCCAAAAACCCTTGTCAACCGTGAACTGAGCATTTCTAAAACCGAATTTGAGTTTACGCCCCAAAACAGTCACAGAATAAAGATGAGGGTCGTCAACATCCCACAAACGCGGCTTTTCAACCGATATCCGGAAAGAATGCCCCCTGCTCAAATTAGTGTCGAAGGCAACCTCCGCCACCGCTCTTTCCGGCGTAAGCTCCTTGGTTTCAATCCTAACCGAATCCGGCACCACCGTTTCGCCATCGAAGCGAATCGCCCGGACCGGCCGATAGATGCCCGCACCGGGATACCAGCGGCTTTTGTGGGCGAACGTATCCACACGCACTAGGAGCGTGCGTTCATGCGCAGATTTTTCAACGCGGAAAAAATAACCCATATACCCGTAATCTGAACCGCCGACCTCAATGCCGTCTAAAAAGGCGCGCGAACGGGCCATAACGCCCTCAAAAACAATGTATCCGGAAAATGAGGCCGGCAACACGGTGGAATACCATCCCGCACCCTTCCACGGCAACTTGCCGGTTCCGCCATCACCTAAAGGATTGAAAGGCCCTTCAATCGCCCAATCATGAGGAACTTTCACCGTCTTCCATGCGAGTTTGCCTATAGCGTTCGGATCCTTGCCAAGCGCATCATCGTCCTTGGCAAATTTCCAATCGCGCAATTCAATCTCAGCGTAACCGTCCGGCTTTTCCGCATACCGTCCGGGAACCTCAATTGCCGTTTCAGCACCTGCATTTGACGCACACGCGCAGACCAGAACAAAAGCTGCCACTATACTTATTGTCATATCTTTGCACCTTTATGCGGTAGGGACACACCTCTTGTGAAGCGAGGTAGTTTGGAGTTGGACATGAGAAATGGGAGTCAAAAGGGTCAGCTTATTGATACTGCTAACCCTTCATTCTCCATTTCATCTGGGTTTTCGCACAATGCGATAATGGCGCAGCTTGGGCCTCGCAAGCGCATAGACCTTTTCCTGCTCGGCGAGAAGTTCGGCGCGGACTTCCCGATAGCGAGGCCAGTACTCTACATATCCGGGGACGAACTTGGCAAAATACCCATTCTCGCCTTTTTCCTCAATCCATTTCGCAAACGCCGCAACATCGTCAACGTCGGTGCGCCCGGAATATGCCCATCGCGCACTGTGGTGGTTGCGGAGAACCCTCTCCGTCTCGCGGTTCCGCTCGTTCGCGTTGAACACGGAGCGGGATTGCGCGAATTGCGGCATGGCGTCCGACAATGAGAGGTTGACGCCGCCCGCAAGTTCGTCCGCCGCCCATTCGCCAACGGCGCACCCGTCCACCGACAGCTCATATCGTCCAAATGCGAGCCCGGCGACAGAAAGCATTTCCCTGTTAAGCGATTCCGCAAAGCCGAACTCCCCGACGACAGGCGTCGCCGCAGCGTCTACTGGACAGGGAAGAGCCTTTTCGAGAACGGAAAACGCAATGCCGCCGTCAATTGCCGCGACGTCGAAAACCTCCGCATTCGTGTTGCGCGAAACCGAAAACGCCTTGGCGTCTATGGCAACATCGCTGACAACGGGATCGACCCCCTGCGCCCTGAGGAACGTCCAGGCCATTATGGAATGTCCAAGCCCCTCTGGATGCACCCTGTCCCACCCCGTCAGCATGAAATGCGGCTCGTTCGCCCGACGCTTCATGAGATAGTTCTGCAAGGGAGTGTAAAGGTCTATTCCAAGCGCACCGTCCCGCGCCGCCTTCTCAAGGACATGTCCCGCCATCAGCGAAAGCGCGACAGAGCAGCCGCGTTGGTTGACAGTCGCCCAGCCTGTCGCGCTCGGCGGAATGTTCGTTGGAATCGCAGTGTCATCGTAGATAGTGGGGGTCAAGTAGATGAACTTTGCCCGCGGGGCGGCTTCTGCGACCTTGCGGACGACAGCATCGAGGTTTCGACAGTAGTTATCGTAGGCTGCCGCCCTTCTCCGCAGAAGACCAGACGCCGACTTGTCGCTGTACGCGCCCCTGTCAACGTCGTTCATGCCGAAATGGAACACCACCCACGTGGGATCGTACTCCGCGACATCCTCGGGGATGCGCTTCATCGCCCCCGCCGCCGAGTCGCCGCCGATGCCCGAGTTCACGAAGCGAATCTTCCGCTCCGGGTAGCGTGTGCGGTAGAAGTCGGCGATGTACTTGTAGTACATCCCGCCGTGCGTTATCGAGTCGCCGAAGAACACCACGGTGTCGCCGTCGCGAAACGGCTCCGCACCGGACTTTCCTGCGAGTATGGAAAGAACGAGAAGCGCGGCGGTGCATAGCAACTGTCGAGATTCTTTAATCATGCCTCAGCCCTTTCTCCCTGCTAGTAATAATGCTGTTTTCGAATTCGCATAGCTTACTCCCAACTTTCTATCGCGCAACGACAGGCTATCGCACAAAGATAACCAGGCCTCCAGATGGCTTAACGACGCGCACAATGACGATCCCGTCGGCCCCGTTGCCGACGGAGGTTGTGCCGGTGTTATACATTGTTCCGCCATATCCGCCGCCTCCTGTGCCCCGCACGGCATCCGTCGCCGCAATCTTCTCAGTTGCGTTGACGTTGATCGCAACCGAACCGCCGCCGCCGCGGCCTCCTGCACTCGACATGCTTTGCGAACTAATGATTCCACCTGCACCGCCTCCGGCATACCAGAGCTCATCGCCAGTAATGTCGCAGGACCGGCCGTCACCCCCCTTGCCGGGATTCGTGGCGGCGTTGTTGTCGTTCCCCGCCGCACCAGCGCCACCTCCGCCGCCCCCGCGGTTGTCCGTTCCTCCTTCGCTTTGCCCTTTCGCAAGCCCTCCGCGATGGCCTTCCGCACCGTACAGGGCGTTTCCGCCTATGCCCGTGTTGTCACCATAGTTCCATGCGCACGAGCCGCCGCCGGACGCGCCGTTACGTCCGCAACGGGCATCGGTGTCATAGTTGCCAAGGGGGTTGTACAAGAAGGCGAGCCGCCGCCACCGCCGCCATGCGCACGCACGATGTCGATTTCCCCACTCGTTATCACTGCGGAATCGCCACCGGAATTGTTGGTCGCATTACATGCCGATGGAGCGCCACCCTTGCCGACCACGATTGAATATGTGCCTGCTGCAAGCTTGACATCCTCCCTCTCCACGAATCCGCCTGCACCGCCGCCGCCGCCATGAAGGGTGTACGCACTATGGTTGCTCCCGCCGGGACCGCCGCCTCCCACGCACAGAATGCGTGCCGTCACTGACTGCGACAGCTCAAGAGTCGACGCGGAAGCAACATTTGTAAATATATGCACATACTCAGACGAGGATATCATAAGTATTATGTCGCCGCCCGTCGCAAACGGCGATTCCTGCGTCCTGTTGCTCTTTGCAGCAAGATCGTCGAGAAACGCCCCTTCGGAAAGAAGCGGCGCAAGAGCAATTGCCAGCAGTGCGGCTCCTATTGACTTCATCTTATGACCTCCTTTTTTTCTATTGATTACAAGGATGATTATATTATAATCAGACATCGAGAATATCTCAACCCCCTCTGCGGAGGGGGTCACCGTATTCGACGGACAATTTGCTCCTGGCAGACCCTCTCATCTGTCGCTTACGGTAACACGGTAGAATGCCGAGTCGCCCTGCGTCGGCACACTGAATACCATGTTGGCATCCCCCCCTTGCCGACTGGACATATCGACCTCGGTCCATTCTGGATCGTTGAGCAAGTGCTTGTATTCGAGCGAATAATACAACCCTGCGATGGAATATGGAACGGTCATGCGGAAGTTGCCGTTTTCGAACACAGCGTTTGATATGGAAGGCTGGGCCGTTTCGTTGAGCGCAAGGGCAACTTGTGCGCCGCCGGAGGCGGCATCGGACACTGTTACCGTATAATAGGAGGGAAAGGTGCATACGACCGCGCCGTCCAGCATCACACTGCCGGTTGCGGAATCGACGGATACATTGGATCCCTCCGGGATTACGATGGCCATTCCGGTCCTGGCGACGGCCGCAAGCTCGCCGGGCTCGACTTCAACGCCGTCCACCTGCGGTTTTGGGTCGGCCCCTGCCGCACCGCCGCCCACAAACGTGAGGCGAACTATCACGACGCCGCTTCCGCCTTTCCCAGACATGTAGCCGTTGTTCCCGCCGCCGCACCCGCCGCCGCCGCCGCCAAGACCGTTCGCTCCAGCCAGACCGTTGCTGTAAGCCCCCGCCGAACCAGAGCCGCCGCCGCCAAGGCCGCCGGCGCCGGCTGCTGTTGAACCGGCGCCTCCACCGCCGCCTGCGTAGCAAACACTCTCTCCAGTGATGTCGCTCGACCTGCCCTCGCCGCCGGCTCCGCCCTGCGAGGTGACATAGCTCAAGCTCGCTCCGGGCGCGCCTGCGCCGCCGCCGCCGGATCCTGCATTCACACCTGTGTTGGTTGCACCGCCTTTATTGCCATGCCCCCCGAACGGGGAACCAGCCTGCGTCGCGGCTCCGGAAGAACCCCAATTCGAGTCGCTGCTGCAGCCGCCGCCGCTGCCGCCGGCCGCGCCAGGATTCCCGGACGCGCCCCCGCCACCGCCGCCATAGGCAAGCGCTATGCAATCGCCGCCTTTCGTTATCGACGAATCGCCGCCGCTACCGCCCACCGCGCCAGGTTGGCCCCATCCGGCATTTACACTCGCGCCGCCCGCACCCACCGTAACGACATAAGTTCCAGGCGCGAAATCGACATCGGCCATTTCAAGAAAGCCACCGGCCCCGCCGCCGCCCGCACGGCCGTTGCCGCCCTGGCAGCCGCCGGCTCCGCCGCCACCGACAACAAGAATACGCGCTGACGCGGAAGAGGCAACAGTAAACGATGATACAGCCGTAGTATTCGAGAATACGAGCACGAGATCACCTCCATCCCTGTATTTGGCGAAGGTGTTTTCAATTGCTGAAACTTCGGCATCCCCTTCAACCACTGCCGGCTTATCTACAATCGCAAACGAGAGCGATGTCGAAAGTTCCGTCCAGTTTTTTGAAGCGGCCACAGTCCATTGCAATGTATAAGAGCCTTTTGCTACCGGCATTTCACCATCCCAGGGTTCGCCGTTCAAAGTAGCCGTCACCTCGCCGAAACGCGCAAGCGGTGATGTAACAACCCCGGCTGAACTGCCTAAAGTCCATTCCGTCTCGGTAATACCGGCCGATCGAGTCCATTCGTTAAGAGCCTGAGCGATGAACCACGAAATCTTACGCTCATTGGCACCGGCATCTGCCCACTGTGTTCCTTCAGGATTTGACAATACCACCGTTGCCTCATAAGTGCCGGCGTCAACTGCCGTATTTTTTGTAACTTCGTAGCCGTCACCGGGGAGAACGCCAACCTGCTCCTGACCTGTGTACACAAGGCCAGAAACGGCAGCGGGTAATGCTATCTGCGTTATTTCCGGAGTCGACGGATCTGGCGGCTGAGGCGTGTCCGCATCCAGACCGAGAATGCGCACATAAACGACACCGTTGCCACCCTTGCCGGAATATTGATTGGATTTTGAGGCCGCTCCGCCGCCGGAGCCCTTACCGTCCTCACCTGCTGTGCCGTCGCCGCCGTTTGGAGTGGCGGCATTTCCGCCGCCGCCGTCGCCGCCGCGCCCAGCCGTGTTCATCCCCGAACCGCCGCCGCCTGCGGCGTACGTGACAACCGTGCCGGTAATTGCAGACTCCTCACCGTAGCCGCCGTTACCGCCGACTTTATCGGATCCCGCCAAGCCCGCCTGTCCCGCGCCATTGCCGCCATTGCCGGAGTTCAAGATTGCGCTTCCCTGCCTGCCGCCGACGCCGCCCGGGGCGGTGATAATCGGCGCGGACGTCTCACCCGCCATGGACACGGAAGACGGCTCGCCGTTATTACTGGGGACATTAGTTGCCCAGACGGCCTGCACTGCCGCACCGCCGGCACCGACGACAACATCGTAGGTTCCCGCCTCAAGGGAGACCGCCTTACGCTCGACGAAGGCGCCGCCATCTCCTCCGCCGGACCGACCATGCCCAGCCTCGACCGCGCCGCTACCGCCGCCGCCAACCGCAAGAATCCAGGCTATCGCCGGCTTTGTAAGCGTGAAATGCCCCGTCGCCGAAGGATCGACAAATGTCAGGAGAGTCTGCCCTTCGACAGTGGACTTATTGCCTGAAACGACCGAAACCTCGCCGTCGTAAGCCGGATAGACGGGCTGAGACTCGTCGCTGCCGATAATCGTTCCTGACGAAAAGGCGTTACCGTAGAACCGGGCCTCGACGTCGTCCCAAAGTCCAGCTTCGCCGCCAATTCGAAGAGGACGGAGCGAACGCACGAGAACACCGCGTTCGCGCACTTCAATCGAACGGTAGCGAATGCGCCCGAATGAAAGCGAGCGCACGCTCTTGTCGGCAATGTCGTTGTCCCAGCCGAGATTGTCCGCGCCGAAGAAGAGATTCGTCGAATCGCCGAACCAGTCCGACGTGAACGGAGCGAACGTCTCTCCGTCGCGCGAAAGGCCGTTCGCGCCCATCGTCAGCGTATGCCATTGGCGATCAAGCGGAATCTGAAGGACACGCTCGCTCGTGCCGCCCCAGTCCGCCTCTGTCGCTCCGTCCGCCTTCTGCACGAAACGAAAGTACGTCTCGTCCCATCCGTGAGAGCCGAAAACCGTCGCAGGATACTTTTCAGTCGGAAGCGTATCGGTGGCGTACTCGACGGCAACCGTCGTATTTGAGCCTGGCCACACCTGCGGATCGAAATACGACGCGCCATCCGTCTCAACCCAGTCAAGCGACTCGTCCGTCGCCGTAACAACATACGTAAGTTCGTGGGTCAATGCGATGAAGTTCTTGCTCTCCGAGGCAGTGAATACAAGCGTATGCTCACCGACAGTGTTCGCAAGCTCACCGCTCCTCCAATCGAACGGCTGGCCGTCAAGCGTTGCCGTCACTCCCTCTGAGGGAACGAATGCGTTAAGCGTGGGGAGCTCGCCGTTCGCTGCGAAACGCGAGCGGCTCAATCTGGGAGCGTCCAGCCAGACGTTGCTCTTCTCGATGATGAAGGTAGCCTTTTTCACGCCGCTTCCACCGCCGACCCAATGCCTGTGCTCGGGATCCGCCAACGAGAAGGAAAGCTCGTATTCGCCCGCGTCGGTCGCACCGGCGAAAGGCGTCATCACGCAACCGTCAAGACGCACGACGGGGAAACGGACAGTCCCATCATAAAAGACATGCGGCACGAACGGTACGGCTACGGCCGACAAGTCACCTTTCAGAGCTTCAGACTCCCAATAGCTGACGACCTGAATAAGCCCCTCGTCCTCGCACTCCTTCAGCGTTTCTGCAAATTCCTCAAACTGTTCCTTGGTAAGATCCTGGTAGCCTGAGTCGCTATTGCATCCGTGAAACATCAGTGTGATCGACTTAGTCCCGCTCTTCGACTGGTTCTGGAACCAGGTCTTGAAATTTCCCGTCCCTGGCCAGGTGCGGTTCGGTGTCTCGGGTAGCATACCGGCCAGCATGGCGCGCGATTCAAGTTCTCCGTTCTGCCCGACATGATTGCCCGGAAAGCAGAAAATGCGGCAAGGCACTCCGATCTTCTGCGAGATCTGCTGCTGTCCCAAATCCATCTCATAGCGCAGGACCGATTCCGGCTTGGGATTCCAACCCTCTAAAAGAGACTCGGGATGCGACTTCGAATGGAGTGCTATCTCGTGCCCGCGTGCAGCCAGTTCGGCGACTTTCGCCCAATCCATCGTTGCCCCGCTGCGCGAACGCCCCGTCTGATTGACAATAATGTTAAACGTACCGCGATAGCCGTACTTCTCGAGCGCAGGCGCAACAACGGAATAATGGCTGCCATAACCGTCATCGAAGGTCAGCGAGACCATCATCGCGGGGCTCGGATCCTCCGGATCCTCCGGTTCCTCAGGATCCTCTCCGCCACCGGTGGGTGGCTGGGATACGGATACGCTAAAAGGTATGCGCTTTTCAAGTCCAGTGTAATTTTTAGTCTCGGCTACAGAGAATGTAATCTCGTAATTCCCAGCCTCCAGACTCGCCAATTGCTCAGTACTGTAGCTTGCCGCTACCGTACCGAAAGACGCCTCGCCCACATCAACAACGGTACTGCATTTTCCTGCCTCCCAACTAGCAGCTGAAATGGAAGGCTCGCGCAACCAAGAATTCGCGGCCTTTGAAATTACAAATTTGTAACTTTTCGGCTCAGAGGTGCCGTCGACCCATACGAAACCTTCTTTCGGTGAGCATGTAATCGTATACTCGCCGGCATCCGTCCAACCGGTATTTCCGGAAACGATGCAGTTTACACCCCCCGAAACTTCCGCTGTCTTGAGCGTTCCATCGTAAATCACCGCTGCAGGCGCAGAAGGTGGAATCGCCACATTGTCCGCTTCTTCCCGACCTACGGGCGTGTCGGCAGGAACAGCGACCAGCCTAAGAGTCGTAGGCGTCTGCGAAACCGGGATCTGCGGAATTGTATATACGCCGAGCTTGGCGTCCTTGGCGACGACGCCGGTCTGAGTTCCGTAGGTCCAGCGCACCTTACCGGTCGTCGGTTTGAAAGCCTGCAAGCGGCGAGGCGTAACATCCACCACCGATACGGTCGGACGGGTAAACTGAGTCGACGCGACCTCATCGGAATTTGCGATTTTAAGGTCGATTTCAAATGTTTCCGGCGTGTCGGCCTTGACATCCCAGCGGAACCAGGCGTTTACCTGTCCGTTCGTATCACACCCGAGACGCGGCACAAGCCCGGCATCGACCTTTTCGATGCCGTTTTCAATAATGACCTTTCCGGTATCGTACCAGCTGACCTGCGGCCAAGGAAGTTGATTGTCGGTAGAGGCCGCCGTGAAGACGGGATAAGCCTCGTTCTTGCGGATTTCAAGCCACGGGAATTGCTCGACGAGATCATTCTTCTCTCGTGCGCTCTTCTTGCCGCCGCAATGGCCGTAGTCGCCCCACCAGCCGATCATGCCGAATTTGAAGCGTGACATGTTACGGTACAGGACATCGTGATCACGGCTCCAGGCATCATCTGAGCCTGACCAGTCGAGAAGGAACGGAGGGTCGTAGGCCGGCACCTGATAATTCTCGAAGGACACATCGTTGCCGTTGTTATCGACGAACCCCATGCGCTTAGCCGCATACCAGATGGTGGCGGGAACATTTCCGTTTATGGCGGCAAAAACCTCACCATGCGGAAGCCCGATACCGAGAGAACCCTGACCGCCCATTGAATTGCCGCAAAGATAAATACGGTTACGGTCGATCTTATATTTTCTGACGACCCATTCAATCGTATCCATCACGCGCTTCGACGCGGGCGGCTCGCCGCGAGAAAGCCACTGTAAACAAGTTTCAGCGGGACGGATCGCGTTCTTCCACGGGTCCTTGGTCGGACCGTCAAAAAGCTCTCCCATAAGCGTTCCGTAAATAAATGTCCAATATGACCCACCCATAGCATGACTGGCGTTTCCATTGGCCGTTGTTCCCGGCGGCATTGCCCCCCACCAGAAGTCATTGAGCACGGTATAGTCTTCGCCTTTCTTTCCGACATCACCCATACAATCGAGAACAAGCCCGTAGAAGTCCGGCGGACAATATGCGACGCTGTCCGAATTGCCAAGCGAGCCGATCGTTCCTTCCGCGCCGGACTTACCGCCGCCGCGCGAATGCAACACCACGAGAAGCGGACGGCCGGGATTGTCGCCGTCGGAGGGCTTTGCAAGAGCGAAACGGTCTTCCTGCGCGGGATAGTACCCGCCCCAGTCCGGGTCGTACGTGTGGTTGAACCAGAAGACGTTGTGCCCGCTGATGCTCTGGCAGCCGATCGTTTTGCTTGGCATGTAGGGGTTGGGCATGTAGTACGTCTGAACGGGTTCAACGCCAAGCGTCTTGCGCGCCCAATCGCAACTTGTGTCAGGAGCCTCTGGTTCACTCTGGGCAATCGGCTTAAACTCGCCGCGCGTCAAGTCGATCGCCTCGACATTGGATTCGTTTGTTACCCAAAAGGTAAATCCGTTCCAATACCCCCCCGTAGGGAATGAGGCTTTCTTCTCGACAAACGGAAACGATTCATTAGTAAGCGACATCGTTGTCGCATTGTCATTGCCTTGTACACCTACGCCCAAAGTGACATATTTAGAAATAAATTCTTGAGGCGTAGTCTTGAAATTAGGATCGCCGTAGCGACAACTCTCGTCTATCGTCAAACGTGTATTCGAGTCATCAAAATACATTCCGCCGCGCCCTCTGAAAACGGAATCGCTAACAGTGCAGCGGCCTCGGTAGCATACGTGCAAATCGGCGAATCTGCCGAAATAGGAGCTTATGACATTCCCAAAAAAGACGCTTTCGTCGACGGTCACATTACCCTGTTCAACGTTCAGTCCCGCCGTCCAGCCAAGGCCGGAGACGTTATACGCGAAAGTACATCCGGAAATGGTCGCCGTAGCCGTCTGCGAGCCGAGGTCCAAGACGAGAGAACCGCACTGGTTGTACCCGGACGGACTCGTGTAGGAATCGGGCCTGGCGCACACGAAATCGTTCGCAGCCCATACGCAATCGACGAAGGAAGAACCATTTCCGCCCTTAATATAAGTAAGACGCCCGCCGCGAGTGCCCGAAGCTCCCGTACGATTACCTATAAATCTAACCCTCGTCGCCGTAAGCGGGGCATTCTCGAAGTAGAATACACTTTGCGTACGCTGCTCTTCCCCAGGCGGGCTTACCATGGCAGCAATACCGCCGCCTAATTTGTCCTGCTGCCTGAGGCCGTTACCAACCATAAGACAATCGGTCATATATACGCGCTTAAAATCTTTGGCGATAAGGCCGATGCCGGTCGTCTTGGCCTTGCCATCGATATTGAAGGTGCAGAAGCCTCCCGGGCGCCATTCGCGGTTGCCGCGGAATACGCAGTGGTCGAGCGTGAGTTCGCTAGACGCTGCGTCGCCCGTGAAGAATCCGCCGCGGCCGTCGGTGGAATAGTCGACGTTCACCGACCGCTCGACAATTCCGTTCTCCTCGGAATTTACATAAGAAAGCGCGAGCGAAGCGGCTCCTTTCTTGAATATTCCATGCCCTTTCGCGCCTTTGACGGTGATGTGGTCGATTTCGACAAGCCCCGAAGGCGCATTTACCAGAAGGTTGGTAACGGCGCCTTTTAGGACGGTAGAATCGGAAAACGTGCGTTCGGAAGCGGACGACTCTGTTCCAGCGAATCCGCCGCGGATTTTAGCGTCCGTCGAGACAACGGCTCCGACGCCTAAAGTTGTCGAGAACGTATACTGACCGCTTTTGAGCCAGACTTCGTCGCCGCTTTTCGCTCTTGAAAGCGCGTCCGACAATGTAGTCGCCTCACTCCAGCTCGCGCCGGACGACGAAACAGCCGCATCATGCGAAACGCGGTATACGGCCGCACGCGCAGTAGGGATGAATACATTGGCAGAGATCGCCAACAAAAACGCAAACCTTTCTATTCGCACAGTTCACTCCTTTTCTGTTCTATTGATTTGATGGTTATATCATATCAGATTCCGGGGATACCTCAATCCCCTCCGCGGAGGGGGATCACCAGTATGTGTAGAAGTATGGGTCGAACGGCTTGAGGAGACCGGAATACAGGCTGTTCTGCTTTCCAGGCGCTGCGCCGAGGTTCGTCAGGAGCCGCGCGACGAGCTGACGGCTCCGCTCGAAGGAGATGTCGGCGCGCCGACGGCAGTCGGCGAGATTCTTTTCGCCTATGGGCTTCTCGCGCGGCTTGCCGTCCACCACGAGCACCCTGTCCGCCGTGATGCCGCGTTCGATGGCGTACGGGCTGAACGTCGTCACCACGAGAACGGCGCCGTTTGGAAGCGTCTTCGAGGCGAGGAGCCCTTCCGCGTCGACGGTCCATCCGCGGCCCGCGAGAACCGGCACCTTAAGACGGTCACGCCAGCGAAGAACATTCTGCCCGACTCCCCTCAGAAGTGGATTCGAGCGGTCGAACTCCACGCGATACACTCCCTCGCCCTCGCGCGGCGTCACGTCGAGGCCGAGTCCCTTCGCGGTCGCATCGTTCGCAACGACGAGCACGTTCGCGCCGCGCTTCGCCGCCGCAAGAATCTCACTGGCGGAAAGCGGAGAATCCGCTCCGACAAGCAGAAGATCGCCACGGCCTGCGGAGTCGCCGCCGGAAAGAGCAGCACCGAGCTCCGTCGCCATGCGCTTCGCCTCGTCGCCCGACGCGACCACCGGCCGCACCGCAGCCGGTCCTGATGTGCTCTTCGCGCCGCCCTGCGCGAGGAAATCGGAGAAGACCGCGTTGAAAGTACGCTCCACCGCCGCGTCGGACGCGCCGCGGGCGAAGAAGTCGAGCGTGCAGAACTTCACGCCGCCCTTTCCGCGGGAATAGTCGAGAAGCGCCGAATAGTTCATGTCGAACTCGCCGTCTATCTGCGGACGATAGCCCACGGCAACTGGACTTTTCAGCTGCAGCGCGGCAAGGGACATGTTCCCCGTCCAGCGCGGCTCGTGGCGGGGATGCCTGACCCTAAGCTCCGGCGAGGCGCCAGACCAGTCGTGGAGACAGTCGTCGTCGATTCTGGCGAGCGCGACAGACTGGCCGTCCCTCAGGAAGAGAGTGCGGCTGGCGCGGTCCTGCACCTCGAAGCCGAACGCCTTCCACGTGTCGGGCGACTGTCGAAGGACAAGTATGCGAAGCCCCTTCTCCACCGCATCCATCGGCAGGGCCGCCGGCCCCTCCTTGCCAAGCGAGTCCTCTCCAATGACGAGGAAGCCGCCGGTCGCATCCTTCGGCGAGGCGACCGTCTTGAAATTGTCGAGCCCGCGCGCCTTGAGTTCGGCGGCCGTCTTCCCGGACGGATCGTAAAGCGCGAAGGAAGGCGCCTTCTTCCAGGATACGCTATCCCTCGGGTAAACCTCAAAATCGAACGCGTCCTCGGAGAGCTTTTCGCCCTTTGCGCCGAAGAACACTGCGGAGATGCGCCCCTTCGCCTTCTTACCGACGGAGGGCGCCTTGAAGGAGATCGGCTCGAACGACGGTACGTTCGACTTGAGCCCGCGCCGGACGTCGCCGGATGCGATCTCCTTCCCGTCGAGCGTCGCCTTCCACTTCGCGGAGAAGGTCTGCGCGTCGAACCCGTCCCAGAGCAGGATGCACTGCTTCTCGATCATTTCGCCCGTACGGTACGCGTGGCGTCTGTCCGCGAAAGAACCGGCGCCGCCGATCCATCCGATGAAGTCGAGGTTGGTTTTGCGGTAGATGTCCCAGGAAGGGAGCGCCCAGTCGGGACGTCCCTTCGGCACGTCCGCCTCGTTCTTGAAGAAGTTGTACGAGACATTGTACTTGTTGTAGATCCCGTCGAGCGTCCAGCCCGGCATGCCGAAGCCGTAGTCGAGGTTGAACCACACGATTCCCGCGTTGATGCCGTATGTCCGCCAGGCGCGCGTGAGGCGCGTGACGAAGTCGTCGGTGAACCGCCACAGGAGCGGATGCTGCAGCCGGCGAATGTAGAGCGACTCGACGTGGCGGTCTGATATCTTCGCCGGCTCCGTGCGGTACGCCTCCTCGCCGTAGTACGCGGCGAGATGCTCTGTCACGAGATCGCGCCCGTCCTGGTACCAGCTCATCTGGTAGGGATGGCCGAACTCGCAGGCCTGGAACGGGAACTTCCCCGTGTCGCCCGCCCATGCGCTCGGCCATTCGACACGCTCCTGGAGGGGAACCCAGTTGAAGTACAGATTTGCGGACGCGATCTCGCCCGTGGAGCCGTCGGAATGCGAGAAGTAGAGGACGTTCGGATTCGTCTTCTTCGCCGATGCGACGAGGTCTGCCATCATCTTCCCGAAGTCGCTGGAGTCTCCGCAGCCGAGATATTTCGCCTCGTACGACCATTGCGGGAGGTAGCAGTTGACGCCCATGTAGACCATCGCGATGCACGGCCAGTTGCGGAATCTGCGCAGGTTCTGGGCCTGGATGCGCTTGAACTCCTCGCGCTTCTCGCCCGGCTTCAGGAGCGGGACTTTCGTGTTCCAGTCGAACGCCGTGGTGGGAATAATCGCGGAGATGCCGTTCTCGGAAAGGTATTCGAGCATTTTTTCGTCCATTTGCGGATCAAGTTCGGTCCTGTGGGCGAACTGGATGCAGTTATAACCGATACCTTGCAGGAACTTAGAGCCGAACTTGTTGCAGGCGAAGTTATACGTGACGCGGAACTTCTGCTCGTGTCCGTTCATGAAAATCTTCTTGCCCTCCCGCCATATCTCGCGGAACCCGAACTTCACGTCTTTATAGGGACAGCTTCTGCCGTTGATCTTCACGGACGTCTTAAGCGTGTACAAGTAGCCGCGGCCAAGCTCCCAGGTCACTGGATCCGCCCACTCCACGGAAGGCCTGAACACGTTCTCGCCTGGAGCGACATCGTATCGGCCGGAGAGCTTCCTGACGGGCTTCCCGTCCGCGTCCAGCACCTCTGCGGCGACCTCCGCCGCACCTTCCCTGTCGGATGTAACGGTGATTTCGACGGTGAGCTTTTTCTCGCGCCACGACGTGCAGGCAAACACGTCGTCGACCGAGATGGCATCCCTGACGACGAACATCGGCGGATCCTTCTCGAGCTTGAAGTCGGAGTTCTTCCCGAGCAGGAGCATGTGGAACTCGTTCACCTCGCCATAGCGCAGCAGCGGCGCAACGTCTACATCTCCAGCCGGCTCCTTGATCTCGCCGGCTCGCCTGCCGTTCACAAACACGACGACACGGCAGCCGCGGATACCGTTCTGCTCGAACGAGACGCGCCGACTTTTCCACTCCGCCGGGATGGGACGCCGCGCGCGCAGCCAGACGCTGTCGTAGCCGGACCAGTTGCCGCCCCTGCCCGCAGGCGGCGGATCCCACGATGGCCCCTTCGCCTCGGGCTGGAACATCTGGCGCGCCCACCATTGGCCGTTCCAGAAATGCCACTTTCCCCACTGCGGGGCCGGCACGTCGGGGATCGACTCGGCCGCGCCGCGCGTCGGCCACGCGTCCCAGTGCTTCTCGACCTTGTCGCGTATCGGTTCGGCTACCGCAGTGCAAGCGGCAAAAGCCAAGGAAAGAAAGAAGATTCGCTTCATGCGGCGAACATTCTACCACAACAAACGCAGCCAGACTACCCCCGCCACAGAGGGGGTATGCGAGTTGGATAATTATTGGTACAATGTCCGCAAAACACAACTTAATCCGCAAAACACAACTTAAAATATTATGACAACCGTTTTAACTACATGCTTTCATAGGGGGACTCTGATTGTGGCGGGGCTCGCGGCGCTCGTCGCTTGGCATGCTGTCGCAGCCGCCGGCGACGAGCTCCTGGTCAACGGCAATTTCGAGAATGGTGCAAAAACTCCCTGGACAGGCGAACTCTATGTCGGCGATTCTTCGAGCCCCTACGGGCCAAACCATACGACGACTTTTATTTCCGGAACCTATTGCGCGATACTCCAGATGAACCGCGCCATGACTCAAGAGGTTGTCACGGTCGATTCTCCCTGCTATGCCACGCTTTCCTGGAAATGCAAGCGGCGTTGCAACGACACGACCAATAAAACCCCGATGCATTACACGGTGAGCATTGACGGCAATGTCGTCTGGGGCGAAGAAGAACTTGTTGACACAGTCGGCAGTATCTGGTATCGAAAGGTCGACAACATAAGGCTGAACCCCGGCACACATACTCTTGTGTTTCAGGGACGGGTAGAAAGCGGCGATGCGACCGTCTTCCTTGACGACATTTCTCTTCGCGACATGGGGAGCATGTGGACCGAACTGCTTGTCAATGGCGGTTTTGAGGTCAGCACAAACAAAGCCGATAAGATCGGCAGGATACTTCTTGGCTGGACGGGCGGTGTTTCCGGCAACTCTTCAAGTCCCTATCAGCCAAACCATACAACGACATTTATTTCTCAGAGTTGGTGCGGGATTGTCCAGAAAAGCGCCAAGTTGACCCAGGTTTTCACGAACAATACCACATACGTCGCGACGCTTTCCTGGAAATGCAAGCACCGATGCGACTTTAATTCGACCATCCCGATGTATTACACGGTGCTCATAGACGGCGACGTCATCTACGGCGAAGAAACGCTCACCGGCACGACCGTCTACAACCGGAGTGTCGAAGGCATCAAGTTGAGATCGGGAGAGCATACGCTCGTGTTCCAGGGGCGGACGGACAACGATCAGGATCAAGCGCTCTTTCTTGACGATGTCTCGCTTCGGGTCACGAACAAGATTCCAGGACTTACCATCATTGTTCGATGAGTGGTAATTAATCTATTGGTCATCGGCGCCTGCAAGGGGTGGATGACAAGACGCCGCCCCCCCATTCGCTCGGAACCTTGCGGCGGGTCCTGAGCCACACGCACTTCCAGCTATTCCACGATGCGTCGCATCCTGCCACCGGCGGATCCCACGAAGGGCCCTGGGCCTCCTTCTGGAACATCGTCCTCGCCCACCACTGACCGTTCCAGAAATGCCACTTTCCCCATTTCTCCGCCGGTGCGGAGGGAACGGCCTCGGACGATTCAGCGGCAGGAAGCGCGTCCCAGTGCTTCGCAACCATCTCGCGGACGGGCTCTACGGGCGCAGCGCCAAGCATCAGCAATGCGGCGGTCGGTACAAGGAGATTTTTCATGTCCAGATTCTACCAAATCCCAGCCCCGGGTCAAACCCCCTCGGCAGAGGGGGTCGGGCCTCCTTGCGACCGGTGTCGGGAAAATGCTATACTTACGATGTGACCTCGGTATTGAAGACACTCGCCGCCGCACTGTGCGCGGCACTGCTCGCCGGGGCGGCCTCGGCTCAGTCCCGGTCCGAACCGCCGCTCGTATCGGCGGCGGACTTCCTTTCGGGGAAATACGACATGACCGCCATCCGCGCGGAATGCACAGTGAGGGATGCGTTTCGCGACGAAATCAATCCGAAATACGTCTATCTCGTTCTTCTATGGGACAGCGAAATCGTCTATGCCGCCTTCCCGGCGGAAGACATTTCGGACGAAGCGGTTAAATTGCTTGTCGGAGCGGGCGTTGTCGTGACTGGAACGCCCATCCCTCATCTGTATGACCAGCGCGAGAAGCTCGGTCGCAACCTGCAGATCCCGGGTTCGCACGCGATCGTAGTTCGCAGAAAACCCGCGGCAGACACGTTAAACGTGCCGGACGTGACGACTCTCGACGGAGTTCCGCCCCTCGAACTCCAGCATCTGGACAGACACGGGTTCTCCGGCGTAGTACTCGCCGTATGGAGAAAGAACAACGTGCTTCTGCTTGGAAAAGGAAGAACCGGAAGGGACGAGCTCGTCACCGTGCGCCTCGCGTCCGACTCCGCGCCGAAATACGGCGAATATGTCTATGTCTCGGGTTTTCCGGGCACAGACCTGCATCACTATACGCTCGTGCGCGCATGGTGGACGGCAGCAGCGCAGCCTGCAATGCAGCCGGAAGAGGCAGAGGACACGAGCACAAAGGCGCTGACGACCGACACGGAGGGAAGGACCAGGTTCCGAAACGAAATGCACGGACGGCCCGTCAGACTGCGCGGCATCGTGCGGACCGGTGTCGGTGCAGACGGCCTGTTCCTGATGGAGAGCGACAGAATCGTCGTGCCTGTCTACGCAGCGGCCGCGGCGGAGTATGCGCACACGATCGAGACAGGATGCACAGTCGAGGCGGCAGGAACATGCATAATGGACATAGAGGACTGGCAGGCCAATTCGGTATTCCCGCAGATCCGTCGGTTTTTCCTGGTCGCTCGCGTTCCATCGGACATCCGAATCGTCGCACGTCCGCCGTGGTGGACTGCAGCCCGACTGCTTGCAGTGATAGGCGCCCTTCTCGCCGCGCTTGCTGCGATCCTCGTCTGGAACGCCGCGCTCAGCCGCTCTGCCGCACGCAAGGGACGCGAACTCTACCGCATGCAGATAGAGCGCGTCAAGGCAGACCTCAGAACCGAAGAGCGCACGCGTCTCGCGGTCGAGCTTCACGACACTCTCGCTCAGAATCTCACGGGGGCTTCGATGGAACTCGCGGCAGGACACGTCGACATCGCGGCGAAGACGCTCAAGTCGTGTCGCGACGAGCTGAGAGACTGTCTGTGGGATCTCAGGAGCCAGGCGCTCGAGGAACCAGACATGACGCAGGCGGTCCTGAAAACGCTCTGGCCGCACATCGGCGAGACACGCGTGTCGGTGCGGTTCAGCGTGCCTCGCAGCAAACTGTCGGACAAGACGGTCCACGCGCTCTTAAGGTCGATACGCGAGCTCGTGGTGAACGCGCTGCGGCACGGCGGAGCGACCGACATAAAAGTCGCGGGTGCGCTCGAAGGAGAACACCTGGTCTGTTCGGTAACGGACAACGGATCCGGCTTCGACCCCGCCTCCGCGCCGGGCGTCCTGCAGGGCCACTTCGGACTTCAGGGCATACGGGAGCGCATAGACGCCCTCGGTGGCGAATTCACGATCGAAAGCACACCCGACAAGGGCACGAAAGCGAGGATGAAGATATGACTCCGACACGAGTTCTCATCGTCGACGACCACGCGATTCTCCGCATGGGGCTGGCGTCACTCCTTTCGTCGAAGAAAGACATCGAGGTCGTCGGCGACGCGGCGAACGGCCCCGAGGGGATACGCAGAGCCATTGAACTGAAGCCGGACGTGGTGGTGATGGACCTCATGATGCCCGGCATGGGCGGAGCCGAGGCAACAGCCCGGCTTCTCGAAAAGGCCCCTGATGCGAAGGTGCTCATCATCACGACGTTCGACACGTCCGACGGCATAGACCGCGCGCTCAAAGCCGGTGCGCGCGGCGCGATCATGAAGAACTGCGACTTCGAGGAGCTTGTCGACGCGCTGCGCACCGTTGCATCCGGAGGGAGCTACATCGCGCCTGACGTCAAACGGCTTTTTTCGAACGATCCTCCGGCAATCACACTCTCGCCGCGCCAGAGAGAGATGATGCAGTCCATCGCGAGAGGGCTCTCGAACCCCGACATCGCGAAACAGTTCGGCATAAGCATCTACGTGGTCAAAGAGCACATAGCCGCGCTCTTCGCGAAGATAGGCGCGGCAAACCGCTCCGAGGCCGTCGCAATCGCAATGCGCAAGAACCTGCTTGCGCCATAGGTCCGACGCGGTTCAGGCGTCGGGCCAGAGCTCGTGCGCCATCTCGCGGAGCTTGTACTTCTGTATCTTCTGCGAGGCGGTCATCGGGAAGATGTCGAGGAAGTGCACGTACTTCGGGATCTTGAACCACGAGATCTTGTCCTTGCAGAAGGCCTGCACGTCCTCGGGCTTGAGCTCCACGCCGTCAGCGGGTATGACGAACGCCGCGGGCTGCTCGCCGTACTTCTTCGAGGGGCAGCCAACGACAGCAACGTCCTTGACGCCGGGCATCGTGCCGAGGAAGTCCTCGACTTCCTTCGGGGATATGTTCTCGCCGCCGCGGATGATGAGGTCCTTGAGACGTCCCGTGATGTAGTAGTAGCCATCCTTGTCCATGCGGCCGATGTCGCCGGAATGGAGCCAGCCGTTCTTGTCGATGCACTTCGCGGTCTGTTCGGGCATCTTGTAGTAGCCCTTCATGTTGTTGAAGCCGCGGCAGCAGATCTCGCCGTCCGTGTCGAGCGGCGCAAGCTCGCCCGTCTCGGGGTCGATGATCGCGACCTCGATGCCGGGAAGCGCCTGCCCGATCGTCTGGCACTTGCGCTCGATCGACGGCTCGAAGTAGCGCGTCATCGTCATCACGGGGCCGGACTCGGTGAGCCCGTACGGGTTCGTGATCTCCTTCATGAACATGCGGTCCTGCGCCTGCTGCATGCGGTGGACGGGACACGCCGAGCCGGACATGATGCCGGTGCGGAGCGAGCGGAAGTCGAACTCCTTGAAGCGCGGATGGTCGAGCATCGCGATGTACATCGTGGGAACGCCGTACGTCGCCGTGCACTTCTCGCGCTCGATCGAGCGCATCACCTGCAGGGGGTCGAACTTCTCGAGGAACACCATCGTTGAGCCGTGGTTGACGCAGCTCATGACGCCGAGAACGCAGCCGAAGCAGTGGAAGAGCGGCACGGGGATGCACACGCGGTCGCGCGACGAGAGATTCTGGCACGCGCCAATCCAGAAGCCGTCGTTCGCAATATTGCGGTGGGTGAGCTGCACGCCCTTCGGAAAGCCGGTCGTGCCGCTCGTGTACTGCATGTTCACGACGTCGTTCACATCGCACTCCGCCTGGCGCGCGAGATATTCCTCCTGCGTCACCTCGCACGCGAGCGACTTCACTTCGTTGAGCGAGTACATGCCGCGGTGCTTCTTCGGCCCCAAGTAAAACATACGCTTGAGGTGCGGGTACTTCGCGCTTTTGAGGGCGCCGCGCGGACACTCCTTCAGCTCGGGGATGAGCGAATTGATGACCTCGATGTAGTCGCAGTCGCGATAGCCGTCAATCACGAAGAGGTTCTCGGCGTCGGACTGCTTGAGGGCGAAGTCGATTTCCTGGCTCTTGTAGTTGATGTTAAGCGGCAGGAGTATCGCGCCGATCTTCGCCGTCGCGAACATGAGAACGACCCAGTGGGGGACGTTCGTCGCCCAGAGCGCGACCTTTTCTCCGCGCTTAACGCCAAGCGCCATAAGCCCCTTGGCGACATAGTCGACTTCCTCGGAGAACTCGAACCACGTGAGGCGGTAGTCGCGGTCAGCATATACGACCGCATCGTTCTCGCCGCACCTCGCGACCGTCTGGTCGAGAAGCTGGCCGAGGGTATATTCGCGCGTGATAGGCAGGTTGTGCCACGGAACGCCCGTCGAGACGGACTGAGTGAACGGCGCCTTGCGGGGCGCTGTTCCAAATGGATCTGTCAGTTTAAACATACGACACCTTGAACTTTAAACTTCAAACACCAAACTTCAAACATCAAACTTCAAACTTTAAACTTTGAACTTTGAACTTCCCCTCACACCGGAATGAACACGATGCCGTAGATCGACGCGGGCTTGCCGCCAATCGCCCTCAGGCCGTGGTTGACGCACGAGTTGTAGTAGGCCGTGTCGCCCGCCTTCAGGATCGTCTTGTCGGGACCGTAGGTAAGCTCGACTTCGCCGGAAATGCAGATGATGAGCTCCTCGCCCTCGTGGTGCTGAACAGCGTCAACTCCGTCTGCGGCGAATTCGATGCGGAACGGATCCATGTGCCTGTCGGGCTTGCCAAGCGCGAGCGAGTGGCTCGCATAGCCGAGGACGTTCATACCTTCGCCAGCAACCTTCTTCGACTCGATGTCGTCGGCACGGGTGATGATCGGGTCGGGCTTGAACTGGTCGTCCATGAACGTGCCGATCCTGAGGCCAAGGGCGCGGGAAAGCTTAACGAGGACGCCGAGTGCGGGCATTACCTCGCCCTTCTCGATCGCATTGATGACCTTTTCCTCGACGCCGGACTTCTGGGAGAGGTCCCAGATGCTCCATCCGTGGTTCTCGCGGTACATCTGTATCCGCTTGCCTGCCTTGTTTTCCTTGTTGCTCATGTTGCCTTTCGTTTTTCCGGTCCAGAATGTTCTATCATTGACGAAAAAGCGGACCGCCCTTTTCCGCGATCCGCTTTTCTCGTGCTTCTTGAGTTGGCCCTTTCGATCAAACGCCGGCCGCCTCAGCGGATCTGCACCCGTTAAGGAGAAGGCTAAGTCGAAGAAGGACAAACTTGTTCATTGAAGTGTTATTATACCAAAAATTTTCCGCCGTGTGCGCATGGATTTGAAAAAATCTTTTAGGGTCAGGAGTCAGGAGTCAGGAGTCAGGAGTCAGGGGTCAGGGGTCAGGAGTCAGGAGTTGGAGTTCAGAGTTGGAGTTGGAGAGCGGTGGGTGAGATTTTAGTTTGAGTCAGGGGAGGAGGCGGTGGAGCGAAGGTCCGAGCGAGGGGATTCGGCGTATTCGCCGAGGGCTCCCCGATGAGGAGCCTTCGGACGCCGCCGAGCAATGCGAACTTGGAAAATATTAAAACCGCCTGACGCCCTCTAGACGCTGACGCGCTTTCGGGGAGAGCGTCTTGTAGCCAAACCTACGCGCCGTCTCACGGTAGAGCGTATCGGGCTCGCAGGCGCCAAGGTCCTTCTCCACCTCGGCCATCTTCGCACGGAGTTCGTCATTCGACACTTTGTCGAGGTCTGTGCGCGGCACTTCCGCACCCCGCATTGAGCCCGCTACGCGGCAGCCTTCGGCTGGGGGATATTCGGACGCAGAGCGGCGACGCGGAAACGTCACCTCGGGCGTGAACTTCGGCGCAGGAAGAACTCCATCGGGCGAACGCTTGATCTCCTCAAGTTCCTTGAGAAGCCGCTCTTCGCCGCGCGCGCGGTCAAGAGCCCAATCCGCAGACCACACGTGAACCGTGTTCCACCCAAGCGAACGGAGAACCGACCCTCTCAGTTCGTCGCGGTCGCGCACCGTGAGCGCAGATGCGTAAGAATCGCCATCGCACTCAACCGCCGCGAGATAGCCGTCCTTGCGCGCGGGATCCTTGACTCCGACATCGACACGGAAGCCGGAACAGCCGACATCGCGCTCAACGGCGAAGCCGTGCTCGGCAAGGAACGAAGCAACCTCGTCGGCAAAGCGGTCGCGCCGCCTTTCCGCTACGTCCGCGGCCGAGGCGATTCCGCCGCGCTCCGCGTACTCGAGGAACGCCTTCAGGTGCGCCGCGCCGACAGCCTGCGTGCGCGAAAGGTCGATCTCCGCACCCTTGCACGACGCGAACACTACGACCTGCTCCTTCGCGCGCGTTACGGCGACGTTTAGGCGACGCTCGCCGCCGGAGCGGTTCAGGGGGCCGAAATTCATGAGGAACTTACCGTCCGGACCCTTCGCATAGCCGACGGAGAAAAGTATGACGTCGCGCTCGTCGCCCTGCACGTTCTCGAGGTTCTTCACGAAGAACGGCTCCTCGCCGTCGTCCGCGAAATAGTCCTCGTACTTCGGGTTCGCCGCGCGGCGCTCCTCGAAGATGTCTTCGATAAGGTTCTTCTGCGCCATCGAGAAAGTGACGACGCCAGCGCTGCGGCGCTTCTGCGACGGATCGGCAAGGCGCGAAAACACATAGTCCACAAGCGCCTCGGCCTCTGCCCTGTTTGTACGGCTCGCCTTCGCATCGTAAACACCGTTCTCGACGAAGTGCCACGCGACGCCGAGGCGCGGCGTCGTCTTCGCCGCAGGGAAAGTGCAGAGCCGGTCGCCATAGTAGTGGTGGTTCGAGAAAGCGATAAGCGACTCGTGACGGCTACGGTAGTGCCAACTCAAGTACGCGGAGCTGAGCCCCGCAGCAAGGCATTCGTCGAGGATGCTTTCGAGATCCTCCGACTCGTCTTCGTCGTCTCCAGTCTCGCCCTTCTGGAAGAAGTTTGTCGGCGGCATCTGCTTCGGATCGCCAACGACAACGCACTGCTTCGCGCGCGCAATAACGCCGATCGCGTCCCACACGGGGATCTGCGACGCCTCGTCGAAGACAACCAAGTCGAATGTAGATTCCGCAGGGAGATACTGCGCGACCGACAAGGGGCTCATGAGGAAGCACGGCTTGATGCGACCGATGATTCCACGCGCCTCCGCGAGCAAGCGGCGTATCGGCTTCTGGCGCGACTTCTTCGCGCACTCGCGGCGAACGATTCCAAGTTCGCATCCATCGGGGCAGTCGCCGAGGCGCCCTGACGGGAGAAGCGCCGCAAGCTTAGCGCGAACGGCATGCTTAACGAGCTCGGCGTATTCCGCGTCGAGGCGACGGAACTCGATTATCTGCTCCTCGCGCTTCAGCCCCGCAAACGAGGCGAGCGCAGACTCAGTGCGAAGTATCTCGCAGAGCGTTGCAGACGCGAGCGAACGGTCAAACGACTCGCCCGCCTGCTCGGGATCGACGTCACCCGACGCAAGCGCATTTGCGAAGCCAAGGCCGATCCTCTTCGCGACTTCACCCGCAGACTCGCGATAGCGCATTACGCCGCGCGACTCTCCCATAGCTGCAATCGCGGCATCGAGCTTCGCGGCAAATGCGCCGCCAAAGCCCTCGAAGCGCCCAACAAGGCCGGAACCATACCTAAGCGCGCCGCCTCCGCCAAACAGCACGGACATGCCTCGCGCAAAACCGCCCTTGGCACGGAGCGCGGCAAGTTTGCCGCGCATATCCTCCTCTGCGCCGGGATTCCACGCGAAGGTCGCAACGGGAATGAGTGCTTTTACGGCATCTGACGTCGTGCCGCGCCAGTCAGCCGCGGCGCGAAGCACGAGTTCGCGAATGTCGGAGACGTCCTTCTCGCTCCAATCGCAAACCTTCCCTCCGGCGAGCGGAAAAGTCTTTGCGCCGCCGGCAATTTTCTCGGCAAAGCAGTCATAGGCAGTCAGCCCGTTGTTCTGCCGCTTGTGGAGCGCGGCAATCGGAGCATCGAGGGCAGAGCGGTAGTTGGAAATCTGGTCGACTGTCTTCTGCCACTCGTTAGGCGTACCCTTGTCAATGTAGTCAAGCGCCTCCTTGAACTGGGCGAGGACTTCGGTCTTGCCGGACTTGTTCGAGTGAAGCTCGAGGCAGAACGGCTTAAGGCCCACTGACGAGAGACGGCGGTGGACGACATCGAGAGCGGCCTTCTTCTCGGAGACGAAGAGCACCCTGCGGCCAAGCGCGAGGTTGTGCGCGATGAGGTTGGTGATCGTCTGCGACTTGCCGGTGCCAGGCGGCCCGTGTAGGACGAACGACTTTCCCATCGCGGAATAAAGGACTGCCGCGAGCTGGGAGGAGTCCGCCGAAAGCGGAGTAAACAATTCGCCGTACTTGATGTGCGAGGCGATCTCCTCAGGCGGGAAGACCTCTACGCCGTCATCATAGTCGCCGCCGCCTTTCATAAGGTGCGAGACGAAAGGATGGCTGCCAAGCTGGTCTGCGCGGGCAGTAAGATCCTTCCACATCACGAACTTGCCGAACGAGAAGTTGCCGATCGCTGCGTCTGCCTCGATGTCCCAGCCCTCCATGCCCTTCACCGCCTCGCGGAATGTGGCAAAGACCTTGGGGACGTCTACGCCAGAGTCATCTTCCGGAAGAGGGTCGAGCCCCTGAACGAAAATCCCGAACTCGGCGCGGAGAAACTCGACGAGCGTCGCATTGAGCATCGTGTCGTCGTCGAGGCGGGAGACGGTGTATCCCTCGCGAACGTTCTTCCGCGTCATCTGCACGGGCATCAGGAGGATTGGCGCGCGGCACTCCTTGGCGTTCGCACCCTTCGGCCGCCACCTCAAAAAGCCAAGCGCGAGGTAGAGCGCATTTACGCCGCTTTCCTCAAGGTCGGTCTTCGCGAGGCGGAATATCTCCTTGAGGCGGCGCAGCATGTCATCTGACGCAAGCGTCGAGCGGAGTGCGCCTGCGGAGCGCGATTGTGAATCGGACGGCTCTACGGCGACGGCCTGGTCAGCCGAAAGCCGGTCTTCGAGCGATGCCACGTCGTCAACGGCGAGGGGCAGTATCTGCTTCGAATCGCGTGCATTGAGCAGGCGGTTGCGGAGCGAGAGATCAAGTAGCTTTTGCGTCCAGCGGACGACCCGGTTCTTGCTATTGTCTTCCATTGGCGAACATTATACCATAAAGGCACCAATTCGGCATTTGTGGTATACTATCTGCCGTCGGAGGACACCATGGCAGACCTTTCGGACGAAATCAAAATCTTCATGCGCGTGCTCGAGCTCATCGGCGCCTTTGCGGGCGCGATCTCGGGCGTTCGTCTCGCAAGCGTAAAGCGCTTCGACTGGTTCGGCGCGAGCGTAATCGGCTTCATCACCGCGGCAGGCGGCGGAACGTTGCGCGACGTGCTGCTGCGCGTCGAGCCCTTCTGGATGTCCGATCCGTCCTACATAATCGTGTCCGCGCTCGCGGTAGTCTCGATCTGGCTCTTCGGGCGGCGCTTCATCAGCGGGCAGATCACATGGTTCGTATTCGACACGATCTCTATTTCGCTCTTCATGATGATCGGGCTCCACAAGGCGATACTGCACAGCTATCAGCCGTGGTGCGCGATAGTCCTCGGCGTAGTGACGGCGGTTGCCGGAGGCATACTGCGCGACATCTGCATCAACGAAGTGCCGCTCATCTTCCGCAAGGAGCTCTACGCGCTCGCCTGCGCGGCGGGCGGAATACTCTATTTCCTGCTGCCGCTCGTCGGCGTGGAGAGCATCTACGTCCGCAACATCGCGGGGCTCGCGCTAATCTTCGTGATCCGCGCGCTCGCGATCAAGTACCACCTCGGCGTCCCCGTCCTCACCGGGCACGGCACCACCTTCCACCACGGCCACAAAAAGCACGGCCCCGAGAAGTAAAAGCGAGGGAAAATGCCGCAGGGATGCCGTTAGTCGGGCTAACCTCAAATTCCCTGTCCAGCATTTTTCCACGATTCCGTTCACCTTCCTTCCGACCTTATCGCGTTGACAACAGACAATGCCGATGCCGGCAAACCATTTGTATATGACGAAACATCTGCCATAGAGTCAGACAGCAACAACGAAGATGCTGCAATAGTTCGGAAGGTAACTCTCATATTGCTTGTCTGAAGCAGTTCAGCGCCCAAAAGGACACTCCATACATTCGTTTCAATCAAGATTCCATCTTGTGCGTCAATTGCGAAACTGAAGAAATGATATTCTAATGAGTCTTGATCTATACGATGCACCGCAACTTATTCATTGTGAATACACCTCCATGCACCCATCGATGCAATGATTATGGGTTGTTCAACGCGTTCTCGATTGCATTTGTCACACCAATAAAATAGGCGTTCTGCTCCGACCAGGAATTGGTGCACGACAAAACATATAGCGCGGCGGCAAGGCGGTTCGTGCTGAACTCATAGCCCGACAGGGAGGCGACCAGTATCTCGTCTACTGGGATTGCCCTTGAACAGTCAGAAAGGCGGTTTGTGTAGAGTCCGGCGACTCCACGCTGCCGAACGTTGCTCCCAGGAGGCAGGGAATGGAGGCGCGACGCATATTCCCCAACAATATTACCGCGCTCCTCGAACGTCATCTGCACGGCATTCGTCTCTACGTCAAGGCAAAAATCCGTCATTGAATCATCGAGTGGTCCGAATCTTTCATAAAGTTCACCGGCATACCCCCTATACGGCAGAGTCGGATTGAGCGCGATGCCTTTCAATGACCGCCAGGCATTCGTATATTTCAGATCCTCGCATTGTTCCACAGCCACCCGCACCAAAGTTGTCTGCATGAGAGAAAAGTCAACACAGCAGTTTGTCGCAAGATAACCAAGATACCAGTCGAACGACGCCTTCTTGGCGGCACGCGTGACCCCGTTCGTCTCGTCTTCGCCAAGAAAGCCCTCCCACGTCCAGACGGGAATGATCAGCTGCGTCGTATATTCTACGCCATTCTCGTCAATAGATTCAAAGTGATCCACAGCAGTACCAAGCGTCCACTCAAGCAAAGCCACCGCAACACGATTGGTGTCATTTTCTGTTCCCGGCAGCGACGGAGTCACATACTCATCCACCGGCTCGGGATCGTCCGGCGGACGCGTGGGTACAACCGTTGGCGCCTCTTCGCGCGGGGCGTCGAGGTCGAGATCGAACACGTTGGGTATGTCCGCCCAAGCAAACGCCATGAATAAAACTGCAAATGCCAAAAAGAACGAATGTGATTTCATTGGCTGTATACCTCGCTGTTGTTTTGTTTTATTGCCGAAGCACCGACAGGGACATGGTATGCGGAACTAACCGACATTGCCTTGTTTGAAATGCTCAAGACGGCCCCGTCGGGAATGTCGACCGAGGTCTTGCCATCCCTCCCATACATGAGGAAAGACGGTTGCACCAAGGAGTACTTGTCCGACTTGGCGTAGAATCCTCTTCCGCGCGCACTCCCCCAATCGCGCATCTGCGACGTAAAACAAGCCTCTGAGATGTCGATTTTAGCAAAAGCCTTCGTTGCATCCGGGGCAACGTCAGAATAATTATAGCAATCGTGCAGTCCAAGGGCATGGCCAATTTCATGCGCGACAACATGCAAGGTTGCTTGCTGTGATATGACAATGCCTCGTCTTGACTTGAAAGCCGCCGCCTTGTTGTTTGTAATTTTCCCGACAAAATACAATTCAACACAGTCATGGTTAGTATAGGAATTCATCAACGTAATAGCCTGAGCAGATATCTGGTTCCGATTCGTCGCCCCTGTCATCGGGTCAACGTCATATTCGGCAAGAACCCAGTCGTTAGTAGTCCCCACGTCGCGGCTTATCGAAAGAAGGTTAAAACGTATCCCAACCTGCTCATAGATCCTGTTCGCATATTCGACCATGCCGACGACCCTCGAATTCGGTATCCGCGACTTTTCATTCGGTGCCTTGACTACGAACGCGCGGACGGGTATCGTTCTCCGCTGCACGATAGGCAGCTCGAACCTTGGCTGGTGTGGATCAGAGTTGAACCTGGCCTCGACCACCACCGTCCCGCTCGACGCAATGGGCTCGACCTTCACCATGTAGCCCCGCCGCTCGGTTATCCGCCCCGTCTGCGGCGTTATCGCCCATCGAACGTCGTTCGGGGAGAAGTTCCCGTTGACTGACACCGAAAGCCAAGCATTCGTCCCGTACACGAGTCGCGACGGATTGACATACCTCCCGTCCGGTCCCTCTTCGTTTGTAACGAGTCTGCACAACGGCTCTATCACGTTGTAGGTCACATTCGTGGACAACGTGCCTCCGTCGGCAAGCCGACAGTTTGCGGAAAAGCAACCACCGCCGATATGCCTCGAAATCACGTAGAACCGATTTGACGCACACTTGGTCAACCCATGGGCGCCGAAAGTCATGGTGAAGTTCTTGAGGGATCCAGTCAAAGCCGCGTTCGTGTAAATCAAGTGGTCGTCGTCGCCTGTATGCGTGACTGTTACGACGCCGCTCGTTGGCACGTCGGAAGTAACCACGACATCAAGCGGATAGACTCTGTCGGACCTGTAGTCGTCGTTGAGGAACGTGACCGAGGGATAGCAGACGGAAAGTCCGACCGACGGAAAACTGTTCGTCCCATACGACACGCCAAGCAGACTGGATGTCAAAGTCCGATTCCTTATCGTCGCAGACACGGAAAGCCCACCCGTCGCATAGTTTGGCATTGATCTGGGACTCACCGCCGTCGTAGCCTGATGCGGCGTCGCAATATCCCAGACATCGCCATCGGACGTCCACTCATACGCGACCGACTCGGGGCTGGCGCAATCGGACAGGACCGCAGTGAATGTCGCGGGGAAGTCCTCGGACCAGAGGTGCGCGACATCAGGGGTTCCCTGCAGGACAGGCATCATCAGAACGACGCCGTTGAAGAGCCCTGTCGGTTCTTGAAGGATGCTCCACCCGCCGTCCACGGTCCATGTCCAAGGCGCGGCAGAACCGCCGTTAGACCGAAGCATTCGCAACGGCTCTGACGGAACATCGTCAGCAATGTCGTACTCGACACCTGGGACATGGAAACCTGCTCCAAACGAATATTCAATTCCTTTCTCCAAAAGAAAAACATATTCGCCCGCGTTGGTGACGGCAACCGACAAGTCGCCGACGACAAGCTGAACCGTCTCTGGGGGATCGTCAGGTATCGTCGCCGTAAACTTATAGAGTCCGTTTGTCTGGCCTTCGCCCACCTGCGCATCGACCCACTGCGGGTAGCCGACGGAAATAATCTCCGCCGCGTTCGTGAAGTTCGCCGTCACCCATTCCGCGTCCTGCCCGAAGCCGGCATGCGGAAACGGCAGCTCGCGCGGCAAATGCGCCGCAACTCCGTTTGTCGTGACAGAGACATCGCCGTTGCGGAAAAGCTCAATGCGTCCGTCGAACGGCTCGCATGCTGTGACCCGCATGGGCACACGCTGGGGCATGAACCCGTTCAACCCCGATCACGCCAATGGCTATGCTGTTGTGGGTGAGTACGGCCACATTTTCGGTGAGGACGGTCGCGGTAAGGTGCGCGTGAGCCCCTTCTTCTGCTCACAGGACGGCTGGGGCAAGGATGGTCGCCTGCATGATCGTAATGCAGTGGGTATCTTCGGCAGCGTGGATTATCAGGCTTGTGACAATGCCCGAGTTTACGCCCGTGCCGGTTGGGCTTCCGGTGACTATCAGCGTTGCTCCGCTGAGCTTTCTGCCGGTGCCACTCTCAATCTCTGCCCCTCTCGTCCGAATGACTACCTCGGTATTGGTTTCGGTCTGTTCAAGGGTGGTGAGTCCGGTGCAAATCCGCTCGTCAATGAGTTCGAGAAGATTGTTGAGTTGATGTACCGTGTGCAGCTCGATGACTACTGGTATGTCTCTGTCTATTACCAGATGATTATGGATGCTGCCTATCGTGACAAGGATTTTGCCTCTGCCACCGGTGTGCAGTTTGGTATCACGTTCTGATGAAATTGTGAAAAACGGTGCGGGGTAAAATTACCTCGCACCGTTTTTTTGCACACTTAGTCCCTTAAAGATTATTTCCTGACGCGCCTGAAGGTGAACCCTGCCATGGCCAGTATGCTGAGCATGGCTGTGGTGGGTTCGGGAATGGAGGGCGGAGTGGAGTACACGTGTACGTAGTCGATAGTCATGGCCACACCATCGCCTATATCACCGATTTCTCCCACCCAGTTGCCGCCCAACAAGTCGGATCGTAGCC
>JAZSOG010000049.1:0-84068 GCA_045536845.1 Kiritimatiellia bacterium | reverse complement strand
GCGGCGAAATCCGCGAGATGAAGGCGACGGCGAGTCCATTCTGAGATGTATCCCTAAATTATTATGAGGGCGATATGCGCCAACCCCGCGTCGCCACTGGGTGAAAACGACTTTTTCAGAAATCAAACTGGCAAACTCGGGAAGTAATCGTACCTCAGGGCCTCAAACCCACGTTTACCTTTGCAAACCCATGTTTACTTTTGCAAGCGGCACCCCACCTATTTTTGTAGAAACTCCGACGGCTGGCAAAATGGCTCCACTACCGTTTCGCCTCACGCTACGCAACATTCAGCCACGATCAGAGCTTTCCTCATTATAGATTTTTGGGCTGCCTTCGGCAGAGGAGGTCTGGAGGACACCTCCTCCAGCTAAAAAAAACCAGCGATTTTCTACGCACTTATGGGTTGAAATACGCGAAGCAAAGGCGAAGTGGTAACGGAGCCTCTTTTGCCAACCATCGGAGTTTCTCAACTGGTCATTAAGGCGGCGGCATTTATGATATAATATGCGGCACTCATTTCAGTCTGTGACGTCCGGGCATGGTGTTCGGCGTGTGACAGAAAGAAAGTCTACAGGGAATGAAAATGACCAAGAAGAACCATCGCCACGTTTTTACGTCTGAGTCCGTTTCGGAAGGACATCCCGACAAAGTGGCAGACCAAATCTCCGATGCAATCCTCGACGCGTGCCTCGCAAAAGACAAAGGCGCCCATGTCGCATGCGAGACGACAGTTGGCCCCGATGTCGTCGTCAACGTGGGCGAAATAACGTGCAAGGACTTCAAGAAAATCAACACCGAGGCAATCGCGCGCCGCGTAGCAAAGAAAATCGGATACACGATCCCCGAAGAGCATTTCGCCGACGCAACGTTCAAGTACTACAATTTCCTCCATGGCCAGTCGCCTGACATCAACCAGGGCGTCTCGCGCAGGAAGAAGGAGAAGCAGGGAGCGGGCGACCAGGGAATGATGTTTGGCTACGCAACGAACGAAACGAAGTCGCTCATGCCCGCCGCGATAGTCTATTCGCACGAGCTCCTCAAGATGTTCGCGAAGCTCCGCAAGACAGACAAGAAGTATTCGTGGCTTCGCCCCGACTCTAAGAGCCAGCTTTCAGTCGTCTACGAAGGCGGCCGTCCCGTTGCAATCGACACCGTAGTCATCTCCCACCAGACAACTGAGGCCGGGGCGACAAAGAAGAACTACGCGATCATCGAAAAGCTGGCTAAGGACTTTCTCGCGAAAACCGGTCTACTCACGCCCAAGACCAAGTTCTTCATCAACCCGACCGGCAAGTTCGTCATCGGCGGACCGTGCGGCGACTCGGGGCTCACCGGCCGCAAGATCATCGTCGACACCTACGGTGGAATGGCCGCGCACGGTGGTGGCGCTTTCTCGGGCAAGGATCCGTCGAAGGTCGACCGCTCGGCAGCGTACTACGCGCGCTATGCTGCGAAGAACATCGTCGCCGCCGGTCTTGCAGACCGCTGCCAGATTCAGGTCGCCTACGCGATTGGCGTCGATAGGCCCGTAAGCTTCTGCGTCAAGACGTTCAAGTCCGCGCACGGCGTCACGAATGAGCAGCTTGAAAAGATGCTCGCGTCTGGAAAGGTTTTTGACTTCCGCCCATACGAGCTCATCAAGGATCTCAGGCTTCTCTCGCCCAAGGGCTGGAAATACGAAGACACAGCCGCCTACGGCCACTTCGGGCGCTCGAAGTTCCCGTGGGAAAAGACTGACAAGGTCGCGGCCCTGAAGAAGTTCTTCAAGTTTGGCCGCTAACCTCTACGTCCACTTTCCATTCTGCAGGAGCAGATGCTCCTACTGTTCGCTCTACTCGCGAGTAGGGGCATCTCCTGCAGACCGCGTCGCCTATGTAGCACGCATCGCCGACGCCATAACTCAAACATCCAAAAGCGCAAGCACTCAAACGCTTTCCACCCTTTACTTTGGCGGTGGGTCGCCGGCGCTCTGCGACCTCTCACCCCTGCGTGTCCCGCGCAAACAGTGGAAAACAGGTCAGACCTGTTTTCCACTGTTTGAATTCACCGTCGAGCTCCACCCGCTCGACGTCACGCCCGCGAAGCTCGACGAGCTTAAGTCAATCGGCGTCAACAGAATCTCAATGGGAGTGCAGTCGCTCGACGACGACATTCTCCGCGCAATGGGACGCGGTTACACAGCTAGCGATGCCGCGCGCGCGTTCGCGCTCATAAAGTCTCGCTTTGACAACGCAGGCATTGATCTCATCATCGGTTACCCAAACGATTCTATTAAGTGGCTCGACTCCCTCCGCGACTGGGGCTTGACCCACTGTTCCGCCTACTCGCTTCAAAACGAGCGCGGACTAAAAGACGTTCCCGACGACGATATCGTGCTTGATCGAATTCGTACTGCCGCAGTTTTTCTAAAATCGCTTGGCCTCGAGCGCTACGAGATTTCGAACTATGCAAGCCCCGGCTTCGAGTGCCGCCACAATTTCGCCGTTTGGCGCGGCGAAGACTACATCGGTCTTGGCGATGGCGCATACGGGCGCGAAGGTCTTAAGCGCACGAGGGGCATTCTACAGAATTCTGTGAATGGGGAAGAGGGAAATGGGAAGAGCGGCGAAAATCTATTAATCGCATACAAGACGACAGAAGTCTCGCCTCTCGAAGATCTCAAGGAGCGCACGCTTTTCCGATTGAGAACGCGCGATGGAATTGACTCGTCCCAATTCCCAGAATGGCGACCGACTCTCGACCGATTCGTCTCCGAGGGTCTTCTCGTTAAAGTAGGTGAATCCGTCTACCGACTTACCGAGCGCGGCACCGAAGTCTGCGACGCAATTCTCGAAGAGCTCGTATAGAGCCCCGCGTCAGGCCTGGCCAGCACGCTTGACGGTGCGCCGCGTTGCAACGGCGGTGAACGGGTCTTCCGGCCAGTAGTGCTTCGGGTAGCGCCCGCGCATGTCCTTGCGGACAAGCTGGTACCCTTCTCGCCAGAATCCCGCAAGGTCTTTCGTTATCTGGATCGGCCGCTGTGCAGGAGAAAGAAGCGTCATCACGACAGGGACTTTCCCGCCCGCGACCTTCGGCGTTTCCATAAGCCCGAAACATTCCTGAAGCCGCACTTCACACGTCGGCTCGTCACCCTCGTAGTGAATCAGCATGTGGCTCCCGCTCGGGACCTCCATACGAGTAGGCGCGAGACGGTCAAGCTCGCGCCTGTCATGCCCCGCTTCGGCAAGAATAAAGTCAAAGACCGAAAAGAGATCGAGCCGCTCCAAATCCTTCCATTTCGTCATCCCGCCAATGAAACCAGGCAGCGCGGCAAGAATAGCGTCATCTGTTGCGTCAGGCCAGCTCTCGCCAAGCGTCTTGTGGACGAAGCGCAGCCTCGCGCGCATTTGCCGAGATTCCTTTGTCCAACATGGAAGATTCTCAACTCCCTTCTGGCGGATGCCGTCTAGAAGCGCCTCCGATACCCTTGTGTCGACATCCACCGAGTGGCTCGCATCAGCCGCCGAGAGTGGCTTCTCCCCAAGGGTCATCTCCCCTAACTTGCGGCGAACGACACTCTTCACTCGGTCGTTCTGCCTGTCCCATGCACAGTATGGCTCCTCGATGATGCGATCACCGAAGAGGTCTTCTATCTCGTCCTCGCCAATGGGACAACCGAGAAAGACCTTTGCATCACCCGCGCGGTCGTCAAGTTCGCAGCAGACGAGGTAAGGAGACTTTGAAAGAGGGTCAGTTTCGTCGACAAATGCGCCGCGCCCAGATACCATGCGGAATGTTCCATTTCCTCGGTTCTTCGCAACCCTGTCAGGATACGCAAGAGCGAGCAAGGATCCCTCATTCCCCTCTGTGCCTCTGTGTCTTAGTGCCTCTGTGTTAAAATTATTTCTCCCTTCAAACCTCCGCGCCAACTGAAGCACCCTCTTCGAAAACGGTCTGTTCGGCGTCTCTCTTATCTCTTCAGCAATCTTCCTAATATCAGTCTCTCGGCTTCTATTCCCCTCTTCAACAATTGCCGCCAACAGCGAAGCCATGTTCACCTCTCCCTGACTCCTGACTCCTAACTCCTTACTCCTAACTACTGACTCCTGACCCCTGACTACTGACCCCTGATGACCCCTGATAATCATATTCGCAAGCCGCGGATGCATCGGAAGCTTTGACATCGCGCCGCCCTTCTTCGTAAGCCGTCCATCGCCATCAAGCGCACCGAGCATCTTTAGAAGCCCAACCGCCTGATCCCAGTTCGACGCAGGTGGTGGCGTCATCCACGGCAAACCCTCGCGCCCAAGCGCACCCCATGCCGCGCTCGTCAGAACAAGCGAGCAAAGGTCGGCGTCAAGAATCTCGGGCATCATCTTCTTTGGACGCGACTGCTGCTCCCCCTCGCTCCAGAGACGATAGCAAACTCCAGCGCGCACACGCCCCGCGCGACCTCTGCGCTGCTCGGCGCGGTCTTGCGTAAGCGGAAGCGTAACGAGCCCCGACATGCCGGACGCAGGACGAAAGCGCGGCACGCGCATAAGCCCAGAGTCGATTACAGTCGAGATTCCCTCTATTGTCACCGAAGTTTCCGCAATAGAGGTCGCGAGAATAACCTTTCGCAAGTTGCTCGGCTCAAATACCCTGTCTTGTTCTTCTTTTGGAAGAGCTCCGTAAAGAGGCAAGACATCTATGGTAGGGGCGCCTGTCCCTAGGCGCCCGCGGACGTCTCGGAGAGACGTCCCTACCATGTCCTGCACGCGCCGTATCTCGCCCTCTCCCGGCAAGAAGCAGAGTATATCGCCATCCGTTTCCTTTAGCGCCTTCGATATCGCCGCTGTCATCGACATGTCGCCAAGGTAATTTGTCTCAACGGGGAACATGCGTCCTTCGGCCCGAATGATGTCGGCGTCACCGAGATGCGCGGCGACTTCGTCCGCGTCGAGCGTCGCGGACATTACAAGGATGCGAAGATCTGGTCTAAGCGCGCGCCGCACTTCGAGAGCGAGCGCAAACGCGGTGTCGCATGGAAGCGAGCGTTCGTGAAATTCATCGAAAATCACGAGCCCGACATCCGAAAGCTCTGGGTCAGAAAGAAGTCGCTGAGTAAGCAGCCCTTCCGTCACGATCTCGAGCCGCGTCGCCGCGGAAATCTTGCGTTCAAGCCGCACCTGGTAGCCGACAGTGCCGCCAACCGCCTCGCCGCGTTTACGCGCTATGTAGGTCGCGCAATTGCGCGCGGCAAGACGCCGTGGCTCGAGCATTATGATTTTCTTCCCCTTGAGCCACGGCTCGTCAAGAAGCGCAGGCGGCACACAAGTAGTCTTGCCGCTTCCTGGAGGCGCAGTAAGCACGACATCCCTGTTCGCCGCAAGCGCGCGGCGAATGTCGTCTATCTTCTCTTCAACTGGGAACGCCATGCTTTCTATTGCACTAGAAAAATTACGCGCACATTATACCAAATATTGCCCACTATCGAACGGCCGCGCTTTTACACGGCAACGGGAATTTGGTAAACTGTGTGCAAGAAAGGAAAGATCGATGAACTCCGACGCTGACAGGATAGTTTTCCTCGACTGGTTGCGCGCAATCGCCATATTCATGGTTCTCTTGATTCACGCCTGCGAACCATTCTACCTCGACGCAGAGGGAACTGCCATCGCCTCGAAATTCGACGCCATATGGGTGACGATCATCGACAGCGCAATGCGCGCCGCAGTGCCGCTCTTCGTCATCGCCTCCGCGTTTCTGCTCTTTCCTGTCCGCCGCGCAACAGGCGACTTCCTGAAACGCCGTCTCGCGCGCGTCCTCATTCCGTTCGGCATCTGGACATGTGTCTACATGGCAGTGCAAGGCGGCGACTGGCGGCAACTCCTCTTCAACTTCCCGACTGACTACGGCCACCTCTGGTTCGTCTGGATGCTCGTCGGCGTCTACCTTCTCATGCCGCTTCTCTCTCCGTGGGCAGAAAAGGTGTCGGAGAAAGAACTGCGCGGCTGGATTCTCCTGTGGCTTTTCACAACGCTTCTGCCGTTCATCCGCGTACTCGCAAGGAAGACCGGATTCTCGTGGGAGCTCTACGGTCAAGCGCCCTGGAACGCCTTCCATTCATTCTACTACGTGAGCGGCTTCGTAGGCTATCTCTTCATTGGGCTCTACATGAGGCGATTCCTGAAGGACTGGTCTTGGAAGCGAACGCTCGCCAGCGCCCTTTTCCTTTTCGCCGCCGGATGGGCGATTGTCGCGGGCGGCTTCTGGGCGACGCTCGAAAAGTATCTTGCGACATTTGGCACGGGCTATCCCGTCAAGACCGATTTCCAGCTCGCCGTCGACATGGAAACGACCTGGGGCTTTACGTCTTTTGGCGTCGCGCTTACGGTGCTCGCATACATTCTCGTCTTGCGCAAGTTCAACTGGAACGGCGCATTCTACCGCCGCATCGTGCAGCCGTGCGCAAAGGCGAGCTATGGCGTCTATCTCGTCCACATGCTCATCTTGCCGCGCGTCGTCGATTCATGGCGCGTCGGCATGACTACGCCTCTCTGCATAGTCGCCTCGGCCGTCGCGACGTTCGCGATCTCGACACTCGTTGTCCTCGTCCTCGCGCGAATCCCACACATCGGCGAAGACCTCTCCGGCTGCCGCCTGCGCTGACGCCGCGAGCCAACGCCATTTTCGCCAGCAGATTATACCATTGACTCGGCGAATATCTCCGTCGAGTATGTGCCGTCGGCACGGACCTTAAAGACTCGGAGGCCAGGGTTGCCGTCGTTGTAGCTCCAGAACGTGCAGCACTTAGTCATTCCGAGGCGAATACCGTTTGCGTCGGTTCCGTCGAACGTGTTCTTGTGATCGTGTCCGAAGTAGGCCCCCTTCAGGTTGCCCATCTTCTTCCAGCTATCGTAGAGCGTGCGGCCCTCGAACATGTGCGCTTCGTTGCGGTATGTCTTCCAGTACGGCGGACAAGTATGTTCCTTGAGAACTCCCTCGACGCCCTTCGCAAGCAACATTCTCCGCTCGCCATCGAGGCAATCCATCTTGTACCCATTCACATCGTTCTCATCCGCCTTGGGATCGCTGCATGGCGGAGCATCGACGAAAAGTCCCCCAACATTGACGTCCGGCACTATTATGTGCTGGAACCAAAGACATGGCGTATTGCCCGAAACGCGCTCATACCACGCGATCTGGTCGGTATGGCATCCCTCGTATCCAGGCCACCCTGCGCCAGTCGCCGCAGGATAGTCGCCTGAATCCATTACGAAAAGATTGAACGACGACTTCCGCGCACCACGCTTGCAAATCCGTACAACGCCGCTTCCAACACCATAAAGTTCAGGGACGTCATGATCAACGAAGAACTTTCCGCCCTTCGCCTTGTAATAGTCGTACTGTTCCTGCCGTGAAAACCTGTCCGGCCCCTTCAGCTCCGAATCGTGGTTACCGAATGTAACGCAGAACGGCACTTCCCTGGAAGTAAAAAGCTCAATCAGAGGATCTACGGTCTCCTCGAACTTCCCGCGCGAATTGACGTCGCCGTTCTGCCCGTTGACGTTGTCGCCTGTAAGGACAAGAAGCGACGGACGGTACTTCTCGAGCGCCGCGAGAATAATGCGCTCGACTCGCGGATGAAGCTTCCTCCCGTTCGGGTTGAGGTGGAGGTCGGTGAAATGAAAGAAAGTGAACGTCCCGTCGGGACCGAACTCGAAGCGCGGCGCATTTGCCGCGCCGAACATTTCGTCGGTGGAAACACATCCCGCCGCAGCCGCAAAAGCGACAGACGACGCGATAAACGACCTTCTCGTTGTCATTACCTGCATATCCTCTCCTTTATTGTCAGTCCAGGACCTTGGCTGTCGGGCCGGCGCCGGAATAGGAATCAAGGCCGCCGAAGCCAGCGTAGGTGTCGGAGTCGCCGCAGGGAGTCGTGCCGTCATCGCCCTCTGACGCTGCAACGCGCTTCACCTTGGGACGCTCGCCAAAGAGCACAGTGCCGAGACGCACCCATGTCGCGCCTTCCTCGACCGCGACTTCGTAGTCGCCGCTCATGCCCATCGAAAGGCGCGGAAGCCCCACGCCAAGCCGCGACTCGAGGTCGTCGCGCATCTCGCGCAACTTGCGGAAATACGGCCTCGCGTCTTCGGGATTCTCACTGAACGGAGCCATCGTCATCAGCCCCTCAAGAGTGATTCTCGGACACGACTCGGCAATGTGCTTGATAGTCGGCTCTACCTCCTCTGGCTTCATGCCGCTCTTCGACTTCTCGCCGGAAACATTGACTTCGAGAAGGATACGAGGCGACGCGCCGATCTCGTCGGCAATAAAGTTAATCCTGTCGGCGAGCTTTATCGAATCTACGGAATGAATGAAGTCGAATATCTCAAGCGCGTGGCGAACCTTGTTCGACTGGAGATGACCGATCAGGTGCCACGACGGCCCGGAAACGCTTGCCGGCTTCTTCCATGCCGCCTCCTGCACCTTGTTTTCACCGACTATCGTAAGCCCAGCGTCCCACGCTTCCTTCACGACCTCAGCGCCGTGGGTCTTTGTGACGGCGATGATTTCGACTTCATTAGGGTCGCGTCCGACACGCGCACACGCCGCGGCGATTTTCCCGCGGACGCCTTTTAAAATCTCATTAAGGTCTGTCATTTTTGTCTCTGCGTACTTTGCGTCTCTGCGTTAAAATTTGAACAGTGTAGATTATGTAGAAGTTGCGACGATTCCGATTTCGGAGACATCGGAAAGACCATTCGCGGCGGCGAGCAGGATGCCGTAGTTCACGATGGGAACTCCCGCTTCCTTCGCGCAGTCGATGCGACGCAAGACCTCACGCCGCGTCAGCATACAGCCGCCGCAGTGGACGACAAGGGCGATTCCGGAACGGTCCGAAAGTCCGAATGTCGCGCCAGAAGAAAATACGAAATTGAGCTTCTTACCGCCGGAAAGTTTCGCGAGCGCCTTCGGGATCTTTACAGCACCGATATCGTTGCACTGGCGATGGTGCGTGCAACCCTCGGCTATAAGCACCGTGTCACCGTCCTTGAGATTCTTGACCGCCGCGACGCCTTTCAGGAACTCAGCAAGATCGCCCTTCTGCCTTGCAAAGAGAATCGAGAAAGAAGTCAGGCGAACATCGTGCCCCTCAACCGCGCGACGAACCTCGCCAAACGCCTGCGAGTCGGTGGCAACGAGCGCGCCTGATCCTGCGCGATCAAGCGCGTCAGGAAGCTCCGCCGGCTGGCAGACTATGCTCGTCGCGTGGCGATCGAGGCAATCGCGGATCAGCTGCACTTGCGGGAGAATAATTCGCCCCTTCGGCGCGGACTCGTCGATCGGGCAAACACAAATCACGCGGCCGCCCTTTTCTACAAGACCGTCGAGAAGACCAGGTACGACATCGGCAAGCTTGATACCAGCGATCTTCTGCTTGAGTTCGTTGACAGAATCGCCGCGCCTGTAGTCAAGCACAACGACATTGCGGCGGCGGCACTCACCGAGGAAGAGCTCGCGCAAGTCGGCGCGATCGGCGTCATGCGGCGTCTCGACCCAGATTGCGATGTCGGTGATCTCGAGGACGCCCAGAGTCTTCTTTACGCGAAGCTCGCCAAGCTCGCCTTCGTCGTCGAGCCCTGCCGTGTCAGTGATTAGGCAAGGGCCGAGAGGAAGAATTTCCATCGCCTTGGAGACTGGATCCGTCGTCGTGCCGGGAGTATCGGAGACAATTGCGAGATCCTGACCAGTGAAGGCGTTTACAAGCGTAGACTTGCCAGCGTTACGCAACCCAAAGAAGGCGATGCGAACGCGGTTTGCCTGAGGAGTCTCGTTTAAGAGTGCCATAAATCATTCGCCAAGGTCGGTCTTTGCCGTGACCTGACGCGGACGCTCGTAGCATGCGAAGAGCGCATCGGTGAAGCGGCGATCGGGCGCCTTCGAAAGCCAGCTCACGACAGGGACGATGACGAATCCGGCGAGCATCGCAATCGCGCCCGAGTTGATCGGCGAGCGAAGGATCGCGGGAAGAGTCGCACGGAAAAGCATGTTGTAGATCATGAGGCCCGAGCCGAACGCGAACGATGCCCAGCATGCCGCCTTTGTCGTGCCCTTCCAGTAAAGCGAATAAAGGAACGGCGCGAGGAAGCTGCCCGCGAGCGCGCCCCAGGAAATGCCCATCAACTGCGCGATGAACGTGACAGAGCTCTTATGCTGCATAATCGCGAGAACCGCCGAGATCGCGATAAACACGACGATGAAGAGGCGGATAATGAGAACCTCGTTCTTCTGCTTCATGTTCGGCACGAACGCGCTCTTGATAAAGTCGCTCGTGAGAGTCGAGCTCGAGGCAATAACGAGTGAGGAGAGCGTAGACATCGAAGCGGATAGCACGAGAATCACCGTGAGCGCGATAAGCCCAGGCCCGAGATTCGAGAGCATCGCAGGAATGATCGCGTCGAAGCCGTCCTTCGCGATATCGACCTTGTCGCCGAAAAGACGACCGAAACCGCCAAGGAAGTAGCAACCGCCAGCAACGACGAACGCGAAAAGCGTAGAGATCACGGTGCCCTTCCTGATCGCGTCCTCATTGCGGATCGCATAGAACTTCTGCACCATCTGCGGAAGTCCCCACGTTCCGAGCGAGGTGAGGATCACGACGAAGAGGAGGTTCAGGGGATCAGGTCCGAAGAAGGACGAGAAGATGCCAGGCGTGGTCGAGACCGCAGGATCGGTAACGCGCGCGAGCCCGTCGAGCGCGGCAACGAAGCCGCCCTTCGACATGAGGACCGCCGCGATAATTGCGACGAGACCGAAGAGCATGATGATTCCCTGAATGAAGTCGTTCACCGCCGTCGCGAGGTAGCCGCCAGCGATAACGTAGATCGCCGTCAGAACGGACATGAGAACAATGCAGACGGAGTAGTCCATCGAGAACGCCATGGCGAAGAGTCGCGAAAGACCATTGTAGAGCGACGCCGTGTAGGGAACTAGAAAGACGAAGATGATTGCCGAGGCGACAAGCTTAAGCGCCTTCGAGTCAAAGCGCTTGCCGAAGAACTCAGGCATCGTCGCGGAATCGAGGTGCTGCGAGAGAAGGCGTGTGCGGCGCCCAAGAACAACCCAGGCGAGGAGAGAGCCAATCACGGCATTGCCAATGCCCGCCCATGTCGCGGAAATGCCGTACCTCCACCCGAACTGTCCGGCGTAGCCGACGAACACGACGGCCGAGAAGTAGCTCGTACCGTAGGCAAAAGCCGTAAGCCAAGCGCCGACGGAACGCCCGCCAAGGACAAATCCGTTGACCGAACCTGCGCCCTTGCGGCACTTGAAGCCGATCCAAAGGAGGACGATGAAGTATGCTGCGAGTAGTGCGATTTTCATTTTACCTGTCTTTCGTTGTTCCCTTGCGCCATGTATCGATGCCTGCGGCTATCGCCTCTGCGACAACGCGCCGGCGCGCAGCGTTCCATATTGCCTCCTCGCCAGCGGGCGAAGTGACGAAATCGACTTCCACGAGACAGCTCGGTATCTCGGGGTTGCGCGTAACGGCGAAGTTGGCGTGCATCGGGCCGTTCGACTTGAGAGTGTCGCCAAGCGCCGACGCCATCTCTGCGTTGATTGCCGTCGCGAGCGCCTCGCCAATCGGATTCCACGAATAGACCGTATGGTAGCGCAGGAGATTCGGGTCCTTGTCGTAGGGCGGCGCGTTGTGGTGGATCGACACGAAGGCATCGGCGTCGTTCGTATGCGCCGCCTTCGGACGATCGTAGAGAGGAATGAAGACATCGGTCTCGCGCGTCATCACGACGTTGTAGCCACGAGCATTAAGCGCCGCCTTGAGCTGTTCCGCGACGAGGAGATTTGCGTCCTTCTCAAAAAAGCCGTGGGGGCTCTTCGCGCCAGTGTCGTCACCGCCATGCCCCGCGTCGACGACGATCGTCACCTCGTTCGGCGCCTTGTTCGTAGGCGGTTCCTTCGCTTCGTCCTTGGCGTAGTCGAGCTTCTTCCACACCTTCTCCGGCGCGGGCTTCGCGTTCGGATCCACAACTGGTTTTTTCGCTATCTTGAACCAGACATTCGTCGCCTCGCCAGACTGCGACACGATTGAGACATCATTCGAACCCTCGGTCACCTCAATGAGCGTCACCCACGCACCAGTGCGGTAGACAGGAACATCTACACCATTGACGACGACGTTCGTATCGCCCTTCGCAACCGCGCCAGCCAGATAGACATGGTCGATAGCAGGAAGCTTCGCGCCCTGCGCGGGAAAAGCCACGAACGGAGCGGCGGCGAGAAGTAGCGTTGATATCATTTGTCGAGCGCGCCGAAAATCGCGTTCAGGAAGTCGTCGTATGTCTCAAACGCCGGGATGTCGGGATTGTCGGCCTTGATTACGTCGGTCGAGCGGAAGAGGAACCCCGCCTTGGACGCGCGGATCATGCCGAGGTCGTTGTAGCTGTCACCAGCGGCGATTGTGTCGAAGCCGCAGCTCTGAAGCGCCTTGACGGTCGTGAGCTTCGACTGCGGGCAGCGCAGCTTATAGCCAGTAATGCGGCCGTCCGCGGAAACTTCGAGCGAATTGCAGAAGATCGCGGGCCAGTTGAGCTTCTTCATGAGCGGGCGCGAGAACTGGTCGAAAGTGTCGGAAAGAATGAGCACCTGGGTCCGCTCGCGAAGCTGGTCAAGGAACTCCTCCGCGCCGATGAGCGGGCGCATGGAGCCGATCACTTCCTGAATCTGCGGGAGCTTGAGCCCGTGCTTGTCGAGGAGGTCGATGCGGTAGTGCATGAGCTTGTCATAGTCGGGCTCGTCGCGCGTTGTGCGGCGGAATTCGGGAATCCCAGTCTTCTCAGCGAAAGCAATCCAAATCTCGGGAACAAGCACTCCTTCAAGATCCAGGCAGACGATATTCATACTCTTTTTCCTTTTGGCCGCATATTATACCATTTGCGGCGGCCGATTATCAATTGCACAACGCAATTTTCGTGTTGAAATCAGGCGGCAAGGTTCGGTATAATCTACGGCAAATGGGAAATCACGTCATAATCGCGACTACTACGTACTCAGCCTTTCGCGGATATGCCTGGTCGCACACACCGCCTGGCATGAGCGAAGCCGGGCTCGATACGCTGCGCCGCCTTGCGTCCGAGGGACGCGGTGAATTCCCAGAACCGACCGACATCGCGCTCGGACTCGTTTCCGACGGGTGTTTAGCCGCGGCCTACTCAATCCGCACAGTCGCCGGATGGGACAGCGAAGGCCGCGCATCTGAATACACCGCGTTCGCCCTGATGTCGCTCGAGGACGCTGGACGCATAGACCTCGTCGCGCTCCTCTCGGCCCCTTTCTTCGCGCTGCCAACCCGCGAACCGCCGACGTCGATAGAGTACTCGGGGCCGCAATCCGCGGCGCCAACGACCGACGCCGCAGGGCGGCTTCTCTGCAGACGTAGAATTGACAACTTTAATCCTCGCGCCGCTGGCGCGCTTCTCGCCGCATACGGCAAGAATTCGGATAAATGGGCCGTGCGGCTCGGCGATGACGGAATGGCGACGGTCGTGTGCGGCGAATGGAAGAAACCGACGGAGGGAGCATAATGAGACTTGCAGTAGTAGGATGCGAGGCGAGCGGAAAGACCGTGTTCATGGCGGCGCTTTCCGACCACTACAGTCCCGAAAAGGCGAATGGGATATGCCTCGTGCCAGAGACTCCCGCGACAAATCGCTTCGCCCGCGCGCTTCTGAGGCAGATGCGCTATCTTCGCCAGTGGCCGGGCGCTACCAACCCTGACAAGACGGTCGAGCTCAAATGGACGCTTCGTTCTAGCGAAGACACGGTCGCCAACATCGACATCCTCGAATTCGGCGGCGAGACTTTCAGGGCAGTCTTTCGCGGCGAAGGCGGAGAGGATTCGCGCAAGCAAGCCGAAAACGACCTTCTCAGCTATCTATCCGAGTCGGACTCGGTCGTGGTTCTCGTATCCATCAAGGAGCTGCTGCGCGACCCCGGGAGCGTGACTGCCGAAGAGTTCGAGCGCGACACCGAATCGATGTGGGTCACGCGCGGGCTTATCGACTTCGTAAGGGAAAAGCTGCCGGGTGCGAGCATCGTCATCGGGCTTACACAGGCAGACCGCTACCGCAGCGAACTTGACGCGGCGGGAGGTGCAGCAAAGTTCTTTGCCGCGCGCTGGCCGACAATCGCAGCCGCAGCGCACTCGATTCCAATTGTGGAAGTCGCTTCCGTCAGCGCGACAGATGAGAGCGGGAACCCCGCAGATGGTTACAACACAGACGGGGTGATGACCGTGATGAAAGAGCTCGCGCGGCAGAGCTACGGTGAACCAGCCGAAATAAAGGCAGCGCTCGCGAACATCCTCGAGTCTAAAGCCTCCGCGACAACGAAAGCGGAAAAATACGGCGAGAAGCTAACAGCGCTCTCGCACCATGCAGCGCTGGTTGGCGACGACGAACACGAATTCATAAACGAGGCGCGGGGAAAACTCGCCGAGCTGGAGGAAATGGCCAAGGCCGAGAGGCCAAAGCAGCGCGATGGCGAAAAGAAAACGAATCGCCCCAAAGTCGCAGGGCAGCGGACGCGGCGAGTGTTCCTTCTCGTGTTTCTCCTTGCGGCGGCAATCGCCCTTCTCTCGCAACATGCACAAACGGCGTTTGATGCAATAAAGAAACATCTCCCTGAAATAACTCTGCCTCAGCTTGCCCACACCAGCGACTCTAAGGCGCAAGTCGCCCCCACCAATGAGCCGCCGGCGCAGGTCGAAGCGCAGCAGGCCACGACAACTAACGAGCCACCGGCCGAAGTCGCCGCGTCGCAAGTTGCGCCGACCAACGAGCCGCCTGCGCAAGTCACGGCGGAGCAGGCCGCGACAACCAACGAGCCGCCAGCCGAAGTAGCCGCGTCGCAAACCGCACCGACTAACGAGCCGCCGGCGCAAATCGAGACGCCTCAGGCCACGAACCCTGCAGAGCCCGAATTCCGCATCTGGACTGACCACAGGGGAACCAAGATCAAGGCCCGCTGGATCTCCACTGCTGATGACGGCGAGCACATCATGCTCGAGACCGCAAAGGGCAGAAAGATAAACGCGGTCCTCTACAAGTTTTCTGCAGAGGACCGCGCCTATATCCAGTCACAGCTGGACGCGAACCGTTAGCCGTTCTTCTTCTCGAATTCCTTCATGAAGGAGACGAGAGCGTCGACACCCTCCATCGGGAACGCGTTGTAGATCGATGCGCGAAGACCGCCGACGGAACGATGGCCCTTGAGCGAGCTCATGCCGAGCTTCTTGGACTCGTCGAGGAACAGCTTCTCGAGCGCTTCGTCGCCGTTCTTGATACGCCACGTGACGTTCATGTTGGAGCGGAACTCCTTGAGCGCCGTGCCGGTCCAGAACTCGGAACCGTCGATAACGTCGTAGATCTTCTTCGCCTTCTCGGCGTTGAGCTTGAAGAGGTTCTCCTTGCCCATCTTCTTGACCCACTTCATCGTCTCGCCGAAGATGTAGATGCCCCAGGTCGGCGGGGTGTTGAAGAGGGAGTTCTCGTCGACGTAGGTGCGATACTGAAGCATCGTCGGGATCTTGTCGTCGCCCTTAGCGGCGAGCTCCTTCTTGATCGCGACGACGGCCATGCCGGAAGGACCGAGGTTCTTCTGGGCGCCGGCGTAGAACATGTCAAACTTGTTGTAGTCGCGCTCGCAGCTGAGGATGTCGGACGACATGTCGCAGATGAGTGGGCCGCCGACCTTCGGGAACTCCTTGAGCTCCGCGCCGGCGATCGTCTCGTTCGAGCAGAGGTGATAGTAGGCGGAACCGTCGGCCCACTTCCACTCGTCGGCCTTGGGCATGCGGGTGGGGATGTCCTTCGCGCAATCGCAAGAGACGTTGACCGTCGCGCCGCGGAGAGCCGCGACCTTCTGGCCTTCCTTGAGGGCCTTGTTGGACCAGGTGCCCTGCTTCGCGTAGTCAGCAGCGCCGCCCTTCGGGAGGAAGTTCATCGGGATCATCGCGAACTGCATCGACGCACCGCCCTGGATAAAGCAAACGGACCAATCGTCGCCGAGGCCGCAGAGCTCCTTAAACGTGGCGATCGCCTCCTGATGGATGGCGTCATAATCCTTGCCACGGTGGGACATTTCCATTACGGACATTCCGCAGCCCTTGTAGTCAACAAGGTCCTTCTGCGCGTCCTGGAGGACTTCGAGCGGCAGGACAGCGGGACCCGCCGAGAAGTTATATGCACGAGACATTTTTGTCTTTCCTTTCTATTTAGAGTTTATCCGAACCGCCATAAGAGTTTATCAGGTAGGCGATTTCTGGATATTATACTCTTTTTACCTCGCCGAGCGCAAGCGGCAGGATTTGGTATAATCTACGCGGGACAGAGCCCGCGAATCAAGACTAAGTGGGACAGAGCCCGCGAATCAAGACTGAACTATAGACAAACTCAAAGCCAGCGACTTAAGACCAAGCTACAACCTATGACCAGGCCACCAACAGCCAACCTGCCCCCGCCCTTTGCCCCCGCTCGCCAACCCCGGCGCCAGGTTGAGTCGCGGGCCCAACACCAGCGCCAGTCTCTTAGTCTTGAGTCGCGGGCTCAACACCAGCGCCAAGCTCTTAGTCTTGAGTCGCGGGCTCAACCCCAACGACAAGCTCTTAGTCTTGAGTCGCGGGCCCAACACCAGCGCCAGTCTCTTAGTCTTGAGTCGCGGGCTCAACCCCAACGACAGGCTCTTAGTCTTGAGTCGCGGGCTCAACCCCAGCGCCAAGCTCCTAGTCTTGAGTCGCGGGCTCCGTCCCGCGTAAAATACTACCGCCGCTACCACGGCTACGACTACTCTCGCGGCGCGTCGCTCTTTATCACAATCTCGACCGAGCCTCGCCTCGCCCTCTTTGGCCGCGTCAAAAACGCCGCGGTCGAGTTAACGCCGCTTGGCAAGATAGTCGCCGAGTCAATCACCGCCATACCGCGCTTCAACACCGCAATCGCGCTCTTTGAGTGGGTGGTAATGCCAGACCACGTTCACTTCAACGTCAATCTTGCCGCGGGGCTCGCCGAGCCGCTAAAGACGCTCGGCGCTGCAATCAGAAAGTTTAAGACCTACACGACGACCGTTGCGCGAAAGACGCTTGGCCTCAACTCGATTTGGCAGCAGGGCTACCACGACTACTTGCTCCTCTCCGAGAGTTTCATCGCATCGACCGGCCGCTACATTCGCTACAACCCGCTCAAGCACGAGCTGCGCTACAACCAGCCCGAGTTCCTACACCTGCACGAGCCGGTCGCCTCTCCTCGCTTCGACCCCTGCGACTACTGGAAGGCGATAGGCGAGCTCTCGTTGCTCGACCCGTCGAACAAGGTGCTCTCGCTACGCGTCTCGCGAAAAGTCATCGACCACTCACGAGTCGTCAAGAGAATGCTCGACGCGGCAAACGCCGGCTACACGATCTTGAGCGGCTTCATAAGCCCTGGGGAAGTGGCAGTGAGAAACGCTCTTCTCGCGACGCCAGGGGCGCGGCTAATCCACATATTGCCCAGTCAAATCGCCCACGCCCACAAGCCCGACAGCCGTTTTCTCGAACCAATACGCGAGCGGCGCTTTCTCGAGATTGGGCGAGGCAACGAGGATATCGAGTTCGCGCGCACCGCCTGCCTCGACCTCAACGACGAAATCGTGAAGATTGCCCAAGCGGGCGAAGGCCTCTCGATTTACTGGCTGCCCGACGGCCCCCACAAGCTCTCGCCCCAGGCCTAAACCCCACCAGCGGCATATATGGTATAATACTTATCAATGCTTGCCAAACTACATGCCCGCCTCGGCGACTTCTGGTGGTACTCGCTGATGCTCTTCTGCGCCTGCCGCGCAGCCGACCTCCTGAACGCCTTCGTCGGCCTGTGGCTCGTGCCGAAGTATGTCGACCCTTCCGAGCTCGGCGCCGTTCAGCCGCTCACGCAGTTCGCCAACTTCCTCGCAATCCCAGTCGCCGCGTTCGCCAACACCTTCCGCAACGAGCTGACGCGACTCTCGATCGGCAAAGAGTTCGGCAAACTCAAGACTCTAATGCGCGGCGTTTTTGCCGCGACCGCCGTCTTCCTTTTTCTCGCAATAATCGTCGCGCGATTCGTCCTCCCTGCCTTTCTGGAGCGAATCAGAATCGTCGAGGGCTCGCTTGGCCTCGTCATCATTGCTGCATCGTTCGTCAGTGCCGTCGCACCAATTTACTCAAACGCGCTCCAGGCGCTCAAGAAGTTCAAGGCGCAATCGATCTTAAGCATCGTCGGCGCGCCAATCCGCCTCATTGCGATGCTCATCGCAATGCCCTTCCGCGCCATCACCGGCTATTTCGTCGGTCAGGCATCGGTGCCAGCGTTCAGCATTGCGGCTTCAATTTTTGCGCTCCGCAAAGAGCTTGCAGTAAAAGCAGAACCGTACTGGACAAACGAGGTCATCCGGCGATTTTCAAGGCTCTTTGCAACTTTTGCGGCAATTGGAATAGTCGACGGCTTTTACTTTCTTGTCGAGGCTACTGTTATACGGCAGCGACTTCCTGATCTTGATTCTGCCGGCTACTACATGGCAACTCGCTTTTCCGAGATTGCCGGATTCTTGTCTGCCACGTTTGTCTTCACGATTTTCCCATTTGCCGCCGAGAAAGCGGCCAAAGGCGAAGACACTCGCCCGCTCGTCACTAAGTCGCTACTAGCAAATGCCGCCTTCTGCCTCGCGCTTTCTCTCCCTTTTCTTTTCTTCGGCAGAACAATTCTATCCCTGTTACCACATGGCGACCAATACGCTGAATATTGGTGGGCGGTTCCTTGGCTTATCGGCATCACCTATCTAGTATCCACCGTAGGGATATTCATTACTGCAGAGTTTTCCGCGAACAGGTTCGCCTTCTTAAAATGGTACTTGCCACTTGACCTCGCATACCCAATCCTACTTTTACTTGTAACTGGGCATGGCTACATATCAGGCATTATCCCTGCATCCTGGACAGAATTTCTAACTACTCACAACATCTACTCCCTCAACACAATGCTTTGGTGGATAACGGCATTCAATGCCATAAGGTCCTTAGTCTGCCTTATCGCAATGTGCAAACCCGTCAACAAATCTGTTACATAAGCCGCAAAAGATTACAAAAGCCCCATTGGATGGGCAATCTAACCTTATGGCAGACCCCAATTATTTTTATATCGCAAGAATCCTTGCTGATGAAATCCGAATGGCTGCTTTCTAGGCATTAAGTCATCTGCATTTTCAACGGCAAAGAGAGCAGCCTCATCAGGAGTCGGCCACTTCACATCCTTAACCGCATTGCGAAACCAAAAGCGAAGTGTCTTGCAATAGAAAGTGTCGTCCCCAAGTATATACCACCAATATGGGATATGCTTAAACCACTTTTTGTAAATGCAAGAAGCCATTTCGCAGAGGCGTGCAGAACGAAGAGAGAAGCCACCATTGCCGACCCTGTATTTATTTGGATACAAATCATAATAGGTCGAATGGTGGACCCAAGGAGCACCAACATAATCCCACTTCCCGACAAATTCTTCGAGTCCTGGCCGCATTGGGAATCCATCATCCTGTATTGTAAGGACATAAGGCGTCTTAAAACGCGAGTGAAGGTTCTCAACTAGATCAAGACATAGAGACCTTATGTCCTTCCCTGGGACAAGGTTATTGGCCACTTGGAGCTCGATGGAATATTTAGCGCAAAAAGCAGTCGTTAGTTTCGTTGGTTGATTGACCACAAGCACGGACGGCATAACGCCCTGTGTCTTAAATGTCTGCAGAAACGCAAATTCCGTTATCCAAAATGACTCGTCCAGTTCCTCCGGTGTTCGCCGATAGTGATACGCGATTGCAGTAACATCTTTAATGTCAGAAGAACGAAAACTCATCGCTCGAAGCGACTCAATATTCGCCTTTTTCCAGTTTACCAACTCAATCGGCGCACCCATTTAAACAATCTCCTTTTGCATTACGCCAATTTCGCCCAGCTCGGGGGAAGGTTCTTGAGCACCTCGATATGGCCGAAGCGCTTGGGTTCGGGCACAGTTTTGAGCGTCTTCACCCATGCCGCCATCTTAGCAATGCCTTCCGACAGTGTCACATTATGGATGAGATCACCGAATACGCGCTTCACTTTCTCGTGACTTGAATACGCGGTAACAACCTCGTTGCGGGCGTCAAGGTGCTGGATCGCAGACGCCTCCGCCCCCATTGCCCTGCACACCGTTGTCGCAAGCTCGTTCACCGTCCATGGCTTGTCTGCGCCAATGTTGTATACCTGGTTCCAAGTATCAGGGCGCTCAATGCACGCGGCGATGACCGGCGCGACATCGTCGATATAACTAAAGGCCCTCACCTGCTCGCCATCACCGAAAATCGTTAGCGGCTTGCCCGTGAGTATCTGGCGCATGAAAATGCCAATGACGTTGCGGTACGGATCGCCAATATTTTGATGTTCACCATAGACATTGTGCGGTCGGAAGATCACATAGTTGAGCCCGAACATTTCGCGCGACTCTTTCAAGTCAAGCTCCATCGCATATTTAGAAATCCCATAGGGATCCTCCGGCTGCGGCACAAGGTCTTCGACCATCGGCGTCTGGTTTGCGCCGTAGACGGCGATGGACGACGTGAAGACAAAGCATTTCACAGTCCCAGCGTTGACGGCTGCATTGACAAGGTTGACACTGCCTACGAGGTTGTTCTGGTAATTGAAGTTCTTGATGAAGTGGCTCAGCCCCTCTGCAGCGTATGCCGCGAGATGAAAGACATACGAGAACTTCTCCTTCTCAAAAAGCGAATCCACCAATGTAGCGTCTTGGACACTACCCTTTACGAACTCGGCGCCGTCGGGAATGTTCTCGACGAAGCCACCGGAAAGATCGTCCAGCACGATGACCCGATACCCCGCCTTCACAAGCCACTTGGCTACATGCGAACCAATAAACCCGGCGCCTCCAGTTACAAGCACGTTTTTCATTGTTATCTCCTTTTCATCGACTTCAAATTTGTTTCACGGCTTTATATGCGACGTTCCACACAGGCGACAGATCGCTCCTGTGAAGATGTTCCGCCAGAGTCCAGCCAAGCGGTGCGAGGCAGATTCCCTTTTCCCAAGCTACGCCTACGGAACCTTTCTCAAACCCGTCATACAGTCGCAGATACTTTTCAAATCGGCGAATCTGGACTACTGGCATGAAAAATGTGCAGCATGTACTTGGAACCCGGCAATAGAGACTTCCGTCTATCGCAACCAGTTTCCCAATGTCCTGGAAGCGAACCCTGTCTGGGTGAAAATGCGGGTTCATCCCAATGACCTTGGAATGGTCTCTCATAACCTTAAAGCACGTGGTGAATGCGGTCTCGTTCAACTTGTAGTCGTCTTCAAGTATCAACGCCAGCGTATCATCTGAATCATTCAGGGCAATGTCAATCTGCGTTTGAAATGTCGGGCCATTGCCATGCCCCTTTGCCTCCATGACATCAAATTCCAAGCCCGTAGCGTCCGCTGCCTCCCGGTACTGGCGCAATCCGACATTTGAAAGCCTGTCAACGACAATGGAAATACGTATGTTTTCCTTTCCATAGGTCACAGCAAATTTTGCGGCCGCAGGGAAAAGAGAGCAACCGCCCACTTTAATTACATCATTCCTTGTATTAATCCCGATATCCTCCAATTGCCGTGACGCATTTATGTTCATCACACAATCCGTCGTCCTAAGAATAACGTGCAACTTTCGCAAATCGGCCGCAGCTCCGACATCCAGACGCTTCCTCAGCTTATACCGCCGATATAGACTCGGGAAATGGTCTCGACCAATATTTACGTTCTGGAAGAAATACCACAGATAGCGGGGATTGTGCCTCGCCTTCTGTAGTGCTTTCTTTAATTCGGCAATCATTAGCAATAGTATATCATAATTGGGCGCGACAAGTGGCCAACACCTTGCCTATTCCGCGCCACAAACTAATGGTCACTGTCCGAACTGTGTTCGGACAAAACATGCCACGCTCCCTCCAAGAGGTAAAGCGGGTAAGAAATCACAATCATGACGCGGGTTAGAAGCGATGGCTTGCACTTCTCCTGCCTCGCGATAAAGTCGTTGATCTTCTCGGAATCGGCACGCCACCGCGCCTGCAGTCGCGCCGCCGAAGCGCCAACACCGGCGATAACGCGAGAAACCGACTCGGCAGACACTGGTCGCACTTCGCCTGGCGAAAACAGAATGCCATTTTCGCCGCTCTCGATATACTCGTTCATTGTAGCATCGTTATTCGCTACGACGCACTTCCCCATAGCCATCGCCTCAAGGAATGCCATGCCAATACCTTCTTTGCGACGAGGCGCGATTACAATACCACATTTTGCAATACGCGCAAGGTAAGCATCGCGTTCAAGGAACTCGTCTGCACGCTTTACGTCAAATACATACCCATCTGACGGCGGAAACAACTTCTCCGCAACCGATCGAGTAATCTCTCCTCGTTCCCAAAGGAACACACGCTTGGGATCCCCCTTCTCCTTCGGCAAGCTATCAGGGCCAGGAAAAAATCTTACGTCAAGAATATTAGTCACGCCACAGCGTCTCGCATGTTCCGTCACCTTGTCGCAAAACGAGATAACACCCATTCCGCTCCAGGCGATGCGCTTCCACTGCCAGTAGCTCGCCCATTCATTGTCGTACATTGGCACAAAGACATTGCGCTTACCCGGGAAGAAGAAGCGCCATCTAGATATTGGAAACTCCCATATCACAGCAATGTCACAATCCTTCGCAACCTTCTGGGCTCCGGTTCGATAATAATGCAAATAATAATGCTCTACGACATCAAAAGCCTTGCGGAGAACCGAGAGGAAGAACTCTGCGGAGCGAGTCTTCTTGTGGCATTCATGATCTATGAACAACAATTTCACCTAGACAACACCTCTTCAAAGTATTTCTCGAATTGCTCGGCGATTTCCGCCCACGAGTAGACTGGTATTTCTCTTGCAGCGTTATCGGCAATGCGCCTGCACAACTCGGGATCTGCAGCAAGTTTCTCGATAAGCGGCGCGTAGTCGCCGTCTTTCGCGAGGAGCGCAGTCTCGCCGTTCTTGAAGAAGTTGTTAGCCTCGCCGTCGTAGGCAAGAATTGGCTTCTTCCAGCGAAGATATTCCTGGAGCTTCGCATTGCAGTCCTGGTCTGATGTGCAGACAAAGGCATCAGCCTGCGACATCACGCCAAATTGCTCTTCTTTTGAAAGCCAGCCAAGGAAGATGCAATTGTCGCTGGCATACTTGTCGAGATACTTCTCGGTACGGCCAGTCAAATACAGCTTGATGTCCTTTGGAAGCTTCGCCATTGCAGAGCAGATGTCCGCTGTCCGCTTCCACTTTGCTTTGTCACCAGTATAGACAATATTGAAACGCCCTTCGAGCTTGATCTTGTCTGAGCGCGGCAAATTTTCAATCGGATCGGCGCCATTGGGTATGTATTTGCACTCAACGCCCCACTTTCGTCCGATCTTCTGAAGCTCATAGCTAAGCGTCGCGACTGCATCAGAGTTCTTGACGATACGCTTCTCTATCCAGTTCATGAATACTTTGCCTGGCCAGCCAAACATATCGCCCCAAATGCGACCGTAATGGTCGTCCCATCCATGCACGACCTTGAACGTCTTGTGCCTGCAAAGGAACTTGCGACAAAACAACGGGTGCAATGCAACAGTCGAGCCATATGTATAGATAATGTCTGGCTCAAAATCGTCAATGCGCTTTGCAAGGACAAATGGATTTTTCGAGCTCTTCCATCCACACCAACCTACCGTCCAGCCAAGTTTTTCAAGATTATATCCAATCGCATCAATTGAGTATGGGGCATTGGCAAAATGCTCCGCGCAACTCTGGCTCTCAAACCAGGGCCACCTAGTGCTAGAAATATAGAGAATCCGCTTCATACTTATCACCAATACGCTCCACCTTCATGCTGGCGGAAATTCTGAGGACGTTCGGAATTGCTTGGCCGGACCCAGTATGCATTGTACATACTCGCATATCTAGAAGAGGCATCGTATCGTCCACCCTTAATGCCAAACAAAACTTGAGTCACACCACCCAGATGAATTGCCTTGCGGTGGAGATCTCTCTTTATGAAGGCACCGAGCGACATCCCATATGCACCACACCCCAGAATTGCAATGTCAAAATCAATTTGCGAAATGTCATTGCGCATCTTTTCTATCGCCTCGAACCAATCACGATAAGGCGTCTTTAAGCCGAGAAAAGACTGTACTGGCCGATAAGTCAGAAGCGAGAAATCCGGAAGCATCTGCGAGTCCGGAAACAGATTTCCACGACGCGCATACTGGCAGCGAATCGTCTCGTCAAATGGATGGACAAGAAGGACCCGCCTCCCTTTTAGTGCTAATGTCCATGGCTTCTCATAAAAAAAAGGTTCAAGGTCAATTAACGAGACCGCCTTCGCCGTCGGAAAGAATTTTTTCTTCAACTCAAGCTCACGAGCATTCCAGGAGCCAAGGACATCCAACTGTCTGGTATCATCAATGCTTTGTCGAGAAAATCTCATCAGCACATCATCGTCAGCAGGGAACACGCCCGTTGTACACAACATGTTCTTCCTGATTGAGTTATCCCACCAAAATGGGCCGCAGGCACCTGTAAAAAGCTTCAAGGACTTGATGATGCAGTTTTCGTCTCGCGCAATGTCATACCCGCGCAAAATTGCATCAAGTTCAACGCAGCCAAACCGAGCGATCAAGGACGGTGCATCCTGCTCCAATAATTCACGTATTGCGTCATTTGCCGCTTGTCCTGCATAATCAGGCGGAATAGGGCGATGATCGTTTATCCCGTTAAGGACACGAGAAAAGACTAGGCGCTGACCCCATATGATTCCGCGCGTCACATACGCCCGAAGATTCATCGGATATCCAAAACGATCCTCAACAAAATCCGCAGATTTCCCACTCATACTCCAGTCCTTTTAAACATCACGTCTTGCCTGGCTGCGAGATAGATCCTGTAGAGCTGCTGCTGAACGTCCTTCTTCCTGGCATCGCGGTCGTGCACCAGATATGGCGGTAGGTTGCGCTCGGACATCTCGTAATCCATTGGCAATATTATAGCAAAACACCTGGGGCAACCGAACAAGTCGCCCCAAATTAGGGTACTTTCACCTCATCTTCGACTGTAAATGACTATATGGAGTGCCCCTGAAGGCGTTATAGGCGATTTCCTTGACGGAGCCCTCCATTTTCACCTCCATCAGCGAAGAGCAGCCGTTGAAAGCGCCTTCACCTATCCTTTCCACGCTCGCAGGAATGGTAACGGAAGCAAGGGCTCGGTCCTGGTCGAACGACCAATCTCCGATTTTCTTGAGCCCGCTCCCAAATTCAATGCTTCGAAGATTGGAGCAGCCGTAAAACGCCCATGACTTGAGCTCGGGGACGTTATCTCCAATCTTAGCCGTTGTCAGCGAACGACAATGTTCAAACGCCTGGCCTTCAATATTAATGACGGAGTCGGAGATGACAAGTCCCCCTTGTAGCGAACTGCAACCGAAGAAGCAGCAATAGCCGATATTGGCGACGGTATCAGGGATTGAAACCGAGGTGATCCTGGCGCATCCGTAGAAAGCGTCCGTGCCAAGGCTTGTGACCGGGCACCCGCCGAGCGACGACGGAATCTCAATCGGACCGCTTGTTGATTGATCCACCGCCGGTATTTCTCGTATGCCAGATGAAATCTCAGCCTCCCCGTCAACCACATAATACTTGTACGCGACACCGTTCACCGTCTCAACTTGAGGAGTGCCAGCCCGCGTGGGCTGTCCGCTAGGCGGATACGACACAGCCTTGACAATAAAAACGGAACCGGAAGCATTCTTTGCAGTACTTTTCGACGACAACGACACCTTTCTGATGTTCCCGAACGGTAGTTCAAGTTTGCCAAGGAGTGAATCAATCTTGATGGCCGTAGTACCGAGTCTCAACGTCAGCAAGTCACCATTGGAAAGTGTCAGTTTAGCCATTCCATTTGTACCAACCTTCTCAATCGACTTGAGAAGCTCGACAGGCAGTTCAAGATTGTCCGCAAAGATAGCATCTCCGGCTAGCTTGTCATCGAGGACGACTCCCCTGACACTCGACCCATCAGTCATGGTGACTATGGCACTGGTCTGGTTTCCTTCCGTCATAGCCGATAAACCGACTAATGCAACCACACAAGCGACAGCAATTTTCATATAGATTTCTCCAATTTTGAATTGCGCATATTATATCACATTGCAACTGTATCTGGCCACGGACAAGGATTCCAAATGTAGCCCCCGCCGCGGCCACGTCGCGACTGGCACTTCATTTAGAATCGACCTCATCATGCGCACACCTTTTTGGTATAATGTATACACATCTTTGGTATAATGTATACACATCTTAAGGAGGTGCCTATATGCAGAAAACCCACTGGATCGCCTTGTCCGCCCTGCTGACCGGCTGTCTGACAGTGCAGACCGCAAACAGCGACTGCATCGTGTCCGCAAACGCCACGCTGAAGGACGGCTCGACCGTTAAGGGCGAGTTTGCTACTGAGCACATCACTGGCTCGACCATATTTACCGAGAAACTTAAACTCGATCCTGCCATTGTAAAATCCCTTACCTTCGCAGGCACAAATGGCGAGACAAAAGTCGAGCTGGCTAACGGCGACAAGTTTGCGATGACCGTCGCCAACGAGAACTTTGCCATCAAGTCGCTCCTTGGCGAGCTCGCAATTCCCCGCAGCAACTTCCGCTCAATCGCCCTCACACAGCGCAAAGTCTCGGGAGGCGGAGACGATGGCCTTGTCTTCTACTGCACATTTGATGATGAGGCGGCAATTACCACACCATCCATGGGCCCTTCCGGAACTGTCTGTTCACGTGAGTTCGTTGACGGAAAAATCAACAATGCGGTGCGCGTTCCTATAGGAAGCAGCGCAGGCTTCTTCACTCTTCCACCTGAAACCTTCGGGAAAGAAGGCTGCATTGAGTTCTGGGCAAAGATTGAGCCGCGCCGGGAGATTTACCGTGATTGCGACCCGAGAATAATTTTCATTAAGTCGCCTGCAGGATGGTTTACCGTCGAATACTCATCAAACAACGGCGGCGGCAGAGGAGGGTTTTGTGTTAGATGTTTCAGCTTTGAATACATCAAGGGTGGCCCGTTTGGTGGCAGCTACCGATATGCCGACATAATTCCCGATGTAACATCATGGCATCATTACGCATTTTCGTGGACAGAAGACGCGCTTACCATTTACATCGATGGCATCGCCCTGTCCGGCACTTTCAAGACTGGCAACGGACGAATCGACGACGAGAAGTTGAAAAGCGTTGCTTCTAGCATGGGGCTGCCAAACGACAATGCAAACCCCTATAACACTGAGCCCAATACGCCATTCATCATTGACGAGCTGAAGATATGGAATTTTGCAAAAAACGAATTCCAGCTCTAGCAATCTACCATAGTGACACATACTTTAAATGATGTTTCAATAATACTTGTCACCTATAAAGGTGATGAGTTGATAAAACCTTGCCTAGACTCATTAAAAGAAACTTGTGGACAAGCTCCGCAAATCATAGTCGTAGACAACTCCCCTTCCGAAGCGACGCGAATCATCGTCCGGACCCACCCTAATGCAGTGTATGTACCAAGCCCTGGCAACCCAGGTTTTGCGGGAGGGAATAATCGTGCAATACCATTCTGCGACCGAGATTACATATTGCTTCTCAACAATGATACAATAGTTCATTCAAGAGAATCAATAGAGCAACTAGTGTCATTTCTAGACAACAACCCCAAATGTGGCGTGGCACAAGGTTCCGGGCGACTTTCCCATGCAGGCAACACTTTAGCAGGATGTGGAAGCTTCCTTATGCCCATTGGTTTCATGTGGTCGCCAGGATTTAACGAGAAATCTAATCCTTACGACCAGACTCATCCTTGTTTTGCTGTCAGCGGCTTTTTCATGATGTTCCGCAGATCAATATTGAGAAAGGTTGGCGGCTTTCTATTCAGATCGCATTTCTGGTGCTATTACGAAGAAACGGACTTCTGTCATAGAGTTTGGCTGTCGGGCAATGAGATTTGGTATGTAAAGACTCCGCCGATTGACCATTTATGCGGAGCAACATCAAACCAATTTAGACATTCCGACATAATGTCGCGCTACCTTAAAAACCTTCTGTTCTCTCTAAATGCTAATCTATCTTTTGGGAGCCGGTTGAAGATATTGCCACTTTGCAAGACCTTACTGTTCGGCCATTCTCTTTTTCACTTGTGTAAAGGACATATTGATGTTTTCAAAAGCGACTGGAACGCTCTAATCAGGAACAGAAACGAGAAAGCACGAGCCATCATTGCAAGAAGGCAGGCCAGAACAATACGAAAAGTCTCCGACCGAGAAATCTTCAGGACAATCCTCCGTACGCCTCCCATACGTGATCTATTAAAGTATTTCTCCGCAAATGCATAACCCGCAGTGTCATGTGGCAATTTCAAATCTATGATTCAACCACAAATGAAATCTGAATCCTATTACGAGCTTTCCAGGCCGGAAATTGCGCGCATCATCGTAGGCAAACCAAAAAGAATTCTTGAAATTGGATGCGCCGCTGGGAACTTTAAGCATAATATTGCTTGGGATTGTGACTATCATGGGGTAGACCCATCTGCAAACGCGATCGAGAAAGCTGCTCGCAAAGGAATAACTACATATCATGGCACTTATGACACCGTCAAAAACCAATTACCAGACAATTATTTTGATCTGGTAATTGCTAATGACGTCATTGAGCACATGGACTATCCGTTGACATTTCTAAGGTCGATTCGTGGCAAACTATCTAAAAACGGACAGATCATAGGATCTGTTCCGAACGTCAGATACATTACTAATTTATGGAACTTGCTTCTAAAACGAGATTGGCAATATACAGAAGCGGGTGTACTTGACAATACACATTTACGTTTCTTCACGCAAAAAAGCATTGCACGAACACTGACCGAGGCGGGGTTCTCAATAGACTATCTAAAACCATCAGGCCCCGATAGATACGCAGCTATTAAAAAGCTCCTTTACCCTTTTGTGTTTCCAATAGGCATCGACATCCTTTACATGCAAATTGCCTTTCGATGCTCTCGTAAAAATTCAGATCAAGCTTAAATGAGAATATCCGTAATCATTCCGACGTTCAACCGCGCGGAGATGGTCTGCCGCTGCGTACAGAGCGTGCTAGACACGGAATGGCCAGAGCTTGAAGTCATTGTCGTCGACGACAGTTCGCCAGACGACACGATGAACAAAGTCAAAGAGCGATTTGGCGACAAGGTAAAGTATATTCGTAACGAACGAAATTCCTTTCAAGCGGTGTCGCGCAACAACGGCGCGAAGATTGCGACTGGAGATTTCTTCTTTTTCCTCGACGATGACAACATTGTCGACAAAGACATCTTCAGCGAAGTTGCAAAAGCTTTTGAGGAGAACCCAAAGCTCGGGTTAGTGGCGCCGATGGCAATACACATGAGGCCTGGGAAGGAAAACATAATCTGGTCGCTTGGAAGCGACTTCAACAGATGGACTTCTCAGCCAAAAGACCATTGCCCGAATCTCCCGATCGCTGAACTTCCCGAGAGTCCAAAGTCATATCCAACATCCTATTATCCAAACGGGTTCATGGTTCCGTGCAAGGTCTTCAACGAAGTCGGAGGATTCGACGAAAAGTATGTCCAGATATTCGAGGAATCTGATTTCGGCTGGAAAATTCGCGAGGCGGGATATGACGAGATCGTTCTCACTACTGCGAGGACCGAACACCATGGATTTCTCGAACCGGGATGCGTGCCAGAACTTCGCCAGTTAGGTATTGAAAAGCCCTACCGCACATATTGCTTTGCACGCAACCGTCTTAGATTTGCGCGCAAACACTTCTCGTTGCTGCAGATTGCTTCCGTTGCTCTAGTCTTCGCTCCGCTGTCTGCCGTCTACTACGGACTTGTAGCAATCAAAAATAAACGCCCAATCATTGCTTGGTCATACCTGAAAGGCACAATTGTCGGCATCCTAAAGCTATTGCTCCCGGCATAAAAAACACACGGAATTGCTTCCGTGTGCTTCGTGTTTTTCGTGGTCACGCGTTAGCGCAGTCCCTTCTCCTGTTTCTCCTGTCCTTTGTGGCTAAACAATCAATCGCAGATCGTGCGGGCGGTCTTGCGGGACTCCTCTGCCAGGAAGGCGATGCGGTGAGACTCCAAGGCCGCGTCGAGCACCGCGGAATAGCGCTCAGGAGACGCCGTCCTCACGAGCTTCACGAACTCCGTCATGATCTCGCGGTCGCCGCCGCCGTGGTGGCCGTGCTGCTGCGGGACGATCGTAGTCGAGTCGCCGAGGAACGGCAGAATCTCGATCTTGTGCTCGTCCGCAATCACCTCGCCGCGCGTACCGTAGAAATGCGTGACGCGCGTACGCTGCTGCGAATAGCTCTCCATCTCGAGGATGATCGTGAGCCCGCCGTCGTACTCCATGAGCACCGTCTGGTGGTCGACGGAATCGTTGCCGCACGCATAGACGCAACGACCATACGGCGACTTCTCGATCATGTTCAGTATCGCCTCGTCGGACTCGTCCGCGAAGTGGTACCTCAAGTCGGTGCGGTCGTAGTAGATCTTGTACGCGTCAAACGGGCACTTCTCGCGGACAGACTCGGGGCAATCCTTGCAGCGATCCGCCGCACCGGCCGGCTTGTTCTCGGGACGCCAGTGCATGAGCGAGCCAAAGCTCGTAATCTTCTTGCAGCGCTTGCCCTTCGTCCACCACTCGATGAGGTCGAAGTCGTGCGTGCACTTGTTGACGAGCATGCCGGTGCCCTTCGCCTCGACGGACCAGTTGCCGCGGCAGTAGGCGTGGGCCGCCTTGCCGTAGGAAATGGCCGCGAGGTGGTGAACGCTCGTGAGCTCGCCGATCGCGCCCGACGCGATTACCTCGCGGAGCTTCTTGTAGAACGGCGCGTAGCGAAGGACGTATCCTGTAAGGACAAGCTTCTTGTAGCGCTTCTGGGCCTCTGCGATGTCGACGCATTCCTGCCAAGTGCACCCGATCGGCTTCTCGAGGAGGACGTGGTAGCCCTTCTCGAGCGCCTTGAGGCACGACTTGTGGTGCAGGCGGTCGGGAAGCGAGATGACGACAGCGTCTGCATCGACGCCGGCGTCAAGCGCCGCTTCCCAGCTCTTCCACGTCGGATAAGTCGCGTCTTCGGGGAACTCAGCAACGGGGTCGGCAAGACCCGCGATCTCGAACTCGTCGGGGTGGGTCTTTGCATAGGACGCATACGCGCGCCCGCGGATGCCGTAGCCGAGGATTATGGCCCTTACAGGTTTCATCAGACGACGATCTCCCATCCGTTGCGGTAGACTTCGCGCTTCGTCGAGATGCCCTTCGTCTCGCCCTTGGCGAGCTGCATGTTCTTGGGATCCCAGTCGAAGCCGGTGTCGTAGATGTACGACATGTTGCAGAGGAGGCACAGCGTGCAGCTGCGGCCGCCGACCTCGGCGGGCGAGATCGTGATCTTGCGGGAGTCGAGGCACTCGCAGAAGTTCTGGATCTGGTTGGGGCTCTCGTAAAGACCGGCCTTCTTGATCTCGGCCGCGTACTTCTTCTCGAGAAGGTCGAGGGCCGAATCAAGCTTGTTGTCCTTCTTGACCGCGGCATCGGTGCCGTAGTCCTTGCCGACGGACTCCGCGACGATGTGGTCCTTCATGTAGGTGACGTCCTGAAGCGCCTTGCGGACATCCTCGGTCGGACGGACGGTCGTGGCGTCAAAGCCAGCCCAGACGGCGATCTTGCCGCGGTTGACGGCGACGACGCCCTTGGTGCCGTAGAACACCGTGCCCCACACGCCGAACGGCCCGTGGTAGAGCTCGATGTCCTTGCCGTCCTTCTTGGACTTGAAGAGCATCTTCATGCCGAACTGGCGGCGGCCGCCGTGGAAGAGGTCGGTCGAGTAGGGCTCGTCGGAGCGGATGATCTTGTAAGGACCGGAGTCGTCCATGTCAAGACCCCACTGCGCGATGTCGAGGTGATGCGCACCCCAGTCGCCGTTGTAGCCCGAGCCGATGTCGTCGTCGAAGCGCCAGAACATCGGATAGAACGTATTGACGCCGACAGGTGCGAGCTGGTTGGAGTAGGGGCGCCACTTGGCCGGCCCGAGCCACATGTCCCAGCCCTTCTCGCCGAGCTTCTCATATCCCTCCGACTCCTTCGCGGCGTTCTCGGGAACGTCGAAGAAGCGAATCGGGTGGGAAGGACCACCAAGCTTCTTGCCGCCGATGCCATAGTTGGCATCGACATACCTGACATCGCCAATGACGCCGCCACGAACGAGCGCCGCGGCCGTGCGGAAGACGCGCCAAGAGCGCTGCATCGAACCGGTCTGGAAGACGCGGCCGTACTTCTTCTGGGCCTCGATCACCTTCTTCGCCTCATCGATCGAGTAGGTGAGCGGCTTTTCGCAGTAGACGTCCTTGCCGTGCTTCATCGCCTCAACGGAGATGTACGCATGCCAGTGGTCAGGGGTCGCGATGCAGACGGCGTCGATCTCGGGATTGGCGAGAACTTCACGGAAGTCCGCGTACGTCGCGCACTTGGAGCCGTCCTTATAGTAGGCGTTGACCTTCCCGGCGCTGTCCTCGCGGCGAGTCTTGTCGACATCGCAGATGGCAACGACGCGGACGTTCTTCTGCCTGAGGAACTCGGTGAGGAGGAAGCGGCCCTGAATGCCGATGCCGATCATGGCAACGTTGCGCTTCTCGCCCGGCTTGAGCTCACGCGCCCCGACCTTTGCGGTCGAGCAGCCAGCGAGCGTAGCGGCCGCGGCAGAACCAAAAAGAAAACTCCTACGGTTGATGTCGATCATTTTATTTACTCCTTAAGTATGCGCTATATGCGCGGTATGTTTGCCAACAGTCAAATTTCGATGCGAGCTCCCACGGGGCGTGCATGTTGAGGAGCGGCGTGCCCATGTCGAGCACCTTCATGCCGAACCTCGCCATGTACTGGGAGATCGTGCCGCCACCACCCTTCTCCATGCGGCCAAGCTCGCACATCTGCCACGTGACGTCGCCTTCGTCCATAATGCGGCGAATCTCTGCGACGAACTCGGGGCCGCAGTCGCTCGCGCCGCCCTTGGTCGTGCCGCCCGTATACTTCGAGGCGACGGGACCCGCGTGGAAACGCGCACGGTTGCCGGTCGAGTCAACGTCGGGGAAGTGGGGATCGGACGCGGCCGACACGTCGGCGGAGAGCATCGAGGAAAGCTCGAGCGCGCGGCGGACGAGAATGTCGCGCGCGTTCTTCTCCTGGCGCTCGACCATCTCGGCAACTGTGTTCTCGAAGAAGCTCGACTGCATGCCAGTGGAGCCCATCGAGCCGACCTCTTCCTTGTCGCACATAAGTATCGACGCGGTGACGTCGGGAACGTGGTCGGAAGCGTCGATAAGCGCCTGAAGCCCCGCGAACGAGCAGACGCGGTCGTCATGGCCGTAGCCGGCGATAAGCGCGCGGTCGAAGCCGACTTCGCGCGGCATCCCGGCGGGGACGATTTCGAGTTCGGCGGAAAGGAGGTCCTCTTCGTCGATCTTGTATGTCTTCTTCAAGTAGGCGACGAAATCGGACTTGCCGGCCTTGGGCTCGGCGTCGGGCTTCGCGCCCTTCTCGGGCTTCGCGTAAGTCGTCCACGCGATGACGTCGAGATCCTCGGCGGGGAAGAACTCGTCGCGGGTGAGCTTCGCCTGGTCCTTGCCGAGATGCGGCAGGATGTCGCTGATCATGAAGATGGGGTCGCCAGGAGCGTCGCCTACCGCGATGTCGATCTTCTTGCCGTCCTTGCGCACGACAGTTCCGTAGAGCGCGAGCGGGAGGACGAGCCACTGGTACTTCTTGATGCCGCCGTAGATGTGGCAGTCGAAGTAGACGTAGCCGCCCTTCTCGTAGAGAGGACGGGGCTTGAGGTCGAGACGCGGCGCATCGGTATGGCCGCCGACGATGCGAAGGCCGACTTCGGAAATCTTCTTCTTGCCGATCACCGCAGCCATGACAGTGCGGCCTTCGTAGCCGCGGTACACCTTGTCGCCGGGCTTCAGCGTCTTGAACTTGGAGATGTCCTTGAATCCCCTCTTTTCGAGAAGCCGGACGCTCTCTGCGTAGCTGCGGCGTTCGGTCTTCGCGATACCCAGGTAGCGCACGTATTCGGCGCAATACTCCGACATCGACTTATATTTGAATTTCATTCTTTGTATTATACCAAAAAGAACGGCCGTGCGGATAGGAATTCTCGTTCTCCGCCGCTTTATCGGCAGGCGCGGGAGGCGGAGAAGTAGAGGAGCGCCGCGGAGATTGCGTGCTGCGGATCGACCGCCTCTTCGTTTGTCGGCGACTTCGTCCAGTCGGAGCCGTTGAGCCCGTCGGAAAGACGGCGCGAAGTCCATGCAGTGCGCGCATTCTCAAGAATGTACTCGCGGTACTTCTCGCACCCGGGACGACGAGCAAGCTCCGAAAGATAGTGCATGACAAACCCGCGGGAAAGCCATTCTAGCGAATCCTCGGCGGGCTTCTTCGCCTCAGGCGACTTGGACACCTTCATGAAATGGTCTGCGGCCTTCTTCGCGTTCTGGAGATAGATGGCGCTTCCAGTCGACCTGTAAAGCCGCATCGACGCGCCGATGAACAAGCCGATGTTGCCGACGAACTCGGCGTCGGAACGACTGCCGTCGACGGCAATATCCTCAAAGACGGCGCCGCTCTTCATGCTGAACAACCGCTCTGCCGTCCACTTGTAGAGCTTGCGGCCTTGCAGAAGATACTTGAGGTCCTGCGTCGCGTGATAGAGGTCGAGAGCAGTGAGGACTGCGCTCAGGTTCGCGGACGCGCTCTTCACCGTCTTCTCGTCGCTCCTGTGCCACATGCCGCCGCCGATCGCGTTGTCGACCTGCTTGAGCCAAAGCGAATCGTAGAGCGCCTTCGCCTCCTCGAGATACGTCTTGTTTCGCGTGATGCGGGACGCGCGCGCGCAGGCGAGCGCCCAGCGAAGCACCTCGTCGTTGCGGCAATTGGCAGCGCGGTCGGGGTATTTCGCTGAAAAGTCATAGTAATACGCGCTCACCGCCTCTGCCGCAAGGTCCTTGCGCCAGAAAGTGGCCACGTTGTCGAGAAGCAGATAGAATGTATACGTGGAAAACGCATAGGACGGCTCGCCGCCTTTGCCGTCCGAGAGAAGCGCGACATCGCTGGAAAGCCGGTAGTTGGACCATATCGCCCTCGTGGCGTCGGCACCGCGGTGGTACCAGTACATCTCCCAGTCTTCGATGCTATCTGGCAGATCTTGCTTGGGCTCCTTCGGAAGGTCTTCCGAGGTGCATTCGTTGGAGAGGCACCCGGCAAGTGCCGCAAGCAACACGAGAAGCGATATCGTCCTCAAGGTCATTTCCCCCTTTGCCTTAGGATTTCGTACATGGCGACAGAAGCGGCTGTCGCAGCGTTCAGAGACTCGAATCCGCCGGGCATCGGGAGGACCGCTATGAAGTCGCACTTCTCGCGCACGAGGCGGGAGATGCCGTTTCCTTCAGCGCCGACGACGAGACCGACACGTCCCTTGAAGTCGATGTCCGTATAGTTCTTAGCGTCCTCGCCCCAGTCGAGCCCAGTGAACCAGAGCCCGGCCTCCTTTAGCTCTTCAATCGCACGCGGCAGATTGACGACATGGGCGACCTTTATGTGCTCCGCGCCGCCGGCCGAAGCGCGGACCGCCGCGGGCGTTATGCCGCACGCGCGGTCCTCTGGTATCACGACGCCAGTCGCGCCGACTGCCGCGGCCGTGCGGAGAATAGCGCCGACGTTCTGCGGGTCTTCGAGATGGTCAAGGACGATGACAAGCGCGTTTTCATCTTCTTCGACGTCACGGACTATGTCCTCGATGCCGACATACGGATAGCCAGTCGTCTTTAGTGCGACGCCCTGGTGGTGGCCGAAGCGCGTCAAGCGGTCGAGCTGGTCACGATCCATCGTGCGGATCATCAGCCGCCGCGACTGCGCCTCGGCGCGTATGCGCGCAATCTGGTCGTCCTCGTCGGGGAACGCGGGCGGCAGGACAATTTCTGACGCGGTGCGGCGAGCGGCGGCGAGAGCTTCTTCCACGGGATTTCTCCCGTAGATCCACTCGCCGCCGGTCACCAGCTCGCGCGGGCCCTTGTGGTGCCTAGTATTCTGGTAGTTGCCCAAATTAAGACCTCTGCTTACCTCTTGAGAAGCACGTCCTTCTCGTACTTCTCGACGGCCTTGAACCAGGACTCGTCGGCAACGACTCCGTTGCGCTTGCAGAACTCGGCCCAGACTTCGTCAACGGGATAGTTCTTGTACTCCTCCTGGAGGACGAGCTGCGCCGTGAGAGCGCCGGTGTCCTGGAGCTTCGTCAGGTCCTTCCACGGAACGAGCATCGCCTTGAGGAGCTCCTTCTGCATGTTGCGCATGCCGAGCACCCACGCCGCGACGCGGTTGATCGACGCGTCAAAGTAATCGAGCGCGACGATGAAGTTCTCAGGGCCCATCTTGACGATTTCCTGCGCGCACGCGCGGAGGTCGTCGTTCTGGCGGATCACGTGGTCGGAATCCCACCTGACAGGGCGCGAGATGTGGAACGCGACCTTGCCAAACGTCATGAGGAACGAGCTGATCTTGTCGGCGACCGACTCGGTGAGGTGGAAGTGGCCCATGTCGAGAAGCGCGAGGATCTTCGCCTTCATCGCGTAGCCCATCACGAACTCATGCGAGTTCACCGTGTAGCTCTCGACGCCGATGCCGAAGAGCTTCGACTCGAGGAACGGAATGACGGCCTTCTTGTTGTACTTGTACTTGAAGATCTTGTCGAGCGAATCGGCCATGCGCTTGCGTGGCCCGAGACGATCGCTGGGCTCGTCCTTGTAGCCGTCGGGGCACCAGAAGTTGATGCCGCAGGGCGACTTCAGCTCCTTCGCGAAGTACTCGCCGATCTTGAGGCACTGGATGCCGTGCTTGATCCAGAAGTTGCGGATCTTCGGGTCGGGATTCGAGAGCGTGAGACCGTCGGCCGCCTTGGGGTGGGAGAAGAACGTCGGGTTGAAGTCGAGCTTGACGCCCGTCTTCTTGGCCCACTTCACCCACGGCGCGAAGTTCTTCTCGCTGAGCTTGTCGCGGTCGATGACCTTGCCCTCGTGAATGCCATAGCAGGCATGGAGGTTGACGCGATGCTTGCCGGGGATCAGCGCGAGCGCGAACTCGAGATCCTTCATGAGTTCCTGCGGAGTCCTCGCCTTGCCAGGGTAGTTGCCGGTCGTCTGGATGCCGCCCGACGCACCGCCGGTCGTCTCAAAACCACCGACGTCGTCGCCCTGCCAGCAGTGGAGCGAGATCGCGATCTTGCCGAGGTCCTTGATCGCCTTCTCGGTATCGATGCCGATCTTGGCGTACTTCTTCTGCGCTTCCTTGTAGCTCATTGTTCTCCTTATTTTTGTCTTATGTTTTTAAACCACGAAAATTTTAAACCACGAAATACACGAAAATATGCGTCACTCCTCCTCGGGCTTGGGCAGCTCGAACGAACAGTCGGTCACGCGAACGTCAGTCGGCGTGAAGTCGCCGTTGTGGTTGGTCGACTTGAACCAGACCCATTCCTGCCCGGTGACCTTCACGCGATCGAACCAGACGTTCTCCATCTCCCACGCATAGCGCGAGACGAAGCGGCGCTCGGGGCCCGTCGTGTCGAGCGTGATGTTCGAGAAGACGGAATCGCGCAGCTTAAGCCCGATGAGGCCGTTGCACGCGCAGTCGCTCGCCGTGATGTTCGCGAGAATCACGTCGTGAACCCATGCGCCGCGGATCCCCTGCGAACGGTGGAAAGAGGGATCGTCCACAACGCCGGAGGAGTCGACGTCCATCAGCTTGCAATTGACCGCAAGGCAGTCCTCGGCCGTGAATGCGTCGGCGGAAATCGACTTGATGACGTGGTTGCGGACGAGCTTGCAGCACGGGCCGTCGGACATCTCCGTCGTTGCGCCGCCAGTGACATAGCCAGTGAGCTTATTGCCGAAAACAAGCGTGCGCGCGACAGATCGGCCGCCCTTGTTGCGGACGATGCAGTCCTCGAGCCAGCAGCTCGAGTTCTCGTCAACGCCAGCGAGCGCATATCCCTGACCGCCTTCATAGTCGCAGAATATGTTCACGTCCTTGAACTTGAGCTTGTCGCAACCAGTGCGACCGCCCTTTACACGCACGTCCTTGCGCGTAAGTCCAGGCGCCGGCGTGATCGTCGTCCAGAACTTGCGGTCGTTTCCGCCGCCGATGCGCTCGGCGGAATAGACGCCCGGCTTAGAAAGATACACAGTTCCGCCGTCGCCAGCTCTCTTGACCGCCTGCTTCAGCGTCTTGACAGGAGCCTCCTTGGAGCCGTCGTTGTAGTCGATTCCGTCGGTCTGATCGACCCAGATCTCCTTCTTCGAGCCAAGCGTGTCGTTCTTGTCCCAGTAGAGGAGCAGGTCGGGGAGCGCGTACTTCGTGCCATCCTCCGCGACCGCCTTTGCGCCGACGACAAGTTTGCTCTCCTTGAGCTTCGCGGGATCGAACGACGCAGGGTCGATCGTGAACCAGTGCTCGACGACCTTTGTCCTGTCGTTCATGGTGGGCTCAGTTACTTTCGCGGCCTTCTTGCCGTTTACAGTGAACTCAACGTAGAACGGCTTGTCGTAGAACGCGACTACGCCCGCCTTGAAAGGCTCCTTGAGACGCTGACAGGGAACGACGTCCCACTGCGCGACAGGGCGCATGGCGGAAAACGCGGTAGCGCCCACAAGAACGGCGATAAGCGAAATGACATGCGCGGTCTTCATCTGTCAGAGCCCCTTCTTTGCGTACTTAAGCCCGATTTCAAGGCCACGAAGCTCTGCGAGGCCGATAAGGCGGCCACCGTAGCTGTAACCGCAGTAGCACTTCTTGCCCTTGAGCTTCGCGAGTTCATCGTCGATCTCCATGAGACGCCCATGGTCCGGACGGACGACGATCTTCTCGCCGCGGCGCTTTTCTTCCTTGAGGAATTCCTCGAAGAGCTTCGGGATGTTCGTCTGTCCGCAGAGATGGCACTGCGACTCGTGGAAGATCTTGTCGTCGGTGTACTCGAGGTTGCGGAAGTGGCAGAAGAACACGCGCTTGCCGAACTTCTTCATGATCTCGACGGCGTCATTCTTCGGATCGCCTCCGAGCGAGCCGGTGCAGAGCGTAAGACCGACGTGCTTCGAGGGGCACTTCTTGTACATCTCCGCAATGTCTTTCGCGTTCGAAAGGATGCGCGGAAGCCCGAAGATCGGGTGCGGCGGATCGTCGGGATGGATGCACATGTCGACACCAGTCTCCTCGAGGACAGGCGAGATCTCGTTGAGGAACCAGTACATGTTCTCGCGGAGCTTCTTGTCGTCGATGCCCTCATAGGTCTTGAGCTGCGCGAGGAACTCCTCGGGGCTCAAGTCGTCGACCGTCCCCGGAAGACCGCAGAGAACCGAGTCGGCTACGCGCTTTTTCTCCTTCGGGGAAAGCTTCTTCCAGAGGCGAGTAGCGCGATCGCGTGTCTTCTTGTCGTACTCTTTCTCGGCGCCGGGGCGCTTCAGGTAGAACATGTCGAAACCGGCGAGCTCATACTCGTTGTACTCGAGGCAAGTGGAGCCGTCTGGCAGAGCGTACTCGAGGTTCGAGCGCGTCCAGTCGAGGACGGGCATAAAGTTGTAGCAGACGGTCTTGATGCCGCACTTCGCAAGGTTCCTCAAAGTCTGCTTGTAGTTCGCTACGTACTTGAGGTAGTTGCCGGTGTGCTTCTTGATGTCCTCGTGAATCGGCACGGACTCGACGACGCTCCAGGTCATGCCGGCGTCCTTGACCTTCTTCGCGCGCGCCTTGATTTCGGCGACGGGCCACACTTCGCCCGGCTTCCTTTCGTAGAGCGCAGCGACGATGTCGGTAACGCCCGCCTGGCGGATTTCCTTCAACGTGATCGCATCTGCGTCACCATACCATCTCCATCCCTGCTTCATTTCTCAACCTTTCTAATTAAAGTTTTACTGACTACTAACTACTGACTCCTGACCCCTCGGCACTCGCTTCGCTCGGCTCGGTCGCTTCCCCATGGGTCGCGCCCACCCGCAAGGGGCGGTTACGACTCCTGACCCCTCACAACTCAACCTTCTTATAGTGCGGCACAAGGCCCTTCATAAAGCACCAGCCGACGATGTACGCGACGGCGCAGTAGCTAAAGAGAATCATGTAGCCGGCGGGCTTGCCGGTGTAGCCGCAAAACGTGAACGCGTCGCCCTTCTCCGCTGCGTATGTAAAGAGTTTGCCCGCGCACTTGTTCACCATGAAGCTGCCGCAGCCCGCTGCGAACTGCGCGATGCCTGTCAGGGTGCCGATCGTAGACTTCGGGAACATGTCGCCAACGACGGAATAGACGTTGGCAGACCACGCCTGGTGCCCAGCGCACGCGAGGCCGATCAAAATCGCAGGCCACCACGCAGAGAACGAGCCAAGCGGCTGCGCGCCGAGCGCGAGAAGCGGGAAGCATGCGAATATGAACATCGCAACCATGCGCCCCTCGTAAGCGTTCATGCCGCGCTTGTCGACCATGTAAGTCGGAATCTTGCAGAGGTAGATCGAGACGAACGTGACGATTGCATAAAGCGTGAAGATGAGCGCCATGCCCATTCCCGAATCGCTCTTGTACCCGAACTGGTCGGAGAGGTAACCGGGCGTCCAGAAGAGGAAGAACCACCAAACGCCATCAGTGAGGAAGCGGCCAAAGACGAGCGCCCAAGTCTGGCGAAGCGAAAACGCCTTGGCGTAGGAAATCTTCTTTTCCTCCTTCTCCGGCTCAGCGGCAACTGGCTCCGCACCTTCGTCCTGGTTGATGTACTTTAGCTCCTCAGGCGAGACGCGCGAATTCTCGGCTGGCTTCTTATAGAGCCAGATCCAGAAGCCCATCCACACAAAGCCAAGAGCACCGATGACGATAAACGCCATTTCCCAGCCCCAGAACTTCGCGATGATCGGAATCGTGAGCGGCGCGGCAAGTGCGCCGACGGAAGAGCCAGAGTTGAAAATCGATGTCGCAAACGCACGGTCTTTCTTGGGGAAGTATTCAGCCGTCACCTTGATTGCCGCTGGGAAGTTGCCCGCCTCGCCGAGCGCGAGAACTGCGCGGCACGCGAGGAAAAGCCACACGGACGCCGTGATTCCCATCATGGCAACGACGCCAGCGGCCTTGAGCGCGGAAGTGCCGACGCCGCACGCCGCGTGGAGGCACGCGCCAAGCGACCAGATGAAGATCGCCCACAGATACCCCTTCTTCGTTCCGAGCTTGTCGATGAACTTGCCGGCAAAGAGATTGCACAATGCGTATATGATCGAAAACGTCGCGGTGATCGTGCCGTAGTCGTTGTCAGTCCACCCAAATACTGGCGCAATAAAGTCCTTCCACGTGAGCGACAGGACCTGGCGGTCGAGGTAGTTTACGGTAGTTGCAAAAAACAGCAACGCACAGATGACCCATCGAAAGTTGGACATCCTCGAAGTTTGATTTTCGTTCATGTGTTAATTATACCAAATATAAGCCACCCGCCGCCACATCGAATTCGCTAAAGTTCGCACAGAGTTGACGAGGTGTGATTGAAGTTGGAGGTAGGGGGTCAGGGGTCAGGGGTCAGGAGTCAGAGTTGGAGTTGGAGTTGGAGAACGGAGCTGGCGGTGGAGCGGAAGTCCGAGCGAGGGGATACGACGTATTCGTCGAGGGCTCCCCGAGGAGGAGCTTCCGGACACCGCCAAGAATCAGTCGATCTTGAGGAGCTCTTCCTTGGAGAATGGCTGCTTTGCTTCAGTCTCCTCCGCTGCCTCCGGCGCAATCGTCGCAGGCGCGGGCGCCGCGACCGATGGAGGAAGCGCGTTGGGCATATACTCCACTGGCGCAAAAACCTCGTCGCGCTTCGGGCGCGTCGGCATCACGAGTCGAATCGGCGCCGGCGGAAGCTCACCCGAGGAAATATCGGTCCTGAGCCCCTTCACGCCCTTCGCGCCCACCTGCCACGAAGTCCTCGCCGCGGCAAGTGCGACGCGCTCTTCCTCTTCGGAAAGAACGACAAACGAGCACGACGGGCTGCTCCCCTGCTCGCGCTTCTCGGCGCGAAACCCAACCGCCTCGTAGGGAAAGACGAACGCGATTGCCGCGGGAATGATCGCGATCTCGAGAAGCGAGATCGCCTCGCGTCTCAGAGAGCGCAGCGGACGCGGACGCCATTCGCTCATTCGTCCACCTTCCCCGCCCTCTTCTCTGCGAAAAGGACGCTGCCGACTCCACTGCGTCTGGCCATCGCGGCAATCTTCATCAGCTCGCCCGTTGCAACGCGGCGGTCTGCGAGGACGAGAAGCTTTTTGCGCTCCGACTTCGAAACGCGGTCTTCAAGATGGGAAACGAACGCGGCGGCCGAAGTCTCGTCGCCTATCGTATAGCGAGCGTCGTCAAAAAACACGAGCGTCTCGTGCGGCATCGGCATGACGAGCGCGACAAGAGACGCGTTTTCGCCATCCTCGAGCCCGCTCGAGTCTGGAAGATCGAAGAGAGCCCCGCGATTAGTCACAAACGTTCCGCCGACCATGTGGAGCATGAGAAGCAGCAAAAGGACCGTCAGCCACGGAACGGCTGCGGCGAGCGGCTTCATCCATGCCGGTCCGTACCGCCATATCCCCTGGGTGCGCTCAGGTGTCCACTTCCAGGGACTCACTTCTTCGCCTCCCTCGTGGCAATATAGCCGGTGATCTGGCTCGCAGCGGCCTCCATCTCAACGACGATGCGCTCCATGCGCACGCGAAGGACGCCATACATCACGGCGACTGGAATCGCGACGCCAAGGCCGAGCGCCGCAGAAAGAAGCGCTTCCATCGAAGAGTTGAGAAGATCGGCCCTCGCGACGAGCTCCTGCGAGTTGATGAGGAGAACCGTCTTGATGAAGCCGATGATTGTGCCGAGAAGACCGATGAGCGGCGATATCTGCCCTATGATCGCAAGCGCGGCGAGACGGCGGTCGAGACGGCTGATCTCGGCGCGGCCCTGCGAATCAACGGCCTCGCGCAGCACGCGCGCGCCGGCGTCGCGGTGGCGGATGGCAGTCGCGACGACGCTCGCGACAGGAACGGCAGTGTCCTCGCATATCGCGAGCGCCTCTTCAGCATTACCGCCGCCGAGGACGTTGATCACGCCCTTCACGAAATCTTGCCAGTCGATCTGGACGCGCCTGAGTTCGAAAAAGCGCTCGAAGAAAATGACAACCGCCGCGACGGCAAGCGCCACGAGCAGCCAGAACACGGGTCCACCTGATATCGTCATAGGAAGTTTCCTTTCCTCTTGATGCGCTCCATGCGCTTCGCGGCCTCGACTGACGCGGGAACGTCGCTCGCGACAACCAGCTCAAGCACATGCACGGCCTGGAAGTCGCGACCGCGCGACTCGTACTCGTCGGCAAGCGTGAACGCGGCGCGCGAAAACGCCGCGCGCGCCTCGTCGTCCATACGCACGCCCTGCGTGCGCGCCATGCGGTAGGCGAGAACGACATCCGTGTAGTAGTGATCTATGGCTTCATCCATGCGCTTCAGCTTTTCGAGCGTCTTTGCGGCCTTGTAGGAGACGGAAATGCGCTGGCTCGGAGAAAGCACCTCGCCGTCGCGCACGCCGCGATACGCCTCAAAGGCCTCCTGGTAGCGCACAGGGTTGTCAGCGCCCATCGCGAAGAGCGCATCCGCGCCGAGAAGCTTCGCACTGAGCTTGTCCGCAGCGTCTACGCCGTCGGCAAGAGCGACCCTCTCAAGCACGAGCACCGCCTCGTCGAATCGCGCAAGCTCGATAAGCGCCTCGCCCTGGACGAGAAGCCCGCGCAACGACGAAGGCGAATTGGGATATTTCTCGGCAAGGCGCGTGACCGTCTGTATCGCGGTCTGGAAGTCGTTCTCGGCAAACGCCGCGCGCGCCGACCATACGAGCGCCTCGGGCGCGTCGGGAGAATCGGGAGACTTCTCGGCAAACTCTGCAAAGAGCTTGCGCGACTCCTGCCATGCGCCGCGGTTGTAGGAGTGCTTCGCGAGCCACAGGACGGCCATCGACTTCGTCTCGGCGTCGGCAGACTCCAACGCGATTCGACGAACGAGGCGCTCGGCTTCCTCGTCAAGCCCCTGTCCGTACAGGCACATCGCCTCGAGATAGTCCATCCGCGACTTGCGCGAAGCGTCCTTCTCGGCCACTTCCCTGAAGACCTTCTGCGCTTCGGCAAACCTGTATTCGCGATAGAGTTCGCGCCCGCGGTCCTCGAGGTCCCTGATGCGGACAATGTCCTTTATGCGCGAGGCCGACTCGGTGGAAGGATACTTCACGAGTACGGCGCGGTACTTCCTGAGCGACTCATCGGTCTTACCCGCCTCGGCAAGCACGTCGCCCTGCTTTACGATCTCCATCGCGCGTTCTGCATCGGTCGTCGCCGTCTCCTCTGCACGGACAAAAGCCTCAAGCGCCTCGTCGTGCTTGCTTAGCTTCGCGAGCGACCAGCCAAGCCCGTCCTGCAGACGCGACAGGTTCTTGGAATCTGGCCAAGTCTCGAAAATCTCGCGATACGCGGCGGCCGCCTCGTTGAAACGCTCAGCAGAAAGATAGGCGTCGGCAACAGACGAAAGACCGTCTCGCGCGCCGGGCGCATCTGGCGCTGAGCGCACAAGCGAACGCACAATCGTCGCACCCTCGTCGAGCGTCTCCGGTTTAGCGAGCAGAAGTCTGCCGAGGGCGTAGCCGGTGCGCCGCTTCGACTCCGACGACTGGCTGCGCTCAAACGCCGCGCGGAGAAGATGCTCGTCGTTGAGATTCACGCTTGCCGCGGCAAAAGCCCTTTCGCTCGCGTTGGTGCCGCGCGCGGCAACGGCTCGCCAAATCTCCTCGGCGCCTTGCTTGTCGCCGGTTGCGGCCATAAGCCCCGCCGCGAACATCTCGGTGTCTTCGTCGGCAATTTCGCCGGGAGCGTCCTTCACGACCTTTAGCGCCTCGGCCGCGCCCTTCTCTGCCATCGCGACGCGCGCCTTGAGACGCGTTGCGAGTCGCGAATAGGCGGGATCGGCAAACTTGCGATCTGCAAGAATGTAGTTCGCCTGCGCAGTCTTGCCTGTCTCGACGAGCGCAAGCGCGCGATAGTAGAGAAACGGCTCGTCTTCGGGATTGCCCCAGCCCTCAATCGTCTCGATGAGCTCCTTCCACTTGCCCTCGCGGGCAAAGCTCTCGGCAATAACGACGCGGGCGGCGGGATCTTCCGACTTTGCGGCATGCGTGCGAGCGACATCCCAGAGGCCGTCGCGAAGCGCCTCGCGCGCGATGACAAGTTCGTCGCCAGACGCCGAGAAGGACGCCATAAAACCAATGACGCCCATCAACAAACTTCCGACAACTCTAAATTCAATCTTCAATTTTACACTTTTAACTTTTAACTTTTAACTTTAAACCAGCCCTCCAAGGTAGCCCATTTCGGAGAGGAGCTTCTGGTTCTTCATCCAGTTGGGCTCGACGTTCACCCAGAGTTCCAGCGAGACTGGCACGCCAAACACTTCCTTAAGCTCGCGCTCCGCCGCCTTGCGAACGGCCTTTATCGTTGACGCGGACCTGCCGATGACTATCGGCTTCTGAGACGGACGGTTTACGAGCACCTCGGCCTCGGACTTCCAGCGCGACCCCTCGTCAGTGACGCGCTTCACAATTATCCCGAGTTCGTGCGGCAGCTCCTGATGGAGATGGGCTAGATATTTCTCGCGTATCACGTCGGCTATCGCGAGCTTGCGCGGATAGTCCGTCACGATGTCGTCGTCGAAAAGCTTCTCACCCTCCTCGGCGAAATCGAACAGCGCGTCGAGAACGCCCTTCGCGCCGCCCTCGGTCGTGGAAATGGACTTGACCCAAAGAGGAATTGTTCCTTTCTCCAACTCCAACTCCGAACTCCCACTCTGCCCCCTGACCCCTGCGTACTGACTCCTGACCCCTTTCTCCAACTCCAACTCTGAACTCCAACTATCCCCTCTCGCTTCCCCCCACGCGTCGCGAAACATCTTCTCGAAGAACGGCGACTTGTCGGCCTTATTGAGGACGAAGACGACCTTCTCGGGCTTCTCCTTCGCGACGCGCTGCATCCAGCCGATGTCCTCGAGCTGAGGTTCCTGCGACGCGTCGAAGACGACGCAAGTGATGTCAGTTCCGGCAGCGCTCCTGCGCGCCATGCGGTTGAGGAGCGTGCCGAGGGTGCCAACGGCCTTGTGGAGACCGGGCGTGTCGAGGAGAACAAGCTGTCCGCGCGGGTCTGCGACGATGCCGCGAATCGTGTTGCGCGTCGTCTGCTCGACTGGGGAGACGATCGAAACCTTCTCCCCTACGAGCGCATTTACGAGCGTGGACTTTCCCGCGTTCGTGCGCCCCACGACTGCGACTGTCGCGACCTTCGCCATTACGGAACGGGGAAGTTCGCGACGAGCGCCGCGGCTTCGCGCTTGACTCTCTCCTGGACGGTGGTGTCTGCGATATTGTCGAGAACGTCGGCGATCCACGTGCCGATCTTGATCATCTCGGCTTCCTTCATGCCGCGCGTCGTAGCGGACGCAGTGCCGACGCGAATGCCGGAAGTCTTGAAGGGAGACTCGGTGTCGTAGGGGATCGTGTTCTTGTTGACGATGATGCCGGCGGCGTCGAGAGCGGCTGCGGCTTCCTTGCCGGTGATGCCCTTCGACTTCTTGACGTCGACGAGGAAGAGGTGATTGTCAGTGCCGCCGGAAACGATGCGGTAGCCGCGATCCTGGACGGTCTTGCACATCACCTGGCAGTTCTTGACGACCTGCTGTGCATAGCCCTTCTTCGCCTCGCTCATCCACTCGCGGAAGACGACTGCCTTCGCGGCGATGATGTTCTCCAAGGGGCCGCCCTGCATACCGGGGAACACCGCGGAATCGAGCGCCTTCGCCCACTTCTCCTTGCAGAGCACCATGCCGCCACGCGGACCGCCGAGCGTCTTGTGCGTCGTCGTCGTGACGAAGTCGGCATAGGGAACAGGCGACGGATGCGCGCCACCGGCGACGAGACCGGCGATATGCGCCATGTCGACCATCATGATGCAGCCGACCTTGTCACAGATCTCGCGAATGCGCTTGAAGTCGATCGTGCGGGGATAGGCCGAAGCGCCGGTCAGGAGAATCTTGGGCTTGATTTCAAGCGCCTGCTTCTCCATCGCGTCGTAGTCGAGCATCTCCGTCTTTGGATCGACGGTGTAGGGAACGATGTTGTAGATCTTGCCCGAGAAATTGACGGGCGAGCCGTGCGACAGGTGGCCGCCCTGGTCGAGCGACATCGACATGATCGTGTCGCCGGGCTTGATTGTCGCGAAGTAGACGGCCATGTTTGCGGCAGAACCGCAGTGGGGCTGGACATTCGCGTGCTCGGCGCCGAAAAGCTCGCACGCGCGCTTCCTCGCAAGCTCCTCAGCCGCATCGACGGGGAGGCAGCCAGAGTACCAGCGCTTCCCCGGATAGCCCTCGGCGTACTTGTTCATGAGGACAGACCCAGCTGCCTCGCGGCACGCGCGGGAAGAGGTGTTCTCAGACGCGATCAAGTTGATTTCGGCGTCCTCCTGCTTGGTCTGCGCCTCGATCGCGGCATAGACCTCGGGATCGTCGTGCATGAGCCCCGAGCAGTCGGAAAGACGCTCGGCGCGCTCGAGCTTCCAGCGGCGGCGCGCGTGGCGCTCACTCTCGTCGACAGGAGTCGCGATGAACGCCTTTGCGATTTCAACGGCATAGGCGGGAGAAACGACGTCTGCACCGAGGCAGAGCACGTTCGCGCCGTTGTGCTGGCGGGTGATCGTCGCCGCGTCGGTCGTCGCGCAGACGGCAGCACGGACGTTCTGGAAGCGGTTCGCGGCCATCGACATTCCGATGCCGGAGCGGCACACGAGTATGCCGAAGTCGGCTTCGCCGCTCGCAACGGCCTTCGCGACAGCCGCCGCGTAGTCGGGATAGTCGCAGCTCGTCTTGTCTGCAGGACCCATGTCAATCATCTTCGCCGCGCCCGCAAGAGCGCCTACGAGGGCGGCCTTTAGCTCGACGCCGCCATGGTCGGAACCAATCGCAATGTTCATCATGTTTTCCTTAGGTGTAACGGCCCGCCTTGGCGCTGTTTTCAGACGCGCAGGAACGCGCATCACCGCCTATAGTGGTCGTTTAGGGTATATTATACCAAAAATAGGGGCTGAAATGCCGTAAGTATTCGACTAAAGCGGCGATTTCAAGATAGCGCAAGTATTGCGAGGATTATCCCGCAAAGCCCCTCTCCGGCGACAAGTCCGGCCGAAAAGAGCGTTCCCACGCCTTCGACGCTCGCGGCCCCCTCGCCTTGGCGGCGAGACACCGCCGCGCGGAAATCGCATCGCTTCCGAAGCCCCAAGCGCGGTGAAGCATCACGAGCACCCCGCCGATCGCAAGCGCCGAAGCCGTTACGCCGACGAGCTCGCCTACCTGCTGCTTCCACGGTGTCGCGCCAAGGACATGGCCCGTCTTGAGATCCTGAGCGGTATCGCCCGCTATCGCCGCGACGATACACACGACGCTTCCAATCGCTATCGCCGCGACCATTCCAGCCGCGCCGACAGAGCCGGTCTCCTTCAGGACAAGCGTCGCGACGACAAGCGTGGCGATGGTCATGCCAGACACAGGATTGTTGGAACTGCCGACAAGCCCTACCATTCTTGCCGAGACCGCCGCGAAAAAGAAGCCGAAAAGCGCAATCATCAACGCACCGACAAACGACACAGGCACCGCCGGCACGAGCCAGATGAATGTCACAATGCAAAGGAGGCATCCGATGACGGTCTTCATCGGAAGATCCCGCTTCTCGTCGCCTTCAGCACCGCCCTCTTCGCCCGACGCGCCCTTGGCAGACTTGAACGTGCGGAAGAACATCGGCAGCGACCGCACAAGCGAGATGAACCCGCCTACCGCTATTGCTCCTGCGCCAATATAGCGCACATAGCCGCTCCAAACCCCCTTCACGTTCCCGGCGTCCCACAAGGCGGACGCCTCAGGAACCGTTGCGACGACAATTGGCATAAGCACCATCCACCCGAGCATCGCACCACGCCGAGGATTCCGCCCGACAAGGCGATCAAGGCGACGGAAAGAAGCTCCGGGGCAGAAAATTCGGCAAGCCGCTCTTCGGCCCACAGGTACAAAGCGGGGAGAGTGAATATTGCACCGGCAGCCAGCGACTCGCCTGCGCTGCCAATCGTCTGCACCATGTTGTTCTCGAGTATGGAATCGCGCCTGAGGACGAAACGCAGCACCCCCATGGAGATCACCGCCGCAGGAACGGAAGCCGAGACTGTAAGCCCGACGCGGAGCCCGAGATAGGCGTTCGCCGCACCGAACACGACCGCGAGCAACACACCAAGAATGAGCGCCGTTACTGTCAGTTCCCTATTGCCGTTCTTTGCCATTTAGTTATCTCAATCGATTGACGCCTTGAACGGCTTGGTTACATGACCGATCCTCAATCTTCTGCCGAAGCGTCGGGGTCTTTGAGCTTTACGCCAAGATCCTTGAGACGAATGGTCTGGAGCTCCTCGGCCGATGGATCCTTGAGGTCGGTTACGCGCAGCGCCTGGCGCTCGACCGACTTCTCAAAGAGGTTTCTCGCCCAGCGGGCGTTGCCGAAGTTCTTGTCGCGCTTCTCGGTCAGCATCGAGATGTATGGCGCAAGCCAGTGCTCGACGTCGTCGGAAAGACGGTACTTCGCCTTCTTCGCCATCGAGCGATAGATCTCGGCAAGCTCCTTCGCGGAGTAGTCTGGGAACTCAATCGTCCTATTGAAGCGGCTCTCGAGCCCCGAGTTGATCTCCATGAACTTCTTCATCTCGTTGCTGTAGCCGGCGATGATGACGACCATCGAGCCGCGCGCGTCCTCCATGCGCTTCAGGAGCGTCGCGACCGCCTCTGAGCCATACTGGTCGTTCTCGCCCTGGTTGAGCTGGTAGGCCTCGTCAATGAAGAGGATGCCGCCCATCGCGGAATCAATGAGCTTGTTCGTCTTTGCGGCCGTCTGGCCCTCGTATTTCGCGACGAACCCCGAGCGATCGGTCTCTACGAAGTTCGCGCGATCGAGAACGCCGAGCGCGCGGAACGCCTTGCCGAGAATGCGGGCGACGGTAGTCTTGCCTGTACCGGGGTTTCCGGTGAAGACAAAGTTGTAGCTCATCGTGACGTTGTTCTCGAGCCCCTTCTCAGCCCTGAGCTTGTTCGCGCGGACGGTCGCGATAAGGCGGCGAACCTCGTCCTTCACAGGCTTCAGCCCCACGAGCGAATCGAGTTCCGCAAGGACTTCGTCGATCGTCGGGGCGCGGACGTCGGTCTTGCGCTCGCCAAGCCCAAGGTCTGCAAGCGCGAGCGTCTTGAGCGCGTCGGCATCGAGATTCCCCGACTCCGCGAGCCGGTTCGCCTGGCGGCCAGTCGCGTCCTCGAAAAGCTGGCGCACAAAGCGCGCGTTGCCGAACGTGCGGTCGCGCTTCGCGGTGAGCTTCGCCATCGCGGCGTCGAGCCCTTCTTCGAGATCTGCAGCGAGGACAAACTCGTTCTTCTTCGCCATCGAGCGGAAGATCGCCGCGAGTTCCTTCGCCGTGTAGTCGGAAAACTCTATCGTCTTCGAGAAGCGGCTCCTGAGGCCGGAATTCGCGTCGAGGAAATCGCGCATCTCGTCGGTGTATCCAGCGGCGATTACGATAAGCTTGTCGCGATCGTCTTCCATGCGCTTGAGAAGCGTCGCAATCGCCTCCTTGCCATAGTCGTCGCTGTCGCTGCTCGCAAGCTGGTACGCCTCGTCTACGAAGAGGATTCCGCCAATCGCCTCGTCAACCTTCGCGTTTGTCTTGACCGCCGTCTCGCCCGCATAGCGGCCGACAAGACCGGAGCGGTCGGTCTCGACGAGCTGCCCGCCCTTCGCTATGCCGAGCGCGCGGAACGCGCGTGCGACGATGCGCGCGACAGTCGTCTTGCCGGTGCCGGGGTTGCCGGTGAAGACCATGTGGTAGGTCATCGGCGGGACCTTGAGCCCCTGTGCGCGACGCGCCTCGTTGACCTTGGCAAGATTCACGATGCGCTTCACTTCCGCCTTCACGCCTTCGAGACCGACGAGCGAATCAAGCTCGGCAAGAACATCCTCGACCGACTCCTTCGGCGCGGCAGATTCGCCGCCCTCGCCCTTCTGAGTCTCAACCTTCTGGCTCGGCTCGGGATCGGGCTCCTCGTCAGAGGAAAGTTCGAGCGGAACGGTCGCCGCGAGAACGAGGCAGGCAATCGCGCCGATCGGCCCAAGGCACACGCGCAACCAGGCCGGGGTCGTGTCGGAGAAAAGGAAGATACGAACCAAGGCCATCGGAATGGCCAGTATAATCATGTAGAGAAGAAAGCTTACGCCAGCGTCAGTGTCGAGAAGCACAACAGCCGCTATGAAAATTGCGATGTCACCAAGGCAGCCGAACCCCCAGCAGGCCAATTTTTCAGAAGTCTTTTCCATGCGGAAATCAGAAGAACCACTTCGCAACGGCGAGGAGCCCCTGCTTCCACGGAACGCGATGCGAGACGCCCGACTTGCCCTTGAACTCGGAGAGGTGCTCGACGTACCAGTCGTAGTTGCGGATAAGCGCCTGCTTGTTGGAGTGCTGGGGCTTGAAGTCGAGTATCTTCTCGGCCTTCTCGATCGAGACGAACGAGTCGGTGGAAGCCGTCTCGTAGACCCACGGATAGAGCGGCGAGAGATTGAGCTTTTCGAGTATGCGAAGGATGAAGACTATCGGCTTCACAGGAGTGCCGTGGATCTTCTTTCCATGCCCCGCGTGGTCGAGGACAGCCTGGTAGTCCTCCTTCATCGTCGTGAACTCCTTCGCGCCGATGTTGAACTCGGTCGCGACCTTGTCCTTCGGATAAGTCATCGCGTTCCAGATCGCATGGTCGAGATCGTCGACGTCCATCAACTGGTAGCGATTGTTGCCGCTGCCGATCATCGGGAAGCCGTGGCCGGTGTACGCCCAGTCGTAGAAGAGCGCGAAAACACCAAGGCGCTCGGGGCCGATGAAGCTCTTCGGGCGAATGATCGAAACGCAGTACCCTTCCTTGATCGCCTTGCGGCAAATGTCCTCTGCGTCGATCTTGGCCTGACCATAGGGACCGACGCCGATCAGCGGATCGGTCTCGTAGATCGGATGCTTCTTCGGAACGCCATAGACGGCCGTCGAGGAAATCTGCACCATCCTGTCGCAGCCGAACTTGCGGCACGCGGCAAGAACGTTGCGGCAACCGTCAACCTCGGTCGTGAAGATATCCTTCTCGGAGTAGAGCGGAAGCGCCGCGGCGCAGTGAACGACAATGTCGCAGCCCTCGACGCACTTCTCGACAGCCGGAACGTCGCGCACGTCGCCAAGAGTGAACTTGAGCCACGGCTCAGACTTCTCGGGATAGTCGAAATCGGCTATGTCGAGGACGCGAATTTCCTCCACACCCTTGGTGCGGAGGAAACGAATGAGATTGATGCCGAGAAAGCCCGAACCGCCTGTGACGAGGACCTTCATCGTGCACCTCACTTAGCTTCAGGCGCGGCAGGAGCCGCAGGAGCCGGTGCCGCAGGGGCAGCAGGAGCCGGCGCCGCAGGAGCGGGCGCGGGAGCAGCTGCAGGGGCAGCGGGCGCGGGTGCTGCAGGCGCCTGGGGCGCAGCAGCGGGCACTTCGGGAACCGCAGGAAGCTCGGGAGCCGCGGGAAGCGCGGGCGCGGTCTCGGCCGCAGGCTCCGCCTCGCGCGCCATCAGGCTGCGGGAGTGGACGGTCGAGGTAAGACGCGCGAGAACGAGCGTGTTGAGAAGGAAGATCGCGCCGAGAATCGCCGTCGTGCGAATAAGGACGTTGCCAGCGTCAGCGCCGAGAGACGCCTCGAGCATTCCGCCGCCGAACGCACCGCCGAGGCCACCCTCTTTCGGCTTCTGAAGCATGACGACCATCGCCAGAAGAATACAGACAAGAACCTCTACCACATAGAGGAAACCGATGAGAATAGGCATTTTGCTTTCCTTTCGTTAATGAAGTAATATTATACCTCATTTTTGGGCTTCTCGTCAATGGCGGGCAGTCGACAGCCAAGCGCCTCGCCTGCAACCCCGAAGCCATTGCGCGGCGAGACCTTTATCAGCAGGTCGCCCTTCGACGCGAGAAGGTCGGCGTCCACGAGGAATACCGTCGGCGTGTTCGCTACCTTGCTGTCGGGCGACCTGTGGTAGCCCTCGGCGAACACGAGCTTCCTGTCTATTCCGCCGTCCTTGCCGGAAATCTCGCCGGCATAGTCGACGACCCTGCCGGCATCTGGGCGGTTCGCAACTGGAATGGTCACTTCGAGGACGCGGCGTTCCTCGGACTTCACGTCGCCGCCACCGCGGTTCTTGCCGGTCGTAATGCGGGCGGCAAGCGCGGCGCCCACGGGGAACTGCGGTGCAACGCTTCCGCCGACACGAGACTCAAACGTGAACGGCATCGGGTCTTTCGCGGGAAGCGGCACTACCCAGTCCTCGGCAAGCTTCTTCATGCTCTCGAAATCGCGACGCGCAAACACTATGCAGTCGTCGTAGACGCGGACAAGAAGACCCTGGTGCCCGTCTCTCGTATGCAGGCGACGCATGATCTTCCTGGCATTGTCGGCAGAGGCCTTGCCGCCGCTGTTGTCGTTCTCGCGCCAATACGGATAGCTGTCGCCACATTCGCCGCCGGTATAGCTGAGCGAACCTGCGTCGATGGCGGTGAACGTGCCCTGCCAGATTGCACGCTCGATCGTGAGCGGTGCATGAGAATGACCCGTTATCGAAATCGCGTTGCGGTATTTCGACAGCGTCTCAGTCAAGCGGCCGTCGTCGCGACCCCAGAGATGCGGGCCGTGGCAAGTGTTCTTCGGCGGCGGATGCTGGAGATAGAAGAACGGCTTCGAGGGATCTATCGTCTTGCCATTCTCCTTGAACCATTCGGGCGTCTGAGGAACGCCAACCTCCCCCTTGCCCCTGCAGTAGTCCGCAATCCAATGGCCGCCGATGAACGTATACCCCTTCACTTCCTTGCGCCACACAGGCGAATATTCCTCGCCAAACGCCTTCTTCCACGCCGCAGCGAGGTCTTTGCGAATCGTATGCGATTCATAGTCGTCGCCAAAAATCTTCTTGCCGGCACCGCCGCCGTACTTGAAGCCCTCCCAGTCGTGGTTGCCGTAGACGAAAAGCCGCTCGACGTGCCGCCCGTCAGGGGCTTTGTCGTCCGGAAATACGGAGCGCCATACCCTCCCGACTTCCTCAAGCTCCTCTATAAAGCCGCAGTCTGCGAGGTCTCCGCTTATCGTGATGCCGTCAACTCCCTGGTCGCGGAACCACTCCAGCGTCTCGCGGAACTTCTCCGCGCCAGCAAACGTGTCCTTGCCGTCTTTGCGGGCGAGACGAATATGAATGTCGCTTATGGTGCCGAACACGAGATTCGGACCAGTGCGCTTCGAAAGCATGTGGCAGCCGCTAAAGCCGCCTGCGAACATTCCCCAACCAAAGAGGCCCATCGCCCCCTTCGCGAAATCACGTCTGCTGACCTGAACCATTTTACTCCCTCCTTTTCTCGAATTATATCAAAAAACCGCTTCACCTGCCAGCCAGATCGGAACGATTTCCCCTAAGGGAAAGGACGAACCGCGCGCCAGATGGGACGACAGGCGAGAAGACTACGTCGCCTCCATGGAGACGCGCTATGCGGCGGGATATCGCGAGGCCGAGCCCAGCGCCGCCAGATTCCGCCGCGCGCGCCGGATCGACGCGGTGGAAGCGTTCGAAGACTCGTTCCGCGTGCTCGGGCGGGATGCCGATGCCGTGGTCCTCAACCGTAATCGCAAAACCGCGCGCCGTGCGCGAAACGGAAACTGCGACATCTGACGAGCCCGAGTGGCGTATCGCGTTGGAAACGAGGTTGCCAATCGCCTCGCCGATGAGCCGCGCGTCGACCTTCGCTACGCAGGGCGTTTCGGGCGCTGAGAATGACATGGCGATTCCAGCGGCTTCGGCACGAGGGCGCAGCAAATCGACGCTCTCCATCGCAAGGTCGACGAGATCGGTTTCTGCAAGGTCAAGCTTTTCCCCCTCGCGCTCAAGCCGAGCAAGATCGAGAATCTGCTGGACGAGTGCGTTGAGCCGCGTCGACTCCTTTGATATCATCGAAAGAAGCGGTCTCTGCGCTTCGGATGCACCGCCCTCTGAAAGCATCTCCGCCGCGCCGAGGATGCCAGTGAGCGGCGTCTTGATTTCGTGCGAGACGTCGGCCACAAACTCGCGACGAAATTTCTCAGTACGCGCGAGCTCGCGTATCCTGGCACGCTGGCGGTAGAGCGCGAAGAAGAAGACGAACACTCCCGCCACGCCCGCAAGAGCGGCAAGGACGAATAGTCGGTAAGTGCGTCGGAAAGGAGCGAACACTTCCTTGCGAGAGCGGATAAGCCAGACTACGTATTCGCCGCTCGACGCTTGCGCGCTCAGCCAATGATCCGTGGAGTCGTCGGGGTTTCGCCTCGTGTCAAAAATGCGTCCACCGCCGCTAGCCCGAACTGAAAGCTCGTATCCACGCTCACGGCACACGTCGCCAAATGTGCGCATGGCCGCGAAGTCCTGCGTGCGCAGAGGCTCGGCGAGAGTCATTGCCGCGAGCTCGGCGCGCGTTTCAAGTTCACGCTTCGCGTCCATGTAGACAGAAAGCTTGTAGACGCCGATGCTGACGTAGAACGCGAACACCAGGAACACAAACGCCGCCGTAGCAAGATACGGCGCGAGAGAAGAAAATATCTTTCCAAATTTCATTCCACCCTCAACTCCAACTCTGAACTCCAACTACTGACTCCTGACTCCTAACCAACCCTATACCCAACGCCTCTCACAGTCTCGATGTGGTCGCCCCAGCGCCCAAGCTTCTGCCTGAGCTTCGCCACCTGAACGTCAACGGTACGCTCGTCAGGCGGCCTCGCGAAGACTCGCCCCCTGTGCGCGACGAGGCGGACAAGCAAATCGAATTCGCCCGGCGTCAAGTCAAGCGCCTTCCCGCGAAGCGTGGCGACGCGAGAGCCCTCGTCGACTTTCAGACCGTCGAAGTCCATCCCCTCGGTAACAGGCAGCCCCCTTCTCAAAACCGCCTTCACTCGCGCAAGCAGAACCTTCCTGTCGAACGGCTTCGTGACATAGTCGTCCGCACCGGCTTCGAGGCCACGCACGATGTCCTCGCTCGCTGTACGCGCCGTCAGCATGACAATACGAGTCGCCGCAAGCGCAGGCGTCTCGCGAATCTTTCTCGCAATTGAAAAACCGTCGAGTCCCGGTAGCATTACGTCGAGAAGAACGAGATCGGGCTTGTCGCTCATCACCATCTTGAGCCCTTCGTCGCCACGCGGCGACGACACGACGTCGCTGTAACCAGCGCCGAGAAGAGCCATTTCAAGAAGCGCGCGAATGGTCGCGTCGTCCTCTACGATCCGTATCTTTGCGATCTCTCCCATGTCCTAAAGCGCCGCAAGGATTTTCTTCGCCCACTCTCGCGCCTTGTCGAACTGCGCGATGGAATAGCTTTCGTTCGGGGAATGAATGTGGTCTTCCGCCTGTCCCCAGCCGACGATGAGGGGCGCAGCGCCCGAGGCCTCGCGCAAGACCGAGAGAACCGGGATCGACGCGCCGCACCACTGGAACGCAGGGCCGCGCGCATCCATCTCCGTAAGGACATCGGCCGCAAGCCGGAAGAGCGGCGAGGCAAGCGGAAGCCGGAACGCGGCCATCCCTTCGACGACATCCTCGAACGCGAGTTTCATCCCCTTCGGGCACCTGTCCTCGAGATGCGCGCGCACCGCGGCAAATGCGCCGCGCGGCGACTGCCCCGGAACGAGGCGCATCGATATCTTCGCAAAAGCGGACGAAGGTATTATAGTCTTAGACCCAGGACCGCCGTAACCGGAATGGATGCCGTTCACCTCGATCGTCGGTTCGAAGGAGTTGCGCTGGACGAGCGTCTTGCCAGTCTGGCCGCCGCATGGGTCGCAACCGATATCCTCAGCAAGCGACTCGTCGGAAGGCCCGAACATCTCGGCCGTGGAAAGCTCGTCGTGCGTCGGGTTCTCGATTCCGTCGCGAAACCCGGCGACTGCAATCGACCCGTCGGGAAGATGGAGACTCGCCATGAGCTCCGCGATGCCCTGTGCGGGATTAGGCGAAATGCCGCCGTATTCGCCGGAGTGAAGGTCGCGGTTCGGGCCTGAAAGCCGCACAGTGAAATGGGATATTCCGCGAAGGCCTGCGATAATCGCGGGCCTCAAAGCGGGAGCGGCGGACGTGTCGCAGACAAGCAAGACGTCTGCGGCGAGACGGCGGCGCAGCGAAGGAACGAGATCGGTAAGCGACTTGCTGCCCGACTCCTCCTGGCCGTCGAGGACAATCTTGATGTTGATCTTTGGGCCTTCGGACGCAAGGTAGTCGCGGAGGCCGCAGAGCAGCGCGAACGTCTGGCCCTTGTCGTCGTTTGCGCCGCGGCAGTAGACGCGACCGTCAACGACCGTCGGCTCGAAAGGCGGCGTACGCCACTCCTCGAGGGGATCCGGCGGCTGCACGTCGTAGTGACCGTAGACAAGCACTGTCGAAGAGCCCTCGTCGCCTTGACGCTCGGCGTAAAGAACAGGCGGAGGAAGCGATCCTTCCGATGCAGGGGAGCCCTCGCCGGGGTAGAGCATCTCGGCAGTAAAGCCAAGCTTCATCAGCCACTTGCGGAGCCAAGATGCGCAGGCGACGCACTCCTTCAGGCGCGACGAGTCGGAACCCACGGACTCGTACTTCAGGAGCTCGCACCATTCACCGAGAACAGAATCTTCCATTGTTCCATAGCCCTTTCTTGAACCTACATCACTCCTACAAGCCACGCAAGGACGAGCAGCGCGAGAATCGCAGCCGCGGCGATTGCAGCCGTCGACGCAAGCTTCCTCATGCGCTTGCGCCTCTTGAGGCGGTCGACGAAATCCTGTATCTCCACGTCCTGCGTCTCGAACGCAAGCGGATCGCCGTCGACCACGGCGGTGTTTGCGCCCTTCTCCAGAAGCGCGCGCATGCTGACGACCGTCGGCGCGGAATCTGCGCGGTGGCCGTACTTTACGCTGGGAGTCGGGGTGTCCTTGGGTCGGTAGCCGATCTTCTTGAACTCCTCGATGAGCGCCGCGGGCGAAGCGATGCGCCTGTCGCGTTCCTTCACGCACATGCGCCTGATGATAATCGCAAGCTCGGGCTTCACGTCGGGATTGATGTCGCGAATGTCCGGGAACGGTTCGGTCGAGAGTGTCTGGACGAGTATCTGCGGCGCGTTAGGGCCGTCGTAGGGAACGCGCCCCGCGATCATTTCGAAAAGAACGACGCCAAGGGAGTAGATGTCAGCTCGTACGTCCACGGCCGAGGCGTCGACCGCCTGCTCGGGCGCGACGTAGGCGGGAGTGCCGAACACGCTTTCCGCCTCGGTGCAAAGGGAGTCGCGCAAACCATCGGCCTTTGCGATGCCGAGGTCGACGAGCTTCACCGTCCCGTCGGGCTGGATCATTATGTTCTCGGGCTTTATGTCGCGGTGGACGACGTGGTATTCCTGCGCGGCATCGAGCGCAGACGCGACCTGCAGCACGACCTCGACGGCTCGGTCGGGGGCGAAGCGCCCCGCGAAAGCGAGCGCCTGCCTGAGATCCCCGCCGGAGACGTAGTCCATAACGATGTAGTAAAGCTCGCGCGACTCGTCGTATCCGCAGTCGTGCACGGCGACGAGGTTGGGGTGGCGGATGCGCGTCGCAATCTTCGCCTCGCGCAAAAACCTCTTCACGTAGTCGGCGTTTTCCTTCGCGACCTCGGGGAACAGTGCCTTCAGGGCGTAGATCGTGTCGAGAACCTCGTGCCGCACGAGATATATTGCGCCGAGAGAGCCATTGCCGAGAAGACGCTCCACCACGTAGCCGCGAAACCTGTCGCCTACGCGGAATATCTCCTCCTTGCCAAAATTCACTTCGCGCCTCCGATCTTCACGACGATCGCGGAGTAGTTGTCGCGCGCGCCGCGCTCGACGACCATGGTTGCTATGCGGTCGACGATTTCCTTGGCGGAGCCGCCTGTCAGCACCGCGCCCAAAAGCATGGGATGGGGCACGGAACCATGCACGCCGTCCGAGCAAAGCAGCAAGACATCGCCGTTGACGACGTCGATCTTGTGCCAGTCGACCTTGAGCGGTTCCTGGCCAACACCGACAGCGCGCGTGAGTACGTGGGAGAGAGCGATCGCGCGTATGTCCGCAAACGGCCTTGAATTGCGCGGCGGACAATGCTGCGCGAGTTCCTCTGCAAGCGTATGGTCCCTGGTGATCTGCTGCAGCCGGCCGGCGCGCATGCGATAGACGCGGCTGTCACCTACGTTGCCGATGGCGGCGATGCGCTTGCCGTCGCTGACGAGAACAGCAGCGGTGGAGCCCATCTGCCTGAACCCAGCGTTCGCGGCGAACGTGCGTATGTCGCCGTCGGCGCGCCTTATCGCATCGTCGACGAGCCGCACGCGGTCTGCAAAGCTCGCGTAGTCATGCAGCACGGAATCGACGCAGCGGCAGACTATGTTGCTAGCCTCTCCACCAGCCTCGCCGCCGCCCATGCCGTCTGCAACGCAGAACACGAGTGTCTTCGGATCGGCGACAACATGGTCCTGGTTCTCCTTGCGAACAAGCCCACGCTCGCTCATGAACGCGACGTCGACCTTGAACTTGCGCCTTTCTCCCATAAGTCCGAACAGCATGGCGGCTATCCTCCCCTCACTGCCCTGAAAACCGCGAGGACGAGCGCTTCGAGCGCAAGAGCCATCGCAGTCGCTGCATAAAGGACGCCGCGGTCGCGATACCACGGGAGCTTGGCATGGACCACGGCTCCTGTCGCACCGTCCTCGCTGGTATCCACAAGTTGCACTATCCGCATGAGCACGAGCGCCGCGGAACGCGGCCTGTCGTCTGGATCCGGAAGCGTCATGTCCGAGACGAGCTTCGCAAGCGCGGAGGGAACGTCGGGCCGCAGCTCGCGAACGTCGGCAAACGAAAAACCCTCTATCGCCTTTGCAAGCGTGTTCATCGCGTTTTCGCCCTCGTTCGGCCTACGCCCCGCGAGAAGCTCGTAAAGCACAACGCCGAAGGAATAGATGTCCGCCCTTATGTCGACGTCGTGGGAGTCGATCATCTGCTCGGGGGCCATGTAGGCAGGCGTCCCGATCACCGCGGCCGCGCGCGTCGCATGGACGTCGTCGCTCGTTTCGAAACGCGATATGCCGAAGTCCGCAAGCTTGGCGACGCCATCGGCCGTAAAGAGGACGTTGTCGGGCTTTATGTCGCGGTGCACCATTCCGTTGCGCTCGATGTGGACGAGCGCATGCGCGACGTCGCGCGCGATCGAAACAGCCCTCTCGATCGGGAGACCGTCCTTGGACTCGGCCACGAGTTCCCTGAGCGAACCGCCGGGAAGATACTCCATGACATGGTAGTAAAGCCCGGTCGCAGCGTCGCGCCCCGCGTCCCACACCTCGACGAAATTCGGGTGGCGATTATTGAGCGCGAACTGCGCCTCGTTCCTGAAGCGCTCCTCGAAGCGCCCTTCGTCGGAAGCGTCTGACGGAGCGAGGACCTTTAGGGCGCACTTGGCCCCCGTCGGGTTCTCGGCAAGGAAAACCACTCCCATGCCGCCCGAGCCAAGCCGCTTCACAATATGCAGGTTCCCGAAAATGCTTCCGGGGACTAGCGTCTCTCGCCAATCGCCGTCCATTGACAGCATTATACCATAAAGAACGGCTTTGTGCAGTTCTGCACTTGCGCTTTTCGCGTGAAAAACCATGCCAGCCAAATTTATGGTATAATTACGATATGAAATTTGGCGAAATAGCGGAACGGCTCGGCGGAACAGTAGCCATAGAGAACAAAGAGGGCGAAATTACCTCGGCCTACACGTCTGATCTTCTCTCAGATGTCATGGGACACTGCGGCGACGAGTCCGTGCTAATTACAATACAGAACCATCTCAATGCAATCGCAGTCTGCACGCTCGCAGGAATCGAGGGCATTGTCCTTTGCCACGACCGTCAGCCGCCGGAAGACATGCTTGAAGCCGCACGCCGCGAAGGAATCGGAATAATGACGACTTCGCTTTCGCAGTTCGAGGTGTCGGTCAAGCTCGCGGACCTGCGTCCCTCGACCAAGTTCTAACGCGGCGACTCAGCGTTAGAAACAACGCTACAAAGACTCTTCCTGCCCCTCGAGAAACTCGCGGGCGAGAGAAAGCCCCTCGACGGAATCAAAGCCGCCGACGGCGTCCATAAGCTCGAGGCGAGAGATCTCGTATTCCTCGCCGTTCTTGCGGTGGCGAAATACGAGGTCGAAATCTCCCTGAAAGTTAAAGAGCGACAGCACTGCGTCCGGCAGACTTCCCATCGGCGGCAGGTCGATGTTGTCTGCCTTGAACGTGCAGACTAAAGTAGTCCCCACGCCCTGCGTGCTGTCGAGCGTTACGCAGCCGCCGCAGCCGTCGCACGTCTGCTTGACGAACGGAAGGCCCATGCCGACCTTGCGCTTGTCGTGCTTTCCCGGCTCCGTGTAAAACGGATCGAACGCCTTGGCGACGATTTCGGGAGGCATGCCCTTCCCGTTGTCCTCAACGCGCAGCGTTATCGTTCCGTTTTCTTCTATAACAGAAACTCGAACGAGGCCCGCATGGGCCTCGATCGAGTTTGCCGCTACATCGGCAACAATGTCCGATAAAGAAGCGTGCACGTCACTCGAAGTGATAGACGTCGATCTTCTTGTAGCCGGTGTGGAGAAGGTGGTGCGCCTTCTTGCCGCCCTGAGCGCCCGTCTTGCCGTCGAGGTAGTCCTTGTAGAGGGCCGTGACTTCGGGGTTGAGGTGCGACATGCGGAGCTTGCACTTCTCGTCGTCGGTGTAGAGACCGGCCGTGCGCTGCGCGCGGACTTCGTCCGTCGCGAGGCAGGGCTGGCCGCCGCCGCCGATGCAGCCGCCGCGGCACGCCATGACCTCGATGAAGTCGAAGCGCGGCTTGACGCCGTTCTTGCGGTCTTCGCGGATCATGTCGAGAACCTTCTCGACGTTGCCCATCTGGTGGGCGACCGCGATGTTGACCTTCGTGCCCTTGATGTCGATCGTGGCTGTCTTGACACCATCCATGCCGCGCACCGCCTGGAAGTCGATGCTCGGGGGCTGCTTCTCGCCGGTGATGAGGCAGTAGGCCGTACGGAGAGCGGCTTCCATAACGCCGCCGGTGACGCCGAAGATCGTGCCTGCGCCGGTGTACTCGCCGAGCAGCTTGTCAGCCGGTTCCTCGGGGAGCGAGGCGAAGTCGATGCCGGCCGCCTTGATCATGCGGGCGAGCTCGCGCGTCGTCAGCACGACGTCGGTGTCCTGGGTGCCGGTGGCGCTCATGAACTCGTCGCGCGCGATCTCGTGCTTCTTCGCCGTGCAGGGCATGATCGAAGTGACGTGGATCTTCGTGTGGTCGATCTTGTTGACGTCCGCCCAGTAGCTCTTGCAGAGAGCGGAGAGCATCTGCTGCGGCGACTTGGCGGTCGAGAAGTTCGTCGTGAAGTCATGAGCGTACTTCTCCATCCAGTCGGTCCACGCGGGGCAGCAGCTGGTGAGGAGCGGAAGGTCCTTCTGCTCGGTGAAGCGCTTGATGAACTCTGTGCCCTCCTCCATGATCGTGACGTCGGCGGAGAAGTTCGTGTCGAACACCTTGTCGAAGCCGAGCATGCGGAGCGCCGCGTAGATCTTGCCGGTAGTAAGCTCGCCCGGCTTCATGCCGAACGCCTCGCCAACCGCCACGCGGACGGCCGGGGCGATCTGCACGAGGCAGGTCTTCTCGGGGTCGCGGAGAGCGGCCCAGACCTTGGCAGTCTCGTCGTTCTCGTAGATCGCGCCAACGGGGCAGTGCGCGGAGCACTGGCCGCACTTGATGCAGGGAGACTCGGCGAGCTTGACGCCGGCTGCGGGGGCCATGACGGTCTTTTCGCCGCGGCCGATGAACTCGAGCGCCCAGACGTTCTGCATCTCCTGGCACACCTCGGCGCAACGGCCGCACTTGATGCACTTGTCGGAGTTGAGGACGATGGAGGGGGTCGAGTTGTCGACGTCGCGGTGGATGACCTCCTTCGGGAACGGAATGTCGCGGATGCCGAAGTCGGCCGCGATTGCCTGAAGCTCGCAGGAGCCGGAGCGCGGGCACTGGAGGCAGTCCTGCGGATGGTTCGCGAGGATGAGCTCGAGAACCGTCTTGCGGACCTGGACGATGTCGGGGTCGTGCGTGAGAATCTTCATCCCGGGCATCGCCTCGGTCGTGCAGGCGCGGAGCAGCTTCGGGCTCGGCACGAACTTGCCGGGCTCCGTGCGGCTCGGGACGAGCTGGCGGACGACGCAGATGCCGCAGCTTGCGCCCGGCTTCAGGTCGGGATGGTAGCAGAGCGTCGGGATCTTGATGTGGGCGGCCTTGGCCGCATTGAGGATCGACGTGCCCTTCGGAACTTCGACGGACTTGCCGTTGATCTCAAGGGTGATCATTTCTGTTTCCATGATAAAGCTTTCCTTTCCTTTTCAAGGGGTTCGGGGATGGGTGGCATCCCCGTCCGTTCCTCACCCATGCGAAATCGCGCCGAACTTGCAGGTCGCCTCGCAGGCGCCGCACTTGATGCACTTCGCCTGGTCGATGACATGCGGATTCTTCACGGTTCCCGAGATCGCGCCCGCAGGGCACTTCCTCGCGCACATCGTGCAGCCCTTGCACTTCGCAGGGTCGATCTTGTACTGGATGAGCTTCGAGCACTTGCCCGAGCGGCACTTCTTGTCCTTGATGTGCTCCATGTACTCGTCCATGAAGTAGAGGAGCGTCGAGCGCACGGGGTTGGACGCCGTCTGGCCGAGGCCGCAGAGCGACGCCTTGTTCATCGCGTCGCAGATCGCCTCCATGTCCTTGATGTCCTGCTCGGTACCGCGCCCGTCGGTGATCTTCTTCAGGTAGTTGAGGAGCTTCCTGCCGCCGATGCGGCACGGCGCGCACTTGCCGCAGCTCTCGTCGACCGTGAAGTCGAGGTAGAACTTGGCGATGTCGACGACGCAGTCGGTCTCGTCCATGACGATGAGGCCGCCCGAGCCCATGATCGAGCCGATCTTGGCGAGCGACTCGTAGTCGATCGGGGTGTCGAGGAACTGCGGCGGGATGATGCCGCCGGAGGGACCGCCCGTCTGGGCCGCCTTGAACTGGTGGCCGCCGCGGATGCCGCCGCCGATGTCGAAGATGATCTCGCGGAGCGTCGTGCCCATCGGGACCTCGATGAGGCCAGAGTTGTTGACCTTGCCCGTGAGAGCGAAGACCTTTGTGCCCTTCGTCGTCGCGGTGCCGATCTTGGAGAACCAGTCGGCGCCCTTGTTGATGATGACGGGGATGTTCGCGAGCGTCTCGACGTTGTTGATGACCGTCGGACGGCCCCAGAGGCCCTTGACCGCCGGGAACGGAGGACGGGGCTTGGGCATGCCGCGGTTGCCCTCGATCGACTGGAGAAGCGCCGTCTCCTCGCCGCAGACGAACGCGCCTGCGCCGAAGCGGAGCTCGATGTCGAACGAGAAGCCGCTGCCGAGGATGTCGTCGCCGAGAAGCCCGAGTTCATGCGCCTGGCCAATCGCGACCTGGAGGCGGTGAATGGCGAGCGGGTACTCCGCGCGGATGTAGATGAAGCCCTTCGAGGCGCCGATCGCGTAGCCGGCGATCGTCATCGCCTCGAGGATCGAATGAGGGTCGCCCTCGAGAGTCGAGCGGTCCATGTACGCGCCCGGGTCGCCCTCGTCGGCGTTGCAGACCATGTACTTCTGGCCCTTGGGCTGCTGCTGAGCGAACTTCCACTTCATGCCGGTCGGGAAGCCCGCGCCGCCGCGGCCGCGCAGGCCCGACTTGAGCATCTCGTCGACGACCTGCTCGGGCGTCATCTCGAAGAGCACCTTCTCGATCGCCTTGTAGCCGTCGCGCGCGATGTAGTCCTCGATCTTCTCGGGGTCGATCACGCCGCAGTTCCTGAGGACGATGCGGTACTGCTTCTGGTAGAACGGGATGTTCGCCTCTGCGACGAGCTTCTTCGCCTGCTCGGGGTCGTAGCAGAGGCGCTGCACGACACGGCCCTTCACGAGGTGCTCGGCGACGATCTCCTTCACGTCCTCGGCCTTGACCTGGACGTAGAACGTGCCCTGGGGAAGTATCTTGACGATCGGGCCCTGCTCGCAGAAGCCGAGGCAGCCGGTCGTGACGACCTGCACCTTCTCCTTGAGGCCGGCGGCCTCGAGCTCGTTCGCGAACGCCTCGACGATCTTGTCGGCGCCGCCGGAGCAGCACGCAGTTCCGCCGCAGACCAGTACGTATGATTCGTATGCCATTTCAGTGACTCCTTAAGCGTTCTTCACGATGTCGACGCTCGGCTTGTCGAGGATCTTGCCCTCGATGAGCTCGTGGCCGACGATGTGCTTTGCGACGATGTCCTTCGCCGTAGCGGCGTCGACATGCCCGTAGATGACGGTCGGCATTCCGGGAACGACGACCTCGACCGTCGGCTCGGAGTGGCAGAGGCCCATGCAGCCGGTCTGCCTGACGAGGACGTTGGTGAGCCCCTTCTCGGAAAGGGTGTCGATGAGCGCGGTGAACGTCTCCTTCGCGCCCGCGGCGATGCCGCACGTGCCCATGCCGACGACGACCTGGACGTCCTTGTTGGACGAGTCGCGCATGTCGAGCGCCTTCTGCTTCTCCTCGCGCATCTTGCGCAGGTCTGCCAATGTAAGCTTTGCCATTTTCGATTCTCCTTAACCAAGTTTGCGATACTGGGCGATGATGCCGTCGACGTCCTTCGTCTCGAGCTTGCCGTGAACCTCGCCGTTTACGACAGCGACAGGCGCGAGGCCGCAGCAGCCGAGGCAGCGGACGGCCTCGACGGAGAAGAGACCGTCGTCGGTCGTCGCGTTGAGGCCGACGCCGAGCTTCTTCTCGAACTCCTTGATGATGTCGTCGCCGCCGCGCAGGTAGCACGCGGTGCCGAGGCACACCTGGACGTTGTACTTGCCGGCCTTCTGCATGCGGAAGAAGTTGTAGAACGTCACCACGCCGTAGATCTTCGCCAGCGGCACGTCGAGCATCTGTGAGATGTCGATCGCGATGTTGCGCGGGATGTACCCGTATGTCTGCTGGACGCGGTGCAGCACCATGATGAGGTTGCCCGGCTTCGACTTCCATTCTTCGATGAATGCCTTGAGTTCCGGCGTCATCGTTTCGAGTTTTTCGCTCATTCTTATTGTCCTTCTTTTATGCGAACTTAAAAATTGTCCCCATTGGGGAAGATTATACCCTATCGCCCCGTTGTTAGGCAAGGATAACTTGCGCGGCGAAGAAAAAGGGGCGGAACAACTTCCGCCCCCTTTCGCACTTAAACAAGTGACTTGTAGAGTTTCTCGATGTCCTTTATAGTGCAGTCGCGCGGGTTGCCCGGACGGCATGCATCGGCGTAGGCGCTCTTCGCGAGGAAGGGAATGTCCTCCTTCTTGAGGATGCCCTTCAGGTTCGCCGGGATGCCAACGTCCTTCGAGAGCTTCTCGACGGCGGCAATCGCCGCCTTGCGCGCCTGAAGGAGCGACATCTTCTCGACGCCCTTCACGCCCATCGCCTTAGCGATCTCGATGTAGCGCTTGCCGGTCTTCGGCGCGTTGAACTTCATCGCGGTCGGAAGGAGAATCGCGCACGCCATGCCGTGGGGCGTGTTGTAGAGCGCGGAAAGCCCATGCGCCATCGAGTGGTCGACGCCAAGGCCGACATTCGAGAAGCCCATGCCCGCGATATACTGGCCAAGCGCCATTCCAGCGCGACCCGACGGCTTGTTGGCGACGGCGTCGCGGAGGTTCGCGGAGATGAGGCGGATCGCCTCGAGGTGCATCATGTCGGTCATCGGGCAAGCGCCCTTCGTGATGTAGCCCTCGATCGCGTGGGTGAGCGCGTCCATGCCGGTGAAGGCCGTGAGACCCTTGGGCATCGTCGACATCATCTCTGGGTCGACGAACGCGACGACGGGAATGTCGTGCGGGTCGACGCAGACGAACTTGCGCTTCTTCTCGACGTCGGTGATGACGTAGTTGATCGTCACTTCCGCCGCGGTGCCGGCAGTCGTCGGGACGGCGAGGATCGGAAGACACGGCTTCTTCGTCGGGGCAACGCCCTCGAGCGAACGGACATCAGCGAACTTCGGGTTTGTAATTATGATGCCGACGGCCTTGGCGGTATCCATGGAGCTGCCGCCGCCAATCGCGACGATGCAGTCGGCCTTCGCCTTCTTTGCGGCCTTGACGCCGTTCTTGACGTTCTCGATCGTCGGGTTCGGCTTGATGTCGGAGTAGAGCGTGAACTTGACCTTCGCCTTGGCGAGGATGTCGGTGACCTTCTTCGTGACGCCGAACTTCACGAGGTCGGGGTCGGAGAATACGATCGGGGACTTGAGCCCGCGCGCGGCGAGCTCGGCTACGATTGACTTCACGGCACCTGCGCCGTGATATGACGTTTCGTTCAGGATGATGCGTGTGACCATTGGTCGTAATCCTTTCTTTGGTAAAGTGGATTATCCTAAAAATCCAGACAAAAGTCAAGGACGCGAATCACTCGCCCGGGCCGTACTCGATGGGGAACCAAGTGCGGTAGTAGTTGGCCGGCTGCCAGAGATTGCCCGCGGAAGCATAGTCGCAGAACATGACCGCAAGGCCGTTCGCGCCCTCGGGATTCGCATGATGCGGGCCGACGGGAAGCGTCGCGGAGAACGCCATCCAGATGTCGTCCGACGGAGTGCGAACGGCGGAGAAGCCGTCCATGCGCTGGCCGTCAGCGATCTCGCCGCGCCTGAAGACCTCGGTCATGTCGCCGTCGGCAAAACGGCTGTCGCGGGCGAGCAGCACAGGGCCGCGCGTAAACGCGACGGAGTGGTCGATGACATGCGCGACGACCGGCATATCGAAGGTGATCTCGACTATGTCGCCGAGCTTCCAGTTGCGGGACATTGTGAAATAGGAACCCAGCTTCACGCCATCCTGCGCCGCGCCGTTCACTTTCACGACCGTCTTCGCGCTCCAGGCGGGAATTCTGAGCCGCATCGCAAGCGGACCTTCCGTGTGGCTCACGATCCTGGCGTAGTTTGCGCGCGGATAGAGCGAGTACATGTCGAAGCCCTTCACGAGCGCAGACGCGTAAAAGTTGAACGTCGCCGTCTTGCCGTCGTTGCGGCAAAGTTCCTTGAGGAAGCAGAGGAAACCGCGCGGTCCGTTCGCCGTGCAGCAGTCGGTGTGCATAAAGCAGTGGTTCTGGCCGTGCCAGCGGTTGCCGGAGAGCGGAGTGTAGCCGGCAAACTCGGTGCCGTCCATCTTCATGGCGGCGAGATACGCGTTGTAGAACGTCTTCTCGAGCTCGTCGGCCCACTTCGGGTCGTCCGTCACCTCGAGCAGCTTCTCGCAGAAGCGCATCCAGGTCGTCGTCACGCAAGTCTCGTGGAGGCGCAGGTAGGGAAGGTGCTGCTTCCGCGCGCCATGGTACCACGCCTCTGAGCACGCGCAGCCGCCAGCAAGGTTGATCTCCTCCTTCACGATGTCGTCGGCGGTCATCAACGCCGCCTTCAGGATATTCTTCAACCCTTCACCCTCAACTCCTCCACTCTCAACTCCTCCACTCTTAACTTCGACGTAGTCGAGCAGCCCTTGGTAGCAGCTCATCATCTCGTAGGCCTTGGAACGGCCGTACTTGCAGACGTACGCCCAGTCGGCGTCCTGCGTGTAGTCCGACTCGTTGCGGTCGGCCACCGAAACTCCCTTGAGCGCAAGGTCGAGAAGACGCGGGCCCTTCGCGGGCTCGGTCATGCCCTTCACGATGTATGTCGCAAAGTCGAGGTACTTCTTGTCGTTCGTGCGCCTGTAGAGCCACACGACGGGCTCGAGGATCGACGAGCTCGCGTAGCCAGACCAGTTGCCTGTCTGCCAGAGCTCGCGCCCGCGGCGTCCATTCGGACCAATCTCGGCAATCACGTAGTCGCAGAGCCGCTTCGCCGCCTCAAGCGCCTTAGTTGAAGAGTTGGAGTTGGAGATTTGAGTTGGAGAATGGAGATTTACGTCCTTTCTCGAACTCGAACTCTTGTCTCCAACTGTTTCACGAGCTTTGGCAAGATCATAGTAGTGCAGAAGCCCCATCATGGTGTACTTCATGCCCCACACGTCCCAACCCTCGCCGCAGCGGAGTTCGTCGGGATAGTTCCCGATGTAGCCGTCCTTCTCCTGCGAGGCGAGCATCCTGTCGATGCCATGGTCAATCGACGCGCCAAGCGCGGCGCTTCTGGTGTAGACCGAGTACGGAACGGCGGAGTGCATCCACTTGCCCCAGAATTCCGTCTGCCACCAGCCCTTCGTCTCTGTCTTCTCGAGGAAAGGAGCGGTGATGTAGTCGACGTCCGTTCCGATGACGTGACCGGCGACCATGCGGTCGAGCTTCTCGCCAAGCGGGCCCTTGAGCCGAGTCTCGCCAATGTTGTCGATTGAATCGCGCGACGCCGCAAGCGCGAAAGTCGCTGCGCCCGCCGCAAGCACAAAAACAGGAATCGTTCTGAAGTTCATGGGAAATCCCCTCTTCCTGGAAAACTTAGGACGGGTGGTTGTGGGAAGTGGATTCGAACCACTGAAGGCGTTAGCCAGCAGATTTACAGTCTGCCCTCGTTGACCGCTTGAGTATCCCACAATCGGAAAACGGCGCATAGTATATCATTCTACGCGCCGCGAAGTCAAGTGGGCTTCTCAGCCCTCCGCCTCAAGGGCGGCATCGACCTCGTCGGTCGTCTCCATGTTCGTGTAAACGTCCTGGACGTCCTCAAGATCCTCGAGCATTTCGACGAACTTGTTGATCGCCTTGGCGACATTCACGTCGGAGACGGGATTCGTCATGTTGGGCACGAGCCCGATGCTCGAGCTCTCCTCGTCGACGTTGATTCCGCCGGCCTTGATCGCCTCGATGACGGTCGTGAAATCGTTCGGCTGGCACTTGACGGTGAAGCCGCCGTCCTCGGAAAGGACGTCTTCCGCACCCGCCTCGAGCGCGACTTCCATCACCTTGTCCTCGGTGATGCCGTCGGCCGCGGGAATCATGATCTGGCCCATGCGGTCAAAGAGACGCGACGCGCTGCCCGGCTTCGCGAGCTCGAGGCCATTCTTCTTGAAGACGTTCGAGACTTCCGCCGCGGCGCGGTTCTTGTTGTCGGTAAGGACGCGGACGACGACTGCGGTGCCGCCCTTGATGCCCTCGTACTGGGCGTCGACCATTTCGGCCGACTCGAGTTCGCCGGTACCCTTCTTGATTGCGCGCTCGATGTTGTCGTTCGGCATCTGCGCCGCCTTCGCCTTTGCGATAAGCGTGCGGAGCGTCGGGTTGTTGTCGGGATTGCCGCCCTTCGCCTTCACGACGATCGTGATTTCCTTGCCGAGTTTCGAGAAGATTTTGCCCTTCTTCGCGTCTGCCGCGCCTTTCGCGCGCTTGATTGTCGCCCAGTGGCTGTGACCTGACATGGTGTGTCCTTATCTTTTTTGTGTTAGTTTGAAACAGCGTCGTGCGCCCGGAATCATGCCTTGTGGCGGTAGGTGATGCGACCCTTGCCGAGGTCGTAGGGCGAGATCTCGACGGTGACCTTGTCGCCAATCGCGATCTTGATGAAAAATTTGCGCATCTTCCCCGAGATGTGCGCGAGCACTTCGTGCCCGTTTTCGAGCTTCACCTTGTACATTGTTGCAGGCAGAACCTTGGTCACCGTACCGGTGACTTCAATCGCCTGGTCTTCTTCTTTCGCCATTCAGCAGTTCCTTGTTTACCTTTAAGTTTTGATATTTTACCAAAAAAACGCCGGAGTGGCAATCGCGCGGGCTATCCGCAGACATCAAGAAGAGTCGCCTTCAGCTCCTTGACGGTGAATGGCTTGCCGAGGAACCCGCTGTAGGACTGGTCTACAAACATCTTGCTTATCTCGTCTTCCGAGGAGCCGGAGACAATGACAATCGGGACGTCGGGCGAGGCGATCCGCAGCGCGTCAAAGAGTCGGACGACGTCTACGCCGCCTATGTGGGCGTCCATCAGGACCGCGCCTATGCGGCTGGTGTGGCGCCTCATCACCGCGAGCGCGGAAATACGGTCGCGCGCCACGTAGGCGGACACTCCGAGCGACTTGAGCAGTATGGATATCGTCTTGAGTATCGCCTCGTCGTCGTCTACGACAAGGACGTCGGACGGCAGCGAGCCGGGCGTCTTCTTCGGCGCCTCCGGGGGTTCGGCGGGCTCGTCTGCGAGCTTCGTCTGCGGGAGGAATATGGTGAACGTCGTGCCGTGGTCGATTTCACTTTCAACCTTGATGCCGCCGCCGTGCGCCTCAACGATGGTTCGCACCGTGGCAAGGCCAAGCCCGCGGCCAAGCGTCTTCGAGGAAACGTACGGGTCGAAGAGCTTGGACAGCATGTCCGCCGGGATTCCTGGACCGTCGTCGGCGATCTTGAACACGACGCCAGGCCCGGGGAGGAGAGGACGTTCCGACATGAAAGTCTCGGCTTCCTCGTCGGTCATCTCGAACGCCTCGGTGATGAGCGTTATGTGGCCAGGACGCGCGCCAAGCGCCTCGCTCGCGTTCTTCATGATGTTGAAGAACACCTTCCAGAACTGGTTGGGGTCCGCGTCCACGTCAGGCAGACCCTCTGCGAGGCGGTAGGATATCGCGACGTTCTCGCCGACGACGTGCGATATGAGCGCCTGGACATCCTTCACGAAGAACTCGGGCGCCGCCCTGAAGAGCGAGAACTTGGTGTCGCCGGCAAAGTCCATAAGCTCCTTCGTCATGCGCGAGCCGCGCTTCACTGCATCGCGTATCGCGTCCATGTCGAGACCGGCGCTCGAGTCGGCCGCCGCGACCTCGACGGTGTTGAGAATGACCGAGAGTACGTTGTTCACGTCGTGCGCGATGCCAGCGGCGAGCACCGTCAGCGACTCGCGCTTCTTCGCATCGAGAGCGCGTTTCTCCGCGGCGAGGCGCAGCTTGTGCTCGGCCACTTCCCGAGTGACGTCGCGGGCAATCGCTAGCGCGAACACGTCGTCCATGCGCGTGATGCGGACCTCAAAATGCCGCGGCATGCCGCCATGAACCTCTAGGCGCACCGTCTCGACGGACGAAGTGTCGAACACCGAAGCAATTGCGTCGGAAAACGCCTTGACCCCATCCTCTCCGAATGTGGCGGCGTTCGGCGCCTCTCCAGACACCATCCCAGGCAGAGGCGGAGTGCCCTCGGGCTGCTTGTTTATCGCTACAAGCCGACCGCGCCTGTCGAAGACGGCGAGAGCATCCGGGACGCCCTCGATGAGCGCCCTATGGCGCGCCTCGACCTGCGCGACCTTGACGGTCCTCTTCGTTATCGTCTCGAGCATCCTGTTCACCGACATGGCGAGCATTGCGAATTCGTCGCGCCCCTGCCACTTGAGAGACGGACAGTCAACGTCCTTGTGGTGCTCGCCAAGGTCGCGTATCGCCTCGGTCATCTTCGTGAGGGGGTTGAGAAGCACCCTTCCCTGGAACCAGAAGATCGGGAACACAAGCACGATGCCGACCATCGCGATGAAGAACGTCAACCGCCCGAGCGCCGAGCGGGCCACTGTGGAAAGCGACGCAGGAAGGGAGACGGTTATCATGGACACCGTGTTTCCGGCGATGTCGCGCAGGGCGAACATTGCCTCGTAGGGATTGGAGCGGAGATCCCAGAACCCGCCGGAGTAGAAGCTGATCGCCTCGGAAAGCATCGGCGCGATACCGAACTCGTCCGGCTCCACTTCGCGCTTCGTGTTCCTGTGCGACGTCGAAACGCCGACAGTGACGTCGATCTTGCGGTTCGCGACTCGCACCTCCAGTCCAGACGACCCCTCGTTCATGCTCGACGTAAACAAGGCGGAGTCAAACGGCACGCCGGCGACGATGCTTACGTCGCCGTCCTTCCCGGCCGGGGCCACGAACACATAGTGTGCCCTTCCGTGGAGCTGCACGAGCCCCACCGCCGGCGCACGTTCGTCATCGTACGACTTCAGCAATTCGGCAAAACGCGTTCCGTACGGCGCGATGTCGGTGTCCGTGATCTCCACGGCGGCTCCGTCAATCCCCTTTGCGATGCCGGACTTGAACGTGCGGTCCTCCAAAAAGACGAGCACGAGCGACAGTGCGGAAAACTCGGTGCGCGAAAGCACATTGGAAAGGGATGCGTCTGTCGCAACGACGTCGGAAAGCCTCGCCACCGCGCTTCTGTTCCCCTTGACCACTGCGTCGGCATGGCTGTACGCCAGTCGCGATATGTCGTAGCCGATCTCCTCGACCTGCTGTTCTGCCTCGCGCATCATGTGGACGAGCACGATACGGCCGCCTATGTAGAAGATCGCGAGACTCAGCAGGAGGAAGAACGCCGTGGCGAGCGAGTAGCGCGTGCGGATCGAGTGGAACGACCTGCTCGCTGCGCTCGCGGAGACCAACGCCTCGTACCGTTCGTTTAAATTGCTTTTCATTTTCTGCCTCTCTTCCCCTTGAGCTCCCTTATCTGGTCGCGCAAATAGGCCGCGCGCTCGAATTCGAGATTGTCAGCCGCCTCGAGCATGTCGCGCTCGAGTTCCGCCACGATGTCCGCGACGGGAATCCCGTCGCGCGTTCTGCGCCCGCCGCCTGGAACCGACGACGCCGCGGAGCCTGCCGCAAACACGTACGCCGACTCGTTTATCGCGCGCTTCACCGACTTAGGCACGATGCCGTGCTTCTCGTTGTACGCGATCTGCTTTTCGCGGTGTGCCTTCGTGATGCGCAACAAGTCCTTGATTGCGTCCGTCTTCTTGTCGGCGTAGAGTATGACGCGCCCCTTCTCGTGGCGTGCAGTTCGGCCCGCCGTCTGCACGAGAGAAGTCGTGGACCTCAAGAACCCCTCTTTGTCGGCGTCGAGAATCGCGACGAGCGCTACTTCCGGAAGGTCAAGGCCCTCGCGCAGGAGGTTGATTCCGACGAGAACGTCGAACTCGCCTTTCCTTAGCCGGTGCAGAATCGAGACACGCTCTATCGCGTCGATGTCGCTGTGAAGGTACTCTACGCGGATGCCCGTCCCGTGGAGATACTGCGTCAAGTCTTCGGACGAGCGCTTCGTTAGCGTCGTGACGAAGACGCGGTCCTTCTGCTCGACGACGCGCTTGATCTCCGCAACGAGGTCGTCAATCTGGTTCGCAAGCGGGCGCAGCTCGATCACGGGATCGAGAAGCCCAGTCGGGCGTATCACCTGCTCCGCGACCGTCTTCGACTGTTCGTACTCGTAGTCGCCTGGAGTTGCCGAGCAGTAGACGATCTGGTGCACCTTCGCGTTGAACTCGTCGAACTTCAAGGGCCTGTTGTCCTTCGCGCTCGGAAGACGGAAGCCGAAGTCGACAAGCTTCTGCTTCCTTGCCTGGTCGCCGTTGTACATCGCGCGTATCTGCGGCACCGAGACATGGCTCTCGTCGATGATCGTGAGGAAATCGTCTGGAAAATAGTCAAGAAGGCACTCCGGCGGCGAACCGGGCGCGCGGCCAGAAAGCGGACGCGAGTAGTTCTCGATCCCGTTGCAGTAACCAAGCTCGCGCATCATCTCGATGTCGTATTCAGTCCGCTCCTTTAGCCGCTGCGCCTCAAGATGCTTGCCCTTTGAAGAGAAGAACTTGAGCCTGTCGTCTAGCTCGGCCTCGATTCGTGCAAACGCCGCCTCGAACTTGTCCTTGCCCATGACAAACTGCTTTGCAGGCGTGACGACCGCGGCAGGCATAGAGACGCCGCATTTTCCAGTAAGCGGATCGAGCTCGCGGATAGAGTCGATCTCGTCGCCGAAGAACTCGACCCTGATCGCCTTGGTCTCGTAGGCGGGAAAGATGTCAACGACGTCGCCTCGCACGCGAAACGCGCCGGGAGCGAAGTCGTAGTCGTTCCTGACGTATTGCGCCTCGACGAGCCGCGCGAGAAGACGCTCGCGCGACAGCGACTCGCCGACCTTGAAACCGACGGCGAGGTCGCGGTATTCGTCAGACTCTCCAAGGCCGTAGATGCAGCTCACCGACGAGACGACGATCACGTCGCGGCGCGCGATAAGCGCGTTCGTCGCAGCGAGGCGATAGCGCTCGATCTCCTCGTTTATCGACGCGTCCTTCTCGATGTACGTGTCTGTCTGCGGGATGTACGCCTCGGGCTGGTAGTAGTCGTAGTAGGAAATGAAATATTCGACCGCGTTCTCTGGGAAAAACTCCTTGAGCTCCGCAAAGAGCTGTGCGGCGAGCGTCTTGTTGTGCGAGAGGATAAGCGTCGGCCGACCCCATTTGGCGATGAGGTTCGCCATCGTGAAAGTCTTGCCCGAGCCCGTGACGCCCTGAAGGACGAGCCGGTCCTCTCCACGCTTCAATCCCTCGTAGAGCGCGGCGATCGCCTCGGGCTGGTCGCCCGTCGGCTTGAACTTCGACTTGAGGGCGAATACGCCCGCAGACTTGGCAGGGGCGCGCGCCATAATCAGGCCACCCCCTTGCCGCAGCGTGTATAGACCGCGGCCGAAACGATGGCCGTGAAAGGAGCGACAAGAACGAGACCAAAACTTCCGACGAGCGTCTTTACAAGCTCCGCCGAGACGAGCGTCGAATTGAGAAAATCCATAGGCGCCGTGCCCTGCGTGGCGAACACCATGAGCAGCGTAAGGTACCCGCCGGAATAGGCGAGCAGAAGCGTCGTCGTCATCGTGCCGACAACGGCCCTTCCGATCCTGACGCCCGATGCCACAAGCTCGCGGAACCCGAGAGACGGGCTGTGCCTGTGGACTTCCTCCACGCCCGCCGCGATATCCATGCCGAGGTCCATCACGGCGCCGGAGGAAGCGAGCACGATTGCGCCGAAGAAGACGTCCTGTAGGTTGAGCCCCGAGAATCCCGAGTAGAGCAGCTGCTGCGCGAAAGGCATCGTCGCACCGTTGACGTTCATGACGCGCCCGAAGAAATGGGCGAGCGCGAGCGACGCTACGACACCGAGCATCGACCCCGCAAACGCGCTAAAGCCCTTCTTCGTCCAGCCCGCGACGAGATACATTATGACGCCCGTCAGCACGGCGACAGAGACGAACACGACGGTCGACGCATGCCATCCCGCGAGGACGAGCGGTATGAGGAGCTTCCAGACGACAAGGCAGCTGAAGACGAAACTGAAAAGCGCCTTCAATCCGGTCCAGCCGCCGAACACGCAGAGAAGAATGCAGAAGCCGGCGAAAAACGCGAAGCCCCAGCCCATGCGCCAGTGGTCGCGCGCGACGAGAATGTCGCCGTCCGCCGCGTTTGACGGCAGGACGACAAGGGCAGTCTCACCGACGGAGAATTTCTTGTCGAGTTCCAGCTGCGCACGCAGTTCGTTCGCGGCCTCGAAAACGCGACCGTCGGGAAGACGCACCTTCAGCCGCTGGGTGCCGAACTCGACGAGTCCATGCAGCTGAAGTCCAGAATCGTCGGTCTCGACCACCTCCGCCCGCACCGTCTGCACTCCGTCGTCCGCAAGGCGCCGCGGCCCGGGGACAAGGAGAAGCGCCGCGCAGCAAAGCGCGAAAACGGCAGCGGAGACGGCGTTCCTCATTCGTAGAACGCCTTCATTGCCTTCGCGATGTCGGTGTTCTCGATGAATCCGGAGAATTTCTCGGCGCAGCGGCCCTTTGCGGTCGTGAGAACTGGCATTGCGGTGTGTGCGCCCGAGCTCCAGCCGATGCCGCACTTGTGCGACATCACGATGCGGCACTCGCCGCCGAGGAGATAGCGCTTCTCGCCGTCGTACTGCGAGTTCTCCTCGATTTTGGACTTGTGGAACTCGACGTCGTGGTTGAACGCCTCGACAATGCCCTTGAGCTCGGTTTCGGTAAGCACCATGCCGTCCTTCTTTGCATCGCCCTCGAACTTGAAGCCAAACGCCTCGGCAATGATCGGCTTGACGTCGTCGAACGAGAGATTGGGATTGGCCTTGAACGCGGCATTGACCTTGTCGCCGAACTTGCCGACGGACATGGTCTGGTTCGCGAGGCGATCCATGTAGAGGGCGTAGCCAGTTCCAGCGAAACCCATCGACATGCCGCCGGTCTCGTGGTCGCCGGTAACGACAATGAGCGTGTCGTCGGGATGCTTCTCCTGGAATTTGACTGCGACCTTGACCGCCTCGTCGAGCGCAAGGACGTCGCGGAGATTCGTCGCCGCGTCGTTGCCGTGGCCTGCCCAGTCGATGCGACCGCCCTCGGCCATGATGAAAAATCCGCTCTCGCCGTCGAGCATCTCGGTCGCCTTCGCGACCATCTCGGCGAGCGTCGGCTGTGTGCCGTCGGCGTCGATCGTTGAATCGAGAGCTCCGTTCGTGAACTTGGTGAACACCTTGCCGTCGCCCGGCTTGAGCGCGAGGAACTGGTCCTTCGTCTCGACGAACTTGTATCCCTTGGAGCGGACGTACTCGTAGGCGTCGCCAAACTCCTCGTACTGCTTGTGCTTCAGCGTGTTCTTATCATTGACGTCGAGACCACCGCCAGCGAAGAAGTCAAAGCCAGAGTCTGCGAGGTCGAGGGAGATACCGTATGCGTCGCCGCGGTTTTTGCGGTGGGCGTAGAAGCCGGCCGGCGTCGCGTGCGTTATCGTCACTGTCGTTATTATGCCAACCTTGACTCCCGCCTTCTTCGCCGCAGCCGCGAAAGAGAACAGCGGCTTCCCCTCGGGGTCGACGCCAGAGTAGTGGTTCTTCGTCTTCGTGCCGCAGGCAATCGCCGTTGCCGCCGCCGCGGAGTCGGTCACGAGCGAGTCCGCCGAGCAGGTGCGCGTCATCGCGCTGAACGGCATCGCGTTCATCGCAAGGGGACCGGCGCCGCTCTTGCGCGAGAACTCCTCGGCCGTCATCCGCTGGGGGACGGACATTCCGTCGCCGATGAAAAGAAACACGTACTTTGGCCTGTCTGCAAATGCAGACACCACAATTGCCGCCATGGCCAGGAAAAGAATCTTTTTCATAGGGACATTATACCAAAATATCCCCTACCAGTCACCCTCCGGCGGCAGATATCAGCGCTCGGTCGGGAGACCCCACTCGTCGAGCTTGGACGCCATCCAGTCGAACGCGGCCTCGTGCATCACGCGCGACTTCGCGTTGGGAATGACAGGGCCGCATGCGACGCGGATGTCGTGCGTCGGGTCGAAAGGCCCGAAGTCCTTGAAGACCTTGCGGAAAATCCCCTTCTCGCGCGTGAGCTGGCAGCGCGTGTCGACGACAACGGGAACGACTGGGCAGCCCGCCTTCTCGGCAAGCTTCGCGCCAATCGAAGAATAGACTTTGCGACTGAAAACCTCCTGGCGCGTTCCCTGCGGGAAGATGAGGAAGCTGTCGCCGCCCTTGATGCGCTCGGTGCCGACGTTTAGGACGGTCATCAAGTCCTCTCGCGGCGACTTGCGCCCGACAGGGACCATCCGCATGTGCTCGGCCGCCTTCTCGAGAAACGGCAGGTGCGCAAGCGAGGCCTTGGCGACGTAGCTGAACGGCCCGAACGCGAAAAGCACCGGCATAAGGAGAATCGTCTCGGTCGTCGACATGTGGTTGCAGAGATAGACGACCGGACCGTCGTGCTTCTGGCGGGCGTCAAACCCCTCAATGATCACGTTGAGCCCGAGTTTCTCCGCGGTCGTGACGGAAGAGAAGCAGGCGCCGGCCCACTTCTCCGTGGTGAGAAGTCCAAACGGCTCTGTCAGCGCACAGTAGGGGAAGACCTTCGTGACGCCAAGCGTGTAGCGGAAGGTGTTCCATGCCGACGGACGGACGCGTTTCGCCCTTCGGCGCTCGGGCGGAGTCGAATAAGACCCCATTGCGCGAAGGGAGGCGTGGAACTGCTCAATTTTCGTCTTCTGCATTTTCGTCCTGACGGGCGGCCTCGCGCTCTGCACGGGCGCGCTCAACCGCCTCGCGCTGGGCCTTAAGTTCATCCTTGAGAAGCTGAAGCTCGCGGCGCTGCTCTTCGCGTTCTGCCTGGCGCTGGGCCTCGCGCTCCTTCTCCCTCTCTGCGGCCTCGGCCTGGCGCTTCGCCTCGAGTTCCTTCTCCTTGGCGGCCTCCTCAGCCCGCGCCTGTTCCCTCAGGGCGCGGCGTTCCCTGAGCGACGCGCCCGGCATCCCCGCGCGCGGCTCGGCGCCGCCGGACAAGGGGCGTTTGACGCCGCCGCCGAGAAGCCCCGCACGGCGGTTGGCGGCGATCGCAGGCGCGGCATTGACGCCTGCACGGGCGGTAGAGCCGCCGCCTTTGGCGGAATTCGCGCCAAGGTCAAGGGCAACCTCGATGTCGCCCTTCGCGACTTTCATGGTCGCCTTTATCGGATCGGCCTCAAGCACTTTCCAGCCATTGCGCTCCTCGCCCACCTTGAGATAGTAGTGGACTGGCAGCTTGCTGTCGGAATTGTCGGTGAACCCGACGGCCACGTCACCCGACGGCGTCACGTTTATGGCGCTGAAATGAATCGAGCTCTTCACCGCCTCCTGCTCGCGGGTCAGCTCCTTTTCGTCGCTAGCGCCCTTTTGCACCTGAGACGGCGGCTTTGTCGGATCGAAGTTGGGCGGCGGCTGGCCGAACATCTGGCGGTCTATGATCGACTGGTACCTGTCGATCGGCTGGCGCTCAGCAACAGCCGCGAGGCAAAAGAGCGACGCGGCTGCGCAGAAAGCGGCACGAAACTCGACCTTGCCGGTCATTCTCCGTCGTAGATGGACAGCTTGCAGGAAATCGCAAGATGGTCACTAAGGTGGTCCGCCTCGAGGAACCTGACCTCGGAGATTCCGACGCCCTTCAGGATTATGTTGTCGAGCGGCTGGATCGGGCTATCGACGGGATACGTGCCGGTTCCGAACAAGTTGGCGAGCTCAAACCCGGCCTTTTCAAACACATCGTATTCCTCGGGAGCGGGGAAGCACCTCTTGCCGGGAACGCGCACGCCAACGCGGAAATCGCCGGCGATTACGACATGCGGCTCGTTGCCGAAGTCCTTGATGAGCTTCTTCATCTGCTCCTCGCGGTCCCTGCGGTGGCCAGAGAGGTAAGTGTTGCTGTCAAGGTGCGTCTGAACGAACCAGACAGGCACGCCCGAGATATTGAGCTTGACGGCCTTATAGTACGTGTCCTCGAAATGGTTTTCGAAAAAGACGTCCTTCTCGTCGACCTTCGTGGCCGTGGCAGACTTGTAGAATATTGCGTTGCAGACGTCGCCCTTAGCCGGGCCGACCGACTTCTCGTACCCCTTGAAGAGCGCAGTAGACGCCTTCATGGAGCCATTCGTGGTGAAGTCCTCGTTGTATTCCGTAATGCCAACGATATCGGCATCGACGGAATTGAGGAACTTGACGTACTTGGCCGCCATTCTCTTGCCTTCGGATTCGGGAATCGAGGCGACGGAATACGTTCCGTCGCTGAAATGGCTGACGCTCCAGTGCATGAAACGGACGCTGGTCCGCTCAACCTGTTTCGTCGCACACCCAGCCGCCACGCAAGCGACGGCAACAGCGAAGATAATGTTTCTCATGGCGGGAATTATACTAAATTTTTCACAGACTCGCAAGAAGACCACCGCAGAGGAGGAGGTGCTTCTCGCGGTCCGAAAGCGCCGTCTTGACGCGGAAAGACCCCTTCGGGCCCTTGACCTCGAGAACGCCATCGCCCTCAACCGCCGCGCGGATGCCCTTGAGCTCGAGCTTGTCGCCCGCCTCGACCTTGTCGTAATCCTTCGGATTTTCGAAAAGGAACGGCACAATGCCGAAGTTAACGAGGTTGGCGCGGTGGATGCGCTCTATGGACTTCGCGATCACGGCCTTGACACCAAGATACATGGGGCAAAGGGCCGCATGTTCGCGGCTCGAGCCCTGTCCGTAGCTCTCGCCCGCGACGATGACATTGGCAAGGCCCTTCTCCTTGTTAGCGAGGCACTTGTCGTGGAACTTGGGGTCGCACGGCTCGAAGACGAACTTCGCGTACTCGGGGATGTTCGAGCGGAACTTGAGGCGCGCGCCCGCGGGCATGATGTGGTCGGTAGTAATCTTGTCGCCGACCTTGATCGCGGCGACGGCCGAGAGATCCTTCGCGAGCGGCACGCCCTTCGGAACCTGCGCGATGTTCGGCCCGCGCACGATCTCAGCGCCCTTCACGCCCTTTCCGGCGGTTGCGCGATAGAGGAACATCGAATCGTCAATCGGGAACTTCTTCGGGCTCGGCACAGCGGCGACCGGCTTCTTCGTCGGGAGCTCGACCTTGCCGGTGAGCGCAGACGCGGCCGCGGTCTCGGGCGAGACGAGGTAGACCTGCGCTGACTTCGTACCCGAGCGGCCCTCGAAGTTGCGGTTGTTCGTCCTAAGCGAAACGGCGCCAGTCCTCGGGCTCATGTGCGCGCCGATGCAGAACCCGCACGCGTTCTCGAGCATACGGCAGCCGGCGGCGTGGAGAATCGCAAGCGAGCCGTCCTTGGCGAGCATGTTGATGACCTGGCGAGAGCCGCACGCAATTCCAACCTCGACATCGTCCGCAACGTGCTTGCCCTTGAGGTAAAGCGCAACGGTCCTGATGTCGCGGTAGGACGAGTTGGTGCACGAACCGATCATTATCTGATTGACCTTCGTGCCCTTCATCGACTTTACGGTCACGATGTTGCCGGGGCTGTGGGGAGCCGCCATCATCGGCTCGACTTTCGAGAGATCGACGACGAACGCGTCGTCGTACTTCGCGCCCTTGTCAGCTACGATCCTGACGAAATCCTTGGCACGCCCCTGCGCGGCGAGAAACTGCTTCGTCACTGCGTCGGACGGGAAGATGCTCGTCGTGACGCCGAGTTCAGCGCCCATGTTGGTGATAGTCGCGCGCGAGGGAACGTCCAAAGTCGCGACGCCGGGACCTGTGTACTCGAAGATCCAGCCGACATTGCCCTTGGTGCCGTACTTCTCGAGGACCTTGAGGATCACGTCCTTTGCGGAGACGCCCTTCTTGAGTTTGCCCTTGAGGATGATTGCGCGCACCTTGGGGGTCGGGATGTGAAAAGCGCCGCCGGCCATTGCGACCGCGATATCGATTCCGCCAGCGCCGATCGCGATCTGGCCGATGCCGCCGCCGGTCGGGGTGTGGGAGTCAGAGCCGAGGAGCGTCGTTCCGGGCTTCCCGAAGCGCTCGAGGTGGAGCTGGTGGCAGATGCCGTTGCCGCACTTGGAGTAGACGATGCCGTACTTCTTGGCAATCGACTGGAGGAAGTCGTGGTCGTCGGCGTTCTCGAAGCCGATCTGGACTGTATTGTGGTCGACGTAGCTTACGGAGAGGTCGGTCTTGACTCGCGGGACATCCATCGACTCGAACTGGAGGTAGGCCATTGTACCGGTCGCGTCCTGTGTCAGCGTCTGGTCGATGCGGATGCCGAGCTCGGGATCCTTCGCGGGATCGCCCTCGACGAGATGTGCAGAAAGTATTTTCTCAACAACGTTTTGCGCTTTTTTCATGCCGCGTATTATACCATATTGTCGCATGGCATGGCTGCTCCCGCTTCGGGTGCTGTTTCGGCTTAGGGCTCGCTAGCTTTGCCGCGAATACGCGTCAAAGCTCCGGTGGAAAAGCCGGTGGCGACATCGATTTTGCGGCCTTTTACATTTTGCCCATGCCGTCGAGCCTCTCGGCAAAATGGCGGCGCGTCAAAATCGGGTCGCTTCCGTCTTTTTCACCGTCGCTTCGCATGCCGCCGAAACACACCCTCCGCGTCCGCGACCATCGGCTCGGCGTGGCGCGGCCTACGGCCTCGGCTCACACATCAATCCATGTCGGTTCATAGGCAATCTCGTAGCGTTCGTCGAGACGAGAGACATTGTAGATGCGGCTCGTCCCGAAATCCACGCCGCCATGTTGCCCTGTGTGGATGTGACCGCAGAAAACGAATCGTGGCCGTTTCTTCCTGATTGCCGCTGCCAGCTCGGACGATCCAAAATGTTCCGAGTCCGTCTGGAGCGAACGGTCGACATCGCTGTCGGGAATACGCGGCGGCGAATGTGTGACTAGAACATCTATCCCAGACGGAATCTTCGAGAACCATTTAACAAGCGTATCATGTTCGCCTTCAAACGCCCACGAATAGGAGATGATAGGCACCCATGGTGTTCCATAGAACCTCACGCCATCGACTTCCGTTCCCTCATCGCCGAGGAAATGAACGTTAGGCGAAAAGTCAAAACCCCAGTCTATGCCCACACCCTTGAAAAGAATATGTGCGATGGGATAGAAGTCATGATTGCCAGGAATCACCACAAACTGGATGTCAGGATACGATGACGTCCATTCGCGGAAGCGTTTGTTGATCCACTTCTTCTGGTCGTTGATGTGCCATACGCCGCGGCCACGCAACGGGGCAATGTCGCCAGCAAGGACAACCACGTCTGCGCCCCTGGGATCGAGGCCCTCAAGATTACCGTGCAAATCTGATGTCGCCATTATTCTGTAGAGTAGAGACCCACGCCTCGGCGTTGCCGCCAATGCGACTTCCCCCTCATCAAACCGGACGTGCGGATTTCCCGCATCCGGCTTTCCCCGTAGAGCTGCATTCGTCATAGCTTGGCTTTTCCTTTCTTCGCTTTTGCAAGTTATTGCTGATAATTATAC
>JAZSOG010000048.1:0-31031 GCA_045536845.1 Kiritimatiellia bacterium | reverse complement strand
TGCGGCCCATCCCTTTGTCGGGCAAGACTCCCGCACATCGGTCGCCCTTTGCACGGCTTGCCGTCCTAATCGTATGTCGATTTCTTTACGATATAGCTCCTTCCGCTATTAGTTCTGCCGAGCTTTGCTTGGCGTACCTGTGGCATTTTGCTGTGGTAACCATGTCCGACCCTGTAGCCTCCGGTTGCCACGGGAAACGCCCGAAATCACCTTAAGTTAGCGGCATTCGGGTCTGACCTTTTTGCGTTGTACAACTTCCCCACCCTTTTTACTATTGACTGCCATGTGCAAAATTTGCTAATATTGTTGACGAACGGCGGACAGCGTGGTTTTCATGTGCAAACATTGTCCGTGGCAAACAGGGAGGATTCGCCATGTCGCAGCCATTGAGGAAACATCCGTTCACGTTGTTTTTTGCCGTCTTCGCCATTGCGTTCGCCACAAGCGCGTTCGAATTTCTTGTTGTCGACGCCGATGTCGAGCCGCCCACCGTCGTTGCGCTCGCCGGAGAAGCCACCCCTGTCTGCAAGCGAACGGGCGGCGGGCTTCTGTTCGCGGTAGACGGAGGCGAGGATGTAGTGTTCGCGGTTTCAGGCGGCGGTGGTTCTCCGCTTGGCTACAGGATACTGTCCGCCGCCGGCGATACGCTTTCAGAGGGTGAAGGCGTCAATGTGCCGCTTTCCGAATTTCCCGAGGCGGTCGGCGTATTCCTGTACTCCCTCGACGGCTCGCCTATTGTCTGCGTCGGCAACGACGCGGCGGAGTCGGCGGATCAAGAGCAGCGAAGCTCCGAGGCATCCAGGCTGACCGACGGAGCAGTCGAATCAATACGCCCGCCAGACGGCGAGCCGGTTCTTGTCGCCGACCTCGGAATCGATGTACTCCGCGCCGATTCCGGCGCGGTTACATCCGTGGTTTCGCGCACCGACCTGTCGGGCGGCCACGTGATTGAGACGAGTCGTGCTGTCGTGGGTCAGCCCCTTCATTTCGATTCTATTGCAGATGGCGTGGGCTCTGACGTGGAGACTAAATTTGGAGCATCGCACACAATGGTTGAAAGCATAAACTCGTTACATCGAAACGGTTCAAATTTACGTGACGGCACTCCGCCGGGTAAGTTCTACAAGATTACCACAAACCCAGATGTCGGAGCAATAGTTACGGCGGTCTCTGGAGGCTGCTGTACTATAACCACTGCGAACACAAACGGATTCTACTGGGTTTGTTCAGAAGATTGTAGATGTTGCGGCTCACCCCACTATATTACAGTGTCACTGCTCTATGGAGGTTATACCTTAACAGGAGGTTTGTATGTCAACTGCCCGTGCGCGAATGAGGATGACGATGAAAATGGTGTGGCTAACAGGATTGCATTTTCTAAAGATGTCGTTATATTTGAAGATGCGTACACGAACGCACCCGGTGTCGTGATGTCAAAAAGTTCTACGGCAGTAACGCTCGCGGGTCGAGTCGTAGGCGGGCAGTATGGTGGAACGCTAACTGTATCGCTCGCCAATGGGGACAAGATAGGTACTGTTTCGGGCGATATTCTGCCAACTAATATATTGCTTTCTGCTGGTGAGACCTATATATTCGAAATTGGATACGAGGGGCTGAAGGCAAGTGCGAGCGAAGGAGATATTGTAGCTATAGCCACCTTTTCAGAAAATGTGACAGGGCGATTACTATCCGATACCACATCCATTACCTCTGTCAAGATCGAGGTGTTGGCGGATGCCACATTCCCGACAAATAAGGTTCGCCACATATTCGGACCTCAGGAATCTGCAAAGTTTGTCCCCATGCCAACGCTTAATGGCATTCAATGGAGCGTTGGGGGTACGAACGCCGTTTGTTCGACCTATGACTATCGCGCCTCCAATGAGCCTACTAACGACGTTGCGACCGTGTCGATTTCGGGTGTTGATTTCATCTTCCCTCTGGAGGTTGTTGCACCTACTAGACTCGAATCTATCTCAGGGCATGCCGCAACGCCTGGTGAGTGGCTTGCTCAGGCTGGCAGTTATCCGATCCCGGGCGATGTGGCGGTAGGCTTGCATACGGAGTTGCGGCTTATGCCAGATTATGTTTCGTTTATGCACCTGTTTCTGCAGGAGGGTGAATGCCCAGCTTCAAATATTTGGGGATTTTTCGTGCCATACGCTAGTGGCCTTTTGCCGCACGATGCAAATGCCGGGGCATGGAGTGAGGTAGGGATGTCCATTTCGGACAATTATGCAGGGGGTGATTTTGCCAGTGCTAATTTTGGGGGAATGCCTGTCACTTGGACGGCAGGAGGTTTTGAATATAACATAACCAATTATTGGTATGTGAAAGAAAATGGCAATATCATTGGATCATTGCATCCATTCATCGTAGAGTCGCAGGTGTATACATTCTCGCCAAATGGCGATTTGTCTGTAGAAAAGTACAAGTATACCGCGACACGAGGAACAAACGACATAACAACAGTAACTAGGAGTCCATGATATGAAAAAAGTATCAACGATCACCACCGTTTTTGCGGCATTGGCATTGCCGCTGATTGGCGTTTGCTCCTATCCGACTGAGGAGGAGGCGAAGGCTGTCTTTAAGCTAAACGAGGCAGGGCGGGCTTGTATTCTGCCTTGCGACGATGAGGTGCGACAATTGTTTCGTAGAATGCAAGAGCCATCGACACCAGATATTTCTCGTTCCGTGGAGTCTGTGGTGCTGGACGGCTTGAAAAAGATCATTGTGCATGTTTCCACCAACGCTGTGGATGATAGCGTTGGTATCGATGCGCTTAAGATGTCTTGGGTATGGAGTCTTAATACGCAATTGCCCTTAGTTGATTTTTCGACAAATGCATTGGCGTGTCTCTCTTTGGCTGAGTATGTCGGTAGTGTTACAAGAGTTGACTTTCCTTCAGATCTGGCGGTTGCAGTCATGCCTATGCCAATAATGGTTTCGTTAAACGGAAAGCGAATTTCTTCTGAACACAGGCAGCAGCTGGAGCTTGAAAATCTGCGCAGGAAAGAGCTTCGTCGACAGTTAGGCGAGAAGTGTGAATTACAGATTCGTGTCTTTAATGAGAATTGCCTTGTTGAAGGTTACCGCAAACAATTGCTTTCACTTTGTTCTTTGAGTGTTGCGGGATGCAAAGATTTGATGTCCACTGAAGAATTTGCCGTATTCACAAATCAGGTTGTTAAAGCCAGTGGCGCAAGCAAGGAAGAACAACGAGTGCTGTTTCGGCGTTTGCACGACCGATACATGAGGGAGCTTCCGATTGTCAGGTAACAACTTCTGGAGCCAGCAGGAGCCAGCAGGGAGCCAGCGGGGTCAGACCTGATTGCCACAGTAAATTGCCACAGTAGTTTTTCCTTGTCATAGCGGCCTTTCCGATTCGCCGCTTGCAATCCTTCAAACTCAAACGCACGGTGGGCGACGCGGCTGATCAGGTGATAACACCGATTTGGAAGATTTATCCTGCAACGTCTCATGCCGAACAGTATATCACAAACTCCCGCTAGTGTGGTAATTTGCTGTGGGACCAACTGGGGAGACACCCCTTTAGCGTTGCTGTTTTTATCGCCCATTTCGATGTTTTCTTTCACTTTCCGCATTTTCAACGGCGTTGGGCATATTATAGCGAAACAGCAGCGCTGGAATCAACCACGGAAAAATGAGATTATGGTGCGGACGAAATCTATGTACCCTTTGTGTTATCCACGCGCGCGGAATTTTGGTATACTTTGCCTCGAATGAAACATCCAGCCATATTCAGGCGTACGGAGCTGATGCTCGGAACGGAGACCCTCGACGCGCTCGCGCACACCAAGGTCGCCGTCTTCGGGCTCGGCGGCGTCGGCAGCTGGTGCGCCGAGTCGCTCGTCAGGTCCGGCATTGGAAAACTGCTTCTCGTAGACTCCGACCGGGTCTGCATCACGAACGTAAACCGCCAGCTGATGGCGACGACGAAGACCGCGGGACAGGTCAAGGTCGACGTCCTCGCAAGACGGCTGAAGGAGATCAACCCCCTCGTCGAGCTCGACGTGCGGCAGCAGATATACTCGCCCGAGACGGCAGGCGAATTCGCGCTGGACGAATACGACTACGTGATCGACGCCATCGACTCGCTTCGCGAAAAGGCGGCGCTCATACGACACGCGCTCTCGATTCCGACGGTAACGCTCTTCGCCTCGATGGGCGCGGCGCTGAAGATGGACCCGTTCCAGATCCGCGCAACCGAGTTCCGCAAGGTCGAAGGCGACGGGCTCGCACGTGCGCTGCGCACAAAGTTCAAGAAGACCGGCGGCATGCCGGCGCGAAAGTTCAAATGCGTGTGGAGCCCGGAGCGCCGCGAGAACCTGGGGCCGGCGGGCGCAGGATGCGGCCTCGGGGAGTGCGTCTGCCCGAAGGACCCCGGCGTCGGGGAAAGTTCGCTTGCCACGCATGAGTGGTGTTCGTCAAAGGCCCGCATAAACGGCACCATCGCGCACACGACGGCGATCTTCGGCTTTGCCCTCGCAGGGCTCGTTGTCCAGGACGTCGAACAAAAAATCGTCTGAACCCCAAGACCGATCCGTCAGAGGCGTCAAGTCCTGGCACCAACTTCAATCCGGCGGAGCTGGTCGGCGATCCATGCGGGGTCGACGCTTTCCTCGGGAGAGTTGAATATCCAGTCGGCGAAATCCCACCGCCACTCGGACGTGTCCGCCGCTGGCCAGAAGACGCCGCGCTCGATGCCGTCGACAAGCTCCTTCACCTTCGCCTCTGCGTCGGGAACGTCAGCGCCCGAGAACGACTCGGAGTAGCAGGTGTCCGCGGCAGTCTTGGCGAGAATGCAGTACGAAGCCGTGATGCGCTCGCGCTTCGCTTCGGGGAAATCGGGGTCTGCGTCAAGCATCGCGCAGTAGAGCGGAAGCTGCAAGCTCTTCCAGACGCGGGTGCCGTCCTTCTTCGTCTCGAACGCAGCGGCGCGCGCCGCGCTGTCCCACGTCTTGTAGTCGACGACGCACCACTCGCCGGTCCGGTCGTTGAAGTCGATGCGGTCGCAGCGTCCCGCGACGAGCGTGTGGCCGTAGGCGACCTTCATCTTGCGCTCCGTCGCCATGACGCGCCAGCCGTCCGCAGCGCGCGCGGCCTGGAGCGCGGCAAAGCGGCGAAGCCGCCGCTTCACGCTCTCGCCCTGCAAGGCGACAATCGCCGGGATCTCGAGCCCGAAGCGCTCAACAAGAATCGAGTCGACCTTCTCCTCGAGCACCGCGGCGATTGCATCGGCGTCGGTTGAGTCCCTGAGTTCGCCCTGCCCCCACGCCTCGAGTGCGTCGTGCGCGAGATTGCCGAACTCCGACGCGTCGAGCTCCTCGGCGCGGTAGTCCTCGCTCTCGTTGAAGGTCTTGCGGAGAAGGTAGGTGAAGGGGCAGTGCATGTAGAGGTCGAGACTCGACGGTGAAGTCTTGCGAAGCTCGGCGTACTCCGGCGGCACGGGCAGCTTTATCTTCCACCGGTCGGGAAGATCGGCGGGCGGCGTCTCGCCCGTACCCGCACGCGTCGCGTATAGCGCAATCACGCGGCGGACGAGCTCTTCGTCTTCCTTGCAGTCGAAGAGAAGGCGCGAGGGCTTCATCACGTCGCCCTTCCCGTCGACGGAATGGAAATGCACCGTTACCGCAGCCGTCTCGCGGCAGGCGAGCGTCATCGCGAGAATCGTTCTGTCGCGCACCGTCCGCGCCGTGTTGTCGGCAAGACCGAGCCCGCGGCGTAGCGAATCGGGAAGAAAGGCATGGCCCACGACAGACTCCGGCACCTTTCCCTCGGCAAAGCCGGAGATCGCGACCTCGTCGGCGTCGAGGAACGGAAGCTCAAGCCAGCCGTCAGTCAGGATAGTATCGCCCTCGTCGGGCTCAAGCGAATAGGTCGTCTCGCCAAGACGCCGCTCGAACAACTCGAGCGCGAGGTCGCGCGGCACGTCCTTTGCAAAGCACTCGTCGATTAGACCATTCACTGCCTCCGCTGCCGCCGCGAACTCGCGCGACCGCTCGTCGCGTTCGTCGAGGGCGAGCGTCGAAAAGATCGAGGCGAGAATCTGTCTCATGCCGCGCTTCCTGAGCTGCACCTTCACAAGTTCGAAGATCGCGCGCAGCGTATGCTCCGTCTTCGACGCGATGTCGTCGACCTTCGCGGGGATAAGCTGCTGCTGGCGGTTGTCGAGGTCGACGAGAGCCGCGGTGAGCTTCGCATCGTCGATCTTCAGTTCCGCCTTGAGCCAGCGCCTGACATCGCCGCCGCGCACAAACGCGGAGAAGACGGAATAAGAGGACGTTCGCGCAAGCGCGGCAAGCTGATGGGCGAGGTGTCCGAGCGAAGAGGTGGAAAGCGCCATCGCAGAAGGATTGTGCACCTTCAGCCCCTTTGCGCGGAGCGCGCCCTGTATCTCGGGAAAAGTCTCGGGATCTGCGAGGCAGAGCGCTGGTAATGCCTCGTCCGGCTTTACGGACGCGAAGAGCGACGCAATCTTCGCGGCTTCGCTTGCCGCAGTTCCCGAAGCGGCGATCTGCGACATCTTAAGTTCCGGAGCGGACGAGACATCGGGAACGAGTTCCGTCACGGGAAGATTCGACTTCTCGAGGACGATGTTCATCACAGGAAGCGGATCGAGAACGCAGGCGACTACGGCTTCCTCGATGCCAGGAAACTCTATCGGCTTTGCGAGTTCATCCTTGAGCGCCGCGACGCGATCGCGCTTACCGCGCAGCTGCAGCGCAGCAAAGTACCGCGACTCAAGGCCGGCGAGCATTTGCCAGCGCTCGATCTCGACGTCTGCGAGATCGCCAGTGAGTATCGAGCCGACCTTCTCGGCAACATCTGAAAAGGAAAGCGCGTTCGCGCCGAGGATGCGGCGGATGTCAGCAAGTTCGGCGGCGACGTCAAAGCCGCCCTTCCCGCCGTTCGCCTCCCTGAGCGCAAGCAGTTCGTCGGCGCGTCCTGCGATGTCGGGGGCGGAAAGGTCGACGAGGTGCGCGGGAGTCCTGACGAGCGGAGGAACGAGTCCCGTCGGGAAACGCCGCGCAATCGCGTGGCGAAGGCGGCGGCCGCTCTCGGCCGTCGGCACGACGACGAGGATGTGCGCAAGCGACTTTACGCCAGCTGCATCAGGCCTCGCCCGCGCGGCGAGAAAGTCGGCAACCGCGTCGACCGCCTTCCGCCGCGCGTCAAAAAGCTCGACACGCCTCTTGCCCATCGACCGTGTTCCAGCCATCGTCAGACAAATCCTGCTACTTGAGATTGCGCCGCCCCTTCTCGGAGAGGTATTTCAGGAGATCAACGGGGCGGTCGGTCTGTATCATCGTCGCGCCGCGAGAAAGGCACCAGCCCCAGCTTCCTTCGGCATCGCCCTCGTGCCCCCGCTCATCGGTATGCCCCGCGCAGAGGGAGTCCCACAGCGTGTTGATCCAGATGCGCGGACCTCCGTTCGCCTGCACCTTTTCGAGCGACTCAAGGACCTCAAGCGGCTCTTCCTTCGCGAAGCAGAGTTCGTAGGCGAACGGGACTTTCTCCGCCTCCTGCCATGCCGTGAAACCCTTCATGGCGTTCGGTTTGTTTATGGTGATGATCGGCATGTAGAGGAACGTGCCGTCAACGATGCCCGCCCACTGGTCGCCCATTCTGCTCTTGAGGTCCTTCGGGGAAAAGCCGCCCTTGAAGATGACCTCGCGCTCCACACCGCAACGCCGCGCACATTCGGCGACGCCCTTCGGGTCGCGCGGGAACTTGTCGACGTTCACGAGTATCTTCCCCTTCGTCAGCGCAAACGCCTCTTCGAGAGTGAGTATCTCGTAGTCCGTAATCGTCTTTCCGTCCGTGCCCTTGAGACGGAACTTCTTGATCTCCTCGACCGTGTAGTCAGTGCTCGGTCCCTTGCCGTTGGAAACGCGGTCAAGAGAGCCGTCGTGCAAAAGGACGAATCTGCCGTCCTTCGTCTTTGACACGTCGAGTTCCACGATGTCCGCGCCAATGTCGATCGACCCCTTTATCGCGCCGACGGAATTCTCCGGTGCATGCCGCCAGTCGCCGCGGTGCATCGTGACGAACACATAGCTCCTGTCGCGGCTTTCGAGCTTCGCGCGAAGAAGCTCGGTGCGCGTCGGCGTTGCAGATTGCGCGTCGGCGTACGACGCGAGCGAAACGGCCGCGGTTGCGATTGCGGCCAACAATGTCATATTCATTCTTTTCCTCCTCGTCTGTTAGACTTTTCCTGTTGCAATTGCGCGAAGCGGCATGGCTCGAGCCGCCCGTACGGCTTTTCGCACGGCGGTTGGCCCGCGACATGAAGTACCGTCTTATCGGGCGTGGCGCCGAAGTCGCATACAAACGATTCGCACGTTGCCGCGCGGCATGCGGATGGAGACGCCCAGTCGTCCTTGTGCGGCGTCACGCCGCCGGGATGCGACGAAAGCGCCTTCATGACGTCCTCGGGCGAGACCTTGCGCGCCGCCTTTACGCAGAACGGATAAGTCGCGTCCTTCCATTCGCGGCCGAGCAGCGATGAAGTGACATATTCCTGTCGATGCGTGTTGTGCGGAATCGCGACCCACTTTGGCGACTGGTACGCAAGGGCAAAGTCAAAGGGCTTCCCCGCTTCCCACCAACCCTTCTCCACGGCGTACGACACTATGTCAGGGGAGAAGATGCAGTCGGCCGTCGGCTTCTCGGGAATCGCGTGGATCGTGTAGTGGTTCGGCACGACGCAAATCGCATCGTCGGGGCATCTCTTGGCGACGTAGTGCCGGCCGCTCACGACCTGCACCTGCCACGCCTCGTTCGCGTCCGCGACAATGTATATCCTTCCCGACGGAACATAGCCGTAGCGCTCCACAAGCTCGCCAATGATGCGCACTGCGTCGCGCGCGCTCCTGGCGCGTTCGCCTACGCAGCGCCGCAGGTTGCGGTGTATCCCGCCGTCGGTGAGGCGCGAGGGATCGGACGTGTCTTCCTTCGACGGCCCTGCGTTGTCGGTGGTGACAAGCACCCCGCATTCGTTGAAGAACATGGCGGCGTTGGGAACGCTCCCGGCGGCCGTGCGCGGTTCGCTCATGAAAAACCCGAGCGTATGCGGCACCTGCGGAATCGCCGCGCAGCCCTTCTCGGCGGAAAGGACAGATCCCTCGGGCCAGTCGCGTGCGGGAAACCAGCCGTGGAAGACGGTGATATCGCCATCGTCGTCTTCGTTGTGACCGACGATGACGCGTCCCGTCGTGGAGGCGGATTTCCCGACGAGTACCGCCGTGCACGCGTGCGCCGCGAACGAGGCGGCAGAAAGCGCGATAGCGATTGAAACTGCCCTTTTAATACCCATGTTCCAAGTGGCGCGACGCGCTTGCGGCCTTTAGCCGGCAAGCTCTTCCTGAAGAAGGCGGCGGGCGGAGCCAGGGCCTTCGAGGAGGCGCGCATAGTAGCCCTCGATCTTCGCGGCGAGCGGAGTCGTCGTGAGGTCGAGGCCGAAGATCGTCGGGTTCGAGAGGATTTCGCGGATCTTACCTTCCTTCACCTTCGCCATAAGCTCGTCCTTGAGAGGATCGGGCGAGACTTCAAGCGGAGTGCCGTCGTCAAACGTGCCGTTCAAGTAGCGGAGCCAGCCCGTGATCGCAAGCGGAATCGAGACGAGCGAGCCGAGGTCGCGCCCTTCGCGGATATAGCTCTTGATCGTCTCGCCAAAGCGGATGCCGACCTTCTGCGAAGTATCGGTCGCGATGCGGCGCGGATCGTCGGGCATGAAGGGATTGGGCAGGCGCTCGTTCACCACTTCGTCGATGAACGCCTTTGGCGAGAGGATCTTCGGGTCGACGACTACGGGAAGCCCCTCGACATAGCCAAGACGCTTCACGAGCTTCACGATGTCGGCGTCCTTCATCTCCTCGCAGATGAGCGTGTAGCCGAGCAGGCACCCGTACATCGACATCGCCGTGTGGAGCGGATTGAGGCACGTCGTAACCTTCATCTTCTCGCACATGTTCACGGTGTCGCGGTCGCAGAAGTAGACACCCGCCTTTTCGAGCGGCGGACGACCGTTCGGGAACTTGTCCTCGACGACGAGATACTGCGGCTTTTCGGCGTTGACGAACGCCGCGATGAAAGTCTTCTTGTCCGTCACGATCGGCGCCATGCCCTCGATGCCGGCGTCCGCAAGCGACTTCTCTACCATCGGGTGAGGGCGCGGCGTGATCTTGTCGATCATCGACCACGGGAAGGAAATCTTCGACTCGTCCTTCAGGTAGTCGAGAAACGCGGCGGGCGCAAAGCCGTTCTTGACCCAGGCCGAGGCGACTTCGAGGACGGCGGACATAAGCTTCTCGCCGTTGTGCGAGCAGTTGTCCATCGAAACAACGGCCATCGGGAGAGCCCCTGCGCCAAAGCGCTCAAGAAGAAGCGCGGCGACTATCGACATCGCGTGGCGCGCCTTTGCGGGACCTTCAGCCATGTCCGCTTCGACGACCGGCATAAGCGAACCGTCGGTGCGGCGAAGCTGGTAGCCCTTCTCGGTGATCGTGAAGGAGAGCATCTTGAGCGACGGCGCGCGGAAGATCGCCTTCAGCTGCGCGGCGGACTTTTCGTCCGCGAAGTTCGCCTTGAGCCCCTGGGCGACGCCAGCGAGGATCTCGCGCGTCGTCGTGCCGTCGGGATTGAGAAGGACATTCAAGGTCAGGTTGTCGTGCGCGTCATAGATCTTGTCGATCACTTCGTAGTCAAATGTATCGCACGCGATTATGCCGGTCTTGGCGAGGCCCTCGTTCAGCAGGCGCTGCGAGAGCGAGCCGATGAAGCCACGAAAGATGTTGCCCGCGCCGAAGTGAACCCACTCTGGCGTCTTCGCCGTCGCCTCGCGCATTGCGGCGATGTCGAACTTGGGAAGCGCCACTCCGGCGGCAGCCCATGCGTCCTTTTCATTCAATACGGAATCAATGTTCAGCTTCATTGTATCTCTCCTGTTTTCGTAGATTATATCAGATTTCGACGCCGCCACGGCGCAAAACTTCCAAGCTCCCCTCTGGGCCGACCTTGACGACAGTCGACGGAACTCCGCCTGGGCTTATGCCGTCGTCGACTACGATGTCTGCGGAAAGACCGACATCCGCAAGCGCCGCCGGCGCGTCGATCGCAGCCCTCTGCCCCGAGAGGTTCGCGCTCGTCACGCGCAAAAGCCCACCGCACTTCGCAAGGAGCCGCCGCGTCCAATCGTGGTCGGGAACGCGATAGCCCTCTCCGCCAAACACTATCGTAAGTCCCCCTGGCCACTTTTCCGTTAGCCGGTGCTTTACGGGCGTCGCCTCGACGCTCGCGGCAAGAAAGGCGATTGGCTTTTTCGCCTCGCGCCCCTTGATCGTGTAGAGCCGGTCAACGGCCTCTGGGAAGTCAGGGTGGGCGGCGAGTCCGTAGACCGTGTCGGTCGGAATCACCGCTACGCCGCCCGCAAGCAGAACCTTTGCTGCGGCCTCAAGCCCTTCTTCATCGCTCTTTACTACTTGCATTGCCTATATTGAAAACAACCGAAACAACTTATAAAAACAACATTCTCTTTCTCGCCGCGAAACCTCGCGGCGTTCTTGAGCCGGCGGGCGCGTTGCCCGCCGCAAAGAAAGTTGTTTTTCCCAGTTGTCAATGTTGTTTTCTTAACACTCCTCCAACAACCGCGCGGCGAGTTTCACGAGCTCGACGCACGGGCGCTTCTTGTAATACCCTTCCGTCCTCGCCTCGGGCGCTCCGCCCTGGGTCGCGCCCGTTCCGGCCAGAAGCTCGCGGCAGACGATAGAGCCGCACTCCGCCTTGAACTTCTCCGCAAACGCCTGCACATGCGGATATGTCGCCGCCTTGTCGGGACCGTGGCGCATCCCGAGAACAAGAGCTGCGCCAGTTACCGCGCCGCACACTTCGCGCATCCGCCCGACGCCGCCGCCGAGCCCGCACGAGACCTTCGCCGCCGTCTCGCGGTCCATGCCAAGTTCGTCGGCAAACGCGCAGAACACGGACTGCGAGCAGTTCATGCCGCTTCTAAAAAGTTCTTCCGCCTTCTCCTCGTGCGTCATTTCAGCAACTCCAGTTCTTCGGGCGTGAGGTCTCGCCATTCGCCAGGGGCAAGCGCGGGATCAAGCGCGAGCCGCCCGACGGCGACGCGCTTCAGCGAAATGACGACGAGATGCGCGGCAGAGCACATGTAGCGAATCTGGCGCTTCCGGCCTTCGCGCAGGCGGAACTCGAGCGTCGTGACATTGCTTTCGGGGCCCGACAGCACTTTCACCGGAACGGGGCGGGTCACATAGCCGTCTGGCATCTTCACTGGCCCTCGAAGGACGCGCAGCTTTTCCTCGCTCCAGCGACCTGCGGCACGGACAATGTAAGTCTTTTCGTGTTCGTAGCGCGGGTGGGTGAGGCGAAGCGTAAGGTCGCCGTCGTTCGACATGAGGAGCATCCCCTCGGAGTCCTTGTCGAGACGGCCAACCGGAACAAGGCGCTCGGGCGTAGTGACGAGTTCCGCGACAGTCTTCCCGCCAAATGGGTCGCTAGTCGAGCTCAATACCCCCACGGGCTTGTAGAGCATCACCGTCCGCTTCGCCTCAGCCGCCGCCAGCGGCTTTCCATCTACTGAAATCTTCGCCGTCGCCGGATCGACGCGCTCGCCTGGCTCCTTAACCACCACGCCGTCAACCGTAACACGCCCCGCGGCAATCAGTTCTGCCGACTTGCGACGAGAGGCGACACCCGCATGACTCAATACGTTCTGAAGTCGTTCTTCCATGTTTTGGTGAATTATACCAAAGCCTCATAATGGCCGCAAGGCACTTGACCGCGCGCGCGAAAATTGGTATATTTTGCGGCTAACTTTTTTGGGCAAAAAGCACCATGAACAGAATCATATCGAAAAGTAGGCTGTCCGACAACGTCTACAAGATGCAGATCGAGGCCCCTCTCGTCGCGCAGGAGCGCAAGGCAGGGCAGTTCGTAATCTTGATGGCAGACGACGAGTTCGGCGAGCGGATTCCTCTCACAATTGCCGACGCAGATGTCGAAAAAGGCACGATAACCGTCATCTTCCAGACGGTCGGCGCAACGACTACGAAGCTTTCGCGCCTTGAGCCCGGCGACTCCATCGCCGCCCTTCTCGGCCCGCTCGGACGCCCCACCTCGATTCGCGGCGAAAACGGCGAAAAGCCGGGACATGTCGTTTGCGTTGGCGGCGGCATTGGAGTCGCCCCGATGCACCCGATCGCCCAGGCGCTCAAGGCGGCTGGCAACAAGGTGACGATCATCATGGGCGCCAGGAACGAGAGCCTCTTCGTCATGAAGGACGAAATGGCCGCAATCGCCGGCGAAAACCTGATTCTCATGACCGACGACGGAAGCTCCGGCCGCAAGGGCCTTGTTACGGAGCCCCTGAAGGAACTCTGCGAAGCCGGCGCGGTTGACGAAGTCATCGCAATCGGCCCGCCCATTATGATGAAGTTCTGCGCCCTCGCCACGAAGCCCTACGGCGTCAAGACGACGGTGTCGCTCAACACGATCATGATCGACGGCACCGGCATGTGCGGCGGCTGCCGCGTGTCGGTAGGCGGCAAGACGAAGTTCGTCTGCGTCGACGGCCCGGAATTCGACGGACACGAAGTCGACTGGGACCAGATGCTTTCGCGCATGGGCGCGTTCAAGCCGCAGGAACAGGCCGCGAAGGAACATGTTTGCAAGGCGGGGATTTTCAAATGACACCGAAAGAGAAGATGGCTATTCCGCCGCAGGCGATGCCCCAGCAGGACGCAGCGGCGCGTGCACACAACATGAACGAAGTCGCGCTCGGCTACACCGCCGAGATGGCGAAGACCGAAGCGTCGCGCTGCCTGCAGTGCCCGACTAAGCCGTGCATGCAGGGTTGCCCCGTGGCGATCAACATCCCCGGCTTTCTCGCAAAGGCCGCTGACGGCGACTTCACCGGAGCCCTCGACATCATCAAGGAGACTTCGCTTCTCCCGGCTGTCTGCGGACGCGTCTGCCCGCAGGAGAAGCAGTGCCAGAAGTTCTGCACGATGGGCAAGCTTCTCAAGGACATCGACAAGGCGGTCGCGATTGGCCGCGTGGAGCGCTTCTGCGCCGACCTCGCCCGCGAGACTGGCGCTGAGAAGCCAGTCGCCTGCGCGCCAAAGACCGGCAAGAAGGTCGCCATCGTCGGCTCTGGCCCCGCGTCGATAACGTGCGCGGCGGACTGCGCGAAGGCGGGACACGACGTCACGGTATTCGAGGCGTTCCACCGCTGCGGCGGTGTTCTCGTCTACGGCATCCCCGAATTCCGTCTCCCGAAGGCAATCGTCAGGCACGAGATCGAGGCGATCAAGCAGCTCGGCGTCAAGATCGAGCCCAACTTCGTCGTCGGCCGCACGCGCAAGCTGAAGGACCTCATCGAGAAGGACGGCTTCGACGCCGTCTTCGTCGGCACTGGCGCCGGTCTTCCGAAGTTCATGAACATCGAGGGTGAGAACCTCAACGGCGTCTTTTCCGCAAACGAGTATCTGACTCGCGCAAACCTCATGAAGGCCTACCTCGAAGGTAGCGCCGACACCCCCTTCTGGCACGGCAAGAAGGTCGCAGTCCTTGGCGGCGGAAATGTCGCGATGGACGCGAGCCGCATGGCCCTACGCCTCGGCGCCGAGAAAGTCTACCTCGTCTACCGCCGTAGCGAAGCCGAGATGCCCGCGCGAAAGGAAGAGGTCGAGCACGCGAAGGAAGAGGGAGTCGAGTTCCACATGCTCGAGAACGCCAAGCGCGTCTTAAGCGACGGCAAGGGCGCGGTTGCGGGGCTTGAGTGCCTAAAGTACGAGCTTGGCGAGCCCGACGCCTCGGGACGCCGCAGCCCAGTGGCGATCGAGGGCAGCGAATTCGTCCTCGATGTCGACACTGTGGTTGTCGCAGTCGGCAACGCCTCGAACCCGCTTATCCCGACGACGACCGAGGGGCTCGAGATCAACAAGCGCGGAAATATCGTCGTCGATCCCGAGACAAATATGACATCAATCCCCGGCGTATTCGCCGGTGGTGATATCGTACTTGGAGCCGCGACCGTGATTCTCGCCATGGGCGAGGGGCGGAAAGCCGCGGCGGGGATTTCCGCCTACCTCAAGAAGTAATCACATTTCCTCGAACTGGTCCTTGCCCACACCGCACATGGGGCAGGTCCAGTCTTCGGGAAGGTCCTCGAAAGCAACGCCGTTGTTGTTTTCGGGGTCGTAGACGTATCCGCACACTTTGCAGACGTACTTCTTCATTGTATCCTCCTTTTCTTAATTCAAGGATGCAAAAAGACCTACCCGATCTTCGAGTGGTATTCCTGTAGAGAACGGACCTCGCCCTTGCCGCCCATAGCGGCGGCAATACCCTCGACTGCGGCCTGCGCGGCAGAAAGCGTCGTAAGGTACGGAACCTTGTACTTGATCGCGGCCTGGCGGATGCGGCAGTCGTCAGCGCGAGCATCGCGACGGCCCGAAGGCGTGTTGATGATGAGCTTGACCTCGCGGTTCTTGATCGCGTCGAGGACGTCAGGACGGCCTTCGCCGATCTTGGCGATGACCTCGGCCTTGACGCCGTGCTCGACAAGCCACTTCGCAGTGCCCTCAGTCGCAATGACCTCGAAGCCAAGCTGCTCGAAGCGCCTCACCGCGGAGACCGCGTCGGCGTGCTTCTCGGAAAGCGAGACGAGCATCTTGCCAGGAGTCGTCGGGAGCGGCAGACCCGCCGCTTCCTGCGACTTGAAGTAGGCAAGACCGAAGCCGTCCGCAAGACCGAGCACCTCGCCGGTAGAGCGCATCTCAGGCCCGAGCACAGGGTCGACTTCCGGGAACTTCTCGAACGGCAGCACCGCTTCCTTGACGCCAAAGTAGGGGACGACGTGCCTCTTGTCGAGGCCGAGCGACTTTACGGTGTCGCCGAGCATGAGCTGGGTCGCGATACCGGCCATCTGGACGCCGCCGACCTTGGAGACGAGCGGAACCGTGCGGCTGGCGCGCGGGTTCGCCTCGATGACATACACCTTGCCGTCCTCGATCGCGAACTGCATGTTCATGAGACCAACGACCTTGAGCTCCGCGGCAATCCTGCGCGTGTAGTCGAGAATCGTCGCCTTCGCGTCCTCGGGAATCGTGACAGGCGGCAGCACGCAGGCCGAGTCGCCGGAGTGGATGCCCGCAAGCTCAATGTGCTGCATGATCGCCGGAATGAAGATGTCCTTGCCGTCGGAAAGCGCATCGGCCTCGCACTCCATCGCGCGGCAGAGGAAGCGGTCGAGGTAGAGCGGACGGTCGGGCGTGACGCCAACCGCCTTGTCGACGTACTCGCGAAGCATGATCTCGTCGAAAATGACCTCCATGCCGCGGCCACCGAGAACGAACGACGGGCGGATGATGAGCGGATAGCCGAGCTTCGCCGCGCACTTGAGCGCGCCGTCGATGTCGCTCGCCATCATCGACTCGGGCATCGGAATGCCGAGCTTGTCCATCGTCGCGTGGAAGAGATCGCGGTCCTCTGCGTCGTCAATCGAGTCGACGGACGTGCCGAGGATCTTGCAGCCGGCCTCCTGGAGCTGGCGCGCAATGTTGAGCGGCGTCTGCCCGCCGAACTGGACGATGACGCCCATCGGCTTCTCGGCCTCGTAAATCTGAAGGACGTCTTCGACCGTAACCGGCTCGAAGTAGAGCTTGTCGGAAGTGTCGTAGTCGGTCGAGACCGTCTCGGGGTTGCAGTTGACGATGATCGTCTCGTAGCCCATCTTGCGCATCGCCATCGCAGCGTGGCAGCAGCAGTAATCGAACTCGATGCCCTGGCCGATTCGGTTCGGACCGCCGCCGAGAATCATCACCTTCTTCGGGTTGTTCGAGACCGCCGCCTCGCCAAACGCCTTCGCGCGCTTCGGGTCTTCGCTCGGCTTGACGTCGTTGTAGGTCGAGTAGTAGTACGCCTTGTCCTCAACGCCCGAGACCGGCACGGCGAACCAGCGCTCGCGGCAGCCGATCTTGTTGCGCTGCGCGCGGATGTTCTTCTCGGGAACGCCGAGGATCTGCGCGAGGTACTTGTCGGAAAAGCCGTCCTTCTTCGCCTGCACGAGCAGGTCGTCGGGAAGCGACTTGCCCTTGTAGCCGAGGATCTTCTCCTCTTCCTCGACGAGCTCGCGCATCTGCTGCACGAAATACGCCTTGACGCCGGTGCGCTCGAAGATCTGCTCGTCGGTCGCACCCTTCCTGATCGCCTCGTACATCTGAAAGTGGCGCTCGGAATTTGGAACTGCGAGAAGCTTCAGGAGCTCGTCGAGCGACTTCTCGTGGAAGTCCTTCGCAAAGCCGAGGCCGGCGCGACCGCGCTCGAGCGCGCGAATCGCCTTCTGGAAAGTCTCCTTGTAGGTCTTGCCGATCGACATGACCTCGCCGACGGCCTTCATCTGCGTGCCGAGCTTGTCCTCGACGGCGCGGAACTTCTCGAACGCCCAGCGTGCGAACTTGAGAACGACGTAGTCGCCGTCCGGCGTGTACTTCTCGAGCGTTCCGTCGCGCCAGTAGGGAATCTCGTCCATCGTCATGCCCGCGGCGAGCTTCGCCGAGACAAGCGCGATCGGGAAGCCGGTCGCCTTCGAGGCGAGCGCCGAGGAGCGCGATGTGCGGGGGTTGATCTCGATGATGACGACGCGGCCCGTCTTCGGGTCGTGTGCGAACTGGACGTTCGTGCCGCCGATGACGCCGATGGACTCGACGATCTTGAACGCGTCGCGACGAAGGCGCTCTTCGAGCTTCTTGTCGATCGTGAGGAAGGGAGCCGCGCAGTAGCTGTCGCCCGTATGGACGCCGACGGCATCGATGTTCTCGATGAAGCATACGGCGATCAACTGGTTCTTCGCGTCGCGCACGACTTCGACCTCGAGCTCCTCCCAGTTGAGGATCGACTCTTCGATAAGGCACTGGTGGGTGAGCGAGGCGTCGAGGCCGCGGGCGCAGATCGTCCTCAATTCCTCGACGTTGTAGCAGAAACCGCCGCCGGCGCCGCCCATCGTATAGGCGGGACGTACGACGACCGGATAGCCGATCTCCTCTTCGACGAGCTTGACCGCCGCTTCGACCGAGTGGACGATGCCGGAGCGCGGCGTCTCGATGCCGAGCTTCTGCATCGTCGCCTTGAATACCTCGCGGTCCTCGCCGCGTTCGATTGCGTCGAGGTTGACGCCGATGACCTTCACGCCGTACTTGTCGAGGATGCCCTTCTTCGCAAGCTCCATTGAAAGGTTGAGGCCCGTCTGCCCGCCGAGGTTCGGCAAAATGGCATCGGGCCTCTCCTTCTCGATAATCTGCTCGAGACGCGCCTCGTTCAGCGGCTCGATGTACGTCGCGTCCGACATAACGGGGTCCGTCATGATCGTCGCGGGGTTCGAGTTCACGAGGACGACCTTGTATCCGCAAGCCCTAAGCGCCTTGCACGCCTGTGTGCCGGAATAGTCGAATTCACATGCCTGACCGATGACTATCGGACCCGAACCAATAATGAGGACCTTGTCCACATCAGCGCGTTTCATCGTTTTCAATACCTTTCAACATGAGATGAAAAAATTTTCGCTCTGAAGAAATATTATACCAAAAAACGGGCATACCGTGCGCCACTTTCATCGAGCCCGCAGGCGGCGGACGTTCGGTCCGCGGCGCGGCCCGAACGTCACTCGTAGCGGAGGGCGATGATCGGGTCGAGCTTAGAGGCGCGAATCGCGGGATAGATGCCGAAGCCGATGCCTACGCCCACGGAGATTCCGAAGGAGAGGACGAGGCTCGTTGGCGTCACCACGGTCGGCATTCCCGCGACATGAGTGACGACAAGAGGTATGACTATCCCGAGCGCCATGCCGATCATGCCGCCGATCACCGAGAGCGCCAGCGACTCGATCAGGAACTGGAGGACGATCTGGAACCGCCGGGCGCCGATGGCGCGGCGGATGCCGATTTCGCGCGTCCTTTCCGTGACCGAGGCGAGCATGATGTTCATGATGCCTATGCCTCCGACGAGAAGCGATATCCCGGCAATGGCGCCAAGCACGATGGAGAACGTGCGCTTGGTCGCCTCCGCCTCCTTGAGAAGCTGCAGCGGCACGTTGACCGCGTAGTCGCGGCGGCGATGGGAGGTTTCGAGGACGCGCTCCAGCGCGCGCGACGTCGCCTCGACGTCCTTCTCGCGGGCGACGTGCACGATGATCTCGTGGAGCTCGACCTTTTCGCGTATCACCGAGCCCTGGGTGCGGCGGAAGAACAGGTCGCCGTAGCGCTGGCGGGCCGAGGCGAGTGGGATGTAGACGTCGGTCTGGCCGTCCGGAGTGTCCGACGCGTCTGCGCCTCCCGACTCGCTGCGGACGATTCCGATCACCTGGTAGGTGTTGCGGTCGATGGTGAGCGTCTCGCCGACGGCGTGCTCGTTGGCGAGAAGCCGCCGCGCGCCCCACTCGGTGAGCACGGCCACCGACGCGAACCCGCTTATGTCTCGTTCGCTCATGACGCGCCCCGCTATGACTTCTCGGTCGACGAGCCGGAACCAGTCGTCGGTGGTGCAGACGACCCTCAGGTCCAGCGCGCGGTCGTGGAACTTGCCCTGTTTTACAAGCGCCTTGACGGGCACGACCCTGTCCACGGAGGGGATCGTCGCCGCAATGCGATCGGCGTCGGAGTAGAGAAGCCCGTAGATCGAGAAGAAGGACGTCTTCTTGTGCGAGCCCGCGTCTTCCGGGGGCTTCTTCGACTCGAGCATGATGTTCTGGCTTCCGAGGCGGCGAATGCGCTCGAGCGCGTCGCGCGAGGCGCCCTCGCCGATCGCAAGCATCGCTATGACGCTCCCGACGCCGAAAACGAGGCCGAGCATGGTGAGAAAGCTCCTGAGCTTGTGGAGGAGGAGGTTCTTGACCCCCAGCGACACGTCGCGCCAGATCCTGGAGGGGGCGAGCCTCACGCCATCTCCTTTATGAGCCCGTCGCGCATGACGAGGCGATGCCCCGCGTAGGCAGCGATGTCTTCCTCGTGCGTCACCATGACGATCGTCTTGCCCTGCCTGTTGAGCTCGGTGAAAAGGCCCATGATCTCGACGCTCATCGCGGTGTCGAGGTTGCCGGTCGGCTCGTCTGCGAGGATCACGACCGGATCGGTGGCGAGGGCCCGGGCGATTGCAACGCGCTGCTGCTGCCCGCCGGAAAGCTGGTTGGGGCGGTGCGAGAGCCGGTTCGCGAGCCCGACGTAGTCGGCGTACTTCTCGCCGCGCCGACGGCTCTCGGCGTCGTCAACCCCCTGGTAGTAGAGCGGCAGCGCGATGTTCTCGGCGACCGTCAGCTGGGGGATGAGGTTGAAGCTCTGGAAGACGAAGCCGATGTACTTGAGCCTGACGTCGCTCAGCTCGTCGTCGCCGAGGCGCGACACCTCGCGTCCGTCGAGGCGATACGTTCCCGAGGTGGGGCGGTCGAGGCATCCGAGTATCTGGAGCATCGTGGACTTGCCGGAGCCCGAGCTCCCCATCACGGCCCAGAACTCGCCGCGGCGGAAGCGCGCGCTCACGCCCCTCAGGGCATGGACCTTCTCCGCGCCCATGTCGTAGACCTTGGCGAGGTTCTCGACCTCGATCGCATACTCGGAGCCCGTGCCGTTCATTTCGACTCTTCTTCCTCTGCAGGCTCCTTCGCGAGCTCCGTCTCCGATCCGCCGACCGAGTCGGATAGCGGCGGCGCGAGCATCACCTCGTCGCCAGCGGCGAGCCCAGAAAGGATGCGGATGAACTTGTTGTTCGCGAGCCCCGTCTCGACGGGGACGCGCTCGCTGCCGTTCGCGCTGCGCTTCCACGCGAACGACTCGCCCGCGATCCTGACGACGCACTGCACGGGCACGTAGAGCGCCTTCTCGTACTGCTCGACGACGATCTCGACCTTGCAGCCCATGCCGTTCTTGATTTCGCCCGCGCCGCCGTCTATCAGCACCTCGGTCGGATACTCCTTGAGGTCGGCGTTCATCCAGCGCCGCTCGTTGTCGGGCATCGGCGCTATCCTCGAGACGACGCCCGTGAACACGCGGCCCGGCAGCGCGTCGCACCTGACGCGCACGGGCATTCCCGTCGTGATCGACTTGAGGTTCGCCTCGTGGAGGTTTATCTTCGCCGCGAACGTGTCGGCCGTCGGGAGCCGTATGAGCTCCTGGTGCTCCCATACCTCCTGCCCCTCCTGCAGCGGCTCGCGGCTGCGGTACGACTCGTTGGCGTACACGACCTGTCCGCTCCGCGGCGCGCGGATGACGGCCTTCGCGATCTGGTTCGTGAGCTTGTCGAGGCGCTGGCGCTGCTTGCGGAACTCGCTCTCCTTCGCGCGGAGGTTGCTCTCGGACTGCGCAATCGCCGACGCCGCCTTCTTGCGGGCCCTTGCAAGCGCCATCTCCTTCTGCTTCACGTCGCTCTTGAACTTCGCGAGGTCGCGGCGGTGCGTGTATGTCTCGAGCACCTCGAGCTCGCGCTGCGCCGTCTCGAGCGAGAGCTGGCTCGACTTCCAGTTGAGCTCGTCGCTCTCGAGCTCCGTCTCCGATATGAAGTTCTCCGCGAAGAGCTTCTTCGACCACTCGTACTTGTCCTTCGCCTGCTTGACCTGCTGCTCCTTGAGCGCAAGCTGCCCCTTCTGGTTGACGAGCTTCGCGGGGTACTCGCCCTGCTCGTACTTCTCGAGGTCTTCCTTGGCGAAGGCGTACGCCTCCTCAGCGAGGTCTACGTCGCTCTCGGACTGGTTTCTCTGTATCTCCAGCGCCTCCCTCGCGACCTCGAGCGCGCTCTCCGCGTTCTGGAGCGTAATCTCCTGGCTGTCCTTCTCGTCGATCTTCGCCGAGATGTCGAGCTGCACCAGGACGTCCCCCTCCTTCACGATGCTGCCCTCGGGCACCAGCGAGATGATCGAGCAGCGTCCCTGCACCTCGTTCTTGAGGACGATCTGCTGGCTCGGCGCGATCTCGCCGTATTCCTCGACGCTGATCACGAGCGGACCTTCCTGCACGGTCGCATAAAGATCCTGCGTCCCGCCGTCCGAACCTCCCTTGCGGCCGACGAGGAAAATTCCGGCCGCGGCGAGAGCCGCGCCCGCGGCAAGCGCCGCCTTTGTCCTGTTGTTCACTGCTGTACCCGTCCTTTCTCCCGCCCTGGATCGGGCAGGACGCCGAGGGCGACGAGATCGGCCTCTTTCCATGTTCCGTTCACAGACACCTCCAAAAGCCCGAGGTCGCGCTGCAGCGCAAGCTCCTGGTTCTTGTAGTTGATCATCGCGGAGTAGAGCGAGTTCTTCGCCTGGACGAGCGAATCCTGCGCCTCGAGCATGACCGTCATGTCCGCGCGCCCCGCCTGGAGCAGGATCTCCTGGTTGCGGACGCGGCGCTCGGCGAGGTTCATCGCCATGTACTGTATCTGGAGGTTGTCCTTTGTCTGGCTCATCGTGCGCATGTCGGACCTGATCGTGTTCTTGAGCGAGTCCTCCTCCTGCTGGTACTCGCGGACGGCCGACTCTACGGCAATGAGCGCGTTCCTGTAGGCGTTGCGCTCGCCGCGGCGCTCGATCGGCAGGTCGATCGTGAGCAACGGGTCTGCCGACCACTCGCGCGGGTGGAGTCGCCCGTGGGTTTCGCCGCCGCGGCGCGTGCCCGGGGTGGCGAGGTCTGCGAAATTCCCCACGGAAGCGCCCAGCGTCACCTCCGCCCTGAGCGCGTCTTCGGCTATGAGGAGCTTCCTCTGCGCGTCCTCGACGCGGTCGCGGCAGCTGACGAAGTCGAGCCTGTTGGAAAAGGCGATGTCGATCGCGCGGTCGGTGCGCACCTTGAGGTCGCCGTCGTCCACGGAATCTGGGTCGTCCAGGACTATCTTGCCGTTCTCGTCGTCCCTGCCCATGTCGTATTCGCCGGTCTCGAGCTTCGCGAACCTGCCGACGTAGCGCTCGAGCTCGACGAGGTCGTCTTCGCGCGGCTCGATCCTCGCGTCGGGAGGAAGCCCAAGCGCCATCTTGAACGTATCCTTCGTCGACTCGTAGCTCTGGCAGGAGGCGATCCAGCTCGCCTTCGAGGAGAGCTCGCTCTGGTGCGCCTGCTCGAACTGAGACTGCGACATGCGGCTCGCCTCGGCCATGCGGTAGGAGCGGCGGGTAGACCTGATGACTCGCCTGAACGCCTCGTCCTGGTTCTGCTGGCGGCGCTTGGCGAGGACGAGGGCGAGATAGGAGGACTCGACCTGGCAGATGAAGGAGCGCTTGTACTGTTCGAACGACCTCACCTCGTAGATGAACGAGCGCTGCGCCTGGGTGAGCGACTCGGTGTTGACGAGCTCGCCAGAGCCTCTCATGAGCGGAATTGATATGCCGAGGTCGGCGAAGGAGCCCCACGCCGTGCGCGTGTCGCCCGTAAGCATGCCCGCGATGTTCGCCATGATCGCGCCCGTCACCCTTACGCCGCTTTTGAACTTGCGGTTCACTCCGAACGACGCGGTCTCGTTGTGGCGCACGGCGTGGTCGGCGAAGGCGCGGTTCTCGGACTTGTCGAAGCTGAACCCCGTGGACGAGCTGAGCCTGCCGGAGAAGATGTTCCTGAACGCGTCGTCCTCGAGGTCCATTCCGAGCGCCGCGCGGAAGAGCGCCTCCTTGCGCGCCCTGTACTCGCGGCTGTTGAAGGCGGCTATGCGAACCGCGTCGACAAGCCCGATTTCGAGGGCGTTGGCTCCGCCCTTCCACACCGAGATCGAGGGGTCTTCGCCGCCGGGGAGCATCCTGTCGCCGACGCGCCAGTACAGGTTCGTCGGAATGTCGCGGATGCCGAACGACGCGGGATCCTTCGCGAGCAGGTTCTGGTCGATCATCAGCCGGCGGCGGAGGGTGTCGGCCGGAGTCTCTATCTCGATCTTCTCGACGCGTCCCACGGCCTCCTGCTGGTATGCGGAAAGATAAACTTTCGCCGTCTCGTCCGCCTCGCGGCGGTAGTCGGCCGCGTTCCGGCAGGAAGCCAGGACGAGGAGGGCCAGCGGGGCTGTGAACAGACGCATGCGCATCAGTCGTTGTCAAAGCGAAGGAAAAGGCAGACGAGGATAAGCACGGCAAAGATGCCGAGCGCAAGAGAAAGGCAAGTGGCCTGGGCGACACTGCCTATGAGCGGCGGCCCCATGAAACTGCCAAGGAAGCCCATAGAACCGACAAAAGTGAGAGCAGATGCCGCCGGCATCGACTTGGTCTTGTTGGCCTTGGAATAGAGGATCGGTACGAGGGCCGAGATGCCGAAGCCCGCTATCGCATAGCCAATCGTCGCAAGAACATGGAGCGGAAGCCCAGAAAGCCCCGTAAACGGCGACAAGAGAGCGATGGCAAGCCCGACCGTCACGAAGACGCAATAGACGCGCAATATCCGTGCGCCGCCGAAGCGATTTACGAAACGGTCCGTAACCAAACGCCCGAACGTCATCATGGCGCAAACGGCGCAGAAGCCCCACTTCACGCGGCTATCTGGCGCGGCCAGCGTCTCGCGGTAGAAGACATTCACCCAGTTGTTTATCGAGCCCTCGCAGCCCATGATGACGAGAGCCGCAACGCCGATGAAAAAGAGAGCTGCGTCTGGGCGGCGAAACCCCGTGCCTTTCTCCTTCTTCGCTATGTCGTTCTCCTTGGGAAGCCAAGAGAAGAACACGATGTGCGCGACTGTGGAAAGCACGAGTACGCCAAAGAAGCGATACGCGACCGGGACATGCTTCGCCGCCGCGAAGAGGGCGAGAAGACCGCCCAGAAGCCCGAGCAGGCTGAACATCGCGTGGAACGAGTTCATTATCGTGCACCCCGCCTTCCTCTCGACTATGCCGCCCTGCGTGTTGACGGAGATATTGAAGACAGTTCCGACGCAGGCAAGCAACGCAATCGCCGCGCACCAGCATGGAATGGGCGCGCGCCAGAAAAAGCATGCCGCCAGGCCAAACGCCACGAGAATATAGGCCGTCACGGCCATAATGAGACTGCGGCGGCTCCCAAGGCGTGTCACTATAGCGCTCGCACACAAGAGACTGACGAGACTCCCCATCGGCCCCGAAAACAGAAGCCACCCCTGCTGGGCTTGGTTGAGCCCCAGGAGCAGCTTCATGTCGTCGATGGACGAAGCCCAGGTCGCGCAAATGACCCCAAGGACCGCGAAGTACGCGGCAACGGCGATGCGCTCGCGCGACCAGGCCATTCTTTAGCGGCAGAGCGTGTAGAGAACGCCTGCGACGACTGCAGAGCCGATCACGCCCGAGACGTTCGGTCCCATCGCCTGCATGAGGATGAAGTTCGTCGGATCGTTTTGGAGCGAAACCTTGTTGGAGACGCGCGCTGCCATCGGGACGGCCGAGACGCCGGCGGAACCGATGAGCGGGTTGACCTTCTCCTTCGAGACGAGGTTCATGAGCTTCGCCATGATGACGCCCGCAGCCGTGCCGACGCAGAACGCGACGAGGCCGAGCGCGAGGATGCCGAGGGTCGTCCCGGAGAGGAACTTCTCGCAGGCGAGCTTCGAGCCGACGGAAAGACCGAGCATGATCGTCACGATGTTGATGAGCGCGTTGGACATCGTGTCGGCGATACGGGCGACCGAGGGCCCCACTTCCTTCGCGAGGTTGCCGAGCATGAGCGCGCCGATGAGCGGCACCGCGTCCTTGAGGAGGAACGCGCAAAGGAGCAGCACGATGAGCGGGAAGCAGACCTTCTCGATCTTCGTGACAGGGCGGAGCGGCGGCATCTTGATGGCGCGCTCGGCCTTTGTCGTGAGGGCGTTCATGATCGGCGGCTGGATGATCGGGACGAGCGCCATGTAGGAATACGCCGCGACCGCGATTGCGCCGAGCAGGTCGGGCGCGAGGCGGCTCGTGAGCCAGATCGCCGTCGGGCCGTCGGCGCCGCCGATGATGCCGATCGAGGCAGCCGCCTTCACGGGGGCGACGCCTCCGAAGAAGTCGGCGCCGAAAACGGCCGCAAGGCCGAGCGCGCCGAAAAGCGCGAAGAAGATGCCGAACTGCGCGGCGCCGCCGAGAAGCGCCATCTTCGGGTTGGCGATAAGAGGCCCGAAGTCCGTCATCGCGCCGACGCCCATGAAGATCATGATCGGGAAGACGCCAGTGTCGATGCCGAACTTGAAGAAGTAGTGGAGGAACCCGCCGGGCTCGACGATGCCGCCGGCCATCACAGGAATGCCCGAAGACAGCACAGATATCACGCCGTCGTGCATCATCGCGGGAGCCGTCACGCCCGCGAGCGGGCAGTTGGCGAGAAGTCCGCCGAAGCCAATCGGGAGGAGCAGCAGCGGCTCAAAGCCCTTCACGATCGCAAGGTACATCATGATGAGGCAGAGCGGGATCATGATAAGCTGGCCGACGCCGTAAGGCATGCCGAAGAGCGTCTTGACTTCGTGACCCTTGACGAACGTGCCAAGGTCGTCGAAGTAGCCGCCGATCCACTTGCCCGTAGCGTCATAGTAGCCGTTCGGCGTCTTGTAGCCGCTGTTCGGGTCGTGCGGATCCTTGCCAGCCATCGCCTTCGCGTCGATTCGATCGGCCTCGGCGTAGTTGCCGGTGATGTAGGCGGGCGCTTCCTTCTTCATGAAGCCGGCGATACCGGTTTCGGCGGGAAGGTTCTTCACCTTGGCGAGCATCGTCTTCCACGCGGGGACGTCGTCCGTAGCGGCGACAGCCGCAAAGCAGCCGGTCGCAACGAGCATTGCCATCAAAATCTTTTTCATGATCGATATTCCGCTTTCAACTTTACACTTTCAACTCTGCACTCTCGCGGACATCGGCCTCAGCCGATGGTCGCGAGTACATCGCCGGTCGCAACCTTGTCGGTCGCGTTGACGACTACGGTGATCGTGCCGTCGCACGGAGCGGTGACGGGCGTTTCCATCTTCATGACATCCATGACGAGGATTTCGTCGCCCTTCGAGACCTTCGTGCCGCTCGACGCGGTGACGCGGAGAATCGTTCCGGGAACAGGTGCCTTGACTTCCTGCCCGCCCGCGGGCGCGGCGGCTGCAGGCGCGGCGGCCTTGAGGCCCGCCTCGGCCTTGAAGTCGACCGGCTTGCCGTTGACGACGGCCTTGCCATCGCCCTTGATCTCGACGCCGTAGGCCTTGCCGTTGATCGTGACGGTGACCGCGCCACCCTTGGCGGCGGGCTTGGCCTCTTCGGCGAAGCGGCAGCCCATCGGGGCCTTCGAGGGGTCCTTGAGGAAGAGGATGCCCTTCTCCTTGCAGGACGCGGCGATGAAGATGTTCTCGTCGGTGATGGGAAGCCCAGCGTCCTCGAGCATCTTCTTCGCGACCGCGCCGCCCTTCTTGGGGTCGGCGTCGTTCATTTCGAGCACCGTCTTCGTGGTGGGCTCGCTGTAGGCCTTGTTGAGGTCGCTAGACGCCATGAACTCGCTCGCCTTCTTGACGATCTCCGGATCCGGCGGGACGGGCGTCTTGCCGAAGTAGCCGAGCACCATCTTGGCGTAGCCGGGCGCAAACTTCTTGAACTTGCCGAACATGACGTTCTGGATCGCCTGCTGCGCGTAGAACTGCGAGACGGGCGTGACGGACGTGCCAAAGCCGCCGAGACGGACGCAATCGTACATCTCCGCGATCATGTCGTCGTACTTGTCCATCATGTTGTTGTCGCGAAGCATCTGCGTGTTCGCCGTGAGCGCGCCGCCCGGCATCGGGCTCCACACGATCTGCGGGTTGACGCTCATCGCCTCCGGCGGGAGGAAGTACTTCTGCATCGCGTTCTTGAAGGAGTCCTCGGCCTTCTTGATCTTGTTGATGTCGAAGTCGAAGCCGAAGTCGGGATCGCCGTCGAGGCAGTGCCACATCGTGATGATGTCGGGCTGGCAGGTGCCGCCGGACATAGGCGCCATCGAGAGGTCGAGACCGTCAGCGCCGCCGCGGAGAGCCGCGAGGTAGCACGCAACGCCGTTGCCGGCCGTCTCGTGGCTGTGGAACTGGATGTGAATGTCCTTGCCGAGAAGCTGGCGGGCGAGCTTCATCGTGTTGTAGACGGTCGCGGGCGTCGAAGTGCCGGACGCGTCCTTGAACGCCACGCGGTCAAAGGGAATCCCCGCGTCCATGATCATTTTCAGGCGGTCGCGGTAGAACTCAGGCGTATGGGTGCCCTTGTTGTCGATCCCGGGAGGAAGGCCCATCATCGTGACGACGACTTCGTGGTTGAGCCCCGCGTCGTGGATGCACTGGCCGGACCACTTGAGGTTGTTGACGTCGTTCAGGGCGTCGAAGTTGCGGATGGACGACATGCCGTGCTTCTTGAACATCTGGGCATGAAGCTTGATCATATCCGAACTCTGCGACTCAAGGCCGACGACGTTCACGCCGCGCGAGAGCGTCTGGAGGTCTGCTTCGGGCGCGGCCTTGCGGAACTTGTCCATGACGTCGAACGCGTCTTCCTGGCAGTAGAAATAGCAACTCTGGAACCTCGCGCCGCCGCCCGCCTCAAACCAGCGGACGCCCGCCGCATACGCCTCCTCGACGCAGGGGAGGAAGTCTTTCGAGAGAACGCGCGCGCCGATGACGGACTGGAAGCCGTCACGGAACGCAGTGAGCATGAACTTTACGTTTTTCTTGGCCATGATGTTTTTCCTTGATTAAATCTGATGTTCCGTGGGTTGGGGTGCGGGCGCGCCAGAGCGCCCGTCCGTTCCAATACTTAGCCGTTCATCGCAACGGCGATCGCGAGCGCGATATCGGCGTCATCCGAAGCCGCCTTGGCCGCAGGGGCCTTCTTGGGCGTTTCCTTCGGGAAGATCGAATCGAACCTTCCGATGCCGCTCATCGAGACCTTGGTGACGACGATGAGAATCGAGAGAAACAGATAGACGATGCCCATTCCGGCAATCATCAAAACCAAACCCTGTCCGAGCACTTCCATTTTTTGATCCTTCCGTTTAAACCGTCTCTTTTCCGCACGAATCGACGAACGAGAGCTTCAGCGTGTCGAAGTCGATCTTCCTGTAGTAGCAGTTCCTCGGGGCGCCCGCCTTGTCCTTCGTGTGGCAGATTCCGCCGCGGCAGGGGCGAACGACGTAGAGGAGCGAGTTCTGCTCGCAGTTGACATATGCCTCGAGGAGATCGAAAGTCTCGCCGGAGGTCTCGCCCTTGAACCACAGCTTGTTGCGGCTCGTCGACCAAAGAATGAGCTTCCTCTTGGCGAAGCTCTCCTTCATGGCGAATTCGTTCGTATAGGCGACGAGGATGACTTCCTTCGTGTCGGCGTTCTGCACGGCCACGGGAATTACCCCCGGATCATGCTCCACAGCTGCGGCACGACTTGCCGCGACCTGTGCGCCAACTTTTTCGAGCTTCGTAAAATCAAGTGTCAGTTCCGACGATTCTTCAAGCTGTCCCATAGCTATCCTTGAATGAGAGTTTCGTAATATTATACCAAAAATTGCCCCGTCGTGGACAACCCGTGGAAAATCTTAGGCGCCTCACGAACCGTGCTGCGCTATGTCGCGGAGATGCAGAATCGCCGAATATGGGTCGTCGGAACCGCATACCGCGCGCACCACCGCCCAATTCCTCGCCCCAGCCGCAAGAACGGAGCCGAGATTGCTGCCGTCGATACCCCCAATAGCCACTGCGGGATAAGGGACGGACGCTATCATCTTGCCCGCAAGTTCAGTGCCGAGGACGGGGTCAGGAATCTTCTTTGTCGGCGTCTTGAACACTGGCCCGACGCCAATGTAGTCGGGATTGTGGCGAATGGAGTCAAGCGCCTGCGCGAGACTGTGGGTCGAAAGCCCGACGATGCGGATGCCAGGATATTTCGCTCGCACTTCCTCTACCGGCATGTCGTCCTGCCCGACATGCACGCCGTCCGCGCCAGACTCCTCGGCGACCGACGCGTCGTCGTCTATGATGAGGTTCGTCTCGCTGCCGCGCGTTATCGACACGAGCTTCTTCGCCATCTGGAGAAGCTCGTCGCGCGACACGTCCTTCATACGGAGTTGCACCATCTTGACCCCCGCCTTGACGGCCGCCTCGCAGCAGCGTTCGTAGCCAACCTTGGGGTTTGTCATCACAAGATAGAAACCGAAGTCTTCCATACTGCAAATCCTGAATTTATACGTTTGTTAGCTGATTTAGCCGCAAAGGGCGCAAAGTACGCAAAGGGTGAGTTTCGCGTTCTTTGTGTTCTTTGTGGCAAAACATAAATATAGACTCATCTAAAGCCAAGGAGCTTGTGAAGCTGGACGGAGAGCGACCAGCCGTCGAGTTGCGCGAGGACGGCCTTTGCCGTCGCAAAATCCATCTCTCCGTCGCGCTCGCACGGCGAAATGTAGTAGTCGGTCGCGGCAATTCTGCCGCGAAGATCGCGGCAAAAGTCGACGATCTTCTCCGAAGACGCGACGACGCGCACTTCGTCCGCGCGGGTTAGCGCAATACGGTCGGGGAACTCGGCCTTTGGCGAGCAGGCGACATAGTCGACGAACCCAAGCCAGTCCGCGTCGTCAGTTCCGTTCGTCTCGACCGCGATCCAGTAGCCGCGCTCCTTTAGCGCCGCGACAAGTTCTGGCATCTCCTTTACAAGCGTCGGTTCGCCGCCTGTGAGGACGACGCTCTTTGGCTTATACTGTCCGATTTCCGCGACAAGGTCGTCAAGCGACGAGGAAAAGCGCTTTGCGACATCAGTGTCGCACCACGGACACGCGAGATTGCAGCCGGCAAAGCGGACGAAGACGCATGGGCGCCCCATGTTGCGGCCTTCGCCCTGAAGCGACTCGAAGATCTCGACTAAATCATACATCACCGGCAATCAAGAAATGACTTCAAAACGCTAACGCCGTATATCGCGGCAGTCTCGGCGCGGAGAATCGTTGAGCCAAACGAAACTGGCGTCGCAATCTCGATAAGCGCGGCAAGCTCCTCGGGCGAGAAGTCGCCTTCTGGCCCAACGTAGATTGAGAGGGAGTCGGGGAATGGGGAATGGGGAATGGGGAACGG
>JAZSOG010000029.1:0-11246 GCA_045536845.1 Kiritimatiellia bacterium | reverse complement strand
GGTCGCCTCGTCCAGAAGGCCGTCGCCTACATCGACCGCCATGCGCTCGAGGGAATTGGCGTCGAAGATGTCGTCCGGCATCTCAAGTGTTCGCGCCGTCTCGCCGACCTTAGGTTCCGCGAACTGCAGAAGCGAAGCATTCTCGAAGCCATCACGGAGCGGCGGTTGGACGAGGTGAAGCGACTGCTGGCCAGAACGCGAGACAAGATGAACGCCATCGCATCGGCCTGCGACTATAAAAATCCGACCTATCTCAAAAACCTCTTTAGGAAGCGCTACAAAATGTCCATGAGCGACTATCGCGACTCCTGCCGCAGCTAGAACGCTCACGCGCCGAATCCGATTGGCGCGCGCTTCTCCGGCAGCGCTTATGGCACCACTGCCAGCAATTTCGCAATCTCCTTGGGGTCGCGGGGCGTATAGGACGTGACGCGGCGGGCAGAATCCCGCTTGGAAGCAGGTTGCCTCGGTCGAGCGCGTCAAACACCTTCGCCGCCGACATGCCGCAATCCGCAACGCCCGGCTTTTCGCCTGACTCGGGAATCGGCTTCCCGAACCACGGCTCGGCAGCGTCCTTGCTTGACACGACTTCCGCTTTGACCGCAAGCGCCACCGCTGCCGCGCACAGCAGAGCCGCGAGTTTCGACCCGAATCTTGCGTTTGCCTTCATCGTGTTTTTCCTTCTTGTTTCTTGGTATACTTCTCGACCTAAAACAGCGTGCGTATTTTATCAAAAATCCCTCCCCATGCAACACCCCCGAAAAATAGGGGGGGCGCTGGATATAGTGCGCTGACACAAATTAACCATTTTCGGTCAACTTGCGCCAAACATTACAGAAGCATTGACGTTTAATGACCGAAAATGGTATCCTTGTGCCCATGACATCCTATCAGAGTATATATGATGTGGCCATTGGTAATTACGGCCTTATCACCGTGGCAAGTGCGAAGGAACTTGGAATAAGTTCTAGCACACTTGCAAAGCTTGCGCATCGCGGAAGGCTCGAGCGTATCGCACACGGCCTCTATCGAATTGATAAATATGTTCCGAGCAGGGATGGTCTTGATGCCTATGCATGCGCCGTGGCGAGTCTCGGCAACGATGCCTATCTGTGGGGACCTTCCGCTCTTGCAATCCGCAGACTGTGCCCTACCGATCCCTCCAGAATCTATGTTGCGACTCCCGCGAGGTTCAGGGGAAAGAATCGCGAGCGGCTAGTCGTGAAGGACAGGACGCCATGCAACGACATAGACAACATTGAGGGAATTCGCGTCCAGGGAATCTGCAACGCCATTCTCTCCAGCCAGCACATCATCATGTTCGACAGATTGATTGAGGCAATAAACAACGCCAAAAACCAGAATCTCATCAGTGCGCAACAAGCGCACGACACGACCAAGGAACTGTACATCAATGACTAAGCGCCCCAATTCAAGAGTCAATCTCGACAAGACCATTGAGCGGCTGTTTGAGAGCAAAAGGGTCAGAGCTTATTGATACAGTCTTGTTGATACAGCATCTCATGCCAGCTTGTACTCCTGCCTTGGCGACATCGGTTTGTCGGGATCGGTTCTTGCGACAAGCCCCTTCTCCACCAGCGGCGTCATGTAGCAACGCGAGAAATGGACGCGGCTCCTGATGCCGACCGCCTCCCGCAGCGCCGACGGACGCATGGGCCCGTCGGCAAGGAGTTCAAGTATCCTCTTTGCGACCTTTTCGCTTCCGCGCGCAAGCCCGATTCCGACTTTTTCCGGAATGTCCAGCTGCGGATCCGCCTTTGAGCGGAAAGACGCAGCGCCGCGTCCAGCATGGCAATCTCCCTTCTCCGCCTCGCTGGCCTTCAGAACCTCGCTCATCGTCTCGCGCGGTCCTTCTCCTCGTCGTCAAGGAAGAACGCGCGGTGCGCAAGCCGGCTGATCAGGTGGTAGCACCTGTCCTGCCCTATGAACCTGTTTTTTCTCATGCTGGCATTACACCAAAAATCCTGGGACTGTATCAACAACGCTGTATCAATATGCTCTGACCGTCAGAAGCGGGCGCGCAGCCCGATTTCGAACGTGCGCGGCTCGCCGACGAGGCACTCGTAGAAGTGACGCGCGGACTCGAAGTACTTCTCGCCGAAGAGGTTGCGGACGCCAAGCGTCAGCGTCCAATCCTCGGGCCCGCCGAACTTCGTCAGCGGAACGGACACGTTGACGTCGAAGACATGGCTGTGCGAGAAATAGAGGTTGTTGTCTACAAACGCGCCGCGCATCGTCGCGAAGCTCTTTGAGCGGAAGCGATAGCCGCATCCGACCACGACATCGCGAAGGAGATCGCAGCAGTCGAACCGGTAGGAGGTGTTGAGCGAGAAAGTGTGGTTGGGGTTGCGGCGGAAGACCGACGGCGCAGTTCCCGTCGCGTTGCGGTTCTCGTAGCGGTTGTACGAGTACATCGCGAGGACAGTCCAGTTCTCGGTGATGTCGCCCGCGAGCGAGAGCTCAACGCCACGCGAATTGCTCTTGCCCTCGAAATAGTAGTACGTGTCATTGTTGATCGTCTCGGCGACAGGCGTGTTGCGCTGGTCGAGGCGGTAGACCGAAGCCGAGAACCAGAGCTTCTCGACGGGGCGGACGCGAAAGCCGCCTTCCATCTGCGTCGCCGTCCACGGGTCGGTCGGCCTGTTGCCGTCGGCGTCACGGTAGCCAAGCGTCGGAGTGCGCGTCTGGGAGAGGTTGCCGAAGAAGACGAGCCAGTCGAGCGGCTGGACCGTGAGACCGCCGCGCGGCGAGAACGCGAACTCGTTTGCGCGATGGTAGTGCGTGGTTGCGCCGCTGGACGCGGTCGTCGTCTGCGGATTCTCCGTGAACCAGTCGTAGCGGATGCCTCCGAGAAGCGTCACCCATCCCCAGCCGATCGAGTCCTGCAGCGTCGCGCCGTAGCGCGTGACGGGAGCGCCGAAGCCGGTCGTCGACTCGCGGTACCAGAAGTCGGGCTGGACGACAAGCGTGTTCCTGAAGCCCCACGGCAGCTCCTCCTTCGTGTAGACCGAGCGCGCGTAGAGGTTGTAGCTGCGGTTGATGCGGTCAGACTCGGAAAAGCCCGACGTCATGTACTTCTCGCCGCTCGACCACTCGCCAGTCCTGTAGAAGGTGTCGAGCTCGGTGCGCCCCATGTACGGCTCGCGAGTCCTCTGCTCCCAGTCGGAGAACATGAACGCGCCGCCGAACTTGAGAAGCCAGTCGTCGGTAACTTGCCAGTCGATGTAGGGGTTAAGGTAGATCGAGTCGTATTTCGAGCGGTCGCCCTTGCGGCACGACGACTCGTACCAACTGTAGCCACCGCCTGGCCGGCCGTGCCAGACGGGAATTCCGATGTAGCTTGGCTGGTCGGTCTTCTGGAACATCGACTTGAGCCCGATCGTCACGTTCTCGACCGGACGCCACGCGAACGACGGTGCAATCGTGTAGGACTGCCTCGGGTCGGCACCCTTCTGTGAGCCCTCACCAAGATAGGCAGGCGAGAAGACGTCGAACGCCCCGATTGCGCGGACGGCGAACTTGTCGTCGCCATAGACCTCGTTCGCGTCGATCATGCCGCGCTGGCGCCAGGTATGACGCCCGACGGAGGTGTTCTCCTGGAAGTCGATCCTGTCTCCGCGGAAGTTCGCGCCCTTGAGGTACATGTTGACCGAGCCGCCCGCGCCGGAGTTGTTCTGCTGCGCACCCGCGCCGCCGGTGAGAGAGCCGATCGGGCCCTTCACGATCTCGACGCGCTCCATGAGGAACGGATCCATGAAAAGGCCGGCTCCGCTGCCGATCGGGACGACGCCATCAAACGCGGGCTCGGTGCCGCCCATGCCGCGGATCTGGAAAGTGCCCGGCTGCCTAATGAGAAGCGACTTGCCGCCGGTCTCCACGCCCGGAACGTAGCGGAGAAGGTCGTGGAGGTCGGTCGGGTTGTGCTCGCGGATGAAGTCCTCGGTCAGCGTGTCGACGACTGTCGGCGACTTTTCGGGCGGGAGGTCGGTGAAGGTCGCGCCGTCAACCGTCTCTGGACGGTACTTGGAGAGCGCCGAGCCCTCGACGACGACCGTACCCAAGTCGGCCACCGTGTTAGTCGAGGCGTTCGCGCCCGCTTCTTCACCCATTCCAGTCAATGCGCCAGCAACAGCGGCGCAAACAACGACAATCTTGCTTTTCATACCCCGTTAAACGCCATCCATCCGAATAAGGTTCACCTGTGATTCTGCGACAGTCCAGAACTTCGGAGGCCGGAGACTCACATTGCTATTTTTGATATAATATCCACAAATGGCAGATGAAGCGAGCGAGACTGTTGAGGGAACGATCAAGTCGGTCGTTTTCCACAACGACGAGAACGGCTATACCGTCCTCCATGTCGAACTCCCTTCCGGCTTCGCGCTAAGGCAGCTAAACGAGATAACCGTCGTCGGCAAGGCGCAGGCGGTGTGGGAAGGCGAGGAGATTTCCGCAACCGGCTCGTGGGTGACAGACAAGGTTCACGGGCGCCAGTTCAAGGCCGAGTCAATCGTCTGCGTCGCGCCGAGATCTCTCGTCGGCATCGAGCGCTATCTCGCCTCGGGGCTCATAAAGGGCGTCGGCAAGGTTCTCGCAAAGCGAATTGTCGAAACCTTCGGTGAAGACACCCTTAACGTCCTCTCCCACCAGTCGGCGCGGCTCGTCGAAGTTCCCAAGCTCGGCAAGGCGAAGATCGAGCAGATACGAGCAAGCTGGCACGCAAACGAGACGCTTAGGGAGAACATGATCTTCGGCCAGACCTACGGCATCTCGATAGCGAAGATGACGAAGATCGTCCGCAAATACGGTCCAGACGCGATAGCGATCGTAAAGGCCGATCCCTACAAGCTCTGCCGCGACATCTGGGGCATCGGCTTTGCGACCGCCGACCGCATCGCGCTCTCCGTCGGCATCCCGAAGGACTCGCCCCTTCGCGCACGCGCGTCGATTTCCTATACACTCGAGACGGAAGCAGAGGACTCGGGGCACTGCTGGACTTTCGAGAACGACTTGCTTCTCCACGCAAACGAACTCACCGAAATACCGACCGAGATTCTTGGCGAAGCACTCGAGAAGGAAATTGCCGAAGGCCGCGTAATCGCAGAAAGCGAAGCCGCGCCAGCCAGCCAGCCAATCCCACTACCAGCCAGCCAACCCAAACACTCAAACACTCAAACACTCAAGCACTCAAACACCTCTCCCCGCCGCATCTACCTGCGCGCGCTTTGGTGGGCTGAGCGCGAGACGGCTACGCATGTTAGGCGCATAAGAGACTCCCTGCCGGGCTTCACGCCTGTAGACGCGGTGAAGGCCGTCGAGTGGTGGGAGAAAAAGGCAGGCTTCACGCTCGCCGCGCAGCAGACGAACGCGCTCGAGAAATGCCTCTACAACAAGTTCTCCATCATCACCGGCGGACCGGGCGTTGGCAAGACGACGATAATCCGCGCGCTCGTCGACATCTATGGCGCGAAGAAACTTAAAGTAATCCTCGCAGCTCCGACAGGCCGCGCAGCGAAACGCATGTCAGAGTCGGTCGGCGCAGCGGCACAGACAATCCATCGGCTTCTCAAGTGGAATCCCGTAACGAACAAGTTCACGTTCAACAAGGAAAGTCCGCTTGAAGGCGACGTCTTTATCTTCGACGAGACGTCGATGATCGACATCAAGCTTGCAAACGACTTGTTCTCTGCGATCCCCTCGACGGCGGCGGTAGTGCTCGTCGGCGACACAGACCAGCTGCCGAGCGTCGGCGCAGGGAATGTCCTCGGCGATCTCATAAAGTCCGGCAACATCGCCTTTACGCGCCTCGACCAGATTTTCCGCCAGGACGCTGGCGGTCTCATCGTCACGAACGCCCACCACGTGAACGCAGGCGAGCCGCTCGAGATAAGAAGCGGCGACACCGACTTTTACTTCGTGAGGTGCGAAGATCCTGAGCAGTGCCTTAAGCGCGCAATCGAGTTTATGACCCAGCGCATTCCGCGCAAGTTCGGTCTCAACCCGCTCGAGGACGTACAGGTGCTTACGCCGATGCGCCGCAATCTTCTTGGCACCGAGAGTCTCAACTTCGCGCTGCAGAAGGCGCTCAATCCCTCGGGAGCGGCCTTGATCCGCGGCGGAACGACGTTCCGCGTAGGCGACCGCGTGATGCAGCTCAGGAACAACTACGACAAGGACGTCTACAACGGCGATGTCGGTTTCATAAAGGCAGTCGACCCGACGGACCGCTCGCTCGTCGTCACGTTCGACGGACGACCAGTAAAGTACGACGCGGGAGATCTCGACGAACTCGTGCTCGCCTACGCGACGACGATACACAAGTCGCAGGGCTCGGAATATCCGGCCGTGATCGTCCTAATCCACACGCAGCACTACGTGATGCTCCAGAGGAATCTCCTCTACACCGCAATCACGCGCGGCAAGAAGCTCGTCCTTCTCATAGGCGTACCATACGCGGTAAGCCGCGCGATCGAGACGAACGTCGTGCGCGAGCGCCGCACCACCCTCGCCGAGCGCCTTGCCGTCTCGCCGCCACCCTAATGTGTATGCTCTACCTTGTTCGTCGTCACACCACATGGACGCAACACAACATCGCATTCAGCAGCCACACTGCGAACTCTCTCCTCTTCTCCAGCAAGCCGCCCACGCCACCAGCGCCGCCGATTGTCCCCGACAAGTCCTTGCCCCAGTGGTACTCGATGACATCTGCCGTGCCGTTGGTGTTGGCGACGATCTCCTTGATGAGCATCCAGCCGTCGTAAAAGTACGTGTGCGTCGCCTCGGGCGTGATCTTTCTAAAATCTCTTTGACTCTCTCGTCCCATAACCACTTCCCCTCCCTTCGTCACTCAATCGCGTGAGATTTCAGAACTTTCCGAACACAACACCCGCCGTTAAACATGAACAAAACTCCAACACGTTCCCCACCATGGCTGCCAAGCACATAGACAACATCTCGATTATTGGGACTGAGCAACGGTTTCATGTCAATCGCAGACAGCAATGCCGCGCGTCCAACTTTATGGGCTTGACAGAATGCATTCAATTTGGAGATTAGCAAATCAACTGCAGACTCAAGATCATCAAATTGATTCTCTGTTGCACATTCACATTGAGAATGCCACGATCCCATCATTTCCCGAAGCTTTTCACAGTCTTCGTCGGAAGTATGATAGTCACTCATACATCCAAGGGCATTCGCCAACAACAAACACCCCGCAACAATTGCAAAACGATTCATGTTATCTCTTGAACTCATACAAACCCCCTTTGTCAATAAACTCAAATCCATTACTTATATACCAATTCTTTTCTGCTTCATTAGCCAATCGTGCACTATGCTTTATCACCTCTTTCCTCGCAGCCTTATATGCCTTCTTCACCTCTTCCTGTTCTTTTTCTGTTAATCTCGGCTTTGAGATGAGTGGCGCGATTTTCGTCTCAAAAAGAGGTTTCTGATATTCGAAAAACGCTTTGGCATGGCCTCGCTCATGAGCAAGGATTGCGCCCTTCATCGGTCGTCCGCCGCCTTTTTTCCGAGAATAACCATCTGTCGTCGTCTCATGGGGCAACGTAATGAACGTATCAAAAGGTTTAATCTTAAGTTGTAAATCATCAGCCAGAAATATCCGCAGAAGCACATCAAACTGACAATCACTCGTAAAGCCTGCTGCATCGTCAAATAGTCCATTTACATCTAGCCCTTTTGATTCTACGTAAACATTGTTCTCGTTTGATGCCGTCACTTCTTTTAAGTGCTCCCCAGTCTTGAGATACTCCAACCATGTGGTCTCAGCGTATGTACTGTAAACAATCTTAAATCTTCCTAAGAAGTCGATGCCGCATATCGCATTATTCCCACACATCGCATATAGATTCACCCCACCCTCTTCTCCTATCGGATCTCTGGTGATCCACCGCATCAACTCCGGCGAATAGTAGCGGTAGCCGTAGTAGTAGAAGCCCGTCTCTGGATCGAAATACTTTGTGGAGTAGCGGATTGCGAAAACGTCGGCCATTGGACCCGACGATGCAATCAACTTCCCGAAGGCGTCGTAGGTGTACTCCGCAACGACGTTGCCCTGCGCATCCCAATAGCCCATGATGTTGCCGTAGGCGTCGTAGAATGGAATGTAAAGTTGGCGAGTGGAGGAGTTGGGAGTGGAGGAGTTGGAGATTGAAAGATAGAGCAATCCGCCTACCCCTCCTGCCCCTCCAATGGTTCCGGAGAGGTCCTTGCCCCAATGGTACTCGATGACATCGGTTGTGCCGTTGGTGTTGGCGATGACCTCCTTGATGAGCATCCAACCATCGTAGAAGTACGTATGCGTTGCGGCAGGAGTAATCTTCTGCACACGTCGATCGAGATGGTCGTAGCGGTTGGAGGCGACGAACTCGAAGCTATAGAGCTCGTCATAGTCGGTGAAGTCGCCAGCATAATATCTTTCCTCGTCAAAGACCCACACACCGGCGCAGACAAGGCGCGATTTTGCGTCGTAGAGGAAGCCACGCTCGCCGAAACGCGTCACCTCTCCGTTCTCTGAATGCTCAAGCCACGCGTCGTCGTCCGCCGACCAGATGGATTCGTACTGGTTAATGCTGTTTGAGTAGTAGGATGTTGCGACCGCAGGGAGTCCGCCAGTCGCGACCGAGGACTCCGAGAGGTTGCCTATGCCGTCGTAGGCGTAGGCGGACGCATTCGCCGCGATCGTCGCATTTGTCACCTCGCCGCGGCTGTTGTACGCAAACGCATCCGCGTTACGGGAGACTGGCCGCCTGCAATTGTCATGATAATAGTGCCAGCCATTAGTGGCAACCGGCGTGCTGTTCGTGACTGACAGCACCATGTCGCGTACATGGCCGTGCCGCGACACCGCGCGGCAGAAAGTCTCGCCTCCCGCAACGGAAATCGCATAGCCCGTGTCGAGCAAGTCGTCCGAATAGAAATACGCGACCGAAACCTCGTCGTTGGAGATCACGGCCATCACTCCGTTGGAGGGACAATAGGCGATCTCGTCCCGAACGCCGCCGCACGCGATGGACACGACACGGCCACAGGAATCTACGGCGCGGGAAATGTCGAGCGAGAGATTGACGACCGTCGCCGTCTCATTCGTCGCAACGCCTTGATTCGCAAGTGAGTACGTATAGCTCGCGACAGCGTTAGACGCCGCGACGGTGCGTCCGAAGGAATCGAGCAAAAGAGCGAAGACGCACGACGGATCGCCCGACGCCTGCCCGACCTTCCGCCTGCTGGAATCGTACACGTTCTCAGTCCAGCTTCCGTCCGGCGCGATCTTGCGAAGCGGCAGCCCGTCAGCAGTCCAGGTGTTCGTGACGGCCGAACCATCGGCAAATGTCTTTGAGGTGCAAAGCCCGGTTGGGGCATCAAACGCCCAGCCCGTCTCGTCCCAATTTTCGGCGTCTCGCGTCGTCCGAAGCGACGTACGGCGCCCGGCCGAATCGTAGCCAACGCGCAGAGGATAGGCGTCGCCGTCTTCCGAAACGACGCGCCCCGCGGAGTCGAAGCCGCGCATCACTACGTCGCCCACCTCGTTCTCCTCGGAAACGCGGTTGCCGAGCGAATCGTAGGAAAAGGTCCTCGTCCTGACGGAACCGGTCGTATTCGCCCAGAACGTGTCCTCTTCCACAATGTCGCCAAGGGAGTTCCGCTCGTACCACATCCTCCTCTGGGGAGCGCCTCCGTTCGGCGACACCCACTTAACGTAGTATACCCATCCAAAATAGTCAAGATACTGCAGCCATGTCCCGTCAGGCCCGGACGTGCGCCAGAGGTAGCCGAACCGCCTCGTGGACTCGCGGACGCCGTCCGCCAGCGACTCCTCGCGTTCCACAAGGTCGGACGTCGACCGGTCGAAAGAGGACGTGGTCCCTGAAATCCTCTCGCCCCAGTCCGTTCGCTCCGTTTCCGACCGGACCTCGTCCGAAAGGCCCGTCAGTCTGGTCCTCAGCGCCTCGTTCCTGTTCGTGGCCCCGCCGGCAAAGGCGATCTCGGCCTCTACGCGCCACCACCCGCCGGAGACGCACTCGTACGACACGACGGACCTCGACGAGACGCCGCACGAGTCCACGCCGGCCAGGTCGCCGACATCGTCGTAGACGTTCGTGGCGGCGACCCCCGACACGAGGTCGTGCGACGAAAGCTCCCGCGGCGAAGCCCCGTCGTAGGAGCGCACGACGTCGGAAGTCGGCGACTTGACGCGGACGACGCGGCCGAGGAAGTCGCATTCCGACACGCGGTTCGTAACGACTCCGCAATCGGACGAATCCGTCGTCGAGCATTCGATCCGCGTGCCGTCCGCGGCATAGCTAGCCACGTGCCTCTCGGCGACGCATTTTCCGTCCGCAGCGCGAACCGCCAGCGAACCACCGCCGCGGAAAGAACGGTTCGTCGTGACGGACACGGCGACATCGGGGGCCTCTGCCGCGAAAAGGGCCGAGACCGTCTCGTCATATGACTGGCATGATCTGTTCTCAATTCGCGTCACCGCGCCGCGGGCGTCGGCCATGGCCGACACGTCCGACAGCCCCAGAGGATAGTGCGTGGCGGCGATAGTCCTATACCTGCTCTGCAACCCGCCGAACGACGGGTCCACAGACGCCTTTTGCGACGTCGAGGCGAACGACACCGTGTTGGTCTCGCGCCCGAACGCGTCTGCAAAGTGCTGCGTGACGCGAAACGCGCTTCTCCCGCTCATGCCTTCGTACCCAAGCCCCGGCATAGTGAAATCCGCACCAGGGGGGAGCGCGGCCATGGACACCTCTTCCTCGGCGTGGTAGAGGTGCGCCGTCTCGGGCGTCGAGCAGTAGAGCGTTTTGGCGCCATTGCGGTCAATGCGAAAGAGAAGTCGGCAGCAGTCGTATGCGTTCGTCTCTGAGGAGCCGTCGTCGTACTGCGTGAAGCGCAGGCGATGGCGCGAATCGTAGACATGACGCCGCCAGCCGAACTCGACGAGCGGGTCCGCCGCGAGCTGCGCCGCTTCGTAGAGCGTGAGTCCGTAGGCGAGGTCCCGCTCCTTCACCTCGCGCGTCTTCGCCTCGTGAGCGCCCTTCGTCCGCGTGACCACGGTGCGGACGACGGAGTTCGAGAGGATCGTGTGGGAATGCGTCTCGGTCACTCCGTCCTCGTCCGTTTCGGAAACGGTCTCGCCGCGCAGAAGATACGGCACGAGCGAAGACTCGTCGTCATAACGAACGACCGTGGAG
>JAZSOG010000041.1:0-2963 GCA_045536845.1 Kiritimatiellia bacterium | reverse complement strand
GGTTGAGGTGACAATTACATAACGTTATAACCGATAATCGAAAAAGGGTTGGACCATTCTATAGAAGATTCACTGCATATGATTCGTCTGCCTGCGGTTCCTTGATTCTACACGATCTCCACGTTCTGCACGGCTTCTTCTCCACATCTCCACTTCTACACGGCTCACCAGCTTTTCGTGTAATCCAGACAATGCGGCAAAGTTTGGCGGTCTGCGCTCCTCCTGTTTCTCATGTTCTTTGTGGCTAACTACCGGTAGCCCTCTGATGACTTAAAATTCGCTCTTGCGCGAATTGAGCCAGTTTTGGTATAATTTGCGCCGTTTTGCCGCGGAGGGTAGCGACGAGTGTCGCGAGAGTATGCGGTCAGATTACCAGAAAAGGCATAAGATGGATCAGATAAGGATCAAGGCGGAAGCGCGTACCGAACAGGGTACGGGCGCTGTCCGCCGTCTTCGCCGCACGGGGATGATTCCCGGTTCGGTGATGAAGATGAAGAAGGGCGGCACTGAGCTGATCAAGCTCCCTGCGCACGACTTCATGATGGCGACGCGCGGCCACGCGAGCAAGCAGCTCCTGGTCACGCTCGATCTCGACGGCAAGGAAGTTCCCGCGCTCATGCGCGAAATGCAGAACGACGTCCTCGCCGGTACACCAATTCACGTAGACTTCAGCGAAGTGTCGCTGACCGAGAAGGTTCGCGTCACTGTTCCGCTGTATCTCGTGGGCGAACCTGTCGGCGTGAAGCTCGGCGGCGGCGTTCTCGAACAGACGCTCCGCACGATCGACGTCGACTGCCTGCCGACCGACATCGCGGAGAAGTTCGAGGTCGACGTTTCGGCGCTCGGTCTCGACCAGACGCTGTTCGTCCGCGACCTCAAGCTCGGCGAGAAGCAGACCATTGTCACGCGCGGCGAAGTTCCCGTGGCGGTCGTAAAGGCCCCGGATGACGCTCCTGCGGCCGGTGGCGCTCCTGCTGCTGCGGCCGGTGCAGCTCCCGCTGCTCCCGAGGTCATCAAGAAGGGCAAGGAAGAGGAGGCCGCTGCGGCTGACAAGAAGGAGGAGAAGAAGTAATGAAGAAGTACGATGCTCTCTACATCTTCGTCGGTATCGCCAAGGAAGACGTCCTCGAGGCGAATCTCGAGAAGGCCCTTGCAGAAGTGACCCGCGTTGGTGGAAACATTCTGGAGAAGGTTTCCCTCGGTCGCCGTTCGTTCTCTCGCCCGATGGGCAAGCGCGACAGCGGCGTCTATGTCAAGGTTCGCATGGAGCTCGATCCCGCCAAGGTCGACGAGCTTGTCAACCGCTACCACCTCGTCGAAGAGGTGTTCCGCGTTCAGATTCTCGCCGTCGACGAGCGCCGTGAGGCGAAGATCGCCGCCGAGCGTGCCGCGCGCGCCGAGCGCCAGGCAAAGAAGGATGCTGCCGCCGCTGCGGCCGCGGCTCCTGTCGCCGAGGAAGCGTAACCTTACAGGAGAACTGAGATGGCCTCCTTCAACAAGGTAATTCTGATGGGTAACCTGACGCGCGATCCAGACGTGCGTGCGACTGGATCGAGCGGCATGAAAGTCGCTCGCCTCGGTCTCGCCGTCAACGAGCGCAGGAGAGACCGCAACGGGCAGATGCAGGACTTCCCCGTGTTCGTCGATGTCGACGCATGGGACAAGCTCGCAGAGCTTTGCGGCCAGTTTCTCGTCAAGGGAAGCCCGGTCCTCGTCGAGGGCCGCCTTCAGATGGATACCTGGGAGAAGGACGGTGTCAGACACCAGAAGCTCAAGGTCAGGGCACTTACGGTGAAATTCCTTGCGCCAAAAGGCGAGACGCGGCCTCAGCTGCCCGGTAACGCCCAGAGGCCGGAATCCCCGACGGTCCAGCCCAACGCTCTGGAGTCCGATCCCGACGACATCCCGTTCTGATAAAATCTAAAAAGGAACCACTAAAATGGCTTTCAAGAAATCCAACAGCTCGGCAGGCGAGGAATTCGCCGCCCGCAAGCGTCCCGCGCTCGGCCCGAACGACCAGATCGACGTGAACGACATCGAGACGCTCAAGTACTACATCACCGACTACGGCAAGATCCTGCCCGCGCGCATCACCGGCGTCACCGCCGCGCAGCAGCGCCAGATCCGCCAGGGCGTTAAGCGCGCCCGCAATATGGGCCTCATGGCCTAAGCGGAAGGAGATACGCCATGCATATCGAAGTGATGCTTATGGACAACGTGAAGAAGCTCGGCAAGGCCGGCGAGATCGTCAAGGTCGCTCCGGGCTACTTCCGCAACTATCTCGCCCCCAAGGGGCTCGCCTCCGTCGCGACCGAGGCCGCGAAGCGCCGTCTCAAGAAGCTTGAGGCCGAGCGCGCCGCCCGCGCCGCCGAGGAGAAGAAGGCTGCTCTCGCGGTCGCCAAGAAGCTCGAGGGCCTCGCCCTCACCGTTTCCGCCAGCACGACGGACGGCAAGAAGCTCTACGGCGCCGTCAGCGTGACCGACCTCCTCGCGGCCATCGAGGCCCAGCGCGGAGTCAAGATCGAGCGCGGTCAGTTCTCCCTCGAGGAGTCGCTGCGTGAGGTCGGCGAGTACGAGGCCAAGATCGATCTCGGCCACGGCGTCTTCGCCAAGTGCAAGATCACGATCCTGGACGAAGGCGCGACCGCCTAAATCCAGGGGCGAATCTCGCCCAAGTCGTCGCTGCGAAGCGTGCCAATCCGGCACCTCGCGGCGGCGATTCGTTTTCTTTGATAGCGCGTCTGCGGCGGGGCGAGTTTCGGCTTGGGGCTCGCTAGTTTTGCCGCGGATACGCGGCAAAACTCCGGTGAAAAAGCCGGTGGCGACATCGATTTCGCGGTCTTTCACATTTTGCCAGTGCCGTCGAGCCTGTCGGCAAAATGACGACGCGTCGAAATCGGGTCGCTTCCGTCTTTTTCGCCGTCGCTTCGCATGCCGCCGAAACACCCCCGCCGCGTCCGCGC
>JAZSOG010000009.1:0-13375 GCA_045536845.1 Kiritimatiellia bacterium | reverse complement strand
CAAATCAGCACGGTAAAAGCGTCGCGAGATTACGTCGCGGACGAAAGTGCAACCGTTCGCTACCGCCTGACGGAAATGCGCGAGGGGGCGCGGCGGGAAGTCGGATCGTAGCCATGTCGTTCTGTGAGCCAAGGAGTTGATCATTTGGTTTGTCTTCCTAAGGGCTTGGCCTCCGACTTTGTATACGCCGAGTGGGTCGAAGGACGCGCGAATCGGCCATTTCTCGCGGGCGAGCACCGTTGCCCCGACCGTGGCCGCACGCTGGAAGGCAAACCAGCACGGTAAAAGCGTCGCGAGATTACGTCGCGGACGAAAGTGCAACCGTTCGCTACCGCCTGACGGAAATGCGCGAGGGGGCGCGGCGGGCATGGAGGTCTGGATGGTACATCGCCTCTACGCTTGGACCTGGGAGGATGTAGTCGCCAGCCGAGACGACGCGGACCGGATAGCGGAAAGTCGCCTCCTCGCCCTTCGCGAGCATAAACTTCTTGGAGAAGACGAGCATCCTGTCGTCGCGCGCATCGGAGCGCATCACCCATCTGCCCTGATCCACAAAGTTGACGCTCGCCCCTCCGTTCGCTCCGCGCGGACCCGCTGGCTCCGCACTCGCTCGCTCGGGGACGAGCCCTCCATGCACTGGTTCAAAGCAGGCGGGGAAGAGGTCTTCGATGACGAGGTCGGAAAGATCGCGAGTGTCGTCGACCTTTATTGCCAGCTCCGCTATTAGCATCTCACCGAGCGAGAGCTTCGAGAGATCGGCCTCTCCACCTTCAGGCATGAGGTAGTGCCGCACAATGGAAATGCCACGCGACTCGTCCTTTACATCCTTTGGCTTGGGGAGCGAGAGCTTGTGCCACACGATGAACTTCTCGCCGGGCTTTGCGGGATGGTGGCGGTAGTACGCGCCTATCGCAAGAAGCGCATGCGCGTTGTCGCCCGTCGTCCCCCACGAGAGCCGCTCGCGGTCGCGCTGTCCGTCGAGATAGGCGACGAGCGGAAGTATGCGCGAATCGTCTGGGTCGATTTCAAGAAGCGCGAGGACGGCAAATGCGGCGTCCTTCAGCGACGATGGTGCGATATTCGCCGCAAGCAGCGTCTCTGCGCGGCGCCTGTCGCCTGTCAGGGCGAAGGCGCGGGCAAGGCGCGAGCGCGAAAGAAGCGTCAAGTTGGTCGCCGCGTCGTAGAGCCGCAACATGCGGTCTTTCTCTGGACTGCCGGCGAGCGCGAGCGTGTGGCAAGCGTAGGCCGACACCGTGTCGTTCGTCGACATCGCCCAGCGCTTCAGGAAGCTGAAGACGCGGTCACGCGCGAGGCGGTTGAGCGCATAGCCGTTCTTCTCCGCTTCGACGAGGAAGTGTGCGGCGTAGAGCGACACTTCGCGATCCCACGGCGCGTAGGTGCAATCGGGCCACATCACGAAGTCGATAGACCTCACCATCGACTCGACGCGCCTGACGCCAGAAGCTACGACATCGGGCCCCGCAGGCGAGACGGAGGTGAGAATTCCGCCTGCACCGATAAGCGGGAACATGCGCGAGGAAGTCTGCTCAAGGCAGCCATGCGGATATTCCGCGAGCCAGCGCAGCGCCGCCTCATACCCACCGAGAGGAGTATCATAGACTTTCTCGCTATATTTCTCAAATGGGTTCCCCCCAACCCCTGACTCCTGACTCCTGACCCCTGACTCCTGACTCCTCTTCACACCAGCAGTCTCCACCCAGGCGACGGCGGGGCGAACGGGAAGATGAATCGTCTGTTCGTGAGTCTCGCCCATTCCGCGCACACGATAAACGATGTCGAGTTCGCCGGGTTCCTCTGGCGCCGCAATCCGCGCAACGACATTTGTGTGGCCGTCTTTCTCAAGCGAGAAGATGGAAGCAAATGACACATTCTTCCCTCCAAAGGAGATCGAGTAGCCCATCTTCGCCATCTCGCCGCTTTTGTTGTAAATTGGCAGTGTAGCCTCGAAGACATCTCCCGGCGCGACGAAGCGCGGCGCATCCGGCATCATGACAATCTTCGGCGTGACCTTCGCCTGAATTGCGTCAGAGCCAGACGCAGACGCGCTCCACGCTACGACCGTCGCGCGGACCTCCCCGACGAACTCGCCAAGGGGAAACTCGCACACGCCCTTCCCGTCTTCGCCGACTTCCACGCGGCCGCTCCAGCGCGAGAGCGGCTTGAACCTGCGCGTCGGCACCGGGCTTACGCGTCCGAGCATCTCCGCCCCCGCGCCGCCGCCTGTCTTGACGCCGCTCGCGCGGAGAAGGTCGTCGCCAAGCACAGGAAGCATGCGGTGGTAGATGTCATAGAGCGGATGGCTCGCGTAGCGCGGCGCGGCAAAATGCTCCACTGGATCAGGCACCTGCTCGTCCGTAAGGATGTTGATCCCCTCGTCCACGATCGTGACGAGCGCGGCAGATGCGCCGCGCGCCTCGAAGGCGACGGTCGCAGACGAGCCCTTCTCGCTGCCGACGACAACATCGCATTTTTCAACCTTGACGGCGATCTCATCCTCGACCGGGCGCACCGATATCGTCGCCTGACCGTGGGCGCGAGCAGCCATGTGCTTTGCATTCGCCTCAACGCTCTGCACAACAGACACATAAACATCGAGGTTCGGCGCGTTCTCTAGCGTGACCGATCTAAGCGCAATTTCGCTTGTCGCGTTTGTGAGTGCGACGATGTCAGTGTATGCGTCCTTGTCACGCAGCACCGACACGAGTGCATAGCCGGCGAATGGTGCGCGAACCATCAGGCGCGGCGTTTCGCCTACGCGGTAGAACGGCTTGTCGGTAGTGAGCGTGACCGCCGTCGGGTCAGAGAGCGGCGCACGAACCGCCGAGTCGCCCCAGTCGCTCAAGTAGAAGGTCTTTGCAAACGAAACGCCCGTCTCGGAATCCGTCACTGTCAACGCGTAGTCTCCGCAGGTGCCAGCGGGGATCTCGAATGTCGCGTCCTCGCCTGCAGGAACGACGATCTTTACGGACGACGCGACGATCTTGCGAATGCGCTCGCAATCCCACGTCTCCCATCCGTTCGACTGGCGGCGATAGGAGTATACGGAATCGATGCGCTCCAATGTCGCGGAGAGAGTGCGGGGTTCCCCGTGACGCGAGCCGTCCGGCTTCACGCAGGCAAAGCGGATCATCGGCGCAAGCCCATTGTCGAGCCGCATCCACGACTCAAGCGTGGAGCCAATGTAGTATGGGTAGTAGTGGAGAACTGCGGAAGCGCGCGCCGTCGCAGGGCGGCCACCGTCCTCGAACACTGTTCCCTGCGCTGTCGCGCGCACTGCGGCCTTTGGCAGCCCCGAATCGGCCCAGAGAGGCGCGGACATGACGCATTTGCCTTCGCGGTCGAGCGAGGCCTTGGCAAGCTTGCGGAAATTCGGCTTGAGGCCGAGGTCGCAGTTCCCGAAAGACCACCCCTTCCATTGTGGCGGCGCGAAAGAGTAATCCTCGAACACGACTGCGCCTTCGCAGGCGAGCGCGTGGGCAGGACCACCGAAAAGATGCTCCGCAGAGACAGAGAACGCGAAGTTCGAAGGATGCGCCGCGGAATCTGCTTCGACGCGGACGCGAATCTGCGGCGGGGCGAACTCCTCGACCTTTATCTCTGCCGTGCCGAGCATGCGACCATCCTTGCCGGGTATCTTTGCATGGAACTTCCACGCGCCGCTCGGCTGGTCTGCGGGAACGGTAAATGTATCGCACAAAAGCGAGCCCTCGGCGTCGGTCGTCATCGTGAGGCGGAAGTATATGTCGCCTTTCGGGCTCACGAGACGCAGCTCAACTGGCATTGGACTCGGCGCTTGTCGGCGGCCGTTCCTCAAAAGCGCGTGAACCATTATCTTCTCGTCGTGGCGGTAGATGCCGCGGTCGGTCCAGAGGAACGCCTCGACACCGTCGTCCGCGAGGTATTCTGGGCGGCATCCGTCTGAATATGTCTCGTCGACCTCCATCGAGTCGCGGAGAGCGAGGAAAGTGCTGTCGGTGCCATCAGCGCTCGCGGCGACTACGGCAAACGGCTCGCCTTTCGCGACGCGCACAAGGCGGCTCCAGCCGTTCTCGTCGGTCTCGCCTTCCATCACCTTGATATTCGCCTTGGAATATACCGTCACCTTTGCGCCGTCGAGAGGCGTGCCCTTCATAAGCGAAGTCACCCAGACGCCGGGCGAGTCGGTCCCGTTAAGGCGAACGGAAAGCCCGAGGTCGGAAAGGCAGACGAGGCGGTAGCGGTTGGGGTTCTGCTTTGGTTCGTCGACCCACCAGCTGTCTATGCGCGGACGGTCGGCGTTTCTGATGGCGACGAGGAAGATTCCGTTGGCACTGCCGCCGTCATTCATCTTCACGGGCACGGCGACAGTCTCCTTTTCGTTAGGTCTATTCACGCATGCGAAGTCGTGTTCCTCGATTTCGCCAGAAAGCTCCTCGGTCTCCTCGTTGTCTGCGGAGCCACCCCAACGATAGCGGCTGTACTCGCGCTCCTCGCGGGCGAGAAGCTGGACGACATTTTCCGGCACCACCCGGCATATCTGGGCGTGGATGTTCGTCACGTTGACGGACTCTACGCCAATCGCCCGCGCGCCGCCGGGCGGGAGATAGCGGCCTGGGGCGGCAAACCTCACCATCGGCTTTGGAGGAGGAGGCGGGCCCTTCGGCTTATCGGCGGCGGGCTCGGGGCTCTGCTGCACGACAGCCGAGGCGGAGGCGGGAGCCGCGTTAGTCGTGGCTTCCTTTATCTTGGCCTTGATGATTTCGTCCATCTGCGCCTTGCTCAAGTTGGCGTAGACGCTGCCTCCATGCTCGGCTTCGAAGGCGCGAACCTTGCGGCAGACCCAGAACAATGACGATGCAGTGGCGCAAAGCGCGACTGCGAGGGCGACAAACGCCCCGATTACGACGAGTTTTTTGAGTTTCATACACCCCTACTCGCCGCCAACGGGAAAATCTGACAAGAAAAATCAGAGTCTAAACAAGTGAATCGTCAACAACGGCGGCGAGCCGGATGTCATGCGGTTCAGTGGGAAGATCTTCGACAATCTGGAACGAATGGGCAACGCCGAGTTTCACGGCGTCCTTAGGCGCATCGGCAAGAAGTCGGTCGTACCAACCGCCGCCATAGCCAAGCCGTCGCCCATCTCGCGTAAAGGCAAGCCCTGGCACAATCCAGCCGTATACTTCCTTCGCCGGCACGATCTCAGCGTCGACGGGCTCCATAATCCCCATCGGACCGCGGCGCAAGTGCCGCGCATCGAGCCCTTTCAAGAAGGCAAGTTCGTAGGTCTCACCGTTCCAGCGAGGGGCAACGACCTTGCAGCGATACCACAGCAACCTCTCAATGTAGGCGCGAATGTCGATTTCGTCTGGAGAGGCGAGATAGACGGCGATGGGAAAGCCGAAAACGAGCGGGTCTGTTACTTCACCAAGTTCCACGCTCTGCGCGAGCTTCGCGCAAATGATGGCAGACGCCTCGGCGCGCTCAGCAGCGGACAATGCCTTTCGCCGAGCGCGCATCTCGCGCCGAATCTCGTCCTTGCCGGACGGCATAGCGGCTCAGTAGTTCTGCGGCTCGATCTGGAAGTAGGCCTTCGGATGAGCGCAGACGGGGCAGATTTCCGGAGCCTTCTCGCCCTCGACGATCGCACCGCAGTTGCGGCACTGCCAGCGGTTTGGCCCGATGCGAACCCAGACTTCGCCAGTCTCGATGTTCTTGGCGAGCTTGCGGTAGCGCTCTTCGTGGTGCTTCTCGATTTCCGCGACCTTGGCAAAGAGGTCGGCGAGGCGGTCAAAACCCTCGGCCTTCGCCTCCTCGGAGAAGCGCTTGTACATGTCGGTCCATTCCTCGTGCTCGCCGGCGGCGGCTGCAAGAAGATTGGCGGGCGTATCGCCGATGCCGCCGAGCTCCTTGAACCACATCTTGGCGTGCTCCTTCTCGTTGAGCGCGGTCTCCTGGAAAATTGCCGCGATCTGCTCGTAGCCGTCCTTCTTCGCGCGAGAGGCGAAGTAGTCGTACTTGTTGCGCGCCTGAGACTCGCCCGCAAAGGCCGTCATCAGGTTCTTTTCCGTCTTGCTTCCTTTGAGTTCCATGACGATGGTATTGCCTTATGATTGGTTGGGGGAATGTGGTTGGCGGAGAGAGAGGGATTCGAACCCCCGATACCCTTGCGGGTATGCATGATTTCGAGTCATGTGCATTCAACCAGGCTCTGCCATCTCTCCTGCAAGTGGGTGGATATGGTATCAAATGTGGCGTGGCGTGTCAATGCCCAGGAGCCCAAGCCCAGTCGAGAGCACCTTCCCGAACAGCGAGCAGAGTTTCAGACGCGCCGCGCGGACGGACGGCTCGCTCTTGAGTATTGGGGAACTCTGGTAAAAACTCGAGTAGAGCTGCGCCGTCTGGAAGAGATAGTCTGCGAGTACGCTCGGCTTGTAGGCCTCCGCCGCGCGGACGACTGCGCCAGGAAACTCGAGGAGCTGAAGCGCAAGCCGCTTCTCGGCGGGAGTCTCGACAAGGAATTTACCATCCACGGGCAAGGGTGCGGGACCGCCGTATCCCCCTCGCGCCAGCGAGCCCGAAGGGGCCACTAGGCGGGGTGAGGTCCCGTCCATTCCACTCGCCTTTTCAAGAAGCGAGCAGACGCGGGCGTAGGCATACTGGAGATAGGGGCCAGAATTGCCCTCGAGCGCCAGCGCCTTGTCCCAGCTGAAGTCGATGTCGGTGATCGGGTCGTGGGAAAGGTCGGAATACTTGACCGCGCCATAGCCGATCTCCTCTGCGAGCTTCTCGTCGCCGCCACGTTCCTTTACGATGTCGTAGGCGCGGCGTTTCGCCTCTGCAAGCAGTTCGTCGAGCTTGATGAGGTTGCCCTCGCGCGTGGAAATCGCCTTGCCCTGATAGGACATGAGCCCAAAGGGAACATGGACGAGCTTCGTCGTGTAGCCCATCTTCGCAGCGATCGAGAACCACTGCTTGAAGTGGAGCTGCTGGCGGGCGTCGGTCACATAGATGATGCGCTCGGGATCGTATTCCTCGACGCGAGTCTTTACGCAGGCGAGGTCGCTCGTCGTGTAGTTGTAGCCACCGTCAGACTTGCGGACGATCGCGACGCCAAGCTTCTCGGCTTCGAGGTTGACGACGAGAGCTCCCTCCGACTCGACGGCGAGCCCCATCTCCTGGAGCTTTGCGACGACGCCGGGCATGGTGTCGTTGTAGTACGACTCGCCGCGATAAGTGTCGAACTTCACGCCGAGCTTCGCGTACATGCGGTCGAACTCCCCGATGGAGATGTCGATAAAGCGCTTCCAGAGCGCGAGGTTGTCCTTGTCGCCCTGCTGGAGCTTCACGAGCTCGGCGCGGCAGGCGTCCTTCCAGACGCCATCCTCTTCCTTTGCCTTCGCGGCGGAGAGGACATAGCACTTCTCGAGGTTGGCGACGGTGAGGTTCTCGCGTTCTTCGTCGGTGAGGAGTTCGCGGTAGCCCTTGATGAGGATGCCGAACTGCGTGCCCCAGTCGCCGAGGTGGTTGTCGGCTATCACGTCGTAGCCGAGCGAGCGGAAGATCCTGTCTATCGCGCAGCCGATGACGGTCGAGCGGATGTGGCCGATGTGCATCTGCTTCGCCGCGTTGGGAGAGGAGTAGTCGATGACGATCTTTTTGCCCGCGCCCCTCTGAGGGATGCCGCAAGACGGCTTGGAGTCCAGAGTCGAGAGCTGGGAGTTGAGCCAGCCGCCGGAAACCGTCAGGTTGAGGAACCCGGGGCCCGCGATCTCGACCTTCTCGAACACGTCGTTGCCCTTGAGCGCCTCGGCCACTTTCGCGCCTACCTCGCGCGGGTTGGTGTGCGCCTTCTTCGCGAACTTGAGCGCGTCGTTGCACTGGTAGTCGCCAAATTTCGGATCGGTCGCGGGCAGCACCCTGACGCCGCCGAAGTCCTCGCCGGGATACGCCTTCTCAAAGGCCGCCTTCACTATGTCGCTGAGTTCCATAAGTTTTGATATTATACCAAAACGCCGCGCCCGCTGGCGAACCGCAGCCCCTCGCAAGCCGTTAGCGGTGGATTGAGCGGCGGACGATGGCGAGGGCGGCGGGAACGGCGACGGCAAGGGCGAAGACAATCGAGAAGAACGCGCCCTTGGCGATGATCAGCATCGGCACGACGAAAGTCGCGGGAAGCCCCCAGTTCGCCATCGCCGCGCGCGTACCCGTCGTGCAAAGCCAGCCAAGCGGCGCGCCAAGCAAGAGCCCAAGCGCGACACCGACAACCGCAACTCCAAGCGCTTCGCCCATAAGCACCTTCGCAAGCTGGAACCGCGTCGCGCCAACTGCGCGGAGAACGGCAAACTCGCGGCGACGCGACTCGAACGACGCGACGAGCATCGCAACGAAGCCAAGCGAGATGACGGCGACGAAAATGAACGGCGCGCGCGCCATCGCACCCACGAGGTCGCTCCCATGCGCAAGCGTTCCGTCGGCAATCTCGTCACGCGAATGGAGACGCACGGTGTTGCCGCGAATCTCGCCTTCGAAATCCTCGCTCCACGCGCCGCCAAGCGCCTCGACAATTTCGCGTTCCACGATGCGCCCAGCCGGAAACACGCCGTTCGCGGCGAGGAACTCCGGCTCGTAGTCGAGCCAGACGTGCGTCATCTTCACGAAGTCCTGCGGCCTTGCGTCGCAGGCGGCAAGCGTATCGAACGAAACGAATACTGGCCCGTCGGTATTGACCGGCATCCTGTTCATCCCTCGTACGAGCGCGCGGCTCGTCACCATATGCCAGTTGAGATCGACTACGCCGACGACCTTGAGCGGGATAATAAGCCCTCGCCCAGCGTCAAGCACGAGTTCGTCGCCGACGTTCAGCTTGCGGGCGCGCGACATCATCTCGGTTATGACGCAGTTGTCACCTTCCGCAAGCGCCTTCTCCGACGACTCTCGGTCGCCCTGCGAGAACTTGAAGTCGGGAAGCCACGCGCTCGCGAGGAGAAGCGCGTTCCTGTACTGCTTCATCGGCCCGCGTCCGCCGCGGCCACCACCGCCGCCGCCGAAGCCCTTCAGCTCCTCAAGCGGCGAGATGTTGACCTGAAGCGGCTGGAGTTCGCCTATGCGCTTCACGCCCTTGAGGTTGCGCAGATGCTCTATGTCAAAGCTCGAAACGCCGCCAGGAAGTATCGAGACTATCGCGTCTGGCCACTCGGGCGAAGGTATGAACGGCTTTGTGAGCGATGTGCTCCAAGTCTCGACGGCGACAAACGCACCGAAGCCGCATGCGAACGCGATAATCATGCCGAGCCGCCTCTTGCGCGGCGCGCGGCCCGACGCGGCCTCTAGCGGCCGAACGGCGAACGCCGGCTTTAGGGCGAAAAGTGCGCCAAGGACTGCGACGACAGGAGCGACTGCTATGACTGCCATTACACCCTTCATGCCGATTGCCGTACCTGCGGGGAAAGTCTCGGCGTCGCATGCGACGTATGCGAAGAGCGCGACAATTGCGCCGCCGATACCAAGTGCAAGCCCTGCGGCAACAAGCGCGAGTGCTTCACGGACGACCATCTTGGCGACACCGCCGCGCGTCATGCCGAGAATCCGAAGCGTCGCGATTTCCATGCGGCGAGATTCGATCGTAAGGAAGAGCGTGTTCACGAGAAGGCAAAGCGCCGTAAGCGCGGCGGCCCAGAGGAGAAGCGGCTTTGCGCGGTCCATGTTGCGCCCTGCGTCGGAGCGGAACATCGGGGACAATTCCTCGGCCGAGACCGGCTTGAAGTCCTGCCATTCCTCGTCTATCTCGGCAACGGCAGAGGGAGGAAGGAACATGTTGGGATAGCCGCGTACAGGACGCTCCCAGTCGAGATAGCCAGCGAGCTTAACGCGATACGCGCCCTTGCGGCCGACGAGAGTAAGCTCTTCGCCTATTGCCGGGAGGTTCTTCACGCGGCGCTGGGCGAAGAGCGCCTTGGTGACGAGAGCGCCGTCGAGCCCTGGACGAGTCGCGGCATACGCCATCATCGGCGGGCCTTGCAAGACGCGGCCATCGGGACGGAAGTCGAGCTGGAGCTGCACCGTACGGGCATCGGCGTCGACAGGAACGGCCTTGATAAGCCGCTCGGCAATTGCGACCGCCTGGGCGTCGTTAGTCGCCACAAGCGACTGCGTGAACACGACTGCACCCGCCGCGGCGGCTATTCCGAGAACTGCACATATATGTCTTGCTCTCATCTGACTCCTAACTCACTGACTCCTGACCCCTGACTCCTGACCCCTAACTACTGACCCCTGACCCCTAACTACTGACCCCTGACCCCTAACTCCTATACGTCTCCAAATACCTCTTCGACACCATCTCTGCATCGCCCTCGGTAGCATACGAGGCGGCTATCTTACCGTCCTTCAGGAAATGGACTTTGCTCGCCGTCGCAGCCACCTGAGGATCGTGCGTGACGACGAGAATCGCGCTCTTCTCCTTGCCGTTGAGATCGCGGAGAAGCGAGCAAATTGTCTTGGACGCCTTCGCGTCGAGGTTGCCCGTCGGCTCGTCAGCGAGCACCACGTCGGGCGATGCGATGAGCGCGCGGGCGATTGCGACGCGCTGGCGTTCACCGCCCGAGAGCTCCTCGGGCTTCTTCGAAAGGATGTCTGCGATGCCAAGCGCCGAGACGAGCGACGCAAGCCGATCTTCGTCGACCTTCGCCCCATCGAGGCGAAGAGGAAGAACGATATTGTCGCGCACCGTCTTCTCGTTAAGGAGGTTGAACGCCTGGAAGACGACTCCTATGTGGCGGCGACGGAACTTCGTCGCGGCCGCGTCGCCCATCTTCACGATGTCGCTTCCACCGACGAGAATCTCGCCCGCGTCGGCGGAAAGAAGCCCGGCTGCGAGATGCAGAAACGTGGACTTGCCGCTGCCGCTCGGGCCCATCAGCGCCTCGAAGCTGCCAGATTCCATCTTCAGCGAAAAGTCCTTGAGGACTTCTTGCTTCCCATATTTGCGGCACACGCCGCTTGCGTTAAGAGCTTCCATCACTCCTCCATAGAGTCAATTTTGAATTTAGCCGTGTAGAACGTGTAGATCGTGTAGAACTTCTACATGTTCTGCATGTTTTACATGGTTTACCATCTCTACATATCAAACGCCCCCGCCCCCAAGACGGTTCACTCCAAGTCAAACACCACCACCAAAATCGCCGCACCGAACTTCATGCGAGTATTTTACCATAAATCCCCGCCGTCCGCGTATCCCCCGACGACCGGAGGGAGGAGCCGCGAGATTCGCCTGTCGCGCAGCGATCAGGTTGCCCGACGAGCAACGCGAGGAGCCTTGCGCAGCAAGGTCGCAAGAGGTCGAGCGGGCGCTATGCGGGGTGCAAATCCGCTACCGGCAGTTAGCCACAGGAGAAACAGGAGGAGCGCGTCTCGCCAAACTTTCCGCATTGTCTGGATTACACGAAAAGCTGGTGAGCCGTGCAGAACGTGGAGATCGTGTAGAAGCAAGGAGCCGCAAGCAGACGAATCATATACAGTAGATCTTATACAGAAAAGTCCGACCCTTTTTCGATGATTTCGTTCTCCCTTTAATCAGGCAAGTTCGCTTCAGGATAGGCCACAAGTTCATTGATGGCGTTGGTGACATAGTTTGTCTGGTATTCGTTGAAACATCGAGGATAGGCCGCTCGCATAACGGCGAGACGTCGCTTGCTGTAACGATATGTGTCATCTGCCGCAATAAGAGCCTCGTCAACAACGCTATTGCTTGTGTTTATGTCAGCAGCAAAAGCCCGTACAGCCCGAAACCCCGCCGCCTTCAACTCGGTAGACGCTGCCGAATTCTGCATTGCACCCAAAAATTGCCTGCTCGCAATGGCCCTGTCATAAGCCTGTTGACGCGTAATTGCATTTGTAAAAGACAAATAACTCCGCACTGCAGCGACAGAATTGCTCGTAATACCCTCTATACGCAAGATAGACTTTATGGCCTTGTCGCCAATATTGGAATTTGTAACACAGGAATAGAGGAACGGAAGTTGTTCGAACGTGCCATACTTCACAAGTTGCTCCAATGCACTTTCGACAACTCGTTCATCATTTGTCTGAGCGCATTCCGCTAGGATACGGGCAAGCCTGTTGGTGTCGCCGCCGAAACGAACTTCCTTTGTCAAGACGGGTATTCCATAATTTCCGCAGTAGTATGTTGTAAGAAACTTCTGCACATCCTGTCTAACCTCGTCGTCTGTCAATGTCTCGCCGAGACAGGTTACAGACACCGCCAGCACACAGGACAACGCCATAGACATTTTCAAACAGATGATTGCCCTCATGTTTCTTTCCTTCCTATTGATGAGCCGGATTTCTGTAAATCCAAGGAGCCGCCACCGGCGCAGCGCCCTTGTGCCAGATTTTTCTGTGATTTGCATCGTACGTGTAGTACACGCCGTAGACATCGCCGGAAGTGATGTCAACCTGACCGCTCCCCGCGCTGTTGGTCCCCTTCATCTGTATCAATAAGCTTTGACCCTTTGCTCCCCTTTTTCATGATGAATCGCCTTTGTTGTCTATGTCCATGTTGCAACGGCAGTGCTCATACGTTCTCAAAGACCATCCACCTTCCAAACTTCATTGGTCTTTAACAAGGAAAAGTTGAATATCTCTTGAATGTCATTTGTCGAAGCCCCGCGTCCCAACATCACGTTTATGTTCACACAGACTGATTCTGTCGTGTTAGTGGTGATGTCATACGCGATCACACGATAGCGCGAAAACTCTGTGGACGTTTGGGAAAAAGCGATGGAGAAGGCCGCAGAGATGCCGTTAGTCACACCAACCTCAAATTCCTTTTCCAACATTCCAGCCGTAGAGTTGGCAACAAAATTTGTCACATCGCCAGTGCGAATGGATCGCAGCATCGCAAGGGTCGTTGTCTCCCAATTCGCAAAGTCGTGTCCAGCAGGCATTGCCAGACACATTTCTTGGGTAATATCCCGCCCAACTATTTGCGACAAGTTGGATATGGAATCGCCAAACGGAAGCGCTGACACCTCGCCTCGCGCCGATGCCAACGCCGTAGCGCATGCCATGAACAGAACTGCCACCAATTGTTTCATCTGCTTCACCCATATTATACCATTTCGCGCGGCACATCTGCCGCGCTCCATGGAGACGCGGCTTCCAGCCGCGTCACTAAATATTCAGCGAATAGGTTTAAGGGGCTCACCTGCTCAATTCCTGAAAAACAGCGTTCGCCTCTTCCGTAGACAAGCGAGCCGTGCTGACATAGTTTGAAGCGAATGCACTCCTTTCCTCAATTGGAAGCATGGGAATCCCCTTCAGTCCAAAAACATCCACAACAGGGCGAACGAGGATGCCAGAAGCTGATTGCCTT
>JAZSOG010000053.1:0-65779 GCA_045536845.1 Kiritimatiellia bacterium | reverse complement strand
CTCCACTCGGTCGACGTGCCGTGGTGGGGCGACCTCGTGAAGCCTGCCCTTTCGTACAAGGGCGGATTCATCAAGGTCCCGACAAAGCCAGGCCTTGGCATCGACGAGCTGAACGAAAAGCTTATCAAGAAGCAGGCTTGCAAGGACTTCCCGCCTCCGTGGACACCCACGAAGGAATGGGACAGGGAGTGGTCGAACGACAGGAGGTGGTCGTAATGCTCAAGGAGAAATTCGATCTGACGGGCAAGGTCGCCCTCGTCACCGGCTCGACGCGCGGAATCGGCAAGGCCATCGGCGACGCGCTCGAGGAATACGGCGCGAAGGTCATCCGCCACAACACGAAAGTGTGCGACCTCTCGGACCCTGCGGCGATTGATGCTTTCTTCGACGACCTTGAAGCGCGCGGCGAAATGCCCGACATCCTCGTTGCAAACGCCTCCATTCAGGCGAAGATTCCGTGGGCGGAGTTCCCGATGGACGAGGCGCAGAAGGAGCTTCAGGTGAATTTTCTCGCCACCTTGCGCATGTTTCAGCGGTGCTATCCGAAGATGAAGGCGCAGAAATGGGGACGTCTCATCGTTGTCGGCTCCGTCAACGAGCGGCGGCCTCATCCCGATATGTGCGTCTACGCCGCCACGAAGTCCGCGCAGGAGAACCTGGTGCGCGGCATCGGGCGGCAGGTCGCAGCCGACGGCATCACCGTGAACAACCTCTGCCCCGGCGTGTTCTATACGGACCGCAACAAGGAGTGCCTTGGCGACCCCGTTTACGGCAAGCGCGTGACGGATGCGATACCCATGCACGACTACGCTCTTCCGGAAGACGCAGCGGGAACGGCGCTTCTCTTGGCTTCCGACGCCGGACGCTACATCACCGGCACGACCATCATGATCGACGGCGGACTGAGCATTCCGGGCTGATTCCTGACGCTTCGCACCGACCCCTGTATTGGCGGGAACAAGATGGTTTACCTTGGATGCTATACTGACGACGCCCACCCCTGCGGGCTCAAGTCGCTCTCGCTCGATGCAGCGACCGGGCGCATGGAGGTCGTTGCGGAATACCCCGTCTCGAATGCGCTTTACCAGGCGCTTTCGCCGGATGGACTGCGGCTTTATTCCTGCACCGGCGAGGGGCTGGCGTCGTATGACATCGGCAAAAACGGAAACCTCGCTGGGATTGACGCGCTGTCGCTCGGCAACTGCGTTTGCCATGTCGCGGCGATGTCGGATGGAACGCGCGTCGTTTTCGCCGACTACCTTGGCGGCTTTGCCGGTTCGGTGGCGGTGGAGGGCGGCAGATTCGGCGAGCCCATTATTCACCGGCACAGCGGCTCAGGTCCAAATCTTCCGCGTCAGGACAAGGCGCACTGCCATCAGGCGTTACCGCTTCCCGATGGTTCCGGCTATGCCGTCTGCGACCTGGGGCTGGACGAAATCGTGGAATATCCTTCGTGGCGCATCTTCAAGACCACTCCAGCGGGCGCGGGGCCGCGCCATCTCATCTTCCATCCCAATGGGCGGCTCGCTTTTCTTGTTTCGGAACTTGGTAACCTTGTCACATCCCTGTTTTGGTCGCCCGTCGATGGCTTCCAAGCCCTCGACTCGCTCTCTACACTTGAAAATCCTGTCAATCCTGTCTTGGACACCGATTCAAGCCGTCTCGCCGCCGCGATCCGCTTCACGCCCGACATGAAGCGCATCGTCGTCTCGAATCGCGGAGAGAACTCGCTCGTCGTCTTCGATTTCGACGAGGCGACAGGCCGCCTTGCGTTCAAGGCACGGACATTCCTTCCCGGCAGCTGGCCGCGAGACTTCTTGTTTGTCACCGACACACTGGCGCTTGTCGCGATGGAACGTTCGGGCTGCGTGCATGCTCTTGGCTACGACCGCGACGGCGGCGGATTCCGTGTCATCTCCACACTCTCCAACCTCTTCCGCCCGGTGGCGTTGCTCCAGGCGGGCTGACAGAAAAGGAGCCGAGACGATGAATCAACCTGATAAGACGAATTACAAGTGGCGCGCGTTGGTGCTCCTGTGGGTGGCGTTTTTCCTCCAGCAGGGAACGCGGCAGATATTCGGCGCGACGCTGACTTCCATCCAGGGCTCGCTGGGCGTGAGCGCGGCGGCCATCGGCGCGGTGGCGACGGTGTTCACCTTCGCCTACGGGCTTTCAGTGCCGTTCGCGGGCGTGGCGGCGGATCTCTTCAACCGCAAGTGGATGGTCGTTTCGGGCGTATTTGTGTTCTGCCTCGGCATCTTCGCCTCTGGCTTTGTCGCGTCGCTCGGACTTCTTGTCGTTTCCTACGGCATCCTTAACGGCTTCGGGCAGTCGTTCTACTATCCTTCCGCAACGTCGATCATCGGCGAGCTCCACAAGGAGACGCGCGCGACCGCGCTTTCCATTTTGCAGATGGGGCTTTATGCCGGTATAATCGGCGTCAGCGCGGCGTCGGGATGGCTGGCGGAGGGCGGTTCGGATGGCTGGCGCGTGCCGTTCAAGGTGTTTGGAGGGATTGGCATTCTCTGGGCCGTCGTGCTGGCGTTTGGTCTGAGGGGGAATCGTTCTGACAGGATTGACAAGATTGACAGGATTTCAAAGACGGATAATCCTGTTAATCCTGTAAATCCTGTCCAGAACAAACCTACCCTCAAGGAGGCGGTTAAGGTCTTTGTCGGCAATCCCTCTGCGCTTCTCTTGGCGGCAGGGCTTGGCATGATGATCTACGTCGATGTCGGCTTCAAGACGTGGATGCCGAGCCACCTCTCTGAGTCGTTTGGCGTCGCCAAGGGCTCCGCCGCGCTGAACGCCGTCCTGTGGCACTACATCGGCGCGTTCGTCGGCGTGACGATTGGCGGCCGCATCTCCGACCGCCTCGCGTCGAAGCGTCCGTCCGTCAGGATGGAGACGAATATCGCGGGACTTGCCCTTGCCGTGCCGTTCATCGTCTGGATGGCCTATGCGCCGTCGCTGCTTTCGTGCGGCGTCGCAATGGCGCTCTTTGGCGTGTTCAGGGGCGTTTACGACTCAAACCTGATGGCCTCGCTCTTCGACCTTATCCCGCAGCGCTACCACGCCTCCGGCGCGGGCCTGATGCTCTCTTGCGCGTTCGTATTCGGCTCCACCTCGCCCGTCGTGCTGGGACTCGTCAAGGACGCCTTTTCGTCAACAGCCGCGCTGGCTTCGCTCGCGGCGTTCTACCTCGCCGGAGCGGCGCTCATTGCCGTCGCAAGACGAAAGGAATACGGGACACACGGGACAGCCAGGACAGACGGGACGCCGTCGCCGTCTCGTTCGTCCCAGTTGTCTCGGTAGTTCTGTTGATCCCATTTAACTAACTCCAGAAAGGAAAAATCAACTATGCCATCACTCGCAGATATGCGCACCAAGGCCAAGGAAGCTGGCCTGATGAAACTCGACAAGCTCATCGCCAAGCGCCAGACGATCCCGACAAACGAATTCCCGATCCCCGTCAAGGAATTGTGTGAGCGTTTCGAGAAGCTCTACACGGGCTGCGTGAACGACGTCATGCGCGAGGCGTGTCTCCTCGACCAGAACCTTCCGCACGAAATCATGCCGCTCCGCGACGAGATGGTCGTCTGCGGCGAGGCGTTTACGGTGAAGTCCGCGCCCAACTGCATGATCGAGGGCGAAATGACGTTCCGTGCGCAGATGCTGGACGACTTCAAGCCAAACGGCGTCGTCGTTTGGGATACGTCCGACGACGTGGAGGCGTCGCTCTGGGGCGGCGTCATGACGGCGACCGCGATGACGAAGGGGGTCCGCGGCGCGGTGATTGCGGGCGGCATCCGCGACACGAAGCAGATTCTGGAGCAGAAGTTCCCCGTCTTCTACAAATACCGCGTCTCGAATGGCTCGCTCGGGCGCTGCATGATCACGCACTATCAGGTGCCGGTTCGGATCGGCAAGGTGACGGTGCGTCCCGGCGACATCATCATGGGCGACATCGACGGGGTTATCTGCATCCCGCGCGAAATCGCCTACGAAGTCCTGCTCCGCGCCGAGGGCATCGAGCGCAACGAGGTGGACATCTTCTCGTGGGTGCGCCAGGGCGACACCATCAGCGAGATCATCGACAAGGGCGGCTACTTCTAATACGGGCGCCCCTGAGAGGATCGGCTCTTCTTTTGCCGCCGACGTTCCTCTCGCAACAAGGGCGGCAGTAAAAGATAAGGAGAGACATCGTGACGCCCGATGCCGACAAACCTGTGGTCTTGTTCTTCCGAGGTTCGCTTTGCGAGCTTTCCAGTCGTGCTTTGGGCGGGATATCCGACTTCGCCAATGCGATGGGCTGGTCCCTGCAGGTCATAGATTTCTCGGCGGCGGCAGAATCGCGTTTCCGTGACAAGAACGATAAAACGGGCACTGTGGACGTGAAGTCGCTGCTGCGGTTCTGGCACCCTGCGGGATGTATTGTCGAGTGTTTTGGCAGACCCCCGTTGTTGCAGCCCATGGCGTTCGGCAAAGTGCCAGTGGTGTTCTTTGATGGCTATCCGTCTGAATGCGGCAGAGGGGCGGTATGTGTCTCAAGCGATGCAACAGGGGTAGTATCCGTTGCGGCGCGCGAGTTGCTTTCTCTTGGCGTCGATGACTACGCCTATGTGCCGTGGCCGGAGGATACGAAGTGGAGCAAGGAGCGCGGAGAAGAGTTCGCGCGCATAGTGAAGATGCACGGAAGGCGCTGTCACATGTTCGCGAGACGCACAAGCATATCGCGGGTTGTAGAGCAGCAAAAGGTGTTTGCGCGCTGGTGCAAGACGCTTCCCAAGCCATGCGCGGTATTCGCCGTAAACGACATAATTGCAGCGAGGTTGGTTGTTGCCTGCGGTATGGCCGGGGTATCGGTGCCTGGAGATGTCTTCATTGTCGGGGTGGACGACATCGAGTCGATATGCGAGAATTCGCGGGTTACGCTGTCAAGCGTGCGGACAAACAACGAGAAAGGCGGACGAATCGCCGCCGAGCTGCTGGCGAGTTGGATGGGAGGTGTCAAACCCGATTCGCGTGTATTCGGTGCGTCGGGGTTGGTGCGCCGGGAATCCTCGCGGCTGATCAAGGGTGACATTCGCGTGCAATTGGCAATTGAATTCATCAGGAAAAACGCCTGTCATGGGATAACCCCCTTGGATGTTGCACGTCACATCGGATGCTGTCGGCGACTCGCCGATGCCATGTTCCGCGCCTCCTTGGACAGTACGGTTCTCGACATGATACACTCCGCCCGCATCGAATGCGTGAAATCCATGCTTTCGAGGCCCGGACAGAGCATATCCGCGATTCCTGCGCTATGCGGCTATTCCTCGGTTGAGGACCTCTGTCGCGTATTCAGACGCAGAACCGGCATGACTATGCGGCAGTTCCGCGAATCTGCGACCGCCTGGCATCAGCCATGATCGTTAGACGTTTTCTTCCGGATACGTTAGCATAATTGGGCGTGGTTGTGGTATAATACCAACATCAGATGATTTGGGTCTGGGAAACGTAGAAAGGAGAAACATTGTGATTCGCAAGATGAGCCGGAGTGCCGTTGCCCTCCTGATTGTGTTGGCCGCTTTCGCTTCGGCGGCGGACTTGAATGAGCAAACGTCTCTTCCGGTGGAGGAGGATAGCTCTTCTCCCTTTGGGCTGTGCTACCCTCATTTCGCGTACAGCTACAAGCGTCCGATCGAGCATCGGCGCCGCCAGATACAGGCACTTGCGGACGCCGGCGTGCGCTGGGTAAGGTGCGATCTTTGCTGGCCGTGGCAGCGCTACGACGCCAAGACCGGCCGATATTCATTTAACAACGTGGATTCGGCCCTGAACATCCTGTCCGAGGCGGGCGTGGGCATCCTGCCGATCATCAACATGGAACGGGCTGATGCGAGGCCGCTGCACGAGCATCTCGACAGGTGGTGTGCGTTTATATCGCAGGCTGTCGAGCGCTACAGGGGGCGCATAAAGTGCTGGGAGATATGGAACGAGGAAAACTTCAAGCGAAAGTCCGTCTGGGGTACGACTGAACTCGAGGGGCATGCCGCGAACTACGCGGCATGCCTCCAGGCAGCCTACAGGGCCATCAAGGCGGCGGATCCCGACGCGCTGGTCCTCTACGGGGGGACGTCCCACGTGCCGATAGACTTCATCGACGCCACTCTGCGGCATGGCGCAGGCAAGGGGTTCGACGTGATGAATGTGCACCCCTACAACACCGGCGGGATACCGGAGGCGATAGCGGACAGCCTCCGCCAACTCTCGCTGCTGCTTGAAAGGCATGGCCTCGGCGATCGCCCGATATGGGTGACGGAGATTGGCTGGTCCACTTCCCCGCGCAAGGCCTCCGACTACTACATGCAGATAATGCCGCGCGCGCTGGAGGCCTTTGGAATCCGTCCGGCGGACACGGCTCTCGCCGTCCTCTATTGTGGGGAGGTTCCCCCGCTTCAGAAGATGCGACTATATCCAAGAAGACGGACTGTCGTCGCTCGATCCTAAACGGCACAAGGTCTTGCTGGCCGCAGGCGGGGAGGTGTTTCCCGCCCATCTGCAGGCTCCCCTCGTCGAATATGCCCGCCGAGGCGGCGTGGTGATTCTTCCAAGGGGGTATCCGCTCTGCACGATTGTCGAGAAACGCGACGATAAAGGCGAGCTGCGCAAGGGCCCCGAAAAATACAACGTCCGCAAGGAGCTTAAGATACTATGCAGGGCTTCATGGGAAGGCGGCGGCCCAAAGGCGGCAACGAATGTCGCGTTTTCGGCCGATGGGCCGGCGACTGGAAGCTACGGATTCAAATGCGACCGATATCTCTTCGGCGACATCCTTGAAGAGGGCGATTCCTTTGTGCCTCTGGCATGGGGCGTTGCCGGCGACGTGCGCAGTCCGATTGCGGCGGCATACCGCTATGCCGACGGTGGAGGCGCGATCGTCATGACCGATGTCGGAAACGCCGCCGTTTCGCGCATAACGCCGGAGATGCAGGCGGACTTTACTGTCCGCGGCAGCCTGGTCGCGCTTTCCGCTGGCGTGCAGCGGATATTCTGGTATGCATTCCTGTCGGCGCCGAATTCGGCGGAAAATCCGGATATCGAGGCCAACTACGGCATGGCGCAGGATTCCGCAGACGGAACGCCGACTCCAAAGCCGGCCTTCACCGCCTATAGATTCCTGATATCCATGATGCCCCCCGGCTCGTCCAAAGTAAGTCGCAAGGTCCTCAAAAACGGCGTGCATGTCGCGGAATGGAATCGCCCGGACAAATCGCGCGTGCTCGCCGCTTGGCATCCGACGGCGAGTGTGCAGATCACGCCCAGACGCGAGCCCCGTGCGGCCTTCGACCAGTACGGAAACCCTATTCACGCAAAGACCGACGGCGCAATTCCGGTTGGAAACTCTGTCGTCTATTTTGTATATGGTCTTTAACGCAAAGGAGAATCACAAGCAAGGAGAAACAATAATGAAAAGAACACTATTGGCTGCTTCCATGGCAGCGATGATATTCACCCCATCCACACATGGTGCCTCCTCCGCCGAGGCGACGTTCGATAAATTCCTTTCGCGCTCCCGCACGATCGAGGTCTCGAATGTGCTCGCGGCATTCAGTTCAAGGAAGCCGCAGGGTTTCATTTTCACCATTCGCTGATTTCTCAAAAAGGTATAACTCATGAAACATTTCACCTCTTTGTCTACGATTCTATTGACGACCGTTATTCTTGCCGATCCGGCCGATCCGCAAATCTCCAACGTTCGGTTGGATCAGAACGTCAGCTCCCGTCGCGTGACGGTGCAATACAACCTCGACGAGGCAGCCGTTGTGACGATGGACGTGCTGACGAACGGCGTTTCCATAGGAGGCGCGAACATCCAGAATGTCAGAGGCGACTGCTTCAGGACTGTTCTTGCAGGCAATGACCATGTCGTGACATGGGATCCATACCTCTCTTGGCCCGACCATAAGTTCGGCGGGGGCGTCGTCTCGGTTCGCATGACAGCGTGGGCGCTCGACAACACACCAGACTACATGGTTGTGGACATTGCCAGGGGAGCACGGCAGAACACGCAGACCTACTATCCCTCGGCCGACTTCGTGCCGCTTGGCGTAACAAACGACATCTATAAGACCTCCAAGCTCCTTATGCGAAAAATAATGGCGAAGGACGTGCAGTGGACGATGGGATCCACTATGGAGACAAACCCACAGGACGAAAAAGAGGTGACGCATCAGGTGACGCTGACGAACAACTACTACATCGGCGTATACGAAGTGACGCAGTCCCAGTGGAGCGATGTGGCAACGAACTCGTCTGCCGCCGCGCACTTCATGACGGAGCGAGTCATGCGTCCGATGGAGAAGGTGAGTTACAACCAAATCCGCAATGCCGCCAGCACCACGGCGAACACGGCCTACAACTGGCCGAACGATCCAAACCCCTCGTCGTTCCTTGGACTCCTGCGCTCGAAGACGGGCATTGACTTCGACCTCCCCTCCGAGGCGCAGTGGGAGTTCGCCGCACGCGCAGGCAATGGCTCCGGGTACTGGAACGACGGATCTTCCATCCTGAGCATGAACGCAAGCTCGGACGGAAACCTGAACTTGCTGGGTCGTTACGGGCGCAATGGAGGCAAGGTGTTGAACGGAACGACATACATCGATCCATCAGCGACTTGCGGCGTGACGAACGGTACTGCCATTGTCGGTTCGTACACACCAAACTCATGGGGGCTATATGATATGCACGGCAATGTTCAGGAATGGTGCCTTGACTGGTATCAGAAAAACATCGACGCCTATGGTGGACGTCTGAACATCGATCCGTCCGATGCGGGCAAGTATCTGTCCGGTGAAAATGTGCCCTCGGATGCGAAGCGCGTGTTCCGGGGTGGTAGCTGGTACACCGATGCGACATACTGTCGATCTGCGTCTCGCAACAGCGTCAACCCATTGTACAACGACAATAACCTCGGCTTCCGCGTTGTCTGTACCGCAGGGTTGCAGTAGCCCTAAGCCGATTGAATTGTGTCTCTCCGTGCGATGGCAATGAAAAAATCTGTAATATTTGCAGCGATGGCCTGCATGGTTCATTCCGTCGTGGCTGTCGGTCTGGGTGAAGGAAGTGAAATTGCCCTTGGTGGAGAATACCAAGGGCACCTTCAGGATGTTTGGTGGGACGGTGGCACAAACCTCTGGTGGGCTCATACACACCAGATACTGCGCACCGATCTCGTCGGCAGAGTCTTGGCGAGCGTTGATGTAGAGGGGCACAATGCCGACGAGAAGGACTTTGACGACTACCATAGTCCAAGTCGCAGAACGTTCAACGGCTGGGTTCAGGCGATTGTTCGTGCGCATCCTGGCTCGGCTGGGAATATGCGGGTAAGGGTTTCTTCTGTCGGTCTTGCGCCGTCGATAATCGAGGTCGGGGTAAAGGGCGAGGCTGGAGAAATGCCGTGAAGAAGACTTCGCGGAGGTAGTTGCCATGCCAATCGACACAAACGCATTCCGCGCGATATCCGTCAAGATGGACGGGGAAAGCCTGCTATGCCGCCACCGCCGGTGAGACCGAGCTGAAACGGCAGGAGCTGAACAGGATCAATGGCGAAATGGAAAGACTGGAAACCGCGCAGTTGGGTGCACCGGCACCTGAGGGCGCAAACGAAAACAAAAAGAAGGAGGAGAACAGTGAAATCAAGACTTACAATCGGCACGGCATTTTTGGCATTCGCGGCGATCGCAGACACTCCGTTGCTTACCATGCGCCTTCGGTCGAACGATACGGACACGCCGGAAATCTGGAAGGCGAACTTTTCGGCAATAGCAAGCCGCCCAGGGTGCTGCGATGAAATCTGGTTCTCGACCGGATGCGGTGCGCCGTCGCTTGACTGGCATCGTGTGCATGCGGCGGTCGTCGCAGACGCGATGGCGGACGCAAGGGCGGCGGGAATAGTGCCGTCCTTGCAGTTCCAGGCAACGCTTGGCCACGGCGATTTTTTGGGAACGCCGGAAATGTTTTCAATGAAGACGTGGACGGGCTGGACTGGTTGGAGCGGCATTGAAACCAAATACTGCAACTGTCCGCGACAGCCCGCGTTCCACGCGTATTTGCGAGAGGTGTCGAAAATCTACGCACCGCTTCGCTTCGCAGGACTTTGGATAGACGATGACCTGCGCATTGCACACCACCAGCCGTCCGACAGCTACGGGCGGCATATCGGTTGCTGGTGCCAGACATGTCTGGCGGCATTCAATGCCGAGACCAGAGCCAAATGGACGCGCGAGAAACTGGCGAAGGCTGTAGAGACAGACGACGCCTTGTTTGCGCGTTGGCGAAAGTTCTCCGTCGACGGGCTGTGCATTGTAGCAAGGACGATAGCGGAGACGTTCCATGAGCTTTCGCCCGATACTATGATGGCTCTTCAGCATGGATGCGGGGAAGACAGCGTAGACCAGGTGATCGCAGTGTTGAAGGTTCTGCATGAAGTCAGCGGACAGTCTGTTGGATTCAGGCCTGGGGGCGGCGCGTACTACGACGACGATCCGAACGGAGTAATCCTCAAGAGCATTTCCACCGGCTGGTTCCGCAACCGCATAGGCGATCCTGGATGGGTAAAAGTGTGGACGCCGGAAATCGAGAGCTGGCCTCGCACCTACTACTCGCGCTCGTCGCAGGGGGTGTTGGCCGAGGGTTTTTCGGCGCTCATGTGCGGTATGAATTCCGTGAGCTTTTTCATTTCCAATAGCGCAATGGAAGATCCTGCGCTTTATGGACGCACATTCTGGAAGTCTCTAGCGGAAGCATCGCCTGTCTTGCATGGCTACGCAAAGACGATAGATGGCAGCACCGCCGTTGGCTTCACCATGCCGGGCGCCCCCAGGATCGGAATCCGCCGAGTCGCGATTCCCGTACTGGCGGGGCCAGGTCGTTCTGTCGGGGAATTGACGAATGCCGATTGCGAAAGATACGCAAACAATATGACATCTTCCGAAGTCCAGGCCTTTCGCGAAGACCTCGACAGCCGAGCCGGTGGGCTGCCTGCGCTCGTAAAGTCGCCTTTTGTGGGCCTTATGCAAGCACATGTCGACACAGATGGGCATTTCCGCTGTTTGTCACTTCTGAATTTGCGCATCGCAGAGCAGGGCCCGGTTTTGGTTCGACTGCGCAATCTTCCGCGGGAATGGACTGCTGCCGTCTGGAATGAAATGCGGCACGAGCCTGTTGAGCTTGCGCTGGAGAAAGACGGAAAGGATTCGTTAGTGACGATTCCGAGCATAGATGCGTGGAACGGAGGGTATTTAAGTGGAAGATAGCCAAACATGTCTGTATCTGCTGGGAGGGGTCAGAAGTGTATCAATAAGCTCTGCCCCTTTTGAGCTCTTCAAGTCGGCCGTCGATTCGAGTGGTGTCTACGCGTATACTGGTCGCATGAAGTGAAACTTGATCTTGAACCATGTAGATCGTGTAGACTTTCTGCATGATCTGCATGTCCTACACGGCTAATTGTCTAAAAATAGAAAGGGGCGTTCATGAAGAGGATAGTAGTGGCAATTGGATTGGCGGCGTGCGGTGCATTTGCCGCGGAGACCAATGATTGGGAGAATTTCGAGATCAACTCGATTAACCGCCTGCCGGCGAGGACATACGCGATGCCGCTCGCGGACGAGCAGGCGGCGTTTTCGGATGCGATTGAGCCCCCTACCCCCTACGTCGTCACGCTGGACGGCGACTGGAAGATCAAGTGGGTCGGCGACCCCGCGCGGCGTCCGCTCGATTTCTGGAAGCCGGACTTCGACGACGCCGACTGGGCGACGATAGACGTCCCGAGCTGCGCGGAGCTTCGTGGATACGGAAGCCCGATCTACACGAACGTCCGCTATCCGCATAAAGATATGTCGAATCATGCGGACGAAGGTTTTGCCATGATCTTCGACCGCGACTCCGGAACGCACGACTTTAACCCAGTCTCCAGCTATCGCCGCACTTTCACTGTGCCGGAGACGTGGAAGGGTCGCAGGGTGATCCTTCGCTTCGAGGGCGTTGGCTCCGCGTTTTATGTCTGGGTCAATGGCAAGAAAGTCGGCTATGCCGAGGACTCCAAGCTGCCAAGTGAGTTCGATATCACTGAGTTCCTCAATGCACCAAGCACCAGCGCCGCAGGCGCGAAAGCACCAAGCACCAATCTTCTTGCTGTACAAGTCTTCAAGTGGTGTGACGGTAGCTATCTCGAAGACCAGGATATGTTCCGTTATTCCGGCATCTTCCGCGACGTCACGCTCTGGTCAATGCCGAAAGATGGGATTTGGGATTTCAAGGTGAGTGAAAAGTTGAAAGTTGAAGGTGGAAAGTGCAAGGAGGCCTCCATTTCAATAGAAGGTATTGACGGCGAGTGGGACGCAACGCTTTACGACGCGAGCAGAAAGCCCGTCGCTAACCTTAACTTTAAACTTTCAACTTTTAACTTTCCACTTTCTTCCCTGCCGCGCCTCTGGAGCGCAGAAGACCCCTATCTATACACGCTTGTCGTGAAGAAGGGCGGCGACATCCGTTCGAAGAAGGTCGGCTTCAAGGAGCAGAAAATCGTTGGCAACACATTCCTTGTGAACGGAATGCCTGTCAAGATGAAGGGCGTGAACCGCCACGAGACGAACGCCGAGAACGGTCGCACCGTCAGTCTCAACGACATGCTGAAGGACATCACGCTCTTCAAGCAGTTCAACATAAACACCGTCCGCACTTGCCACTATCCCGACCATCGCCTCTGGTATGACCTTTGCGACCGCTACGGCGTCTACGTGATCGCCGAGGCGAACGTCGAGGGACACGAGCCGGGCTACGGCGAAAATAGTATTGGACGATTCAAGGAGTGGAACCATACGATCGTCGAGCGCAATGAACGCCACGCCGTGTTCTATCGCAACAATCCGTCCGTCACCCTTTGGTCGATGGGCAACGAAACTGGACACGGCGACTGCTTCCGCAATGCTATCGCGGCGGTGAGGAAGGTTGATCCCTCGCGCCCGATCCACTGGGAGCGCGCCAACAAGGACGCGGACGTAGACTCTACGATGTATCCGTCGGTCGAGTGGGTCGAAGAGCGCGGCAAACTTGGCAACGAGAAGCCGGGGTCAAGGGTGATGTCCGACGAGTTTAACGACCACTTCGCGGGCAAGCCGTTCATCATGTGCGAGTATGCTCACGCGATGGGCAATGCCGTCGGCAACCTGAAGGAGTATTGGGATCTTATCTACGCCTATCCCGCGCTTGTCGGCGGCTGCATCTGGGATTGGGTCGATCAGGCGATATGGAAAGAAACAGGGCGCATAGACCCGAAGACTGGACGCAGCGAGCGTTTCCTTGCATACGGCGGTGATTTCGACGATTTCCCGAACGACGGCCCGTTTTGCTGCAATGGGATTGTGGATCCGTTCCGCAACGTGTCTCCGAAGTTGATAGAGGTTGGGCATGTCTATCAGGATCTCGTCGTGTCCAAGAATGATGGCGGCTTTGTTCTTGAAAACAGGTTCTGCTTCACCGATGCCTCTCAGTTTGACGGCCGCTGGACTTTGCTCGCTGACGGCGAGAAGGCGGGAGAGGGGTCTTTCACGGTTCCGGCTCTCGCCCCGCTCGCAAAAGCAAACTTCAAGGTTCCGGAACTTGACGCGGCGCTTGCGATCGTCGGCAAGGAGAAGGAGGTGTTTGTCAACTTCGAGTTCCTGACGAAGGCCGATGCTCTTTGGGCGAAGAAGGGCTATGTTGTCGCCCGTGACCAGATTCTACTTAACGAGAAGCCGGCCGCCAAAGAAAAACCAGACGGCGACGCGGTAGCTGCGCATGACGAGGATGGCGACGAAGTGACTATCGAGCGCGGTAGGACATACGCCGTATTCAGCCGCAAGACCGGCACGCTTAAGCTTCTCGTGATGCGTGGCGCGACGATACTCTCCGACTTCGACGGCATCACGGCGGGCCCGCGTCTCACCTGCGCTCGCGCGTGGACTGACAACGACCGCTGGATGTTCGACGACCGCTCGAAGGGATTTGAGGGCTGTGGGCTTACGCAGCTCAAGTATCATCCGGGGAGAATTGTCGTGGATGGCAATGTCGTGAAGACCAAAGTCTCGGTTGACGGCACGAAGGGCGCGGGCTTCGAACACGAGTGCGAGTGGACGTTTGCGTCCGATGGATCCGTCACGCTGAAAAACAAGGTCACGCCCTTTGGCCGCATGTCCGAAGCGTTGCCCCGCCTTGGCCTTTCGCTTCGGCTCGGCTGCGCCTACGAGAACATGGCGTGGTATGGGCGTGGCCCGTGGGAGAACTACATCGATCGCAAGACCGCGAGTTTCGTGGGGCTGTGGCGGTCAACTGTAACTGAGCAGTATGTCGACTACGTGCGTCCGCAGGACTGCGGCATGAAGTGCGACGTTCGTTGGGCGGAGTTTACCGATAGATACGGCAGGGGCGTGAGGTTCTCTGCGAACGAGCCGCTTTTCGTGCAGGCGCTTCACTACGATTGGGAGACGCTTGCGTATTCGCGCCACATCAACGGCCAGCGTCGCATGCGCACCCCGCTCGTTCCGAGCGACGACGTTCTTTTGAACCTCGACGTCAGGCAGACTGGTCTTGGCGGCGCGAGCTGTGGCCCGGCGCCGATGGGGAAATACCGATTCGACCCGAAAGCCCCCGTCGAGTGGACGCTTAAGGTCGAGCGCGTCGGAAAGTAAAGGAGAATACAGAAATGACATTGATGTTTCTTGCCGCTGCTGCTGCGGCTACGTTTTCGTTTGGAGAGGTCAAGGCCGACAGCGAGGATCGCGATGGCTGGAAACTTGAGCTTTCTCGCGAGGTCGCGCCTGATGGCGCTGAGATCGCGAAGATCACGCTCGACTGCGCGGAGGCGAAGGTTCCGCCGAAGATGCGGCTGTCGGCGTTGGTTCCGCAGGTCGGCATGGACTATTCCTGGAACGTCAACACAGGCGACTGCGGCATGCGCCCGAACTGGGGCGCGCGTTCGCACACCGAGGTCGCACAGGGCATGCCAGTCTTTGTCTTCTTCGATGGAAACGACACGAGCCATTTCTCCGTCGCGGCCGAGGAGTGCGTGCGTCACCTCGACCACATAGGCGGCATCCGCGAGGAAGGAAGCATCCTCGAGATCGGCATCGGCTGGTTCGAAACGCCCGAGGCCCCGATTTTGCACTACGAGACTCGCGTGAGGTTTGACGCGCGCGCGAGGGGTTTTGCCGACGCGGGGGGGGCAGAAGGGTCTGACGGCGCGGGGCACGTCTCTGCGGCGCGAATTTGGTATAATGTACGCGCATATGCAAGGCAGAGGGGACATAGGGTAGCGCGATGCAGCAGCATTGGATTGGCTGGATACTGGCCTCGTGCGTCGTCCTTAGTCTCTACGACCTCAGCAAGAAGGCGTCTGTCCGCGGCAACGCCGTGTTCCCGACGCTGCTCGGCAGCACTTTCGTCGGCTGGCTCGCGGTGACGGCGTTTCTCGTCTCGCGCGGCACATTTGCCGCGGCGCTCTCCACGCCGCCGCGCCAAATTGCGCTGCTGCTCGTAAAGAGCGTGATCGTGGGGGCGAGCTGGACGGCGACATACATGGCGCTCAGGACTCTCCCGATCACCTTCGCCGCGCCCATACGCGCGACCGGCCCGCTGTGGACTCTCATCGGCGCCATAGTCGTCTTCGCCGAGACGCCGACCTTCGTCCAGGCCGCGGGAATGGCGATGGTAGTCGCCGGCTGCGTCCTTTTCTCTCTCTCCGCACGGCGCGAGGGCATCGACTTCCGCCGCGACAGGGCTATCTGGCTCGCGTTCCTCGGCACGGTGCTCGGCAGCTGCTCGGCGCTGTACGACAAGCATCTTCTGCGGGGGCTCGGCATCCCGACGGCGACTGTCCTCTGGTGGTTCATGGGGGGGATGTGCGTGATATACTTTGCCGCGGCTGCCGTGTGGTTCTCGAGGTCGAGAGCGAGCGCCCCGTTTTCGTGGCGGTGGACGATTCCGATGGTTGGCCTGCTGCTCGCGCTTTCGGACGCGTGCTACTTCAACGCCATCGCAGTTCCGGACGCGCGCATTTCGGTGCTCAGCATGATCCGCCGCGCGAGCGTCGTGCTCACGTTCTTTCTCGGCGGCGCGGTCTTCCACGAGACTAATCTGCGCCGCAAGGCCATCGCCCTCGCCGCTGTCCTGGCCGGCGTCGCGGTTCTCTGCCTCTGCTGAATTTACGCAGGTCATTATGGTATAATATCAATGATTCAAGGAGGATGACATGGTCGACTATAATGCGTTGAAGAAGAAGTTTCCGACGAAGGATCCCCAGAAGAAAAAGAAGATTGCCGCCATCAAGGCGATAAAGCGCGAGTACGAGGCGAAGCGCGCGGCTCTCGGCGGAGGCGCGCCGAACTTCAAGAAGGGAATCGTCTTCTACGCGGTAGTGATCCTCGGACTTATGATCCTCGGCTCGCTCGTCCTCTCCGTCACGGGCAAGGGCGGCCCCAAGGAAATCTCCCGCGCGCAGATTCTCGTCAGGAAGTCGATCGACGCAGTCGCGGTCGCGCTAGGCCGCTATCGCTACCACGTCGGCAGCTATCCGTCGAACGAAGAGGGGCTCGAGGCGCTCGCGGCAATTACGCCGCGGAAGAAGGGCTGGAACGGCCCGTACGTGAACCACGTCGTGAAAGACCCCTGGGGGCACGACTACGTTTACGTCAACAACGGCGAAAGCGAATATCCGACGCTCTACTCGAAGGGGCCAGACGGCAAGGCGGGAACGACCGACGACATCCTTCCCGACCGCGCGCTCTACGACGCGCCTTTCAAGGACACTTCCTGGACGAAGGGCTGGATGCCGTATTACCTGCGCGGCTACGTGCTCGCGCCCGACAAGCGCACGAAGTCCGCGATCGAGGAAGAAGTCAAGGCCGTGCTCGCTGTAGAGCAGGGACCTGCGGAGGGCGAGTTTGTCCTGCACGACGGCTGGGAGTTCTCGCGCGACCAGAAGGAATGGAAGGGCGTGCGCGTGCCGCACGACTGGGCGATTGCAGGTCCGTTCGACACGAAGATCGGCGGCAACACCGGAATGCTTCCGTGGAAAGGCGTTGGTTACTACCGCCGTACGATTGAGCTTCCGTCTGACGCGGCCGGCAAGTTCGTCGCGCTAAGGTTTGGCGGCGTGATGGCGCGACCCGAGGTGTTTCTCAACGGCGAGAAGGTAGGTGGTTGGGACTACGGCTACATGTCGTTCGAAATCGACATTTCCGCGAAGCTGAAGTTCGGTGAGAAGAACGAGCTTCTCGTCAAGGCCGACACGACGAAGCTCTATAGCCGCTGGTATCCGGGCGCGGGCATCTACCGCGACGTCAAGCTTGTCGTAGAGGACGCGGAGGATCGCGCTATCTGGGGGTCTGTCAAGATCACGACGCCCGAGGTCACGCCCGAGCGCGCGAAGGTGCGCGTCGAATATCTCACGCCCGTGAGCGGGAACCCGATTGTCAACGAGTTCGAGGTCGAGCGTCCCGTCCTCTGGGACGTCGCGAATCCGAAGCTCTACGAGACGACGATCTGCGGCAAGAAGTACCGCTATGGCATCCGCACCGCCAAGTTCACCGCGAACGACGGCTTCATCCTGAACGGCCGGCGCGTGCAGCTCAAGGGCGTGAATCTCCATTCCGACCTCGGGCCGCTCGGCATGGCGTTCGACAAGGGCGCGATGCGTCGCCAGCTCGAGATCATGAAGGACATGGGCGTGAACGCCCTCAGGACGTCGCACAACGCGCCTGCGGAGGAAGTTCTCGACCTCTGCGACGAGATGGGCATACTCGTGTGGAACGAATGCTTCGACAAGTGGGACGGGACTGCGGGCATCACACAGGGCGACACACTCGAGGAATATGTCTCGCGCAACCTAAAGCAGTTCGTGCGCCGTGACCGCAACCATCCGTGCGTAGTGTGCTGGTCGATCGGAAATGAGATCACGCCAAAGGGCCAGAAGGTTGAATGGAACGATAACAAACCTTACGAGCAGGGTGTCAGTGACGAGCGCTGCTCATTGTTCCGCAAGGCGGTCTTAAGCGAGGACGACACGCGGCCAGTCGGAATCGGATGCTGCCACACGGAATCCGCTGGTCGCGGCGACTATGCCTCGATGGATCTGACGGGATGGAACTACAATGCGCGCTACATGCCAATGCGCGAGAAGTACCCTGAGAAGCCGATCGTGTACTCTGAGTCTGCGTCTGCGTTCTCGAGCTGGGGCTATTTCCCCGATGCCCCGACGGCGAATCCCACGAACTACGACCCGAAGACTGTCGTTGACATCGATTCCTACGACCGCTGCTCCGCCTGGTGGTCTGACATTCCCGACATGGAGTTCGCGAGGATGGAGCGCGACCGGTTCGTCGCGGGCGAATTCGTCTGGACGGGCATCGACTACCTCGGCGAGCCGTCGCCGAACCCGAACCTGTGCCGAAGCTCCTTCTTCGGAATCTGCGACCTCTGCGCGATGCCGAAGGACCGCTACTGGCTCTACCGCTCGTACTGGAACGACAGGAAGGACACGATCCATCTCCTGCCGCACTGGAACTGGGATGGTCGCGAGGGCGAGAAGGTCACTGTCGTGTGCTACACGAGCGGCGACGAGGCGGAGCTCTTTGTGAACGGCGAGAGCGCTGGCCGCAAGAAGAAGGTGAAGGACGCAGGAAATGTCGCGAACAAGGACGATCCGAACTACTACAAGGTGACGGAGCGCTACCGCATTTCGTGGGAGGTTCCCTACGAGCCGGGCGAAATCAAGGTCATCGCGTTCAGGAACGGCCGCCCGATAGGCGAGGACTTCCGCAAGACCGCGTACAAGGCGGCGGCGGTGAAGCTGACGCCCGAGCAGGCAGAGCTCGCTGACGGCGAGCTCGGCTTCGTGAAGGTTGAGATCGAAGATGACGACGGAACTGTCCTGCCACTCGCGAAGGACCGCGTAAACTTCAAGATCGAGGGCCCCGGCGAGATCGTCGCCGTCGGCAACGGTTCGCACAACGGGCTCGATTCGTTTGCGGACACCTCTTCGCATCCGCTCTACTACGGGCGCGCGCTTGTTGTCGTCCGCAGGACTGGCGGCTCTGGTCTTCCGCTCAAGCTTACGGCGTCGGCGTCGTCGGTCAGGTCCGCGACGGTGACGTTTGGCCGTAAGTAGGCGTCGCGGCAAGCGGTTTTTGAACAAAGGAGGATTGTATGGTCGACCATAATGTGCTGACGAAAAAGTGCAAGGGAATCGTCTGCTACGCAGTCGCAGTTCTCTGTTCGCTCGTCTTCTCCGTAACCGGCAAGGGCGGCCCGGTGGAGGGCGAGTCCGTCCTGCGTGACGGCTGGGAGTTCTCGCGCGACCAGAAGACGTGGGCCGCCGTTCGCGTGCCGCACGACTGGGCGATCACGGGGCCGTTCGACGAGAAGCTCGACCACGGCACGGGGATGCTCCCCTGGCAGGGCGTCGGATACTACCGCCGCACGATAGAGCTCCCCGCGGACTCCGCAGGCAAGTTCGTCGCGCTCAGGTTCGGCGGCGTGATGGCGCGCCCGGAGGTGTTCCTGAACGGCGAGAAGGTGGGCAGCTGGGACTATGGCTACATGTCGTTCGAGGTCGACATCTCGGCAAAGATCAAGTTCGGCGAGAAGAACGAACTTCTCGTGAAGGTCGACACGACGAAACACTATAGCCGCTGGTATCCGGGCGCGGGAATCTACCGCGACGTCAAGCTCGTCGTCGAAGATGCCGAAGACCGCGCGATATGGGGGTCGGTCAAGATCACGACTCCCGAGATAACGCCCGAGCGCGCGAAAGTGCGCGTCGAATACCTTACGCCAGTGAGCGCGAGCCCGATTGTCAACGAGTTCGAGGTCGAGCGTCCCGTTCTCTGGGATGTCGCGAACCCGAAGCTCTACGAGACGACGATCTGCGGCAAGAAGTACCGCTATGGCATTCGCACCGCCAAGTTCACTGCGAACGACGGCTTCATCCTGAACGGCCGGCGCGTGCAGCTCAAGGGCGTTAACCTTCATTCCGATCTCGGGCCGCTCGGCATGGCGTTCGACAAGGGCGCGATGCGCCGTCAGCTCGAGGTGATGAAAGATATGGGCGTGAACGCCCTCAGGACGTCGCACAACGCGCCTGCGGAGGAAGTTCTCGACCTCTGCGACGAGATGGGCATCCTCGTGTGGAACGAGTGCTTCGACAAGTGGGACGGAACTGCGGGCATTGCGGAGGGCGACACGCTCGAGGAATACGTCTCGTGCAACCTGAAGCAGTTCGTGCGCCGCGACCGCAACCATCCATGCGTCGTGTGCTGGTCGATCGGAAACGAAATCTCGCCGCGTCGCGAAGACTACCCGGCGGGAGTGTACGAGGAACGCTGCAAGCTCTTCCGTGAAGTCGTCCTTTCCGAAGACACAACGCGCCCCGTCGGCATCGGCTGCTGTTACACGGAGTCCGCGGGCCGCGGCGATTACGCCGCGCTTGACCTGACCGGGTGGAACTACAGCGAGCGCTACATGCCGATGAGGGAGAAGTTCCCGGATAAGCCGATCGTGTACTCCGAGTCGGCGTCTGCGTTCTCGAGCTGGGGGTGCTTCCCTCCGACCCCGTCTGCGAACCCGACGAACTACGATTGGGAGACGGTAGTGGAGATCGATGCCTACGACCGCTGCGCGGCGAAATGGGCGGACATACCCGACATGGAGTTTGCGAGAATGGAACGCGACAAGTTTGTCGCCGGAGAGTTCGTTTGGACGGGCGTCGACTATCTTGGCGAGCCGGCGCCTGGCTACAAGCTTTGCAGAAGCTCCTTCTTCGGGATCTGCGACCTCTGCGTGATGCCGAAAGACCGCTACTGGCTCTATCGCTCGTGCTGGAACGACAAGAAGGAAACGGTCCATCTCCTGCCGCACTGGAACTGGGCCGGACGCGAAGGGGAGAAAGTGACGGTCATGTGCTACACGAGCGGCGACGAGGCGGAGCTTTTCGTGAACGGCGAGAGCGCGGGTCGCAGGAAGAAGGTAAAGGACGCAGGAGCCATTGTAGAAAAGGGCAATCCGAACTACTACAAGGTGACGGCGCGCTATCGCATCGTCTGGGAAGTCCCGTACATGCCGGGCGAGATCAAGGTCGTCGCGTTCAAGAACGGCCGTCCGATAGGCGAGGACTCCCGCAAGACGGCGTACAAGGCGGCGGCGGTGAAGCTTACGCCAGAGCAGAGTGAACTTGCTGACGGCGAGCTTGGCTTCGTCAAGGTCGAGCTCGTGGACGAATACGGGACCGTCCTTCCTCTCGCGAAGGACCGCGTGAACTTCAAGCTTGAGGGCCCTGGCGAGATCGCTGCCGTCGGCAACGGCTCCCACAGCGGGCTCGACTCGTTCGCGGACACATCTTCGCATCCGCTCTACTACGGGCGCGCGCTCGTGATCGTCCGCAGGACGGGCGGCTCGGGTCTTCCGCTCAAGCTCACGGCGTCCCTCCCGTCGGTCAGGTCCGCGACGGTGACGCTCGGCCGGAAGTAGACATTGCGGCAAGCGGCTCCCGAACGTCGGATTTTATGGTATAATATCAAAAACGCATCCGCGTATTCTGTGGATTGCGTTGGAGCAAGTCGGCATGGAATCCATGTTCAGCATGGCGGCGATAGTGTTCTGGGCGCTTTGCGCGGCCGGAATAGCGTGGTACGCCTCAGAAGTCGCGAAGGACGTGACATACGTCACGCTCGCAGACGGCCGCCGCCAGGAGCGGTCGATCCCGATGGTGTTCAAGATGCTCCTTCCTTTCGTGGGGAACCTCGACAAGCTCGTCTCTCGCCCGATGTTTGCAAAGCAGGTCGAGACGGCTGACTGGATGCTCGTCGCCGCCGGCTTCGAAGGGCTCCTCTCCGGCCGCGAGTTCGTCGCGCTCAAGATTCTCTGCCCGATCGTCCTCGGCGCGGCGTGGACCATTTTCATCGCTCTCCTCGGCGCGGCACTTCCCGACTCGCCGTTCTCGTCGGGCTTCGTGCCGATAAGCCTCCTTGGAATCGCGCTTTTCTACCTCCAGCCGATGATGTGGCTCAGGGGCGCCCTCAAGAATCGCCATCTCGCGATAATGAAGGCGCTGCCGTTCGTCCTCGACATCCTCACGCTCTCCGTTGAGGCGGGCATGGATTTCATAAGCGCGCTCCAGCGCAACTGCCAGTCGCGCAAGCTCGACGCGCTCAACGAGGAGCTTCTCCGCATGACGAAGGAGATACAGGTCGGCTTGTCGCGCAAGGAGGCGCTCAGGAACATGGCCGAGCGCGTCCGCCAGAGCGACTTGAGGTCGGTCGCGTTTGCGCTCATCCAGGCCGACGAGCTGGGTGTCTCGATAGGCGCGATACTCCGCATACAGTCCGAGCAGCTGAGAAGCCGCCGCTTCGATCGCGCCGAGAAGCTGGCGCACGAGGCGCCGACGAAGATGCTCGGTCCGCTGATGCTTTGCATTTTCCCCGCTGTGTTCATAATCCTGCTCGGGCCCGTCCTGTCGCAGGCGATGAAGGGGATGCTGTAAACAGAAGAAAGACTAGAAATGGCGAAACGACCAGAATTCCTTATCGCGTCCGGCCCGATGTCCGGCACGCGATTCGAGGTAGGGCCGGGAGGCGTGCGCCTCGGCCGATCGTCCTCGAACGACGTGTGCGTACCAGACGAAGAGCTTTCCCGCAACCACTGCCTTTTCGAGCAGTCCGGCGAGGCGGGGGTGCGCGTAACCGATCTCGCGAGCGCGAACGGAACGTTTGTAAACGGCGAGCAGCTTGGCTCTGACTCCCGCGAACTAAAGCCGGGCGACACTATTGAGGTCGGCTCGACTACGATTACGGTTGCCGGAGAGGCCGCGTCTGCGCCGGCCGCGAACGAGCCCGCTTCGCGCCCTGCAGCCGCTAGACCTGCTGCGACGATCGACCTCGGTCTCGGTTCCGCTCCCGCCGGCGCGGCGAAAGGAGGAGCCGCGTCGGGCAAGCCTTCCAAGGCCCATGGCGGCCACCAGCGTACGATGATCGCCAACGTCCTGTGGGTCGTTGCGGCGCTCACGGTCGCAATCGCAATAGCCGTCGTCCTTTGCGCCCCGCGCGAATCCGAGAAGCCGATTGCGCCCGTCGTCGAGGAGAAGCCCGAGCAGAAGCTCGTCTCGCTCCGCTACGAGAAGGTCGAGGCAGACTCCGCGCGTGTGTTCAGCTACAGGATGGAAATCGACGGGTCTGGGGTCCTGCGCGTCGCGTTTGACGACGTGCCGGGCGAGAACCGCCACGTCGACAAGAAGGCGAAGCTTTCCGACAAGGCGAAGAAGAGGATCCTCGAGATTCTCGAGAAGCCCGGGTTCGCCGCGCTCGAGGACGAGTACGTCGGCTCGAGCGTGGAGGAGGAGAACGCGCTCAAGAGCTTCAGGATCCGCGTCGTGCGCTGGAACAGCATAAAGGACGTTCTCGTCGAGAACACGCAGGAGCCCGACGCCTTCCGCGAAGTGCGTGAGTCGCTCGAGGCGTTCTCGAGGAACGAGCTCGGCATCTGGGCGATACAGTACTCGAAGGAGAAGCTGATCGAGCTCAGCGGTGAGAGCGCGAAGATAGCCGACACCAAGTGGGAGGACCGCGAGGTCGAGTACGGCAACCTGAGCGCGGCAGTCAAGGCCTACAAGGACGCGCTCTTCTACCTTGAGACTATCAACCCGAAGCCAGATGGCTACGCGGAGATAAAGGAGAAGCTCGCGCGCACCGAGGAGGAGCTCAAGCAACGCTACGAGGACCAGCGCTTCCTCGCGGACAAGGCGATGAACCTCGGGGACTGGGAGACGGCGCAGAACGAGCTCAAGATACTGTGCGAGCTCGTGCCCGACAGGGATGATCCGCGCCACGCCGAGGCCAATGCGCGTCTCGTAGACGTCGAAAATCGCATGAAGAAGGCGAGGGGTGGAAAATGAGGGGAATCTTTCTTTCGATAGCGCTCGCCGCGTTCGCCGCGTTCGCAGAAGAGTCGAAGGCGATACGCTGCGACTTCTCGAGCCAGCCGGATGGCGCCACCGTGATTATCGACGGCATGACGCGCGGCGTCACGCCGCTTACGCTCTACGATCTTGCGCCTGGCCGCCGCCACGTCCGTTTTGAGCTGGCCAACTACGACGGGGTCGACGAGTTCATGTTCCTTCGCGAAGGCGGTGCGGTCAGCAAGAACGCTGTGCTTCGCCCGATCAAGGGAATACTGCTCCTCGTCACCGAGCCTGCTGGATGCGACGTTTCTCTCGACGGCGTGTCGCTCGGCAAGACGCCTCGTCTCGTCACGTCGCTTGACGCGAAGGACTCGTACCGCCTCCTCGTGCAGAAGCCCGGCTACCAGCCGCGCAACGTCGACGTGAAGTTCAGCGGACGCACGCCTCTCGTGAAGAACGAGTCGCTTGTCATAGATTCCGGCATTGTCGAGGTGACGAGCGAGCCTGCGGGCGCCGAGGTGACGGTCAACGGCCATCCTCGCGGGAGGACGCCGGTGAAGGTCGACGGCGTTCCAAAGGGGCGCGCGACGGTAGAGATCAAGAAGAAGGGGTTTGAAGGCGAGTCGCGCGAGCTCGCCATTGTCGCCGGCGAGAGCCAGACGCTGTTCGTCAAGCTCTCGGGGCTTCCCGGCACGATGTCGCTCTCGTCCGTTCCAGACGGGGCGCGGTTCTACGTCAACGACAGGCCCGAGGGGAAGGGCCCGATATCGCTTACGGGGCTCAATCCGGGCAGCTACACGATCCGCGTCGAGAAGGAGGGCTTTGCCACGGCTACAAAGACCGTCACGCTTGAAAACGGCGGCTCGATTGTCGAGGAGTTCCGGCTTGACAACGTGATGGGCCGCATCGAGGTCAGGACGATTCCCGTCGGAGTGGAAGTGTTTCTCGACGGCAGCCGCGTCGGCACGACAAAGTCGAAGGGCGACGGCGGCGACGCGAGCGAGGTGTTCGCGATCGAGAACGTGCGCGAGGGCGAGCACACCCTCGTCTTGAGGCGCGAAGGGTACGCCGACGCGACGAAGCACCCAGTCGTCGAGAACCGCAAGACGCAGACCGTCAACGTCAGGCTCAAGCGCGTGTTCACGCCGAACGTCGAGATCACGACGGACAGCGGCGTCCACCGCGGCGTTCTCATCTCCAACACGGCGAACGGCGTCGAGATCGAAGTTTCCCTCGGCATCAACCGCACGTTCCCGCACAGCGAGATCAGGAAGCTCGAGTTCATCAAGTAGTTGAAGCGTCGCCTTGACATCCTTATCGTTGAGCGCGGCCTCGCCGAGAGCCGCACGCGCGCGCAGGCGCTCGTGATGGAAGGCAAGGTGCGCGTCGCGGGGCAGACCGAATACAAGGCGTCCCGCCAGGTCGACGACGAAACTCCGGTCGAGATAGAGTCTCCACCGCGTTTTGTCTCGCGCGGAGGCGAGAAGCTCGAAGGCGCGTTCGGGTTGTGGGGAACGGGTAATGGGGAACGGGCTTTGGGCGCCGAGGGGAAGACATGCCTCGACGTCGGCTCTTCCACCGGCGGGTTCACCGACTGCCTTCTCCAGCATGGCGCAAGGCGCGTGATGGCCGTCGACGTCGGCACGAACCAGCTCGCCTACAGTCTGCGCACTGATCCCCGCGTTTGGGTCAGGGAGAATTTCAACGCCCGCTACATGAAGCCAGAGGACCTGCCCGAAGTCCCGGCGCTTGCGGTCACGGACGTTTCCTTTATCTCGCTCAAGCTCATCCTGCCGCCGATACGCGACGTGCTCGCGCCAGGCGGCGAGATCGTCGCGCTCATAAAGCCTCAGTTCGAGGTCGGGAAGGGCAACGCCCCCGGAGGGCTTGTCCGAGACGAGAATCTTCGGCTCGCAGCGCGCGACGAAATCGTCCGCTTTGCGAAGGAGGAGCTTGGCCTCGAGCTTCTTGGGCTTGCTGAATCTCCGATCAAGGGACGCGAGATGGGGAACATCGAGTATCTCTCCTGGTGGCGCAAGCCCATTTCATTATAGCCCGATTTTTGATATACTATTCCTGTTTTTAACCATTAAAGGAAACAGGAGCCAAAAATGGGCGAAGTAATCGGAGCCGGAGAGCTGCACAAGGGAGTGAAGCTTCTTATTGACGGAGAGCCGTGGGAAATCACGGAGTTCTCGTTCTCGAAGCCGGGCAAGGGCCAGGCAATCTACAACTGCAAGCTGCGCAACATGATGACCGGCGGCGGCTGCACCAAGAGCTATCGTTCGGGCGACAAGTTCGAGAAGCCTGAGCTCGTGCAGATGAGCGTGACCTACTCTTACGACGACGGCACGGCGTTCGTCTTCACCGACGACAACTTCGAGGAAATCCGCGTCAGCTACGACGTCATGGGCGACAAGAAGTACTTCCTCATGGACGAGATGGAAGTCAAGGCGCTCTTTTTCAATGACAAGGTCATCGGCGTCGATCTCCCGCAGCTCGTCGAGCGCAAGGTCATCAAGGTCGAGCCCGGCGTTAAGGGCAACACCGCGTCCGGTAAGGTGACGAAGCCGGCGACCGTCGAGGGCGGTTATACGCTGGCCGTTCCGCTCTTCATCAACGAGGGCGACGTGATCCGCATCAACACGGAGACGGGCGAGTACAACGACCGCACTTCGACGAAGTAAGGCCGCTTTTAAAAGGGCCGGAGACCAGCCATGCCGGAAAAGAAGAGACGCATAGTCGTTACGAGCGCGCTTCCGTACGCCAACGGTGACATCCACCTCGGACACCTTGTGGAATACATCCAGACCGATTTCTGGGTGCGCTTCCAGAAGCTGCGCGGGAACGAGTGCGTCTATGTCTGCGCGGACGATACGCACGGCACGCCCGTGATGATCCGCGCCCGTAAGGAGGGGATCTCGCCCGAGGATCTCATCGCGCGCACGCACGCGATACACCTCAAGGACTTCACCGACTTCCAGGTCACCTTCGACAACTACTACACGACGAACTCGCCAGAGAACAAGGCGTTCTCCGAGCAGTTCTTCGCGGCGATGGAGAAGTCGGGCGGGATAACGAAGAAGTCGTCGCCCCAGCTCTACTGCGAGCACTGCAAGATGTTCCTCCCCGACCGCTTCGTGAAGGGCACTTGCCCCAAGTGCGGCGCGGAGGGGCAGTATGGCGACAGCTGCGACAAGTGCGGTTCGACCTACGGCGCCGAGGAGCTTGGGAATCCGAAGTGCACGACCTGCGGCGGCACGCCCGTCGTGAAGGAGTCGGAGCATCTCTACTTCGAGCTCGAGCCGCAGCACGACTTCCTCGAGAAGTGGATTCCAGGCCACACGACGAGCGATGTCTCGAACAAGCTGCTTGAGTGGTTCAAGGAGCCGCTTCGTGGCTGGTGCATCTCGCGCGACGCGCCGTACTTCGGCTTTGAGATCCCCGGGCACAAGGACAAGTTCTTCTACGTCTGGGTCGACGCGCCGATTGGCTATCTCGCTTCGCTCCGCAACTGGTGCGAGAAGAACGGCGAGAAGTTCGAGGACTGGTGGCAGAACTCGGATGCCGAGCGTTATCACTTCATCGGCAAGGACATCATCCGCTTCCACTGCCTCTTCTGGCCTGGGATGCTGAACGTCGCCGGCTTCCAGCAGCCGAACAAGATCTTCGTCCACGGCTTTCTCACCGTCAACGGCGAGAAGATGTCGAAGTCGAAGGGTACTTTCGTCAACGCAAGGACATACCTCGACCATCTTCCGCCCGAGGCGCTTAGGTACTACTACGCGGCGAAGCTCGGCGGGACGACCGACGACATGGACTTGAATCTCGCGGACTTCGTCCAGCGCGTCAACTCCGATCTCGTCGGCAAGATCACGAACATCGCCTCGCGCTCTGCGCAGATGCTCCAGAAGAAGCTCGACGGCAAGCTCGCGAGTCTTGCGGGGCATGACGAGGAGCTGGCGCTTTTGAAAAAGCTCCGCGACGGCGGCGAGACGATTGCGCGCTACTACGAAGATCGCCGCTTCAACCTGGCGGTCGTCGAAATCTGCCGTCTCGCAGACGCGGCGAACGAATATTTCGACCGCAAGGAGCCGTGGAAGACGGTCAAGACCGACGCCGAGGCGACTCGCGTCGTCCTCACGGCCGCGCTCAACGCGTTCCGCATCTTGGCAATTTACCTGAAGCCAATTCTCCCAGTCTACGCCGACAAGGCGATGAAGCTATTTGGCGAGGCGGAGTGGACATGGGGTTCCCGCGACACGGCTATTGAGGGCGTCTCGCTTGGGGAGTATGAATATCTCGCTTCTCGCATCGACTCCAAGCAGGTTGACGCGATGATTGCCGCGGCGACTGTTAAGCCCGCCGATTCCGGCGAAGTTGCGCACGAATCGCGCGCGAGCAAAAACAAGGGGTCGGGAGTCAGGGGTCAGGAGTCAGGGGTCAGGAGTCAGGGGTCAGTGGCGCCGGCTGTTCCACTTAAGGCGGAGATTACTTTCCCTGATTTCGAGAAGCTCGACCTCAGGGTTGGCGTTGTCGAGAGCTGCGAGATCGTTCCGAAGAGCTCGAAGCTCCTCAAGTTCGTTCTCGACGCGGGCTCATTGGGCAAGCGCACGATCTTCTCTGGGATCCGCGGGGCGTATCCCGACCCAGCCGCGCTCGTCGGCAAGGAAGTCGTCTTTGTCGCGAATCTCGCGCCGAGGAAGATGTCGGTCGGCGTCAGCGAAGGCATGATTCTCTTCGCCGGCGAACCGGGTGTTTGCGGAGGGGTTGTCTCGCCTGCATCGTGCGCGGGCGGCGGAACAAGCGTGACCTGAACGATGATTGAATTCACCGACAGCCAGAAGAAGACGATAGCGGCGGGGATTACGGTCCTGTCGCTGTCGCTCGTGTTCGCCTTCGCTGCCTTTGTGCTGTGGGTCGTCTTCAAGGTGCTTTCGTTTGCATCGTCCGCGATAATCCCCGTCGTACTGGGATTCTTCCTGTCGCTCTTCTTCAAGCCCTACTACGAATGGTGGCAGAAGCAGGTTAGAAACCCGACGCTCGCACTCGCCGCGATGCTGCTGACGGTGTTTGTCCCGCTCGGCCTCTTCCTCTGGTATGCTGGCGCTGTAACGGTAGACCAGATATCGAACCTCATACGGCAGGGGCCGACGATGGCCAACCATGTCGTCGAGTGGTTCAAGACGACGTTCCCGAAGTCGGTGTCGCTTCTCGACCAGCTCGGCGTGCGCTACGACAACATAGGTGATCTCTACACGAACTACGGCGGCGCGGCGCTCAAGGCGGGCACCGGCGCGCTCAAGTTCGTCGGCGGAGTTCTTTCCGCGCTCGTGACGCTCATATTCTTCGTGTTCTTCCTGACGTCAAAGCCGAGGCGCGGCAGCGACATCGTCTCGCAGCTCACTTTCCTCAAGCCCGAGACGCGCGATTTCGCAGCCGAGCAAATCGACGCGTTCGTCGAGATCCTCGTGAGCTTCTTCCAGCGCCAGACGGTTATCTGCCTCATCGAGGGCGTGTACTACGGGCTCGGTTTCGCGCTCGTCGGTCTTCCCTACGGCTTTTTCATCGGCTTCATGCTCGGCGTCCTCAACCTCGTTCCGCTCTTCGGCACGGTCGTGTGTCTCCCGGTCGCGATGCCGCTCGCATACTTCGGCACCGGCGGGTCGACGACGCGGCTCGTTCTCGTTCTCGTCGTGTGGGCGATCGGCCAGTTTCTCGACGGCTATCTCATTACGCCGAAGATCCAGGGCAACAAGACCGGGCTCGGCTACGCAGGCGTCATCTTCTCCTTCTTCTTCTGGGGGATTGTCCTCGGTCCTGTCCTTGGGCTTTTCCTTGCGATTCCGCTTTCGGCGTTCTGCGTCGTGCTGTGGCGCGCTCTAAAGTCAAAGTATATCCGTCCCGTCGTCTGACGGTTTTCCTGCCGCCATGAAGAAGAATCGCGCAAGCTGGTCTGGTTTGGTTGCATTTGTGCTTGCGGCGGCGGCGTCTGCCATAGGACTCGGAAACCTCTGGCGCTTCCCCTATCTTGCTGCCCGCTATGGCGGAGGCGTTTTCATTGCTGTCTACCTCGCGCTATCGCTCACGCTCGGCTTCGTTCTGCTCGTCACCGAGATTGCCATCGGGCGCTATGCGAGGCAAAGCCAGCTTACGGCGTTCGGCGAGCTTGGGCATCCTAAGTGGAACTTCCTCGGCGTCCTCGCGACTCTCGTTCCGCTTTTCATCCTGCCGTACTACAACGTCATCGGCGGGTGGGTCGTCCGCTACTTCGCGGCATATGCGGGAACGGCCTTCGCAGGGATAGCGCCGACAGCAGATCCCAAGGCGTTCTTCGATGCGTTCGTCGCCGCGCCGTGGGCGCCGTTCGTGGCGATGTGCGTCTTCACGGCGGCAGTCCTCGTGGTGATTGTCCTCGGCGTAAAAAACGGCATCGAAAAGGCGAACCTCGTCCTCGTGCCGGCTCTTCTCGCGATGGCCGTTGCGCTTTCCGTGTATGTCGCGACGCTTCCCGGCGCGGGCGCGGGAATCAGGTACTACCTCGTTCCCGACTTTTCGTCGTGCGACAACGTCGGCAAGGTCGTGCTTGGCGCGATGGGGCAGATGTTCTACTCGCTTTCGCTTGCGATGGGAATCATGATCACCTACGGCAGCTACATGCGGCGACGCGATTCCGTACCGAAGGCGGCGGTGAGGATCGTCGCGGCGGATACATTCGTCGCAGTCCTCTCCGGCTTCATGATAATCCCCGTCGTCGTAGTGTTTGCCTCCGCAGGCGCGGCTGAAGGCGGGCGTGCGGCGATCGACGCAGGCCCCGGCCTCATGTTCGAGACTCTTCCAAAGGTCTTCCTCTCGCTTGGCGCGGCAGGTCCGTGGATCGGGCTCTTCTTCTTCACGCTCGTCCTCTTCGCGGCGCTCACGAGCGCCATCTCGATGACGGAGGCGCTTGTCGCCGCTGTCTGCGACTTCTTCAAGACGAGCCGCGGCAAATCCGTCGCGGTGATCGGCGTTTGGTCTGTCGCTATTGGCGCGCTTTCGGCGTTCGGGTACGGGCGGTGGAGCTCGCTCAAGTTCTTCGGACTTCCGCCGCTTGACTTCTTCGACACGTCGATGAACATCCTGACGCCGATCGTCGCCGCGCTCATCTGCGTGTTCGTCGGATGGGTCTTGAGCCCCAAGAGAATCCTCGCAGAGTGCCAGCGCAGCGGCGAGCGCGTAGGCTTCCGTCTTTTCTATGTCATCATGGTGCGCTTTGTCGCGCCGATCCTGATCGGGGCGATCCTCGTCTCCGAGGTCTGCCGCTGCCTTGGGATCGGCGGCTGGACCATCTGACTACACGACAATCGCGCCGTTCTTCGCCGTGACCTTGATCTCGGCTCCCGGGAGATACTTCCCCGCGATGATGTTCTTCGCGATCGGGTTCTCGAGCTCGCGCTGGATCGCGCGCTTGACCGGCCTTGCGCCGAACGCGGGGTCGTAGCCGTCCTTCGCGAGCTGCGCGAGCGCCTTGTCGTCGACGTCGAGCTTGAAGTCCTGCTCCGCGAGACGCTTCGCGAAGTCCTTCAGCTGCAGCTTCACGATTTCCGCTATCTGCTTTTCGTTAAGCGAGTCGAACTCGAGAATTTCGTCGAGGCGGTTCAGGAACTCGGGGCGGAAGATGTCCTTGAGCGTGTCCTTCGGCGCGTTCGACGTCATGATTATGACCGTATTCTTGAACGACACGGTGCGCCCGTGGCTGTCTGTGAGCCGGCCGTCGTCGAGTACCTGGAGAAGCAAGTTGAAGACATCCGGGTGCGCCTTCTCGATTTCGTCGAGAAGGACGACCGAGAACTGCTTCCTGCGGACTGCCTCCGTGAGCTGCCCGCCGTCCTCGAAGCCGACGTATCCGGGCGGCGCGCCGACAAGACGCGAGACCGCGAATTTCTCCATGTACTCCGACATGTCGAGCCTCACCATCGCGTTCTCGTCGTCGAAGAGCTCCTGCGCGAGCGCCTTCGCGAGCTCCGTCTTGCCGACGCCCGTCGGCCCGAGGAAGAGGAACGCGCCAACCGGCCTGTTGCGGTTCTTGATTCCGGCGCGAGACCTGAGCACCGCGTCTGCAACTGCGTCCACCGCCTTGTCCTGGCCGATTACGCGCTCGTGCAGCGTGGCGCCGAGGCGCATAAGCTTCTCGCGTTCGCCCTCTACGAGCTTCGTCACGGGAATTCCGCTCCAGCGCGAGACGACTTCCGCGATTTCGTCCGAAGTGACAACTTCGCTTAAGAGCGCCTCGTCGCCGCACTTTACCGCGGCCTCGTGTTCGTGCAGGCGCTTCTCAAGCGCGGGAATGTCGCCGTATTGCAGCTTCGCCGCCGCGTTGAGATCGCCCGCATCCACGGCCTGCTGATGGCGGATGCGCGCCTGCTCGAGGTCTGCGCGCACCTTGCGCACTTCCTCGATTGCCGCCTTTTCGCGCTTCCATTGCGCTGTCATCGCGTCGGACTTCTCCTTGAGACCCTTTAGCTCTGACTGAAGCTCTTCGAGCCGCTTCTTGGAGTTCTCGTCCTTTTCCTTTTTGAGCGCGATCTCCTCGATCTCGAGACGCCTGACGTGGCGCGAGATCTCATCGAGCTCCTGCGGGCAGGAATCCATCTCGGTGCGGATCCTCGCGCACGCCTCGTCGAGAAGGTCAATCGCCTTGTCAGGGAGGAACCTGTCCTGGATATAGCGCGACGACAGGACGACCGCGCTCACGAGCGCTTCGTCTCGGATGTGCACGTTGTGGTATTTCTCGAAGCGCTCCTTTATGCCGCGCAGTATCGAGATCGCGTCCTCCTCGCTCGGCGCGTCGACCTGCACGGGCTGGAAGCGGCGCTCGAGCGCCTTGTCGGACTCCATGTACTTGCGATACTCGTCGAGCGTCGTCGCGCCGACGCAGTGAAGCTCGCCGCGAGCGAGAAGGGGCTTGAGCATGTTGCCCGCGTCCGAGGACCCTTCGGTCTTGCCTGCGCCGACGATGGTGTGGATTTCGTCGATGAAGAGGATGATCTTCCCCTCGGACTCCTTTATCTTCTTTAGGACGGCCTTTAGTCGCTCCTCGAACTGGCCACGGTACATTGCGCCCGCCATAAGGGCAGTCATGTCGAGGGCGAAGACGGTGCGGTCCTTGAGGCCTTCCGGCACGTCGCCTCTCACGATGCGCTGTGCGAGACCCTCGACGATGGCAGTCTTGCCAACGCCCGGTTCGCCGATAAGGACGGGATTGTTCTTTGTCTTGCGAGAGAGTATGCGGATGACGTCGCGGATTTCCGTATCGCGACCGATGACGGGATCGAGCTTGCCAGCCCGTGCGAGCGCGGTCAAGTCGGAGCCGTACTTCTCAAGGCACTTTTCGTTGTCTTCTGCTGGTTCAAAATTTGCGTTCATTGTTTTGTCTCCTTTTTCCTCTTATAGATAGAGCAAGTGAGGTGCCATATGAGAAAATGGGGTTTATGTAGCAAAAATGGAGACATATTGTCTCTTATGGGTCAATATGTCGCGGTTTTTAAGGTTTAACGCAGAGACGCAGAGGCGCAGAGAAAAGGAAGGTGTATGTTTGCAGAGCGAAGGTCCGAGCAGATTCTTTGGGGACAGGCCCCGCGAAAGCATTGCAAATAGGGTATTTGGCTGCCGGCAAAAGTTTTTTCAGAAAAGTTTGTCATCGCCGGTCATCGGATGCATACATTCACTTGGTTAAACTTGTTGCTCGAACCGAAGCGTCATCTTCAGCGCTTCGGTTTCGTGTATTCTGGGGGGAAGGCGGAAACCACGAAATACACGAAATACACGAAAAAATTTTTTGAATTTTTTTGTCATCGTGTTGGGTGTCGTGCATATAGGTACGTAGCGGGCCCAATAAAATCAAGGGTTTTGTGCACTTCGCGGGGGTAATTATACCTGCGAAAATTTTTTTGCATACCCCCTTGCGCGCAAACCACAAGATATGCTATAATGTTCACGTCTCAAGCAAGGTAGAGGATTCGGACGCTGTGTCCGGGCCTTGGTTAACAGACAGGGGCACAACGAAAGTTGACTCGACTGAGTGAGGGACAACAAGTTAACCACCTGAAGTGGACTTGAGTGAAGGCGGTCGGGTGACCGCAAGAGCTCTGGAAAGCGGAAGGTACCGGAGAAGGGTCAAACAAGCCCGACTCCAAAAAAGGAAAAACAAAATGAAGAAGCTCATGATTGCTTGCGCCGTTGCGGCTACGACCGTCGGTGCTTTCGCTGGTGGCTGCGGTGACGATCCTGTTGATCCTCAGCCCGATCCCGTGAACCAGGTCTATCGTCTCTCCTTCACGGGCAAGACGACCAACGGCGTTCCGGGCAAGGACATTGTTACGCCTGTCTTCTGCGGCGATGACGATATTCAGGACGGCTGCGTCGTTCGCGTCCCGGCTAACCTCAAGATCGAGGGCTGGGTTGTGCTCTGCGACATCACCTGCGGCACGATCGTCGACGTGTTCAATGCTCCTCAGAAGCAGGCTTACTGGACCACGAAGCCCTACAAGGCTGACATTCCGGATGGCGTTGCTGCGTTCGATCTCATCAACGTGATCGGCAAGAAGGGCAAGGATGCTGAGGCTGCTGGTAAGTTCACTGGTACGGTTACGTACGGTGATGAGCAGACTTGGTCGCTTGGTGACGGCCTTGTTTTCGCGGGTCTTGGAAAGACCGCGGTCAAGAACGGCAGCTGGGCGTACTTCCCGTCCTTCTCGGGCAACTTCGCTGGCTCGCCTGTCGCGTCCTGGTACATCAAGGGCAACCTCTGCGAGCAGACCCACGTCTGGGAGCCCTGCGAGATGGTCGTTGACTGCGATGACACGCCCAACACGGTCGCCTACGGCAAGTGGGCGATGAAGTATGACGCGGCTGCCACGAAGAAGGCTGCCACGACGAACCCGAAGACCCCGTCCTACGCGACGATCCACTAAGGTTCGAAAGCAGTATTGCTAATGCTGCTACGACAGCAGGGGGTGTTTTAAGACGTCTCCTGCTGTCGTTATATTGGAGGGTGTAAAATAATAGGATAAAGAAGAGTGAGTCTGCGCTTTTACATTGCTCTGTCGGCGGCACTGTTGGCTGGTTGTGGACAGGAGAAGCCATCGAAGGCCCCCGGCGAGTATGTCGGCGATGTTCCGCGGCTTATGGACGAGCTGGCGAATGGCGACGCGGTTTTTATCGTCAACGGCGAGAAATACACTAAGCGCAACTTCAAGACGGCTGTTTCGCTCGCGGACAAGATGCGGCGGATGTGTGCGGGCGATCCCTTGACGGGGCCAAACACTCCGGCGCAGGAATATTCGATGTGGGCCAGGCCTCGGACGCTCAGCTATGCCTTTCGCCGTATGTTGATGCGTCAGTTTGCGAAGAAGAACGGCATCAATCCGACGAAGGAAGATCTGGACGAGTCTATGGGGCGAGTTCTCAAGAATCTAAGGAGGGGGAACTCGACGATTGATGTTCTTGCCAAGGAGTTTGGCAAGGAAGAAGGGGTGCTTTTCCGTCAGTATGTAGTTGATGACGCGACAGAGCAGGCGGCGCGGCGGTTTGTCGACGAAAAGGGTCTTTTGACAGTCACGGACGCCGACGTGATCAACATTTCGAACAGGATTTCCAGGTTTCAGGCGAGGGCTGCGGCCTCGAATGCCGTTGAGAAGGCGATTCTCGAGAAGGCAATCGCCGAAATCGCTGCGGGCAAGGATTTCGCGGAGGTCGCGAAGGCGTATTCGCGAGATCCGGAGCAGGGTGCGCTGTGGGAGACGAGCTACCTCGACGAGATGGAGTCGAGCCCTGCGTTGATGAAGTGGGCTTCGAGCGCCAAGGCCGGCGATGTCTCGGGCATTCTCGAGCTTGATGATGGTTGGGCGGTCGTAAAAGTCGTTTCGAGGCGCGACGAGGACATTCCGCCCGGAGTCATTAAGATACCACGGGAAATATGGGAACTTGTGCGCGTCTCGAGAAACCTTTTCGAGTCGCCGCCAGACATGGACCGCGAGGAGATAGTGAGCAAACTCTTGGAGTTCAGGAACAAAGACCTCCAGAAGAAGATCGGAGACATGATCATGAAGGAGGCCGTCATCGAATGGCCGAATGGTACGAATCTTTTTGTAAAAGCCACTGCGAAAAAAGACGAAGCGAAAAGCCGCTCGACTTCTTCAGCAGGCGAAGCAACTTCAGTAGGAAAATAACAGGAAAGGTAGCAATATGAAAACACACACGGGTAAGGCATTTCTTGTGGCAGCAGTCGCCTTGTCGGCGTTTTGTGCGTCTTTCGGCGATTCAGATTCAAGGGTCGAGGCAACAGCCGACGACCTCCTGCTGGATTTCTTCTTGAACGAGCGCGCACCCGCTGGCGCGGAAGTCGAGCTGGGCGTTTGGAACTCGGACATTGACGCCTGCATCGAACTTGCCAAGGAGACTGGCATCCCGATGATCGCCGTTTGGAGCCGCGAGGGGTGCGCGCACTGCAAGATATTCGAGCATGCCATCATGTCTGACGTGTTCCGCGAGTGGGTCAAGAAGAGCGGGCTCATCCTCGGCTTTTCAACTTCCCTCGACAGCGTGTCGTTCAACAGTTCCGAATTGGCGACTCGCGCCAAGCATTATCCGGGCGTCGCGTTCGGCGACGGCGGTCTGCGCCAGGGAGCGGCTAGTGCCGCGTCGGGGACGCCGACCGGCTACAACGGCGACGGGCGCTACTGGAAATGGTGCAAGGGGCCGGAAAACCTCTCGAACTACCCAGAAGTCCGCTTCTACTGGTACGAGGACGGAAAGAAGAAAGTTGATTTCGCCGTTCTCGGCGACACGGTTGACGGACAGCAGGGCGTCTACCAGGGGACTTACAACAAGGCCGGACAGAAGGTCATCGACTACATTACTGGCAAGACGGGCTTCAAGCCCTATCTCGACAATCCGAAGACGCTGTCGTCCTATATGGGCGGCACGTTTGAGGACGGCTACACGGACGGCAACCGCCTCGAGGCAGAAGAGGGCACGACCGAGATTTCGTTCGAAATGGTGCGCAGCGAGGCGGTAGCAGCCGTTGCGACGAACAATTCCGTGAAGGTAGTCGGTCCCGACAAGCAGGTTGCCGAGACGGTCGTCGTCGAGTGGGGGGAGGGCGAGGACCAGAAGACCGTGACGGTCGACATGTCGAAGGTGAATTTCTCGAAGAACGGCGACAAGGCGCTTCTCATCGCTGTCGACGCCGATGGCAACGAGCAGGCGACGAACACCGTCACCTACGTTACGGGTTCTGGCGAGAGTTCGGGCAATCCGCTTTGGATTGGCGAGCGCAAGGCGACAACGGCGGATGGCGACATCCCTGTTCTCCAGTTCGGCGAATGGACGATGGACCTCGACGTCGCGAAGGCCAAGGTTGCGGACGCCGACGGCGACGCCTTTACGCTCGTCTCCGTCCAGGGTGCGCTCTGGTGCCCGGACTGCGCCAACACCGAGCGCAACTTCACGGACGTGGAGGATGGATCCGGAAATAATAGGTTCGCCGCCTGGGCGGCTGCAAATCAGGTTGCGCTTGTCGCAATCGACGTGCCCTCGTTCGCCACGAACAACATCGACAACATCTCGCGTCCGACGCTTCTTTCGCGCAAGGCGATTTCCACGACGCTGGCGCGCGCGAGGGAGTATCCGGCGTCTGGCGCAGAAGCCTCGCTTACGAACGCGATGGTTCGGAGCGGACTTGGGTATCTCACGCGCAAAGGCGTTTCGGATGAAGTTGCGGCGGACTATCTTGAACGCAATCGGCAGCTCGTAACGACTGACTTCTCCGAGGGTGGTTTTCATAGTGTGGCGGACAGTTCGCCGTTCCGCACCGGCGTTCCGATCTTCGTGGTCCTCGACAAGGAAGGAATCGTCAAGGCGCGCCTGACGCGCTTCGCGAGCGTGAGCCCGATGTCCGACCTTGACTGGGACAGCGCCATCAAGCGCTTCGACGAGCTGCTGGCGATTGCGCGGGACGGCAGCGCGCATGCCGACGGCGGCGTTCTCGAGAACGACTTCCCGTCGGCTGACCTCGAGGGCTTCACGGCGAACGGCGGAAGGGTTTCCGGGGAGATTTCGCACTGCGACTTCAGGGATGTCTACAAGCTGCAGAACTTCGGCGGCAACGCCGTGCTGCAGGTCGATGCCGTGGGCGAGTCCGACGCGGAGGTCTCGCTGGCCTTCGTGACGCTCGATGCCGCGGGCAGGAAGACGACGGTCACGAACGCGGTCGGCCGGCTCTCGGACGGCGTTTCGCTGCGGAACATGTTCGCGAGCGCGGGCGAGTATTACGTCGAGATCTCTGGCGCGAGCTACGATGCAGCGGACTTTGCCGTTGCGAATCCGACCGCTCTCGCCTTCCATACCTACACTCTCTCCGGTGCGGTCGTCCTCGTTCCTGGCGAGGTGCGCTCCACGGCGTCCGCTCCCGAAGGGCAGACGACCGTCACGATGGAGCTCGTAGAGGGGACACGCTACCGCATCGAGGGACTTGCGGACGATCCTGGAGACTCGCTCGAGAAGTCCGGCGAAGACTTCTATGTCGCGAAGACCACTGGCAGCGCCCAGCTTTCCGTCGCGACGGCGGGCGGCGAGGTCGTGTACCAGATCTGGAATCCCGGCTCCGTCGGCTTCGTTGCAGCGTCCAAGAAGGTCAAGGAGAGCGTCGGCGACGTCGAGGTGGCGATTGCGCGCACGGAGGGGACGTCCGGCGCCGTGACGGTGAAGGTCGCGCTTGATGAGGACGCGACGACGCTGTACGACAGCGACGGGAAGGCGCGCTTTGCGTTCGCGGAGACCGAGATCACATGGGCGGAGGGCGCGAACTTCACGACGAACTTGACGATTTCCGTTTACGACGACACCCGGTTCGACGGAAACGGCGACGTGGCGCTCAAGCTCGCGCTCGTCGCGGACGAGAACGGCGACACGACGCTCGGGCTGACGAACTACGTGCTGACGGTGACGGAGGACGACAAGCAGTCCGCCGGCAAGGCCGCGTTCACGGGGGCCGAACCGTTCTTCTCGAAGAAGGCCACGGTGTACGCCCGCGAGAGCGAGGGCGCAACGATCTATGCCGAGCGTATCGAGGCCTCCGACGGCTTCGTGACGGTGAAGTTGAACGCGACGAACGGTGCGAAGACCGAGATCGGCGGCGTCGAGACCAATGTCATCGCCTGGGCGAACCACAAGTACGAGCGGCAGGCCGTGAAGGTGACGGGAATCGCCGCCGGGAAGTCCGCGAAGCTGACGCTCGTCAACCCGACCGACGGGCTCAAAGTCCTCTCGGCCTCCAACGCGGTGACGGTCGTCGCGGTGGCGGACGATGCGCCGGCGTTTGACAGCCTCGAGGAGGGTGCGACGCTCTATCGCTATGCAGAATTCGCCGCCTCCTATCCCGTCGTTGGCGCGGCCGAGGGTGCGAAGCTGACGTTCACGAAGCTCTCGGGGACGCTTCCCGCGGGGCTTAAGGTTGCTGCGGACGGCCAGGCGATGTCCGTTTCGGGCATCCCGTCGGCGAAGCCGGGAACCTATGCGGCGGTCTACCAGGTTTCCCAGAAGGTCGGCACGAAGACCACGCCTGGTCTCACGATTGAGCTTGAGTACGAGATTGTCGACCCGACGGACGCGTCTGCGGGCGGGTCGGCCTACAACGAGGCGGTCGCTGCGGCGAAAACGCGTACGATCAAGGACATCGCCATGATTGCGCTCAACAAGGACGTCGACGCGGCGGACACGAATCGCCTGGCTGGACTCCTCCAGGTTACTATTCCGAAGACTGGCAAGGTCAGTGCGAAGCTGGTTTGCGCGGACGGGACGGTCGCCTTCTCGGCGAAGGGCTGGAGCGAATTCAACGAAGCCTCCCGTTCGCTTGTCGCCGACCTGACGTCGAACAAGACCGGATATTCCATGACGCTCATCGCGGAGAATGACGGCCCCGTCTCTGTTTCCGTGACGACTCCCACGGGCGTCCAGCTATCCGGCATAACGAAGGGGAAAGTCTGGAGCAAGACGAATCCTGCGAGCGACTGGATGGGCTACTACACAATCCAGCTAATCAACAATTCCGTGTCCGAAAGCTCCGAAGGTGTCGCGCCGCGCGGTAACGGCTACCTGACGCTCAAGATGAACACGGCCGCGGCGGTGAATTCCGGTAAGGTGACGTGGGCGGGAATGCTTCCGAACGGCACGGCCGTTTCCGGTTCCGTCGTCCTCAACGCGGACGACGAGTGCGGGGCGCAGGTCTTCATCTACAAGCGCTCCTCTACGGACGAGATTTCGAGCATTCTGGAAATTCCCGAGTGCGAGACAGTTGCAGGGGACCTCGACACGGGTGCTTTCTGGAAGCATACCGAGAAGTCCTTTGCGTACGAGGTCGGCTTCAACGCTTACGGTGCGCTGTACGTCGCGACGACCAACCTTGCCGAGGCCTGCGAAATCGGGTACGAGACGACGACGCCGACGCTGTACTTCGACATCGAAGGGCTCTGCGGCGCGCTTGCCGGCGGGACGCCGTCCGCGGTCGACGGCGTGAAGGTTTCCGTCGGCGAGAAGACTGTCACGGTTGAGAAGGGCAACGCGGCGGGCGCGACAATCTCGCTCAACCGCTCGACGGGCGTCGCGACTGGGTCGTTCAAGATTCCGTATACGGACGCCAAGGGTGCGGCGAAGACGATGACGGCGAACTTCAAGGGCGTCGTGGTGATCGGATGGGGTCCGGGCTGCGGCTGCGGCGACGACGATCTCGGCCGTCCCGTCTCCCTTCCATTCGTGAACGGCGCGTTCTACATCTCCGACAAGGTCGACGTGGACGAAAAGTCCGTGTCCGTTAAGCGCGGCGGAGCCATCTTCATTGACAAGTGACAACAACAGGGGGTAAAATGGCATCAAGGTATTCGATCGTCGCGATAGCGGCGGCCATGGTTGTAGGCACGGCGTTTGGCGCCGCGAAGACGGGCAGCTACGAAGGGTCGGCTGCGGGCCTCAAGGGGTCGCAGAAGGTGACGCTCGTCGGCGAGTACGATCCGGACGACAAGACGTATTCCGAGTATTGGGGCGTCTACTACATGAAGGTCACGATCTCGAAGGGCTCGTCCTACTCGATCTGGACGGACCCGAACGAGGACGTCTTGCTCGACGTCTACACGAACAACGACGACGCGTGGGTGGACTTTGACGGAGACGCGCTCGACGACGGTACCCAGTACACCCGCCTTTCGGCAGGTTCCTGGTACGAAGACGATCCCTCGAAGGTGACGTTCTTCGTCGTCGTCTCGGGCGATGTCGGGACGAGCGTGGGGGTCTACTCTCAGAGCTCATGGAAGTCGTTCGTCCCGCCAGGAGACGAGGACAACAAGTACCACCTGTCGTTCGCGGAGACTGCGAAGACGTTCTCCTCGTCGCTTCTCGACGACGATTCGTACTGGATGTCGGCAACGCTTTCGAAGGGGCGCATGTACCGCATCCGCACCGAGGGCGGCACCGCGGCGGATCCCACCGAGTTCATCATCGAGTCTGACGCCGACACTTACGAGGTGTATCAGGACCCAGAGTATGCGAGCGACACTAACAACTCGGCGTTCGTCTTCCGTCCGATCATCACCTCGAGCTCGGCCACTTACCAATTCCGCGTGGCGGGCACCGCGGGGAAGGATTTCACGCTCCACTACCAGCTTCTTAAGTCCCGCAAGATCGCCGACCATCCATCCATCGCCCTTGACGCTGTCGGCTATGAGGCGACATTTGCTCCCGGCCGCGAGATTGCGAGTTGGGACTACGCCGACTCGATAATCGACGAGCAGCTGTTCTCCATCAACCTTGCGAAGGGCGAACGCTGGGTCTTCGAGACGGAGGGTGCGGCTGTTCCGCTCAAGATGGTGGTCTACGATTCCAAGGAGAACATCCTTGCCGAGAACCAGACGCTTGACGGCGTCGGCTACGATGTCCGCGCGGCTGTCGAGGCCACTGCGGCCGGCAAGTACTATGTGGGCGTCTGCGAATCTGAAGTGGGTCCGGGAGAGGCGACGAGTGGTGGTGTCGTAACGATCCGCGCCCGTGCGGTCTCAGCGCTTGAGGGCGATCCCGACGAGTTTGACTCGCTCGATGACACGGTCGAGGGCGCGACTGGGCTCGAGGTGCTTCCCGGCAACGAGGAATCGCATCCTGCCGAAGCCGGCTTGCAGCATGGTCCGCACCGCCTTTCTGCGACCGACTGGGCCGATACATTCGTCATTGCTGCGCGCAAGGGCATCACCTACCGCGTCGGAATGAGCTTCGTCGACATCGAGGACATGTCTCCTCTTCCCCTTCGGTGCGAGGTGTTCACTGTCGCCGGGACGAAGGAGACTTCCGTCGCACAGGCTGAGCTCGGGGGCGTGTTCGGAGGCTACGTAGAGTTCACTGCGTCCGCGAACGCAGCCTACTACGTGCGTTTCACGGTCGCTGGCGGAAAGAGCCTCGACTATCCCGCCTACAATGTGAGTTCGGTCGCCTATCAAGCGGGCGGCGGCCTCGGCATCTTGACCGTCGACATGCCTGGATCTTCGGGGGCGACCTGGTCCCTCGGTTCTGAGTCGGTCAAGTATCCCGCCGGGTCGTCTGTTCTTGTGAGTGGCACGCAGTTGGTCAAGTTCACCGCTCCAAGCGGCTACAAGGTCTCCGACGTCGTCGTCGGAGGAGTGTCGTATGGCGCGGTTGCATCGGTCTCCGCGAAGGTTGATCCGGGGACTGCCCCGACTGTCGTTAGTGCGAAGTGCTCAGACACGTTCGACCCGAAGGATGACGTCGCCGCGGGCGCGAGGGCGCTCTCGGTCAAGAACGTTGATACAGTGTACGCTAAGCGCACGCTCTGGGAGGAGGACAAGGCGGACTACTTCTCGCTCACGGGAACTGACGGCTACCTCTACGACTTTGCGCTGCGCGGCGTCGAGGGCGACGCGGTGTTCTCGATTGTCAACGACGATCTTGGCGTGCTCGTCGAGGACGTGACAAATGTCAGCCAGTTTGAGATGCCGAAGACGAAGTCGAAGTACTTCATCGTCGTGTCCCATGGCACGGAGGCGGCGACGGGCGGTGCGTATTCGCTCGCCGGCAAGTTCGCGAACGTCGGCGCCATCAAGTTCGCGAAGACCACCGTGAGCGCGAAGGAAAGCGCCGCGTCCGTGGCCATCACCGTCAAACGCACTGCGAAGGACGGCTATGTCCGCGTCAAGTACGGCACCGTGGCGGGCACCGCGAAGCCCGGCATCGACTATATCGCGCAGAACGGCGTCCTCGAGTGGGCGAATGGCGACAACAAGGCGAAGACGATCACCGTCAGCCTGCTTCCCGACCTCGTGCCGGTCTATGAGGGCAACAAGGCCTTCTCCGTCCAGCTGGAGCCGATGCCTGAAGACGAGCGCGTCGCGGGCGAGTATCCTGCGTTGGTCGTAGGCGGCGACGTCTGCGCAGTCACCTTGACGGAGGTCTCCAAGGCCGGCACCACGGCGGCGGATGCCTATGCGAAGCTGGCGCCGAAGCTCGCGACGGTGAAAACTGAGATGGTTCCGCTTGAGACCGGAACGTTCTACGGCGTACTAGAAGAGGACGGCTCTTCCCTCACGAATGGCCTGCCAGCGCTGGCATCTGTCACCCTGACCGCGTCCACGGCGAAACCGTCCGCGCTGTCCGCAAAGGTCGCGCTCGCCGGCAAGACCTACACCTTCTCCGCGAAGGGCTGGGATGACGGCGACGACGAGGGGACGGTCAGGAAGGAGTTCATCCTCGCGCGGAAGGTGAACAGCATTGACGAGGAGACTGGCAAGACCGTGTCCGTGACCGTCACCAACACGCTCGTCGTGACTGTCGCCTCTGGCGCGACCGACACGGATGCCGACTGGCTTAGGGCTGGAGGATCCGCAGAGCTCGTAATGAATGTTCCGGACGCGAACAACAAGGGCTATCAGGAGGAGATCGTCTACCGTGGCGAGATCTTCCGCAACAACGCGAAGATTCAGGACTATCTCACGGCGGTGACGAACTTCACCGGGTACTACACGGTGGCGCTAGCCCCCGAGTGCGTCTCCTCCGCGGACGGCATCCCTGCAGGAAACGGCTACATCACTCTCACGATCGACAACAAGGGCACCGTCAAGGCGGCGGGCATGCTGGCTGATGGGACGACGAAGCCGTCGATCTCCGCGAGAGCGTGCGCCCTTGTCGAGGATAAGTTCTCCGCCAATGGCTGGTCCATGCTCGTGCCCTTGTTCATGGCGAAGTCGCCGCTTGTGTTTGGCGGCACGCTCCGCCTCTACGCAGACGAGTCCGGGCAGGTTGTCGTCGACTCGACGCGGCCGCTAGTCTGGAACAATGACAACGCCAAGCTCACCTACTTCGGCGAGGAAGGGTACCGCATCCTTCTCGACCCGGTCGGCGGTTGGTACGACAAGGTCGTGAACCTTCAGGCCTACTACCTGAACTACGCGTTCGAAGTGTCGACGGCCGAGATCACCGAGTTCCCGTCCGAAGCGCTGACTGCCGGCTACAGGTTCGTGACGGATGTCGAGCCGAACGGGACGGCGGTCGGCCTTGCGGGCGACGCGTTCTCGGTCGCAAAGAAGTCGCTCGTCAAGAACGGCAGTCTCTATGACCTCGTCGGCAGCGTCAACCCCTGCAACGTACAGGTGAAGCTTGCACGTGCGACGGGTCTTGTGTCTGGCTCCTTCTCGCTCTGGAGCGAGACCGAGGACGGCGCGAAGCAGAAGGAGGTCACTGGCCCGAAGCACTTCGGCGTGCTCGTCCTCGCGCGTGACGCATTCTCGCCGCTTGCGGAAGACGTTATCTCCGCCGGCTTCTTCACGCGGTCCGTCAAGGTCTCGGACTACAATGAGGCGACGAAGAAGACGACCACCCGCAGCTGGACGGCATCCCTGCCTTTCAACCTCGTCGGCATCGACCAGGGCGACGTCGACTGGTGGGCCGATGACTGGGGTGAACAGCCGATCGACTGACGCAGCGGGGTTGCGGCTTCCGCGCATCCAAGGGGGATTCGGTTCGCTTCGGCGGGCCGAATCTCTTTTTATTCTTCGAATTGTGCCGCGGCGAGAAATGCGGTATAATATTAGCCGTATGGAATTGTGCAAGAGGCTTTTCATCCTTCTGGCCATCGGGACGCTGGTGGCTGGTTTCGTGGTGTGGCTTTCGTACGCGCTTGGCGCGAGTTCGCCAGACGGCGAGGAATCGCCGCAGGTCGCGAAAAAGGCCGAGACGCGGCGGATTGGCGCGCGGCGAATCCGCGAGGGCTCTCGTCGGCGCGAGGGTGTGGCAGCCGGGCGGAAGAGGCCAGACTTCTCCAAGGTCCGCGAAGAGGACGAGATTTCTGACTCCTCGGAACTGCGTAAGATACTCGATGATCTCCAGGCTGCGCTGGACGGCAATGACTGGCTCGGTGCCGTAAAGATTGTCCAGAAGATGCAGGACGCAGCGGAATGGCCCGACGGAATCCCCTCGTCTCTCCATCACGTCGCAATCGATACGCTCAAGTGGTTTGGCTCACGTGCGGCACCAGAGCTCGTCGGTTATCTCGGTTCGGCGGATGCGGAAGTGGTGGAGAGCGCGACAGACGCCATGCTTGAGGCCTTGAGCGACTTTTCCTTGAGCGACCGGGAGCGCAGCGCGCTGCTTCTTGGGTACACGAAAGTCATTACGGACGCAGATACGCTGGACATGATGATGGCCGAGATGCACGACATGCGCCCGACCGTCCGCGCCGAGACGGCGCTCGGCATCTACGAGGGCGGCAACAAGACAGCGGTCAAGGTGCTTGAGGACTCTCTCGATTACTATTTCTCCGAGTCCGAGGGCTACGAGGTCAAGTCCCGAGACGACGTTGTGCGCTTTCTTGATGACGCGGAGCGTGCCTACGCCGAGGATCCGGAGCGGGCAGCTGACGACGAGGAGCTTTACGGAGGCGACAAGGACGCTGACTAACCAAAAGAGGAGGATACGACATGAGCCGAAACGGATTTCTACCTACCGCGTTCGCGGTCTTCACTGCAGTATCGCTTTCCGCAGCGACTGTCGAAGTGCACGAGACATGTGTCGATATGGGGACGGTTGTCTGGTCTGAAAGCATCCAGACGAACGGTCTTTCTGCGCTAACGCTTTCGGCGACGGCCACGCCAGGGAACGTCTTCTGCGGTTGGCTCGTCAACGATCAGGCTCCTGCCTGGGACGTTGACTCCCGCCTGGCGTCCCTTTCCGGGGTGCTCGTGCCGACGGGCGCTGTCGTGAAGGCGACGTTCGCGACGCAGGAGGAGGACGGGCTCATTTTCAACATCGCTGGCGACCTGTCCGAACTCGAGTGCGGGAAGCCGGTCGCGATACCGATTGTCGTCGTGTCCGAGTCCTATCCGAGTCTGACTTTCTCGAGGCTGCCTGCCGGACTTTCCTTCGATGCGCGTGCAATGATGGTCAGCGGGACGCCGACGACGCCCAGCGTCAACACGGTTGTTGTCAAAGGCGTGAACGCGTCCGGATATCGCTTCAGCGAAACGTTCGTCGCTTTGGTCTCCAACCTCTCTAGCGCGCGGCTTTCCGCGCAGGACGATGAGATCGAGATCGCGAAGGACGAATACTATACGGCGAACTTAGATGACATCTTCCAGTGTGACGGGGAACACACCTCCGTGACGCTGTCGGGGCTGCCCGCCGGTCTAGTGTGGAAGGATTCATGGGATCTCCTCTATGGTACGCCTACGAAGTCCGGCACATTCGTGGTCAAGGCGTCCGTCGCGTTCGCCGACGGAAAGACGGAAACGGCGACCGCGAGGCTGAAGGTCGTGCCGCCCGATCCGACAGACTACGATGTTGACCTGTCCGCGCTCGATGAACTGAACGTCGGGGATTGGTTGGAGTTAGGGGACTGTGAAATCGGCCGTAGCGCCGATGGCCTGGGGGTCGTTTCCTGTTCTGGGCTTCCAACGGGACTCTCGGCAGTGACGTGGGACGAAGATGGGGAGAAGGTCTACGGCGTTGCCGGGCTTGTCCGCGAAGCTGGGCTCTTCACCGTTCGTGTAGGCGTCAAGGTCTTGGATGGCGGAAAGGTTGCAACGGTTATGACCGAGTCGGTATTGAGCGTCTCCGATACGCCTGACCGCTACTTGAAGGTCGTTGTCGACGAGTCTTCTCCAGAGGGAAGCGGAAAGGTGTCGGGCGGAGGGGTCCTGCCCGCAGCCACTGGTGCGAAGATAGCTGCAACGCCTGCGAAAGGGTTCGTCTTCGCCGGCTGGTGCGACGGCGATGGAGCGATTGCCGATGTAGGAGACGGCTTCGACTTCCGCGAGCCGTCGATCACCTTTAGCGCCGATACGAAGTTTGAGTTCATGGAGTTGAACGGGCTGTTCGTCTCGGCGGAGGACGATTACATGCTGTGGTTCGAGGGGATCGAGGACGAAATATTCTCCTTCTCGGCAGACGAGGAGCTCGACGAGACGTTCTACATCCGATCTCAGTCGCTTCCCGTTCTGACGGTCAAAGGTCTCCCCACAGGTGTGGCGATTGCGCCGGACGGAGTGGGAGGACACCGTCTCCGCTATGACGGCGAAACTGTCGCCAGGCGTCCGAGCCCAGGTCGTTACGTCGCTACGATCACGGCCGTCAACAAGTCCGGGGCGAAGGCCTCGGCGTCGTTCCTGATCATCGTCGAGAACTTGAAAGACGACCGGGTCGATGTTCAGGACGATTACGGCGAGTTCGTTCCCGACGTGGCAATAAAGCCGATCGACCTGTCTGGCGCAGTTGATTTCGACGCCGGCGAGACGCTTGCCGTCTCGGGCCTGCCGCGTGGACTCGTCTGGAATGCGGCCGTCAACGCGAAGACCGGGGCTTCGGCGCATACGATCACCGGCGTGCCGACGCAGCCCGGCGAATACACGCTTACATTCACGGCCAAGGTTGTGGCCTCTGTGACGACAAATGGGCAGGGAAGGGTGGTGTCGACTTTTGAGACGGCAACTGCGACGGCCTTCCTGACGATCCTGCCGTATCCAGAGCTTTATGCCGAAGTCGACGACGACGCCGCTGCTGCTGGATGCAAAGTTTCGGGCGGCGGCCACTACAAGTCTGGTACGAAGGTTACGCTTAAGGCGACGCCCGCAAAGGGATGGGTCTTTGCCGGATGGTATGGCATCGACGAAGACATGCCGTTTGCCAACCTATCGCCAAGCCTCGTCTACAAGACAGGCGATGACGATGCCTCGATCTCGGCCATGTTCGTGCAGGTCAAGGACGATTGGCTTGACGTGATGGAGCCTGCCGAGACGGATAACGGCTTTGCCGCCGAATTCCGCGTTGGGGAGGAAATCGGGGAAACCTCCGCCACGACCCTCATCGCAGATCTGATCGGCACGGCTTCACTTCCGTCTGCCGCGGTTTCGGGCCTTCCCGCGGGCGTCAAGTTCAACGCGAAATCGTTTCTGCTCTCTGGCAAGCCGACAAAACCGGGCGTATTCTACACCACGATCTCCGTTAAGAACGCCGGCGGCTATACCTTTGTTCGCGTGCTGAAGCTTGCTGTGCTGGATGCGGATGGCGCAGTCCCACAGGAGGCGGTCCTCCCGAACGATGCGGGCATCGACTTCTCCTTGCTTGACAAGCTGACCACTGGTGTCTTCTGCTGGTCGGATGACGCCTACCTCAAGGTCGGCGCGCGTCCGTCTGACGACGCCGAGGTTCGCAAGGTTGCGGTTTCCGGTGTCCCCGCGGGACTGAAGGCGGTGGCGACCGTCGAGAACGGCGTAGGGCGCATTGCGTTCAGCGGAACGCCTACGAAGCCTGGGCGATTCACCCTGTCCGTGACGGTAACGTACTCGGACAGAAAGTCAACGAAGGCGCAGTATGCGTTCATCGTCGCCGACGGCGGATCGTACTATCTCGCCGTAGAGAGCTGCGACGCCGAGATGGGCACAGCCACCGGATCAGGCGTCTACTCGTCCGGCGCGACTGTCAAGATCTCGGCAAAGGCGGCGCGGAAGTGCGTATTCGCCGGATGGTTGGACGAATTGTATGGGGAGCAGTTCGCGCCCATGATGGAGTTCTCTGGCATCGACTACCGTACGGCCACCGCGTCGTTCCCATTCCGTCCGGACGACTTCTTGGGCGATTGCGCCATTTATGCATCGTTTGCGCTGTCGGAAGACGATGGCCTTGTCGAGATAGCCTTTGAGGGTGATGTCTGGGAAATTGACACCGAGTCCGAGTCCACCTTCGGTCTTGCCGTCGACTCGCTTTCGCTCCCGAAGCTGACGGTGAAGAACCTACCCAAGGGCGTCTCGGTCGATCCTGCCCATACGGGCTTCAGCTACTCGCCGAGCGCCGCCACCCAACCAGGGATCTACACTGTTTTGGTGACTGCGCAGAATCTGTCCGGCGCGAAGGCGACATCCACGTTCGAAATCCGAGTTGCCAACCGCGAGACTGACATGATCTCGGGCCTTGATTCGTCCTTGGACGGCTATTCGGCATCCGTGGGCATGACATTCGATCCGTCGCACATCGTACCCGTCGTAGCGGATGGAGTGACACTGTCCGTGAAGGGTCTCCCGCCCGGTCTTTCGTTCAAGAACGGCGTGATTTCCGGAATCCCGAAGAAAGTCGGCGACTATACGGTGACGTTCACGGCGACCGAAGGCTCCGGAAGTGCGAAGAAGACAGGCGTCGCCACAATCACCGTCCATGTCGCAGCCCTCCCGTCTGGGTTTGTTGGCACGTTCAATGGTTTTGTGTACGACGATTCCAATGGCGATGAAAAGGTGGTTGGAACCGTCACCATGACTGCTACGGCGGCTGGGAAGCTTTCGGTAAGCGTTAAGACGGCTGCAGGAACCGAACGCTTCTCGTCGTCTAGTTGGGCGCAGTTCGTTGGAGAAGGCATTGCGGAGGCTGAGATGTCCTTGAAAGGAGGCTCAAGCCTTTCCGTAGAGGTCAATTCGACCCTTGACTGGAGGGCTTGGCAGCTGACTGGCGTGTACAAGCGTGATGAAGGTGAATTCCTTATCCGTGCCCAGCGAAATCCTTTTGATGCCAAGACTGGGGAGGCGGATGCCCGAGCTGTGGCGGAAAGTCTGGTCGGGACATACAAGAATGAGGCACTTGCCGTTTCGGTTCAGAAGACTGGGGCAGTGCGTATCTTCGGAAAATATGAGGGGCGCTCTATCTCGGGGAGCACTGTCCTTTATGTTTCAGAAGACAATGTCTTTGTGAAATATCCATATTTTGATAAAATATTGGGAATTATTGAAATAGACGTGATATTTGACGAGTCGCTGGAATCACCGCAATGGAGTATCAATGGTAATTAGTTGTGTCATTGGCTGTGATTTGACGCATATATTGAGTTAATAATGAGAAATAGAATCAAAACAAGTCTGATTGTCCTTGGGTCAATTCTTCTAGGGGCGGTGGGGTCTTGGCTCATCTTCAGAGATTCCAGCGAGGCTCTTGACTCGACATCTGCCAGTCGTGAGCAGTGTCTTGCCAAGAGTCGCCGTTCGGGCAATGTGAAGAAGGTTACGGAAATCAGGGTGAACCGCAAGAGGAAGTCGGTGCGCATTGTCGAGTCTGAGTCGATGCGGCCGAATGTACTGGAAGCGGCCGAGATTGACGATGAGGCCGATCTTTCCGATATTCAGCGGTCTGTCCTCGAGGAGATTCAGGCGGCGCTTGATGCGGACGATCTTAAGGCTCTTCGCAAGGCTATTTCGCGGTTTACTGCAAGCGTCGGCAATGGGGGTCTTGGCGGCTATGCGAATGTTCCTCGCGCAATTCGCTCGGCAGCAGTTCAGGCTCTTGGCTGGTTCGGCAAGGATTCGGTGGTCGATCTTGTAGATTTCATGGTTGATTCCGACGAAGAGATTTCTAGCGACGCCTTTGACAAGTTCGAGTTCGCTCTTGAAGACGTCGATCTAGGTGATCGTGATCGAGCCGACATCGTCAAGACGGTCGCTAAGGCGTTGACTGACGAAGACCGGATCGACACGCTGCTGTTCAATCTGAATGACATGCGAAACTCTGTCAAGGTTGAGACGGCTGTCGCAATCCTTACTGACGGTACCGCTATGGCGAAGTCCGTCCTAAAAGACCAACTCGGTTTCTTCTTCGACGATGGTGTTGAAACAATCGACGACATCCAGAAGTGGTATGCCGAGAACCCTGACGATCCCGACGACGACGATTTCTACGGCGGGAGCAAGGAATAATCATAGTGCGGCGGTTGCGGTGTATTGGCGGGAGCCGCATTTTTTGCTAAAATACCACCAATGAGCACCATACGGATTTTTCAGGTCCTTGCGCTTGCCGCCGTTTTTGCGGGATGCGGCACATTCCATGCCGTTCGTGAGGCGCGAAGCGCCCAGAAGGCATATGCCGACCGCGGCATTGGGGCCGAAACCCGCTCTGGGAATGTCGATCTCAAAGGGTACAATCTCGCGCAGCTTGTCGACTTTGCGCTCGCAAACCGTCCCTCGATGGTCCGCGCCCGTCTAGCGGTAGAGGATGCGCGCATAGCCCTCAGGCAGGTCGCGGCAGATGCGCCGCTCCTCTCGTCGACCCCCTGGGGGGCGTTTGACGCCTCGGCGTCTATCGGCCGCTCGGAGGCGTCTAAGTCCGGCCACAGTCTTCATGGCAAGACCGACGGTTCCGCCTCGGGGTCGCTCTCGCTCGATATCCTCATCTACGACTTTGGCCGCAATGCCGCGGAAGCGCGTGCTCTCTCCGAGAAAGTCATTGCCGCCGAAACGACGCTTATCAGCGCTGGGTATTCCGTATTTGAGGAAGTGTCGACAGGGTATTTCACGCTCCTCAGGAACGAGGCGCTTTTCGAAGTCGCGCTCACAAACAAAGCCGAGTACGCCGAGCATCTCGAGCAGGCGGAACTCAGGAAAGAGCAGGGCGAGGCGAAGGAACTCGACGTCCTCAAGGCGAAGCTCGATCTCGCAAAGGCCGTGCAGAACTTAGTCGCGGCGTCGAACGACGTAGTGACCGCCGGTGCCGAACTCATGGCGGCGCTCGGGGTGGATGCCGCGGCTGGCGACTTCAGGACTGTTCTCGGCCCGCGCGACGCCAATCTTACGCAGCTCTTCCGCTCTCTCGCGGACACTTCCTATGGCGTCTCTGAGCTCTATGGCGTCGCGTGCACGAACGCGCCGTCTGTGCAGACCGCCCGTGCACAGCTCAGGGCCGCGTCTCACGAGGTCGATGCGGCGGTGGCAAACCTCTATCCGACTCTTAGCGCCAGCATCGCGCTAAATTGGGCCGATCCCCTCTGGTATTGGCGCTGGGGCGTGAATGGCGCGATGTCGCTCTTCACTGGCTGGCGCAAGACCGCCGCCGTCGAGCGCGCGACGATTGCGCTTGATTCCGCGGCATACAGCGTTGAAGCCGCCGAGCTCGATCTCTCGCGCGACATAGAGCTCGCCGTCGCCGAGCGCGACAATGCCCTTGAGGCGCTCGAGGCCGCACGCACGAGCGTAAGGAGCGGCAAGGAGAATCTCGACACGGTGCGCGAGCAGTACCAGGTCGGAGACGTGAGCCGCATCGAATTCACCGATGCCGTGGCGGGTTACGCCTCGGCGCTCGGCGACCGCGTGCGCGCGTTTTACCGCGGCCAGATTGCCGAGGCAAAGCTTTTCAGGGTTGTGGGCCGCTGGCCCGAATACACGGAGGAGACGATCAGTGAAGACGAAAAATGAGGCGGCTTGCGCCGCGTTGCTGCTTGGTTGCCTTGCGCTCGTCGTGGGCTGCGGCGAAGGCAAGTCGCTCGTTCCGAGCCGCAAGGCGCCGTCCTACCGCACCGCCCCCATAGCGCGCACGGACATCGTTCGCACGGTCTCTGCGACGGGCTCCGTTACGCCGCGCAATTCCTCGAAGGGGATTCCCGTTGGCGCACAGGTCAACGGCAAGCTCATAAAGCTCTACGTCGACTACAACGACGTAGTGACCAACGGGCAAATCGTCGCGGAAATTGACCCGCTTGTCTACGAGGCGAACTACAAGAGCGCGATCGCGCGGCTTCACATGAGCAACGCCGGCGTCATGACGAGCGAGTGTTCCCTGCGCCAGCGCGAGGCCGAGCTCGTCCTCGCGCAGAAGACGTACGACCGCAAGAAGGCGCTTGCGGAGAAGAAGATGGCTCCTGTCGCCGATCTCGACAGCGCCGAGGAATCGCTTGCGAAGTCGAAGGCCGCGGTGGAAAGCGCGAGGGCCGCGCTTGCGAGCGCCAAGGCCGAGGTCGAGAACGCGCAGGCGAGCGTCGACCAGGCCGAGGCGAACTTGAGCTACTGCACGATCGTCTCTCCCGTCGACGGCATAGTGATCGACCGCAAGGTCGAGGAGGGCGAAACCGTCGTTTCGTCGATGAACGCCGTGCCTGTCCTCACCATCGCAGAGGACCTCGACACGATCTGGGTCGCGGCTGATATTCCAGAGGCCGACATCGGCGGCATTCAGGTTGGCCAGGACGTCACGTTCACCGTCGACGCATATCGCACGCGGTTCAAGGGCAAGGTAAAGCAGATTAGAAAGGCGTCGACGACGACGAGCAACGTCGTTACCTTCCCCGTGATCGTCGAGGCCGAGAACCCCGGCCAGAAGCTCTTCCCCGGAATGACCGCGACACTCTCGATCGAGACGGCGCGCGCCGAGAACGTGCTTGCCGTCGCGGCAGCGGCGTTCAGGTTCCGCCCGAAGGACGAGGACCGCGAGTGCATCGCCGGCGAAATCCCGCGCGGGCGCAAGATCTGGCTTGCGCCGCAGAAGGAGGGCGATCCGTTGGAGTACATCCTCGTTGACGAAGGCGTCACGGACGATTCGTTCACGTCCATCGTCTGCGAGGGCGTTGATGCGCTTGAGGGCCGCGCGGCGGTCGTCGGCTACCAGACGGCGAACATGGCCGCCATGGACGACAAGGATGCGACGAATCCCTTCATGCCGAAGTTCCCGAAGCGCAACCAGAACAAGGGAACCGCGCCGGAGCCGAAGAAGTAGGTAATGGCAATTGGTAGGGGCGCCTCTCCGAGGCGACCGCAAGTGTAACGAAAATATGGCCCATCTTATCGAGATACGCGACATGTACAAGATCTACGCCATCGGCGACGAGCCGGTGCATGCGCTTGACGGCGTGTCGCTCTCGGTAGACGACGGCGAGTTCGTTGCGATAATGGGCTCGTCTGGCTCTGGCAAGTCGACGATGCTAAACATCCTTGGCTGCCTTGACGTGCCGACAAAGGGCTCGTATCTTCTCGACGGTCTCGAAGTCGCAAAGCGCTCTCCCGCAGAGCTCGCCCGCATCCGCTGCATGAAGCTTGGCTTCGTCTTCCAGAACTTCAACCTGCTGCCGCGCACGAGCGCGCTCGAGAACGTCGAGCTTCCGGATCTCTACATGGGGCGGCTAAACCGTCGCGAGCGCAAGGCGCGCGCGATGGACCTTCTCGCGCGGGTGGGGCTCAAGGGCCGCGAGATGCACACTCCGGCGCAGCTCTCCGGCGGCCAGCAGCAGCGCGTCGCGATTGCGCGCGCGCTCATGAACAACCCGCCGGTCGTCTTCGCAGACGAGCCGACGGGCAACCTCGATACGAAGAGCTCCATCGAGATAATGAACCTCTTCACCGAGCTTTCGAACGAGGGCATCACCATCGTCATGGTCACGCACGAAGACGACATCGCCGCATACGCGAAGCGCCATGTCGTGATGCGCGACGGCAAGGTTATGCGCGACGACCGCGGCGAGGGCGGCAAGAAGACGACCGAGCAGGTGTCGCAGCTCGTGAAAGAGGCACTGTCATGAAGGATACAGGGTATGTCGGCAAGGTGGCAATTTTGCTATAATACTCGGCATGGAACAAGCAAGCGCATATCCGACGTCGCTCCGCGAGGAGGAGCTGAAGAACAAGGTCGCCGCCGACTGGTTCGGCGCGTTCGACTGCACGCGCATAATCGGGAACATCGACTTCTGCGTCGATATTCCGGCGACGGAACTCGCTCTTGGATTCGAGGCGGAGCCGGTATTGTGGGCCGAGGCAAAGGCGGGGAACAAGAAGGACATCGTCGCGAGTTTTGTACAGCTTATTCTGACAATCGGAGGTCAGCGCACAGCCGACAAGAACCTTCCTCCTCACTTCCTCGGCGCATTTGACGCGGAGAAGATCGCTTTTCTCCCGTACAATGCCGTGCTGGGCGTCCTCGGAAAGAACGACTTCGACTGGACCGTCACGCCGAGCGACCACGAATCAAAGGAGTTCAAGGAACTCTACACGCTTGCAAAGGGCGTTATCGAACGCGAGAAGCTTATCTTCAGATATGCGGAGGACGGCGATATTCTGCGCCGGTTCATCAAGAGCAACTTCAAGTCGGGACGCCGCGACATCTCGAAGATACTCATCAACAAGAACAACTTCACGCACATCTACCGTCAGTGGCGCGAGATCGTCATGCCGCATATCGACGCGCCGTGGGACGTCCTCAAGAAGAAGTACAACATCTACGACCGGGACTTCTATCTCGCCGAGATGAACATCGAGGACAACGGGACGACCGACATCGCCGACGACCGCGTTGCCAATGACTTCTACATCACGTTCGAAAGGACGCGAAATACACCGAACTCATCGGCAATCTCCGCGCCGCGATGAAGCGTCTCGCCAAGGAAATCGAGCCGAAGGTCTACGAATATGGTTTTTTGAGGAAGTGAAATGACTTTGTTCGACATACACGATGCTTGCGTTATCTTGTCCGCAGTCGGCGCACTTACGGCGGTTCTTGTCGTCGTTGGATTGTGGCGCATCGCGGCAGCTGAAGTCCGACGGCGCGGCATCGCGAAGACACTGCTGTTCGTCGCCCTGTCGGCGCCTGTCGCCTTCTGGGCGGGAGGAAAGGGCGGCAGAGAGAATGTAAAGTCAAAGGACGTCGATTCAAGCAATCAAACAATTCAAACAATCAAACAATCAAACAATCGACTCTCCTCGCTTCACCGCTACTTCGCGCCGACGAACTTCGCCGCTGGCGCGGACGTCTTCATGCGTCCTACGAACGCCGTCACGCCGTCCATGTGGACCCGTCACAACGTCTCGGACGACTTTCAGGTCGCCGTGCCTGGATGGGTCGCCGGAATCTGCGGCGTCGTCACGACACAGCCGTGGGGAATCGACTCGCCCGAGACGATAGAGGACGGGCACACGACGCTCGCGCCGCTCTACGCCACGAATTCGTTCCTACTGGGTACGAGCGACTTCTGGGCCGTCACGAACGAAAGCTCGAAGACGTTCGTGTGGAAGGATCTCGCCTTCAACCGCGATCCGTCCAACCTCGTCTCGTTCGCGGCGACGATATACGAGTGGGGCGATGTAGAGTTCACATACGGTAACATCCCCGAAGAGGGCTTCTCTTCTTTTGTCAAGATTGGTTCCGAAACGCAGGACATGACGCCGCTCGTCGCGGAAGGTCAAGCCGTCCGGCTGGAGAAGAACCTCGAACAGGACGCCGAATGGTGGCTTGAGAACTATCCCGAGATCTGCCATACGAACGAGATTGGCGAACTTGTCTTCGAGTACGACACGAACGAATGGTGCTTCGTGCAGATAGTGATAGAAAGCTTGGAAGAATATGAGGCGTATGAAAAAGCGATTGAAAACTATGAAAGGATTTATGATTCCCTTTCCAACGATCTATTTCGTATAGTCAAGTACACCGTTCATGTTATGGATGCATGGCCCGATGATGACGAATTTGAACAATCCGTGGAAAGCGCCGACGGAATTGATTTGATGAAAATGCTTCGCGCGAAGTACGGCGAGAAAATGGATCTTGAGGGATGGGCGATAGACGAGTTGCCGAGCGGATTGCCGCCGGACGACGTCATATTCGCCGGTGTTGAAAACGGTTCGATAACGAACATCATGAAATGGCATATCGAGGACGACTCCAAAATCATCGAGAAAATCGGGCATATGCCGACGCCAAAGATGTTTGATGGGGATTCGCTTACCGATATTCCGTTTGCCGCGCGCGGCGGCGTTTCAGGCGGGATCGTGGTTGATTTACGGATTTCTTTTAAAGTTCCGACAAATACAACTGTCAAGGTTGACAGGATGGAAGAGAATGTTTATTCGTGGGGGCGGATGGACAAGAAATCAGACGTTATTACCATACCTTGTCGGAGTGGCTTTGTCTATCACTCATATGCAAACAGAGCATTTCAGGATTTCAGGATTCTCGGTCTGTCCAACAGCGTTTCCTTGAAGCATCCCGACAATGCATCCTACGCATATTTCCATCGAAACCTTTCCCTTTCCGTCGAGAACGTTGCGTTCACGAACGCGAGCTTCGTGACGGCTCGCGCGGTGATGACTCCGCCGGTGAGGAACGGAGGATATTCGTGGGAATCAAGCGACAACATAAATGTCGCGCCGATCGCCAACGGCAACAGAGCCGGAGTGTTCTTGCAGGATGGAAACTCTGGATACGTCAAGTGCGTGTGGGACAACGGAGAGAGTGGAAAGTGGAATCTTTGCGCGACGGGCACGGTTTCCGTCGCGGCGAATCCGGAATATACCAACCTCACGCGGTTTGTCGAATTCGATGCCGCGCCGCGCGTTCTCGTGTTCGAGGACGCTCATCTCGGGACGGACGGAATCTGGGTTCCGGCCACATCGAATCTCGCCTCGACCCTGTCGTGCGCCTACAACGGGAACAGGGCGGGCGCGCTTGAACTCAGCAAGGTATCGGGGCCGGATGTCTCGGTATCTGAAAACGGCGCGGCGGTTACGCTCCCGTATTCGTGGGAGGTGTCCGGCGGCGGGAATGACGCCGTCCGCAGTTTCACTGTGGGCGGTCTCACCCCAGGCGATGCCGCGACGTTCAGGCTGCGATTCACAAGCGCAGCTGCGCCGGGCGGCATTGACTACTATGCGACAATTCGTGCCGTCGGGTTGGAGGTGGTTGCTCAACGTACCTGGCCGGAGGAAAGGCACCGACGTGTTTTCGGGCCGGCAGAAACAGTCCGGTTCTCGTCCGAGGGCGCGTCTGACGGCGTTGTATGGCACACGCCTGCTGGCATGACGAATGGCAGTTCGGCTCGTGCCGTGATGCCTGAATCGCCGATGGATTTGGCAGCCGCGGTCGTCATAGACGGGTACTCTTATTCATGCCCCATCTCTGTGATCGGCCCATCCGCGTGCATCGGGACGAACGCGGTGGCGATGACGGATGCAGACTGGCATGATGTAACGACGAACGTGCTTGCCGTCGGCGAAGTCGGCGCAGGTCTTCGCATTGACGTAAAGCTGATGCCGGACTATGTGTCGTTCGAAGGTCTTCGCACGATGGAAGGCTTCGCCCCCGCATCGGACATGCAGGGATATTTTACCCACGTCAATATGTCCGCTGTCAATCACGACGCGCAGAACGGTGCGGGGCGCATCAATGTAGTTCAGGAGGGCAATGTCGCCGGCGTTGACCGCGCAGGCACGGCGTATCGCGTCGACGAGCTTCCGCAACCGTGGTCCGGCGGCAGCTACGCCTTCAACATACCGTATTACTGGTGGGTCGACGGATCGTCCCAGACAAACCAGTTCACAACCAATGTACAGACGTTCAGGCTCTTCGCCAACGGCGATGCCGAGGTCTCGAAGTTCGGATGGACGGCGCATCGCGGGACAAATGGCGTCCAGACAGTGGCGAGGGAGGCCCAGCCATGAGGTCTCTCTTGACTGCGGTGTTCACGCCGATTTGTGCATGGGCGGGCGTGACCGCCGTGATGGAGCCGTCGGTTCCCGAGTTTGCCGATGGTGAATCTTACGTGCGGTCTGCGGTAGAGCCTGTTGTGGCATCGGCATCTGAACTCATGACCATTTCAGCGGCGTTTCCAAATGCGGTGACCAATCAACTTGAGGTCTGGCTTTGTGCCGACGATGCCGCGTCGCGAGCTTGCAGGGACGTTGTGCTCGGCATCGACGAAGGGAGGTTGTTCGTCGCCGGGCGTGACGCTGGCAGCGAGATGTTCGACAGCGTGTTGCTGCCGTCAGGTCAAATCATGCTGTCTATCACTGCAAGGAGCAGTCAAGTGTCAGGGAATGCGGTTGTGGGAGTTTCGATCAATGGAGCCGACAATTCCTTTGCAAGATCGTCTATTGTCTCGGCAAATCCATTTGAATGGAGGTCTGTCCGGGTGGTTTCTCGGGGACTGTCGGACGATATGCCGGTGATGACTGTTGCAAAGAATCGAATAGGCACTACGCTGAAAATGAGGTAAGTCACAATTGCACATTTCCAGACTAATCCTTAAAGGAGGCAAAATGAGTTTTACAACGATATTCAAGGTCTCCCTGAGGTCGCTCGGGCGGAATCCGATACGCTCGTTCCTCTCGTGCCTTGGCATCGGCATCGGCATCGTCGCCGTCATTCTCGCGATGGCCATAGGCGAGGGCGCGAAGACGATGATGGTCAAGGAGATTTCGTCGATGGGCAACAACCTCATGATGGTGTTCCCCGAGCGGCGCAACCGCGGGCCGGTCTCCGGCGGCATGGGCCAGGGCCAGACGATGACGGCCGAGGATGCCGAGGCGATCAAGCGCGAGCTTGGCCATCTCGTGCAGGGCGTAAGCCCGCAGGTGCGAACGACTGTGCAGATGATGTATGGCGCGAAGAACTGGGCTGGCAACGTTCAGGGCGTCTCGCCAGACGTTCTCACCATCAGCAACTGGACGGTGACGGACGGGCGCTTCTTCACGGATGACGAGACGAGGCGCGCCGCGCGCGTATGCGTAATCGGCACTACGGTTCAGTCTAACCTCTTTGGCGACGACGAGAGTCCGATCGGAAAGATAATACGGCTCAAGAACATGACGTTCCGCGTCATCGGCGTTCTCGGCTCGAAGGGCGCGAACAACTGGGGCCAGGACCAGGACGACGTCATAATGGCGCCTTACACATCGGTACACCGCTATCTCCAGCGCTCGAAGTTCAACACCGTAAACATGATGAACCTCTCGCTCGTCTCGATGGATGACCTCGACGAGGCGAAGCGCGAAGTCGCGGCGCTCCTTCGACAGCGCCATCACCTCGCGGACTGGCAGGACAACGATTTTGAAACGCGCGACACGACAGAGATCATGAACACGATCGGATCGGTCACTGGGATAGTCGGAATGCTACTTCTCATCTTCTCTGTCATCACGCTCGTCGTCGGCGGCATCGGGATCATGAACATCATGCTCGTCTCGGTCACTGAGCGCATTAGGGAGATTGGTCTGAGGATGGCCATTGGCGCGACGCCGCGCAACATCCTCGTTCAGTTCATTCTCGAGGCGATGGTACTTTCTACTGTCGGCGGCGCGGCGGGTGTGGCGATCGGCATCGGCGCTTCGTATGCCGTCGGCGCGGCGGCAGGCTGGCCCGTCCTCGTCGAGGTGACCTCGGCGGTCTACGCGTTCGTCATTTCGTCGGTCGTCGGTCTTTTCTTCGGCTTCTACCCCGCGTGGCGCGCGTCGAAGCTTAACCCGATCGACTGCCTCCGCTACGAATAGACTAGACGCATAAATTACCGTTGCCTAACTTGTTGGGCGGGTGGTATAATGACGGCGTTATTTCAAACCACAAAAAAGGAGAAACAAAAATGGCTCACAAGATTGCTGCTGACAAGTGCGTTGCGTGCGGTTGCTGCAAGGATGCTTGCCCCGCCGAGGCTATCAGCGAGGGTACGCCCTACGTGATCGACGCTGACAAGTGCGTTGACTGCGGCGCCTGCGCTGCGACCTGCCCGAACGAGGCAATCGCCCCGGCCTAAGGCGAGAGACCGTTCGGTAGCGGCCGAAAGCTCCGTGCCGCAGCTGTTCGGCGGCGGAGCGAAGGTCCGAGCGAGGGGATACGGCGTATTCGCCGAGGGTTCCCCGAGGAGGAGCCTTCGGACGTCGCCGAACAGATGTCTCTGAAGACAACGCGAAAATGGCGCGCCCGTGCGGGCGCGTCCTTTTATTTGGTATAATATCCCCGACATGATCGATTTCATAAAAGAGACTCTTCTGCTTCTGCCGTTTCTCTTCGTTACCTACCTCGTGCTCGAGGCAATCGAGGCCCATGCGGGTGGCGCCCTCGAGCGCAGCCTTGAGAGGGCAAAGTCCGTAGGCCCGCTTGCCGGCGCTCTCGCTGGCGCGATTCCCCAGTGCGGCGTATCTGCCGCGGCCGCGTCTCTTTACGCGGGCGGCGTCGTGACTGTCGGCACGCTCGTCGCCGTGTTTCTCTCGACTTCCGACGAGCTCATCCCAGTCTTGATTTCAAAGCAAGTGCCTGCCGCGCTTATGGTGAAGATAGTTGCCGTCAAGGTGGCGGCGGCGATCGCCGTCGGATTTTCACTAAACGGCATTCTTGCCTTTGTGCGGCACATTCGCCGCCCTGTCGCAGTTCACGACCTCTGCGCCCACAGCCACTGCGGCTGCCACGAACACAAGGGAATCCTCGTTCCCGCGCTGATACACACGGCGGAGATCTTCATCTTCATTGTCATCGTCTCTGGCTCGATAGAGCTTGCGATGCACTGTTTTGGCGAAGACTGCCTCCAGTCGCTCCGGCTGAACACGCCGGTTTTAGGCGAGCTCGTGGCGGGGCTTGTCGGGTTGATACCGAACTGCGCCGTGTCTGTCGCAGGTGCCGAACTCTACTGCAAGGGCGCGATGAGCGCAGGCGCCCTCATGGCATCGTCGTTCGCTGGCTCCGGGCTCGGGCTGCTTGTCCTTTTCCGCACTAACCGCAACCTCAAGGAGAACCTTGCCATTCTCGCCGTCGTCTACGTCGTAGGCGTTGCGCTCGGGTGGCTTACGGGGCATCTGATATGAAGAAGAAAATCGTCAAATGGTTCAAGACCGTAATCACGGACTTCAACTCTAGCCACTGCTCGATGCATGCGGCGGGGCTCACGTACTTCGCGATGCTTTCGCTCGTGCCGCTTCTTTGCGTGCTTCTCTCGGTGGCGAAGCTCTGCGGCGCCGACGACTTCGCACGTGATCAGATTAACTCGCATATAGACACGATGATCACGAACGTCGAACGAGCACAGGACGACGATCTCGCCAAAGTCGCGCCAATCAGCGAAGAGGAGCGCGAGCGCAAGCGCATCGCCGCCGAGGAGTTCGCCGCGCAGGCGCGCGAGATCTCCAACAAGCTCTTCGAGAGGATTGCGCAGTTCGACGTGTGGACGTTCGGGTGGATCGGCTTCGGATTCCTCGTGTGGACGGTCATCAGCGCGATAAGCATGGTCGAGACGAGCTTCAACGAAGTCTTTCACGTCGAGAAGGCGCGGCCCATTTGGAAGCGCGCCTACCTGAATATCTTTACGGCGGTGATTTTGCCGATCTTCGCGGCCCTCGCGCTTTCGGTGCCGATTCTCGCCCTCGCAAAGCAGATTCTCGTCGCGACGGTGGGCGCCATGTGGCTCACCAAGTGGGTTTCCGACGGGCTTATCTGGTTCCTCGACTCCGTTTTCTTCCGTCTTGCAATTACGCTTACCATCGCGTCGCTCGCGTTCGCGTATGTGTTCGCCGTTCTGCCGAATCGCAAGGTGCCTTTCCGCGACGCGCTTTTCGGCGGGTTCATTACGGCGTTTTTCTTTGGCGCGTGGGTCAAGATCTGCGCCGTTGCGCAGGTCGGCATCGCCAAGGCGTCTGCGCTCTATGGTTCGTTTGCGTTCCTGCCTATCGTCCTCGCATGGCTCTACATGAGCTGGCAGATAGTGCTTCTCGGCGCATGCATCACGCACGCGAGTCTTGAGGCAAGCGAGAAAGAGGCGACGGAATGAAGATCCTGATAACCGGCGGGAAGGGCATGCTGGGGCGCACGCTCCAGAAGGAGCTCGTCGGCGACAATGAAATCATTATCGCCGACTTGCCTGAGTGGGATATACTCGACGCGGACGCGTTCACGGAGAAGACTCTCGCCGCCGCGCCAGACGTCGTTATCCACTGCGCGGCGATGACGAAGGTCGACGACTGCGAGACGAAGCGCGACCTCGCGTTCAAGCTCAACGAAGAGGGCTCGCGTAATGTCGCGCTCGCATGCAAGGTGGCAGGCGCGCGGCTTATCGCAATCTCAACCGACTACGTTTTCTCTGGCGAGCCGCCGCGCGAGCCGTGGGCGTGGAGCGAGACTGACATTCCGCGTCCGCGCACTGTCTACGGCGCGTCGAAGTTCGCTGGCGAGCAGATGATCCACATGATCGTGCCCGACGCGACCATACTCCGCATCGCATGGCTTTATGGTGCCGGCGGGCCGAGCTTCGTCCACACGATGGCCAAGCTTGGCGCCCAGGAGGGCCCTGCGCTCAAGGTCGTGGACGACCAGCGCGGCAACCCGACGTCGACAAAGGTCGTCGCGGACGTGATTCGCTTCCTCCTCTCTCGTCCCGACGTAAGCGGCATCGTCCATGGAACGTGCGAAGACCAGTGCACCTGGTACGACCTGACGGTCGAGCTTTTCCGTCTCATGGGCCTTAAGCGCGAAGTCGTTCCCTGCACGACCGAGGAATTTCCGCGCCCTGCGCCGCGCCCCCGAAACTCGGCGCTGAAGAAGAGTGTCTTGAACTTGCTCGGCTACCGCACGCCGCGCTGGCAAGACGCGCTCCGCGACTTTGTCGCCTCGCCCGACTCTGGACTTTAAGTGTTTTTTTGGATAATGTTTAACGCAGAGACGCAGAGTAGCAGAGAATAATTCTCAGCGCACTTCGCGTCTCTCGGCACTCGTTTCGCTCGGCTTGGCTCGCTACAAATCGCGAGCCCCGCTTGCGCGGCGGTTACGCGCCTCTGCGTTAAAAAAAACAAAAATAAATTCGCCCTCTCGTTCGTCTAAATAACTGTAGGCGTCGCTGTGGCGCTGTAAAAGTCGGCAAACTCGCCGCGAAAGGAAAAAGAACATGAAGAGTCTCATTATTGTTGCTGTTGCTGCGCTCAGCTGCGTGGCGTTTGCCGAGGGTGCTCCCGAGGGCGGCGCTCGTCCCGAAGGCGGTCATCGCGGTTTTGGCCCTCGTGAGGGCGGTGGCATGGGCCCGATGATGGTCAGTGATCCAATCGTCCGCATGGTGTCCAACCCGGCTATGGCCGACAAGATTGGTCTCAGCGACGAGCAGAAGGCCAAGCTCAAGGAGCTGAAGGGTGATCACGAAGCGAACCGCGAGGCCCAGAACAAGGTCCGCGAGGCGACTATGAAGCAGCTTGACCTCATGAAGGCCGAGAAGATCAACGAGGCCGCGGTCATGGCGGCGATCGACGAGGTGTTCGAGCTCCGCAAGGCGATGGCCAAGGAGCAGGCGAAGCGCGTCATCGCGGTGAAGTCTGTCCTTACTCCCGAGCAGGTCAAGAAGGCCCACGAGGAAATGAAGAAGATGTTCGAATCTCGTGGTGATCGCGGTCCTCGCCGTGGAGGCAAGGGTCCTCGTGAATTCAAGGGCCCGCGCAAGGGACCGCGCGGCGAGAAGGGGCCGCAGGAAGGTCCTAAGGATGGCCCCAAGGAGGGCTGCGACACGCCCGCTCCGGCGCCTGAAGCCAAGTAAGGCCCTGTGGAAGAGGATAGCGAGCTCCTCTTTGCCTATTCGCGCCGTGGGGACGTTGAGTCCCTTTCGGCGCTTGTTAGGCGACACGCCGTCTGGATGCAGGCGTTTCTCCGCGGGCTTTTGCCGACGGCGGAAGATGCGGAGGATGCCTTCCAGGAGACGTGGGTTCGTGTAGTAAAGTCCGCGGGCAAGTATCGCGGCGGCAAGGTCAAGCCCTATCTCGCCGTTGTCGCGCGGTCTGCGGCGATAGATCGCCTGAGGCAGATGGGGCGGCTTGTCAGTCTTGATGCGGAAGATGGGGAAGGGGCATCTGCGGCAGAGCGTCTTCCCGATGAGTCGCCATCGCCGGGCGAGAGATTCGAGTCCAAGGCCACGGCCGAGGACGTGAGGGAAGCGGTGCGCGCTTTGCCAGAAGGCCCGCGGCAAGTGCTGCTGATGCGGATTGAGGGCGAGCTTTCCTTCAAGGAAATTGCGTCCGAGCTTGGCGTGCCGCTCGGCACTGCGCTCACGTGGATGCGTACTGCGACACTAAAACTGAAAGAGATGTTGGGGGGATCGAAATGAACGAATACCGTGATATCGAAGATTTCGTGAAAGGGCGTCTTGAAGAGGGCGTTTCCCCGTTGCCGCCTCGTCTTGCGGAAATCGAGCGCGCGGCCGCGGCGGAATCGTTTGCCCGTGTTGCGGAACATCGTTCGCGCCGCCGTCATTGGGCTGCATCGCTTGTCGCGGCCTCGTTTGCCATTGTTTTTTCGTTTGCTGTTTTGCATGTTGATTCTTCTCCCACGCCAGAGAACACGGTGGCATGTGTGATTGATCTTCTTCGTACGGCAGACGGTGCGGAGACGTTGGCAGAGACCTCTGCCGCCACTGAGTCAGAGGAGACGGCTGTCGCCGAAATGCTCCTCGCCTGGCAAGACGCCCCCTACGAATCAGCAATAGCAGATCTATAATAGCCGATCGCTAGTTGGCGGTGGCCGGAAGCTCCTCCTCGCGGAACCTCGGCGAATACGCCGTATCCGCTCGCTCGGACTTCCGCTCCACCGCCAACTTCGCTCTCCAACTCCTGACTCCTGACCCCTGACTCCTGACTCCTGACTCCTGACCCCTGACCCCTGACTACTGACTCCTGACCCCTGACTACTGACTCCTGACCCCTAACCCCTGACCCCTGACTCCTGACTCCTGACCCCTGACCCCTGACTCCTGACTCCTGACCCCTGACT
>JAZSOG010000006.1:0-61588 GCA_045536845.1 Kiritimatiellia bacterium | reverse complement strand
CTCCACTCGGTCGACGTGCCGTGGTGGGGCGACCTCGTGAAGCCTGCCCTTTCGTACAAGGGCGGATTCATCAAGGTCCCGACAAAGCCAGGCCTTGGCATCGACGAGCTGAACGAAAAGCTTATCAAGAAGCAGGCTTGCGCCGACTTCCCGCCTCCGTGGAATTCCACTAAGGAATGGGACAAGGAATGGTCCAACGACCGCCGCTGGAGCTAAACCATAAACAACAAAACATGAAAGGCCACGAAATGAAGACTACATTGGCGACAACTGCTGCGCTTGCACTCGCACTAACTGCCCATGCGGAATTCAAAATCGACCGCTCGGTGATGAGCGACAAATACTGGGCGATCTGGAACGACGAGGTTCAGGCGAAGATCGACGCCGACATCGAGAAGTACCGCAAGGCGGACGCGACAGTCGAAGTCGCGGCTCCTGACGGCGCGGAGGTTAAGGTCGAGCAGGTCGGCCATGCGTTCTACTTCGGCGCGCACATCTTCAACTTCAACCAGCTCGGGAAGAAGGAGTGGAACGACCGCTACAAGGAGCTCTACGGCACGCTCTTCAACTCCGCGACCGTCGCGTTCTATTGGCGCACACTCGAGCAGTATCCGTACGCCCCGCGTTTCGAGGAGCGCTACGAGGACACCGAGGAGTACTGGAACCGCGAGTACGAGCGCGACCCGAAGGCTGGCGCGTACAAGCCGCATTGGCGCCGCCCCGCGCCCGATCCGGTGATCAGCTTCCTCAAGACGCGCCGCGTGCGCATCCACGGCCATCCGCTCGTCTGGGGCAACAACGCCTGGCACACGCCCACTTGGCTCTGGGACGACTTCTGCCCCGAGAGCGAAAAACGCGCGCTTGAAGCCGCGACCGGCGTCCAGCTGCCGGTGCGCGACATCAAGCAGCCAATCTGCACCAAGGACATGAGGAACGACCCCAAGGAACGCTGGTGGAACGGCGCGTGGAAGGAAATCTACGCCAAGCTCTCCGAGGAGGAGATCGCCGCGCTCGTTCCGACGTTCGTGAAGGCGCAGCGCGACTTCTACGAGAAACGCGTCCGCGAAATAGGCGAGCGCTACGGTTCGCGCATCGACTCGTGGGACGTGGTTAACGAGAGCGCGAGCGACTGGGCGCTCGGCAAGGGCGCAAAGAACGATCTCCCCGTCACGAAGAGCCATTACGGGCTCATGCCGGCGAACTATGCCTACAATGCGCTCGTCTTGGCGCGCAAGTACATGAAGCCCGACGCATGGCTCAACGTCAACGAGTACAACATGGACGCCTTCCCGGGGCAGATCGCCGACCTCGAGAGGAACGGCGCGTCGTTCGACGTCGTGGGTTCACAGATGCACCTCTTCAATCCGGCGGAGTCCAAGAAGCTCGCCGCGGGCGAGTTCACGGCCGAAACGCGGCAGAAGGTCTCGCCCGAAGGCATCGCCACTACGATGGCAAAGGTCGCGAAGGCGTCGGGGGGACGTCCGATACACCTTTCCGAAATCACCATCACCGCGCCGGACAACTCGCCAAAGGGACAGATGGTGCAGGCGATCATCATGCGCAACTGCTACCGTGCGTGGTTCGCGGTCGAGAAGATGAACGGCATCACGTGGTGGAACGTCGTCGACAACTGCGGCGCGCCGGGCGAGCCATCGATCAGCGGCATCTTCACGCGTGACATGCAGCCCAAGACCGCATACTACGCGATGGACGACCTCGTCAACCGCGAATGGAAGACGAAGACGACGGCGAACGTGGCTAGTGGCAAAATCTCGTTCCGTGGCTTCAAGGGACGCTATCGTCTCTCGTGGAAGGACGCCGAGGGCAAAGATCGCAGCAAGTTCGTCGAGGTGGAATGAAGAACATCCTGGACGCCTGCAAGAACGGAAAGGAAACGACATGCTAAAGGAAAAGTTTGACCTAACGGGGAAAATCGCCCTCGTCACCGGGTCGACGCGCGGTATCGGCAAGGCGATAGGCGACGCGCTCGAGGAATACGGCGCGAAGGTAATCCGCCACAACACGAAGGTGTGCGACCTCTCCGACACCGCTGCAATCGAAGCGTTCTTCGCGAAGCTCGAGTCGGAAGGAACAATGCCCGACATCCTCGTAGCGAACGCATCCGTTCAGGAGAAGATTCCGTGGACTGAGTTCCCGATGGACGAGGCGCGCAGGGAAGTGCAGGTGAACTTCCTCGCGACATTGAGGATGTTCCAGCTCTGCCACCCGAAGATGAAGGCGCAGAAATGGGGACGACTCATCGTCGTCGGCTCGGTGAACGAGCGCCGTCCTCATCCCGACATGTGCGTCTACGCCGCGACAAAGTCGGCACAGGAAAACCTCGTCAGGGGAATCGCGCGGCAGGTCGCAGCCGAGGGGATCACGGTGAACAATCTCTGCCCGGGAGTCTTCTACACCGACAGAAACAAGGACTGCCTCGCAGATCCCGTCTACGGCCCGAAGGTGACGGCGGCAATTCCGATGCACGACTACGCGATGCCCGAGGACGCGGCTGGAACCGCCCTTCTCCTCGCATCCGACGCAGGACGCTACATCACAGGCGCGACAATCATGATCGACGGCGGATTCTCAATCCCGGGTTAACAAAAATGAACTACAAATGGCGAGCATTGGCGCTTCTCTGGGTGGCGTTCTTCCTCCAGCAAGGCACGCGGCAAATCTTCGGCGCGACGCTAACCTCCATACAGGGGTCACTTGGCGCGAGCGCTGCGGCGATAGGTGCCGTAGCGACAGTGTTCACGTTCGCCTACGGGCTCTCCGTTCCGTTCGCGGGCGCGGCTGCCGACCTCTTTAACCGCAAGTGGATGGTCGTGTCGGGCGTGTTCGTCTTCTGCCTAGGGATCTTCGCCTCCGGCTTCGTTGCGTCGCTTGGACTGATGGTCGTCTCCTACGGAATCCTCAACGGCTTCGGACAGTCGTTCTACTACCCTTCCGCGACGTCAATCATCGGCGAGCTTCACAAGGAGACTCGCGCAACGGCGCTGTCAATACTGCAGATGGGGCTATATGCCGGCATAATCGGGTGCAGCGCAGCATCCGGGTGGCTTGCGGAGTCTGGCGCGGAAGGCTGGCGCATACCGTTCAAGGTGTTCGGCGGAATCGGCATCCTCTGGGCCGTCGTGATGGCGTTTGGGTTGAGGAATGGGGAACGGAAGTTTAAAGAATTCCACTCTCCAACTCAAGACTCCAACTCCAACTCGAAACCTACCCTCAAGGAGGCATTCAAGGTCTTTGTCGGCAATCCCTCTGCGCTTCTCCTTGCGGCAGGGCTCGGCATGATGATCTACGTCGACGTCGGCTTCAAGACCTGGATGCCGAGCCACCTCTCCGAGTCGTTCGGAGTCGCCAAGGGCTCCGCCGCGCTGAACGCCGTCCTCTGGCACTATATCGGCGCGTTTGTCGGCGTGACACTTGGCGGCAGGATTTCCGACAAGCTTGCAAAGACGCGGCCATCGGTGCGGATGGAGACGAACATCGCAGGCCTCGCCCTCGCCGTGCCGTTCATTGTCTGGATGGCATACGCGCCGTCGCTTCTCGCATGCGGCATCGCGATGGCGCTCTTCGGCGTGTTCCGCGGAGTCTACGACTCGAACCTCATGGCGTCGCTCTTCGACCTGATACCGCAGCGCTACCACGCCTCTGGCGCAGGGCTGATGCTTTCATGTGCGTTTGTCTTCGGCTCGACGTCGCCCGTCGTACTTGGACTCGTGAAGGACGCTTTTTCGTCGACTGCCGCCCTCGCCTCGCTCGCGGCATTCTATCTCGCTGGAGCAGCGATCATCGCCATTGCGAGACAGCATGAATACGGGACACACGGGACAGCCAAGACAGACGGGACAACGCCACTGTCCAGTTCGTCCCGGTAGTCCCGTTAGTCCCGGCAATCCCATTTAACACAAGAAAGGAAACAATAAAATGCCATCACTAGCCGATATGCGCACCAAGGCCAAGGAAGCAGGCCTTATGAAACTCGACAAGCTCATCGCGAAACGCCAGAGCGTGCCAACAAATGAATTCCCGATTCCAGTAAAGGAACTCTGCGAGCGTTTCGAGAAGCTGTACACCGGCTGCGTCAACGACGTCATGCGCGAGGCATGCCTTCTCGACCAGAACCTGCCGCACGAGATAATGCCGCTTAGAGACGAGATGGTCGTCTGCGGCGAAGCGTTCACGGTGAAGTCCGCGCCCAACTGCATGATCGAGGGCGAGATGACTTTCCGCGCGCAGATGCTCGACGACTTTAAGCCGAACGGCGTCGTTGTGTGGGACACGTCTGACGACGTCGAGGCGTCGCTTTGGGGCGGCGTCATGACGGCGACGGCGATGACGAAAGGAATTCGCGGCGCGGTAATCGCGGGAGGAATCCGCGATACGAAGCAGATCCTCGAGCAGAAGTTCCCTGTGTTCTACAAGTACCGCGTCTCGAACGGCTCGCTCGGCCGCTGCATGATTACACACTATCAGGTGCCTGTCAGGATCGGCAAGGTCACGGTTCGTCCCGGCGACATCATCATGGGCGACATCGACGGCGTGATCTGCATTCCGCGTGAAATCGCCTATGAAGTCCTGCTCCGCGCCGAGGGAATCGAGCGCAACGAAGTCGACATCTTCTCGTGGGTCCGACAGGGCGACACCATTAGCGAGATCATCGACAAGGGCGGTTATTTCTGACGCAAACCGCCGCGCTCTCGAGCAACTGCTCGCGGAGACGCGCAATGTCTGCGTCGGAGAAACCTGTCGACTTGACATATGCCTCGATGCGTGCGTTAAGCGTATCGCCGGGGTATTTGTCCATTACGTCAAGTAGCGCGGCGTAGGTGTTGTTGCGGTTGAACCAGTCGTGTTCGTCTTTCCAAAAGGCCGACGCCTCCCAGTCGCGCACGAGGTCCTCTGGCGACACGCCGAGGAGACCATTGATCAAGAAGGCAAGCGTACCAGTACGGTCCTGCCCGCTGCTGCAGTGGAAGAGAAGCGGAAGATTCTTCTCGTCACACACAAGCTCGAGCCCCTTCCTGCACGCCTCCTTCGCCCACGGCTCGTCCATCTGCGAATAGCAGCCTGACGAAACCTCAACACGTCGCACCGACGGTCCAAGCGGCGAGCCTACGAGTCCTTCACATTCCTTTGGACTGCGCAAATCCAGCTCCGTACAGATGCCAAGCGCATTTGTCATGAAGTTTACTCCCGAATCGTCAAGACGCATGCGAGGCAGTTCACCGGGACACTCCGATGCATTCTCGCAAAGGTTCGCCGAGCGGTAGAGAAGACCCTGCTTCACCCTCCGTCCATCGGCAGTACGCCAACCGCCAAGGTCACGCATGTTCGGAACGCCAGGAAGGCGGATAAGACGAGGCGGGCGGTCCTCGGTGAAAAATGAGCCTGTCGCCGACCCCTTCCCCGCGACGTCGACAGACCAACGATAGCGGCAGCCGACCCTGAAGTTATCCCACTCGAACCGCCCAGTTGTGAGGTAGACAAAATTCGTGTCGCAGACACACACATCGTCATCCTCGCGCCAAATGCGGAAGTGAAGCCGCTCCTTTCGGGAGTTGATGCCAGTCCAGACGAAGACGACAGGCTGAGGATACCACCCAAGCGCCAGGAGATCCGCACGATAGACTGCATCGCCCGCCTTTGACATGCGCTCCGCGTCTGAGGAGTCAAAAAACGACTTTTGCCCCTCGCTCAGCAGCGGAACGGTCGCGCCTTCCGCCGGGAGCATCAGCTCGACGGCGGACGCGGCGCCGCAGACCGCAGCCAGCACTATGGCAAGAAATGCCTTCATATAAGTATTACTCGTTCACAGACTCGCAAATACCGAAGATAAAGAGCTGTGTCTTGTCAGTAGTAGTCTGAAGTGTAGCAACCGTAGCCGAACCGCTCCCGTCATCAGCAAGCACTGCATTGAGCACAAAGGTGTCGGCATCGTCAAGGTTGTCCTTGCAGACAAGCCCGAAAGTCTGACCGTTGGCGTTGATCTTGGCGGCTTCGATGCCGACGACAAGCGTTCCGCCATTGCGAACGACCGACGTGAACGCGATGCACTTGCCGCCATTGCCGTCGTCGAGTCCGTTGATGCCGCCGCTTGCGCCAGGAATATCCCACTCGCTTGCAGGCGGCGGATCGTAGTCGCCGTATTCGTAGCATCCGATGGACGGAGTCGCGGCGAACGCCTTGCCGTCGAGGTCGCTGCCAATGCCTGCGTATGTCGCGCCGTAGCCGATCGCGGGTGAAGTCGAGGACAGATGGTAGTCACCGCTCGCGGCGTCGACGAACGCGGGCGATCCGCCGACAAGGCACCTCGACACGACGACCGCAGAAGCGATTGTGTTGTCCAGATACGCCACGTCCGCGTCGGTCGGAGCCGTATTACCTGAGACTATGCAGTTCTTCAGAGTCGTTCCCGTCTGCGTGGTGTAGAGTCCACCGCCCCTGCCGGTGCCGGTGACCTGGTTGTTCGCAATCGTCGTGTTGCGAATCGTAACCGACACTCTCGAAAGGTCCGTGTTGCCGTCTTCGATCTTCTTGTACATGATCCCAATGCCTGCACCGCAGCTCGAGCTGCCGACAGAATTGCCATAGACGAGGCAGGCGTCGATTTCGACTTGGAGACCGACAGCGCCAGGCCGCATGCCGATGCCGCCGCCAACTGCCGCAAGCTGAGTTCCCGCCGAGTTGTTCGCCACAATCGTGTGGTCGATCTTGACCGTTCCCACGCCCCAGATGCCGATGCCGCCTCCCGTGCTTTGCGACGTGTAGTTGTTCGTGACGCAGCACCATGAGATCGTGCCGTCCGTAATCTGAACGCCGCCGCCACTGTACTGGTTCTTGACTGCGCCGCCGGTAATGGCCATGTGGCCGAGCGTCGAACCGTCGTTGACTGTAACCACGTGACTGTTGGCCGTGTCCTTTGCTCCTGTATACTTGACGACCGTATTCGTCCATCCCTGGCCGACGAGCGTGACTCCGCCAGTCACCATCAGTTGCGCGTCGATTTCGAAAAGTCCGTTGGCGAGAGTGACGGTTCCGTGCGTCGGAGCTGCGGCGTCAATCGCATCCTGAATTGTCTGGCGTGTCGCCGAAGCCGTTTCACCAGGCTGAATCCCCTCGCCAGGTTCGGGAGTAGGTCCAGGGCCGGGACCGGGGCCGGGCTCAACAGGCTCGGCCCCGGTAGTAAAATTTCCGCTTTTCACCGCCCCCATCACGGTCTCTGCGTTGTTGGAGATCGAAAGCGAGTAATAGTATGTCGTCGTTGCCGTCAGGTTGGAGATGACATAGCTGAACGACGCCGTCGCGCCCTCGGCGATCTTAGCCGCCGCGCCGAGATTGTTCGCGCTCGTGCCATAGGCGAGATAGACGTCGCACGCGGTCGCGCCGGAGCCGAGCGAGGAGATCGCGCCGGAGAGCGTCGCGTTCGTGACCGCCGGAGTAACAGTGACCGTGCCGAGCGCGGGCGGGGTCTGGACAGGCTGGACGCTAGACGAATTCGTGCGAAGGTTGAAATCGTGGAGCTGTACGACGGGGTTCTCCTTCGTCACCGGATTCGTAGACCATCCGCCGAGACGGATTTCACGGAACTTGTTGCTGTCCGTGTCGACGACAAAGATGCTGAAGTGATAGGCGGCCTCCGTCCCGAGCTCGTGCTGGTTCGGCTTGGCCGGGTAATTGACTCCATAGGCGCTCGCGACGGAGACTGCGGAGGCGTAGGTCGTGTTGTCCCCGTTCACGAGGTTGTCGTACGCGTCCGTGATCTCCTTCGTGTCCGTGAAGTGAAGATGTCCGGCGACGAGTCCGAAGAACGCCTTGCCCTGCGTGCCGCGATTCCATGGGCCGACTTTATCCCTCGCGTTATAATAGCCGTTCATGAAGCCGTTCATGAGCGTTCCCGCGGCGGCGCGGGCCATCGTCCCGCCAAGCCTCTCCTCCGAGCCGTGCGCGACCATTCCAATGACCGTATTCTCCGGCGTGAGCGCACTGTCGATCAGCGAACCGCCGGCGTCATAGAACTGCGCGGCATCGAAGGCACGGTATGCTGGATTTGCGCCAGTGGCGCTGTCGTACATGCTGACGCAGGCGATTCGCACGTTGTTTCCGCCCGACGCGACAAGGCGCCGGAGGTCTATGTGGTAGGAGTTGCCCGTGTAGGCGCCGGTCGCGTTGTCGCCGAGTTTCGCGGCGGCGAGATCGCGGTGGTAGGTTACGTCGACGTTGTGCGCATGCGCGGCGGATGCGGACGTGTTGAAGTTGGTGAGCACGTACGCCCACGCCGCGTCCGACATGTGCATGTCGGCGCCATTGAGCGAATATTTGCGCTCGTGGTTGCCGTCTATCGCGAAGAGCGGGATCGTCGCGGGAACGTGCTGGTCGAACATGGCCTTCACGTTCCATATTTCGTTTGTATATTCTTCTTCCGTCAGTCCCGCCTTTGTTCCGTCGCCGATGATCGGCGCGGTCGCGAAGTCTCCGCCGGCAATGACGGCGTCAAGCCCGGCATCCGTCGCAAGCGAACCCAGGAGGCGGATCGACTGCTCCGACTCGGTGAGGCAGCCGGCCGCCCCGTACCAATACGTCTTTACGGGATCCGCCGCGGCATCATCCCCTTCCACGCGCCTGCACTTGTGGAAGTCAGTGATGAATGCAAACGAGATGTACTTGCGCTGACCCGTCGCGGAGTCAATCGGGTTCACCTGATTGACCTTGCTCATGATATCCGACTTGAGGTTGCTTTCAAGCGTAGCGACATCATCGCCAAACGCCAAAAGCCCAGCTGACAGCATCGTAGCAAAAAAAAGTTTTTTCATATGAATCTCCTTTTACCCGTGTTGACGGCTATATCATAACAAAAGCAGTGTTTTCAAGCAATTATACAGCGGTATACGGCCGTGTATACGGGAGTATACCGAAGAAACTAAAGTATCGCATTGCGGAAGATACATTAACTGTGGTATACTTTTGTCAAATGCTAGTATTCCCAATTTCATGCGTACTCCTACTTGGCATAACCGCCACAGCGTCGCCAAATGGTTCAATGCTGCGCAACGTTGCCGAGCTAAACGACTTCTCGGACGATCCAAGCCATCGCCATGCGCCGTTCTGCATCACCGGCACAGTTCAGGCGGTCAACGCATCCCCCGACAACTATCTTGTCCTAAACGACGCAAGCGGCTGGGTTGAAATCTTCAATGCATCTGCATACCACCCCGTTCCTGGCGAGAAGATCGAACTGACCGGCCAAGCACACATGTCCACGCACCATGAGATCCACATCGCCGCACAGGGCATAACGCATGTCGGAACGGGGTCCGTATCGCAGCCGACAGAGTTGTCCATACGGGACATCAGCGACGAAAAGCACCATCTGCACACAGTCATCACCGAAGGCACGGTTATCGACACGTTCCCAGACGAAATAGACTCCCACAACCAGTTTCTCATTCTAAAGGACGAAGAAGACATCTTGCCTGTAGCGCTGCGCGTGAATCCCGGCGCCAATCCTGACCTCGAGTCCCTGCGCGACGCAAGGGTGCGGATCACCGGACGTTTCCTGCGCACCGTCAGCGGCAGCCGCAAGTTCTCCGGTCCTTTCATCTACGTCGACGACCGTTCACACATCACAGTCGTCGCACCTGCCCTTGAAGACCCCTTCTCCGCGCCGCCGCTCGAAAAGGCCCTCTACAGGACTCCGCGGGAAATCGCAAAGCGCGGCAAGCGGACAGTCTCCGGCGAAATCCTCGCCGTCTGGGGAGGAAACCAGCTTATGGTGCGGGCATCTGACGGACGCATCGTCAATGTCTCTCTCGCCCATGGACAAACCGCCCCCAACCCTGGCGAGACCGTAACCGCCGCCGGCTATCCAGAGACAGACCTCTTCCGCGTCAACCTATCCCGCGCGATGGTGCGTGTGGAGCCGCACTCCATCGCGCCGCAGCAGGAATCCGCAATCACGGACGTCAAGTCAGTTTTCGACGGCAGCGGCGGGATGAACGCCATCGACCCCGCCAGTCACGGACGCCTGATGCGAATCCAGGGCATTGTCCAAAGCGCCCCTTCGCCAAAGGGCCCGGGTCGGTTGCTGATTGCGTGCGGTTCATTCAAACTGATAGTCGACCTCGGCATGCATCCCGACGCCGCTGCGGACATCGCGCTCGGCACCACGATAGAGGTCACCGGACGATGTCTCCTCGAAATCGACAAATGGACCCCAGACGACATCTTCCCGCGGATCAGAAATCTCGTCGTCGTCATTCGCACACCCGAGGACCTTCGGATAATTGCCCGCCCTCCATGGTGGACGCCGCTCAGGCTGCTCATCGTCATTTCCGTCCTCGTCGCCGCGCTGATCGGCGTATACATCTGGAACCGCATACTGCAAAAACTCGTCAACCAGCGCGGTCGCGAACTGTACCGCGAGCAGGTCGCGCATGCAATAGCGGAGTTCAGGACTGACGAACGCACGCGACTCGCCGTCGAGCTGCACGACTCGCTGTCACAGTCGCTCGCCGGCGTCGCCTGCCATGTCGCCGCAAGCGCAAAGACAATCGACAAAAATCCAACCGTCGCAAAGCGCTGCATCGAGACGGCGGACAAGATGCTCAACTCATGCCGCACGGAACTGCGTCAATGTCTCTTCGACCTCAGAAGCGACACACTGGAGGAGACGAACTTCTCCACGGCCATCAGCAGGACGCTCGACCAGCTCGACGGAAACGCCTCGATCAAGGTTCGCTTCAACGTCCCGCGCAGCCGCCTCAAGGACACGACGGCACACGCCATTCTCGCCATTGTGCGGGAACTGACGGGCAATGCGATCCGCCACGGCGCGGCGACTGAAGTCCTGGTCGCCGGCAGCATTGAGCCCGGGAGAATTCTCTTCTCCGTACGCGACAACGGAAGCGGCTTCAATCCCGAGAGCTGCGTCGGCCCTCTCCAGGGGCACTTCGGCATAGAGGGAATCAGAAACCGCCTCGAGAAGCTGAACGGAACCCTTTCCATCGATTCAACGCCAGGCGACGGAACAAGGGCCGTCGTCGTCATACCCCTTCCACCATCCCAAAATACGGAAGCACACACACCATGAAAAAAGCGCCAATCAGAATCATGCTCGCCGACGACCACATGCTCATGCGCATGGGACTCTCGACGCTTATCGACTGCGAAGACGACATGAAGATCGTAGGGGAAGCCAAGAACGGCCGCCAGGCAGTGGAGCTGGCGCATGCGCTGAAGCCAGACATCATCATCATGGACCTGATGATGCCGGAGCTAAGCGGCGCCGAGGCGACAAAGCTCATACACGACGCCTATCCAGAGATCAAGATAATGGTCCTGACATCCTTCGGTACTTCCAAGGAAATGTCCGACGCCATCACAAACGGCGCAGACGGCGCCTTGATGAAAGACACTGCCGCAGACGAGCTTATCAAAACCATCCGCGCCATAGTCGCCGGAGAGCGCATAATCCCCGAGCGGCTGATGAGGCAGGCGGCGGAGGACAACATAACCCCGAAGCTCTCCGACCGTCATCTCGAGATACTGTCCTCGATCGCACAGGGCCAGTCAAACTCCGACATCGCCAAGCAATACGGTCTGTCGGAAATCTCGATCAAGAAGCAGGTCTCGAAGATCTTCGTGCGTCTCGGCGTCTCAAACCGATCCGAAGCCGTCGCTCTCGCCCTCAGGAAGCAGATGCTCAAGTCCTGAGGAAGTATTTACCGCTCTACCTTGAGCAGCCAGGTGTTGGGGCCGTCGGTTTCAAGCACAAACTCCTTGGCCTTGTACCTCTCGTCCGTGAAAAGGTCGCGGACGCCCCCGCTCATCATCGGCATGCGGATCGTGTGCCTGCCGACCGCACCAGTGTGGAACATAAAAATGTCCCCATGCCGGCGAAAGTAATTTCCAGGCGCCGTGTACATCCACGCGCCGGCCTCCTTCAGTAGCGCCGCATACTCCTTCGGGGAACGCGGCGGTTCGGGAACGATGATGCTCTTCGACTTCCCGGCTGACAGTTTCTTCGCGAACGCCTTGCCTCCGCAGACCGGCTTCGCCTCGGGATCGCGGCATACGATCTTCGGCCTGCGGGCGACGCCAGAAGCAGTAACGCCAGTGAGGCTAGACATCGCCGCATCGTCAAAACCAGAGTCTGTCACGCCACCAGCCGGGCCAATCCACACTGCCGCCACGCCTGGCATACGCGTAAACTTTGTCAGCGTCGCGCGCTCTTCCTTTGTAAGATAAAACGCGTTGAGGAAGACAACCTTCTTGTACTTGCGAGGGTTGGCGACGTAGTCTTCGAGAGTAAGCATGTCGAATGCAGCGCCGCTGCGATAGAGGTCAAGGAAGGACTTCTGGTATAGAAGACGCGTAAACGAAGTGCAGTCGCCGCCGTCCTGGCGCAACCTTTCGCGCGGACTCATGACGACAGCAACGTCGTTGCCGGACAGCAAGGCCGGCGTTCCCGCCTTCTTCATCATCGCCTTTGCGTCCTCCAGCGCCTTGAACACCGCCGGATGATCAAAGGTGTGCGCACGCTGGCCGACGCCCTCCATCGGATCGTAAAGCTGTATCCCGGCGCAGTCGAAGAACTGGTTCAGCCAGTTGCGGCGCATGTTCACCTCCGTCTCCCTCTCCGACCGCGTGGCGTACTCCTGTCCGCTGTTCTTGATCCAGCGGTAGATATGGTGGAAGCGGCTATCGTCCTCGACGAGAAGAATCTTGTCGAAGCGGCGGAAAGCCGACGGGATCGTCCTCGGCACATAGCTGGCCCCCGAGAGGCGGGCGCAGGCGGCATGGAACGGCGGACTCGAGAGGAAGTCGATGTCAGGACTCGAGAGCACCTTGTCGAGCAGGACATTCGTCCCCTCCGGAGCATCAGTCGTGAAGAGATAGCCGTAGAACGCGCCAACCAGCCGCCCAGGGAAGAGACGGCGCATCTCGCCTGCGATGGCAAGCAGGAGATCGGCCGTCACGTTCGCGTGGCAGTCGTAGTAGTCAAGTACAAGTTTGTCCTTGGCAGGATCAAGCAGATCGCATCCCTCGTGGCGGCGCATTGCCGCCGTTGGGATCTTCGCGTCGGATATGCCGCGCTTCGCCTGCATGTAGGCGCGGAACTTCTCCTGCATCCTGAGGCCGGTGTCGGGCGCCTCGAACATTCCGTAGCAGTGCCACTCGCCGTAGACACCGCACATAGGACGGACGCCTATCACGCGCTTGGACCACGGCTGCTTGTTGACGTACTCGGCGAGCTCTCGGATCATCTGGAGCGAGAGTTCGCGGAACTTGTCGCTTGCCATCGAAGGCCTTACTGGGCGTCCTAGGCGGTCGTCGTCGCTCTTCGGGTCTGCCGGGCCCGTAGCGTATCCGACCTGCTCGGTTGGGTTGCGCATCGCCCACTCCCGCATTCCGAAGCGAAGCCCCAGCATCAGATAGGCGCCGGGATTGAGGCTAAGCACGCGCCGCATTGTCCACTTCGGTGAATATGCATGGTTCGCCATCGCCGTTGTAGAAATTCTCCATGCCGAGATCCAACTCGACGATCTTGAATCCCGCCTCTCCGAACCTGACAATGGCGCTGTCACGATAGGCATCCCCGGGGTCGCAGCGATTGATGACAGCATCGTGCAGCGATCCGTTGATCTCGATCTTGGGCTGAATTCCGCGGTAGACTACCTTCGCGACGGGATTCGGCTCGTCGGAGAGCCCTTCTGGCAGAACCCTGATAGACGCCTCGATTTCCATCAGGCTGTCGTACTCCTCGGGCGTGGTGAATCTGCGCCTCAGGTCGTTGTTCAGCGACCAGGGCTTGCCAAGGACATCTCCGCATATCTTTACTCTCGGCCACGCAGAATCGTCGAAGCCCGGACGCTCCCAGCCGGCTTTTGGCTCCTTCACCGTGCCCCTGACCGCGGGACCGCTGTGTATGTAGCACCTGGTACCGCTAGCGTCCTCACACGAAACCATGTAGATGGCGGCAGAAGCGTAGAAGTCGTTGACCAGGCATATGGCTATCGTGTTTGTGCCCGCATGGAGATGACTCGCGACATCCCCCGCTCGCTCCACCTGCGTGCCGTTCACATACACCGTTCCGTCGTCGTCGAGATAGGCGTCAAACTTTGCCTTCACCGGCTTTACAGGCAGGATAAAGGTATGCCTGTAGTAGGATACAATGCCGTTTGTAACCGATCCGTCAGCCGCCCACACAAGCTTCGACTTGCTGACGGTGCCCTCCGGAATCTCCAACACCCCTGGCGCAAAAGCGTATCCAAACACACGCGGCATAGCCAGCGTGGCTAGAAGCATCAAAACTAACCTTGTCGCTCTCATTTCAATCCTGTCTCTCGCCAATCCAGGGAAAAATTGGGCGGTATTTTACCATTTGGCCGTTTGTAACGGAAGTATACCAAGGTATACGTTCCCAACAGGAAAGAGAGCTCTTTCTAGTCGAGAATCACTGCGCCTGGCGCGGAGAAGATCGGAGAACCATGAATCCCCTATCTGCGTTTACTGGAATGGACGCGAAGATCTTAGTTCCGTCCGCGCTGACGGACAGCCCAGAATTCTCGAACGAAACCGGCTTCCAGGTCGAAACCTTGGCCGTGAGGTCAGAATTCGTGCAAACGCTTATGCCAAGGACAGCCTTCCCGTTCTCAACTTCAAGCGTCGCAACGCCAGCGGCCTCAACCTCGGTCCGCGAAACGAGCAACATGCCCTCGGGAACGGAAGCGCTAAAGCCGCTCTTGAGCTCGCTAAGCGACAAGCTGACCGGCAACGTGTCGGAAAGTCCGGCAAAGACGTTTTCTCCAAGCGTTACGCCATCACCGATCCGAACGCCCTTCACGGACGACTTGTCCCACGGAACATCCGCCGCGCCAGAGAAATCGTGCGTCGATCCAGTGCCTGTGAAGGACAGGATGCCGTCAGCGCCAAGCGTTGCGGTCACGGAATCGCCGACCTTCCACGACTCGTCAGCAATCGCCTTGAAGACCCAAGTGCCGGGCCCGTCGGTCTCAATGGTCAACGTGGGTGCGTCGTATACCTTGCCGGTATAAAGCTCCTTGACCTTTGTCACGTTGCTCGGCAAGGTGATCGTCTGCGTCCCGTTCGTCCCTGCAGTATGGAACATGAAGACATCGCCATGACGGCGGACGCAGTGTCCGCGAGGCGCCATGGGGGTCGCACCCATCCAGGTGAGAAGGTCACGCCACACGTCCGGGTTCGTGACATGGTACGGCATGTTGTTGATGTCGCGCACCTTTGCATTGGAGGACGAGAGACTAAACGGACAATGGAAGAGCCAGACCGACTTGAAGTCCGATGAGGAAACGCGCTTCTGGAGCTCGGTCTTCATTTCACCCTCGGGCGCGAACACGTTGAGAAAGATGGCCTTGCGGTAGCGCGACGCGGGCTTGGCGAGGAAGTCGTCGAGCGACATCATGTCGAACGGCACGCCCGAGGCGTAGAGGCCGGGTAACGAATGCGTGTAGACGAGGGCGTGGGTGAAGGTCTCCTCGGTCGAACACCTCAGGCGCTCGCGCCAATCAACGACTACTGCAACCTCGTTCCCAGAATCAGCCGGTCGCTCGCCAATCTCCCCGAGGACTCGCTGCGTGTCGGAAATCGCCTGCAAGATGTTCTCCTCGTCCATCGAGAACGGGCGTTTGTCGATGTCGTGCTCTGGGTCAAGCATCTGGAGGCCACACCCGTCGAAGTACCGGTTGAGCCAGTTACGGCGCGTTGTCATCGCCGCTTCCTGGGCATTATGCGTGCAGATGTACTGAAGCTGGACGTATTTGGAGATGTGGTAGTGGCGCATGTCGTCCTCGAGCATGACGAGCTTGCCATAGCGGTGGAACGTCGCCGGAATCGTCCGGTGGTAGTACGCGCCGCCAGCAAGCCGGCACGCCTCAGTGTAGTCGGCAGGATTCGAGAGGAAGTCGACATCCGGCGAGGAAAGCACTCGGTCGAGCATCACATTTGCGCCTTCTGGCGGATGCGTTGTCATGACGTAGCCGTAATACATGCCAACGAGACGCCCCGGAAGCTCGGTCTTGACGGTGTGAGCGAGGTTCGTCATAAGGTCGGCGATAACCGTGGCCTGGCACTCGTAGAAGTCTATTACCTTCTGCTCTGTCGCGTTGCTCGCGCGGTTCATAAAGAACCTGTCGCTGCTGTTAATGCGCTCCGCCATCGTCGGCGGGGCTACATTCGCATACTTACCGTTCTTCCAGCGGTGGAATGCCTCGGTCATCCGAAGCCCAGTATCAGGGCCCTGATCCATACCGTACATGTGCCACTCGGTGTAGATGCCCCAGCAGGGGCGCACGCCGATGACGCGGTCGCCCCACGACTGCGCCTTGATGTACGCGGCGAGCTTCGTGAGAAGGCTCTTCGCCTCGGCGCAATACGCGGCCGAGGCCGGCGAGGGCCGCGCGACGCGGTCCTTGCGCTCGTCGAGGTCTCCCGAGGTCTGCACGTCGCCGTTCGCATAGCCGATGCACTCGTTCGGATGCGCAGCAAGCCACTTGGGGAGCTCCATGCGGATCAACACGAGAATGCGTGCGTCGGGAGCGGCCTGGAACATCGAGGCGGCCTTGTCGCCGAGTGCGGAAAAGTCATAGGAGCCGGCCGACTTCTCGTATTCCGACGGACGCAGGTTGAGCTGGTTGATGGTGATTCCGAGATTGGCCATCTTCGCGACCGCCTGCTTGCAGTAGGAGCTGTCGACTCCGCTCTGGTTGAAGACAGGCTCGAAGAGCGCTCCGTCGATCGAGATCTTCGGCACGCCGTTTGTATAGACGATCTTCGCGTTGGGTGTCCCAGCCGTATCCCCGGAACCTCCCGACCCTCCCGATCCTCCCGCCTCCGCCGCCGCCTTTGCGGCGCGCTCCTCCTCCGTCGTGCAGTTGTTCACATAAGGAGTGATGTCTCCTGCTATGTTCGTCCATGCGTCGCCGATTTCCGTCGCAGCGCGCCAGGAAGAATCGTCATAGTCGGGCGCCTGCCAGTTGCCGGACACCGTGCCGTCAGTTACCTTGAAAGTCTGCGAGTCGCTGTTGACGATGACGTGTCCTCCGTCCGTAAGCTCGATGTCGCCGCGGAGAATGATTCCCGCCTTGCTCACGTGGTTCGTCGCGAGCATCGCGAGGACGTTGCGCCCTTCACGCAGGCCGTTGCCGTCGATGATTTCGTTGCGCGAGTAGGACGTACCGTTCATCCAATAGTACGCGCCGTCGTCGACGTACACCTTGATTGACGCCCGACGAACCGGCCCCGGCACGTTGAATTCCGCGCGGAACGAATACGTCTCGTGCGAAAGTGCCTCGGCCGCACCCCAGATCCAACGCGAAGCGGAATAGTATTCCTGTGTTGCGCCAACTGCGGAAAGCGCCAGAACGGATGCACAAACAACAACTGCCATCTTCATTTTTTCGTTCCTCGTTGATGAATGTTTTCGAGGAAGATTATAGCAGACGGTCAGTTTACAGACAATTATACGAAAGAGACGAAATCCATATACGAAAGTATTAACCAGTCACTATACAGAAAAGGGCTTAAAAAAGCTCACTTGCGGACGAAGTGCGGCAGACGACTGATCGGAGTTGCGACTTCGACTGTCTTTGGTCCGACGACTTCAGTGCCATCGTCCGCAACCCATGTTCCAGTCGGCACGAAGACCTTGCGCGTCTTCGCTCCCTTAACGGTCTGCGGCGCTACGAGGAGCTTGGATCCAAGCATGAACTGGTCGGTTATACGCTCTGCGCCAAGGCCGGGGAACTCGTATTCCATCGCGCGCAACATCGGTTCACCAGACTTGGCCGAGGCCTTCGCCGTTTCGAGAATGTAGTCCGCGTGCTTCATGCGAGTATGCGCCGCGGCGCGAACTGCGTCGAGATATTCGCCCTTCAGAAGACGCCAAGGCGCTGCCGAAAACTGCATCATCGGCGCGAGGGCGTGCACCTGAGCGCTACGGACAAAGAGCTCGGGATCGAACGGTGTCGGCGCATCTGGCATAAACGCCATCCAGCTGCCGCCACCGATCATGTCGGGGCAAACGAACGGATGTCCGAGAAGCCCGCACGCAATCATGTCGGGCACGAGCTGCTGAACAGCAGGCCAGTCGTGGCCCTTGTCGCAAAGACGCTGCACGAGCGGCTGGCCGCCCATCTTGAAACACGCGCGATATTCGTTCAGCGGAAACTCTAGGCCGATCTTCGCATACGCCTCGCACAACTCCGAAGGCGACGCCTTGACGTGCGTCACATACGGTTCAAGGTACTCGTCCATGTCGCCGGCATCAAGCTTGAAACCGTCAACGCCATAGTCGGTCTGGAGACGTTTGAGCTCGCGTGCAAACCACTTCGCGCCGAGCGGATGCGTGAAGTCGACGAACGCACTGACGCCGTTCCACCAGGCGACACCCTTCGGAACATCGCGGCCGCGGGCATCCTTCGCGCCAGTCGTGATAAGCCCGCCCTTCTCGCAGTTTCGCCCCGCGTCAAGCGTTCCAAACGTCATCTCGCGATAGCCGGGGGAGTCCATCGACACAAACGGACACACCCAGAGCATCACCTTGTATCCGGCGGCATGGAGCTCGTCGCACATCGCCTTCGGGTCGGTGAAGCGCCGACGGTCAAAGTCCCATACGCCGTAGCCATGCTGCCAGGTGTCGTCGACCATTATCACGCCGCCTACGGGAAAACCGTTCGCCGCGATTCCCTTCGCGTAGTCGAGAATGCCCTGCTGGTTCTGGAAGTAGGTAAGCTCAACCCAGGTGTTCCACTGGGGCTTCGCAATGAGCGCAAGGTCCGGGGTCTTTCCGCTCGCGGGGAAATGCCTGCTCGCCGCGGCGAGAAAAGCCGAGCGAAGGTCCGACCCCTCTTCCCTAAGCACGATCGGCGCATCGCCAGTAAACGTCATCACGCCGTCCGCAAAGGAGCAGGCAAACGCCTTTTCGCTCCACACAGAGCGCCCCTTAGTCGACAGCATGATGGGCGCGGCCTGGTTGCTGTAGTTGTCTTTCCTGATGTCAAAGGCAAAAGACGTGGCGTTGAGCCCAAGCGGCTCCTTCGTGCCAAACGTCGTGGCACCGCCCCACCAGCCCTCTCCGGGCAGCAAGGTCACCTTTAGTTCTTCTGCGCCCACGGCCAGTGCCGCTGCCGCCGTCATCGCCGCAACAAAAAACTTCATCTCTCTTCGCTCCTTTCCATAGCGGAGAGATTATACAATAGATGGCTCTCGAACGCAACCATGCGCGAGCATGCAATACACGCAATGGCTACTTCGCGAGGCTGCCTTCCTCGAGGGAAATGCAGATGGACCAGCCGATCAGATGCCAGCCGTTCTCGACGCGCGCAAGGATGCGGTTGCGGCCCTTTTTCAGATGGACGCGGCGATAGCCCTCGTCGATGCGCCAAGACTTGAGCTTGTCCGACGACCCCCATATCGGAGCGTCGTTCAGCCAGATGTCGCTTCGGTCGTCGGACCCGACGGCGATCCAGCGGTCGCATTCGATGTCGGAGAAAACTTCGGCGTATGCATACCAGATACCGTATTCCTCGGACGTATACGGCACAAGTTCGGCACGCCTGTCGGAATGCCACCACTCCCACTTGCGCGGCTTGAAATTGCACGTCTGCATGAACTCCCACTTTACAGTGCGGCCGCCCTTGCCGATGTAGGTCGCGTCGAGATCGACAACCGACTCCGGCGGGAACTTGCGCCTGATATTGACGCGGTTCGGATTGGGAAACGGCCCGATCACATACCAGTCCTGGACATACATCCACTTCGCCGGAACACCGTCGCCCGAAGGTCCGAAGCGCAGGACGTTCCCGGGAAGAAGACCAGGCATGCGCGACTCGATCGCCGCAACCGAGCCGCCTCCAGGTGGCGACACGCTGGCCGTACGACCCTGCTGAAGCCCTCCCGCGCCGCCGCCGACAGCGCCGCTGCCGTCGCCGTGACCCGCCGCGGCGCCCGTGCCACCGCCGACTTTTGTCAGGTCCTTGGCGCGCGCGGACGCGCTTTCTGCGGCGGCATCTGTAATCGCGACCTGGTAATCCGCCGCAGACGACATCGACTTCAGGCGCTGCTGCCGCGCACCCTCCTGGGAACGGCTTGCGAAGTCCTTCGCATCGAGCCACTGGACGGATTTGCTGCGCGATCCCTTCGACACGGCCTTTTCGGCGCCTCCGTCCGGCTTGACGAAGTCCATTGCCTCCTCCATCATCGCGACGGCCGTCTCGACGATCACGTTCGCCTCCCGGACGACCTGCGCCTGTGCCGTCTTCTGGGCGTCGAGAGCCTCCTTGGTGCGCACCCTGGTCTCGATGGCCTCGCGGTCGGCCTCCATGCGGACGGCCTTCGCGACGTCGGTGATCTTCTGCGCGGCCTCGTATCCCATCCTGTGTTCGATCGCGGTCTGCGTCGCGCGGATGTCCTTGTAGGACTCGGTGATCGCCCCCTCGATCTCTCGCGCTAGTTCGTAGGCGTCGACGAGACTCATGGACGAGGCGTCCCGCGTCACGAGCTCGTTCTCCAGCCTGTCTTCGCAGGCGAGCTTCGAAAGCTGCGGTGTGTCGTTCTTGAGGACATCCCTGAGAATGTCGATGCGCTCGCGAATGCTCGCCTGCGCCTGAGACGCGCTCTTCAGCTTCTCGACCTGCTTTTCGTTGACGCTCTCGCGGCGGACGGTTTCGACGCTCTCGAACGCCGCCTTGCGCTCTGCGACCCTCTTCTCGAGGTCGGCGATGCGGCGCTTCGCGTCCTCGGCCGTGCGCGCGTTCGATTCGGCGCGGCGCTTCTCGCGGTCGGCCTGCGAACGCTGTTCGTTGAAAGTCTTCTCGCTCTCGTGGGCCTCGCGCTTGAACCCCTCCGCCTTGGCGGTCAGCTCCTTCGCGCGATCGTCGGACTTCTCGGCCTTCGCCTGACGGGCCTCGTCGCGGCTCTGCCTCTCCGCGTTCCGCGCGGCGTCGCGCGCGCTCGCAGCCTCGTCGCGGCGCTTCTCGGCCTCTGCAAGCTGCTTTTCGGCGTCCTTACGCTCGGCCTCGGCTTTCTCAAGACGCTCGCGCTGCTCCTTGAGCGCCTTCTCGTTGTTCGCGAGATCCTGGGCTCTCCCGCGATACTCACTCATGCTCTTGGCGATTTTAGACGCCTCCGTCTGGGCCTGGTTCTGCATCGACGACGCCTCGATCTGGGCGTCGCGAACCTTTTCGGCGGCCTTTGACGTCTTGTCATAGCCAGCGAACTGCGCCTGCATCTGGACCTTGTCAAGCGCGTTTCCGGCACGCGCCTGCGCGTCGGCGACCTTCTCGCCGGAATTCAGCATCAGGTCTTCAGACGTCTCGCGGAGCCACTTCGACCGGTTTTCGTCCATGAGATCGCTCTTTTCCTCTGCGAGCATCTTCTCGACCTTTTCGATGATCTCGGGCTGGGCGGCCTCGGCGTCCCTCTGGGCCTTCTCTGCTTCGTCGACGAGTTTGGAGAGCTCTTCCTTCATGCTCTCGGCCGACTCCTCGGCAAAGGCGTCGTAGTCCTTCTGGAGCTCCTCCTTCATGAGATCCATGTTGTGGAGGACCGTCTGCAGCTCCTCGAGCTGATTGAGAAGCTCGTTGATGCGCGCCTCGGAGAGCGATTCGGATATCTGTTCGAGGCGATCCGACGAAAGTTCCGCCGCGGGATTCGCCTTCTCCTTCTCCTCGAACACGAGGCTCTTGACGGGCGTCAGCAGGACGATCGCCACGAAGAACGCACAGTGCAGGATGAACGACACGATGCTCCAAAGGAGCCCCCAACGCTTGCGCCTGCGCTCGCGCGCGCGAATTTCGTCTGAAAAAAGTTTCTCGTCCATTATTTTGCGAGGTCGCCGTCCTCAAGCGATATGCTCACGGACCAGCCGAGCGACATCCAGCCGTTCTCGACGCGGACCAAGATGCGGTTGCGACCCTTGTTAAGATGAATGCGGCGATAGCCCTCGTCGACACGCCATTGCTTGAGCTTGTTGGACGAGCCCCACACGGGCACGTCGTTGATCCAGATGTCGCTGCGGTCGTCCGACCCGACCGCAATCCACCGGTCGCAGGCAATGTCGGAGAACACTTCGGCGTAGGCATACCAGATTTCGTACTCCGCGGCGTTCAGCGGAACTACCTCGGGCTTGAGGTCGCTGCGCCACGACTCCTTTGGGGTCGCGTTCCTCGCCTGCATGAACTCCCACTTTATCGTGCGGCCGTCCTTTCCGACATAGGTGGCATCGAGGTCTACTACGGACTCAGGCGGGAACTTGCGGCGCAGGTTTACGCGGTCGGGGTTCGGGAACGGCCCGATCACGTACCAGTCCTGGACATACATCCACTTCGCGGGGATCCCGTCCTTCGAGGCGTCCTCAGTGAAACGAATCACATTCCCGCCGACGAGCTCGGGCATGCGTCCGTCAAGCTGCGTGAGCACGCTCGACGGCATCGAGGCATAGCTGTCGTCCGCCTTCTGGACGGACTCCGCCTCCGCAAGCTCGGTGTTCTTCTTAACCTCGCTCGCGTCCTCCATGACCTTGGTGAGGTCCTTCGCGCGCTCTTCCTCGTTCTCCGCCGCGGCGGCGGTGATCGCCACCTGGTAGTCTGCGGCGGCCTGCATCTCGGCGAGGCGCTCGTTGCGCTCTTCCTCCTGGGCCCGCTTCTCGAAGTCCTTCTCCTGCAGCCACTGAACCGTCTTCGGGCTCGTGCGCTTCACCTCGGCCTTCGAGGGATCGTCGGGACGGACCAGCTCCATCGCCTCCTCCATCATCGCGACAACGGTCTCGACGATGTTGTCGGTCTCGCGGACGACTTCCGACTGGGCGACCTTCTGCGCGTCAAGCGCCTCCTTGGTGCGTGGATTGTCCTCGATGGCCTCGCGGTTTGCCTCCATGCGTACGGCTTTCGCTACGTCGGTGATCTTATGCGCGGCCTCGTAGCTCATCTTGCGCTCTATCGCGGTCTGCGTCGCCTTGATGTCCTTGTAGGACTCGGTGATCGCCGCCTCGATCTCCTTGGCGACCTCGTAGGCGTCAACCATCTTCATAGTGGCCGTGTTCTTCGTGACAAGCGAGTTTTCCTGGCGGTTCTCCTGAGCGAGCTTCTGGAGCTCGGGCTCGTCGGTCTCGAGTATCTTGCGCAGGAGGTCTATGCGCGCCTGGATGTCTGCCTGCGCCTTTGACGCGCGGCGGAGCTTGTCGACCTGCCCCTCGTTGACGTTGTCGCGGCGGATTCTCTCGAGGCTCCTGACCGACGCCTTGCGCTCGACGATCTTCTTCTCTATGTCGGCGATGCGGCGCTTCGCGTCATCGGCAGCGCGCGCGTTCGCGTCGGCACGGCGCTGCTCCCTGGCTGCGCGGTCGCGCTGCTCGTTGAACGTGCGCCCGCGTTCGCCGGCCGTGCGCTTGAACTCGTCCGCCTTCGCGTTCAGCTCGCGGGCCTTGGCAGCGGCCTCGTCGGCCCGCTTCGACTGCTCGGTCATGCGCTGCTCCATCTCGCGAATCTTCCGCTCGAGCTCGTCTACGCGCTGCTGCTCGCCGTCGGCATACGCCGCAATCGCGGCAAATGCAACGAGCGAGAGCGCCCCTGTCTTCAAGAGGCCGTTCATTTCCCGCCTCCTTCCTTCTTCGCGCGCTCGGCGACCTCGCGCGCCGCCTTGTCGCGGGCCTTTCGCGCCTGTTCGAGCTGGCGCTTTGCATTCTTAAGTTCGTTGGAGAGACGGGTCGCCTCGTCGCGCGCAGCCTTCGCCTCGTCGCGCGTCTTCTTCGCCTCTTCGCGCTTCTTCCGCTCGTCCTCCTGGGCGGCGTTTCGCTCCTTCTCGGCGGCGTCGCGCTTCTTCGACGCATCGGCGAACTGGGCCTCGGCGTCCTTGCGCTCGATATCGGCCTTCTCGAGGCGCTCCTTCTGCGACTGGAGGCTCTTCTCGTGGTGCTCGAGGTCCCTGACACGTCCACGCATGTCACCCATGCGCGAGCCGATTTCCGAGGCCTCCTTCTGGGCCTGGTTCTGCATCGTCGCCGCCTCGAGCTGCGCGTCGCGCACCTTCTCGGACGCCTCGGCCGTCTTGCGGTAGCCGCCGAACTGCGCCTGGACCTGGATGCGGTCGAGCGTGTTGCCGGCACGGGCCTGGGCATCCCCGACCTTGTCGCCGTCGACGGTAATCAGGTTGAGCGCCGCCTCGCTGAGCCATTTCGAGCGCGACTCGTCCATAAGGTCGAGCCGTTCCTCCGCAAGCATCTTCTCGACCTTCCCGACCATCGGCGCCTGCTCGGCCTGCGCCGCCTTCTGCGCCTTCTCCACCTCGTCGATCATCTTGGAAAGCTCTTCCTTGATGTTCACGGACGACTGCTCGGCGAAGGAGTCGTAGTCCTTCTGGAGCTCCTCCTTCATGAGGTCCATGTTGTGAAGGACGGTCTGCAACGCCTCGAGCTGCTTGAGAAGCTCGTTGATGCGGGCCTGCGAAAGCGAGTCGGCGATCTGCTCGATGCGGTCCGCCGGAAGGTCCGCCGCAGGGTTCGCCTTTTTCTTCTCCTTGTCGAACACGAGGCTCTTAACGGGAGTCAGCATGACGATCGCACCGAAGAGAACGACATGCAGTGCGAACGACACGACGCTCCAGAGCAGGTCCTTGCGCCTGCGCTTGCGCTCGCGCTCGCGGATCTCGTCTGAAAAGAGCTTCTCGTCCATGCCCGTTACTTCTTCAGCCCGTCGGCGGTATGTATGCCGACTACCGTCAGCTTCTCCTGCTGGCAGGTGTCGAGCACCTGGACGATCGAGCGAAACGGCGCAAAGATGTCGCCGGCTATGCGGATGCGCCTGTCGGGGTTCTCGGCCGCGGCGGCCTGCAGGGCGCTCCTGAGCCCTGCCGCTCCAACCGGCTTGGAGTTGACATAGAGATCTCCCTTCGAATCGACCGACACCGTGATCAGGTCGGGCGTCGCCTTGACGTCCCTTGCGACATTGGACACCGGGAGCTCGAGCGGAATCTCCTTCTCGATCTTCTTGAGCTGGCTGGAGACCAGGAAGAAGATAAGCATCAGAAAGATGCAGTCCATCATCGAGGTGAGCTGGACCTCGGGCTTCTCTTCCTCTTCGTATTTTACGGCCATGGCTTTTGCCTTACTTCTTGACGAAGATCTGGTTGACGAGATCGGCGACTTCCTCCTCGAGGAGCACCGCGTAAAGGTTCAGCCTGTTCTTGATTATGCCGAACACGAAAAGGCACGGCATGGAGACCGCAAGGCCGGCGACCGTCGTGACGAGCGCCTTGCCGATGTCGTCTGCGAGCACCGACGCGTCGCCCATCTCGCCCATCGCAGCGACAGTGCCGAACGCGCCGAGAAGCCCAACGACCGTGCCGAAGAGTCCGAGGAGCGGCGAGAGCGTCGCCGCCGTAGAGAGCATCGCGGCCTTGCGGTTCTCGAGACGGAGCTCGCGGCCGACCTTGTCTTCGGCGAACATCTTGACCTCGTTGTAGTCCTTCGAGTCCTTGTGCTGGATCATCGTCTCGACCACTCGCGAAAGCATCGACTTAGACGAGCGGCAGAGAGCCGCGACATCGTCTATCTTGCCTGCCTTCCAGAGTTCGATCACGTCGGCCGTGAACCCGTCTGGGACGACCTTCGAGCGGCGCAGGTTGAAGAAGCGCTCAAGCGCGCAGCCAATGCCGAGGATCGACAGGAGCGCGATGAAGTACATCGTATTGCCGCCCTGCTGCCAGTAGAGCTTCCACTGATCGGCACCCGATATCTCCTTCGGCGCCTCGGCTTCCTCGGCCGGAGCGGCGGGCTCCTGCTCTGCAGGAGCGGCGGCCTCTGCGGCTGCGGCTGGCGCAGGCTCGGCCGGCTTCGCGGCCTCCTGAGCAAGAATTCCCTTCATCCACACAGCGCCCGCAAGCGCGAACGCAACGACCAGCATTTGCTTTTTCATGTTTATTCCTTGATTTGGCGATTATAGACTATAAACCTTTGCCATTTTTTGCGTAGTTTACCAAATGTCGCCCCGCCTTGGGAATATACATTTGTATATTTCTTTTGCGAGTTGTGCACCTGGAGGGACTCGAACCCCCACGCCGAAGCAGTGGAACCTAAATCCACCGTGTCTGCCATTCCACCACAGGTGCGAAATCAGTCGCCTTGACGAAGCTTGTCTCGATGTGCGAAGAAAATCCTCGTCTTGTTCGCAAGAGACTGCGCCTCGGGGAAATTCTTCGCCGTCGACATCTTCTGGAACTCCTCGAGCGCCGCGCGCTGCTTGCGGTCGAGGTTTGCGGGAACTTCAAAGACTATGCGGGCATGAAGATCGCCTGTCGAACCGCCACGCAGTGACGGAACGCCCTTGCCACGCAGGCGGAACACCTTGCCATTTGGCGTTCCGGCGGGAAGCGTTAGCTGCGCCGTGCCCTGTGGCGTAGGAACGTCTACAGTTCCGCCGAGAGCCGCGAGAACAGGCGAGACTGGAATGTCTACGCCGAGATCAAGCCCGTCGCGGTCGAAGATATCGCTTTCCCTGACGCCAATGTGCACATAGAGATCGCCGTTCTCGCCGCCGCGAAGACCGCCGCCGCCCTTTCCGGCGAGACGAAGGCGCGAACCGTTGTCGATGCCGGCGGGAATCTTGAGCGAAATCTGCCGCCTGTTCTTGACGTGGCCAGTGCCGCGGCACTTTCTGCAGGGCTTTTCGATTATCGAACCCTCTCCGCCGCATGTGGGACACGTCTGGCGCACCTGGAAGAACCCAGAGCCGCCGATCACTACGCCGCGGCCGCCGCACGTCTTGCACGTCGTGCGCTTCGAGCCCTTCTCGGCACCAGTGCCGTGGCACTCTTCGCACTGCTCTGGAAGCGTGATGTCGATAGTACGCGTCGAACCGAAAAGCGCCTCGTCAAAGTCGATGTCGAGGCGGAAAGTCATGTCGTCGCCGCGGACAGGCGCGTTCGCGTCGGCCGCGCGATGCGAACGACCGCCGCCGAAGAACTCCTCGAAGCCGCCGAAGCCGCCGCCGCCACGACCGCCGAAGAGGTCGCCGAACATGGAGAAGATGTCGTCCATGCTCATGCCGCCTGCTCCATAGCCGCCGCCTGCGCCGCCATCAAACGCCTGATGTCCGAACTGGTCGTAGCGCTGGCGCTTCTCGGGGTCGTGCAGGACGTCGTATGCCTCGGCCGCCTCCTTGAACTTCTCCTCTGCAGCCTTGTCGCCAGGATTGCGGTCGGGGTGGTACTTCATCGCGAGCTTGCGGTAGGCGGACTTTATCTCGTCCGCCGTCGCAGTCTTCGCGACTCCAAGCACCTCGTAATAGTCTCTCTTATCCGCCATACCTAATCACTAATCACTAATCACTAGCCACTAATCACTATCACTTCTCCCCGCCAGGCTTGCCAGACGACACGACGACTTGTGCGACGCGAAGGACCTTGTCCTTCAACATCCAACCTTTCTTCGACTCGATGGAGACTTTGCCTTCAGGGACATCGGGCGATGGAAGCATTGCAATCGCCTCCATCTTCTCGGTGTCGAGATCCTTGCCGACGGAATCGAACGGCTCGGCGCCATGTTCCTTGAGCGACTTGAGAAGAGTGTCGTAGACGAGCTGAACGCCCTTCACAAAGGGATCGTCCTTGTTTGCAGTCGCGTTAGCGAGCGCAAGCGAGAGGTTGTCCACCGCAGGAAGGACGTCCTTCAGGATGTCCATCTCCGCATAGCGGTACGTGTCCTCGCGGTCGCGCGCCGCGCGCTTCTTGTAGTTGTCGAAGTCAGCGAGAGTCAGGGCGTAGAGAGTCTTCCAGTCGGGCTCGGCTGGCTTGTCCTCCGGTTTATCCTCCGTAGCTTTAGCGGAGGAGGACTCTTCGGGGTCGGCCGGTTTTTCTTCCTCGGCGGGCGTCTCGGTCTCGGGCTCAGCGCCGGAATCCTGAGGCGTCTCCGTCTCGGGACCGGGTTTCACCTCAGACTCGCCAGCTTCAACCTTTGTCTCTTCTTTCTTCTCTTCTTCCATCACCAATCACCAACTCCTAACAACTGACCCCTGACTCCTCAGACCCTGATCTGCCCGGCCTTAGCAAGCATCTTGGCCTCGACCGATTGAATCTCGGCAAAGCCCTGTGAGCTATGCGGATTCAAGCCGTTCGACGCTTCCATGGAGCTATCGGCTTCGTTGTAGATCGTCGCCTTGAGGCCCTTGAGCGCCTCGAAGAAGATGTTGCCCTTGTAGAGCCCGAGCGTGACGTCGGCAGTCGCCTTGTCGGCCCACACCTGGATCGCCGCGCGCGCCGCCTGCGTCGCAGGGTCGAACCAGCGGCCGTCATAGATCTGGTCGGCGACGAACTTGGAAAGCTCCTGGAACATCTTCGTGGAACGGCGGTCCATGATTCCCTCGTAGATGTACTTGAGACCCCACGAGAGGACTTCCATTCCGGGCGCCTCGTAGACACCGCGCGACTTCGTGCCGATGATGCGGTTCTCTAGCGCGTGCTTCATGCCGATGCCGTTGCGGCCACCGATCTTGTTCGCCGCGAGCATGACCTGGTAAGGCGTCATCTTCTTGCCGTTGATCGCAACGCAGCGACCCTTGACGAACGAAAGCGTGATCTTCTCGACCTTGTTAGGCGCCTGCTCTGGCCACACGCCCATCGTGGGCTTCACGATGCGCATCGAAGTCTCCATCGACTCGAGGTCTTCCGCCTCATGCGAAAGGCCCGCGAGGTTCGCGTCGGTAGAATATTTCTTCTTTGTGCCGACGAACGCGACGATGCCGCGCTTCGCGAGGAACTCGACCATCTGAGTGCGGCCGGGGAACTTCGCGAGGAGGTCGGCATCGCGCCAGGGAGCGTAGACCCCGAACTTCGGATCCATCACATTCGTGTAGCGCTCAAAACGCATCTGGTCGTTGCCGCGGCCCGTCGCACCGTGGACGAGAGCGACGCAACCCGCCTTCTTCATCGCGGGGAGGAGCTTCTGCACCGTGACAGCGCGCGCGATGCCGGTGGAGTTCCAGTAGCCACCGTCGTACATCGCCTGGCACTTCACAGTCTCGAAGCAGATGTCGGCCATTTCCTTCGTGACGTCGACGATCGTCGTCTGGACGCCCGTAGGGGCCATCTTCTTCTTGATGTCATTGATGTCTTTTTCGTCGGGCTGGCCGACGTTCGCACTGAACGCCTTGACCTTGACGCCCGCATCCTTGAGGACGCAGCAGATTGTCTTCGAGTCGAGTCCGCCCGAAACGCAGACACCGACGGTTTTGCCTTTGAGATCAGCAAGTTTCATGGTTTTCCGTCTCCTTTGGAAATTTGAGGAGATATTATACCACAATTTTGCGCCTGCGGCGCATCAAACCGAGTCAAAATATGATCGATCTGGAATTAGTGCGCACGTCGCTGCGCAAGCCACACCCACAAAAGGACGAGGACAACAACGGCGACGACGCCAAGCCGGGCTCGTCTGAATGCTGTATCCGCGTCAATTGGCGGATCTACAGGACGCGACTGCGCGACTGGCGACGTTGCGGTTGACGCAACCACGTTGGTTGAGCCGTCTGGTGGAAGCACGACATAGCTAACCTCGCCAGTGTCCATGTCGACAAACTTCGTCTGCACGGAAAGAACGGCCGTCTGCTGCGTCTGGACGGCATAGTCTTCCATTGCCGCCGACAGAGCCCTGCGGGACGATGCTTCCGCCACAAAGGGATCAATACCTTCTTTGACCATGCTCTAATGCCTTCCTTCAGTCAAACGCCACTATGCCCTCGGGCAGTTCGCGCCAATCAATCACCTGTGGCGGGTTATCGCTGGACTTTGCCAGCCCTACCTTGTCGTTGCCAACCGTCTCGGACGAGCCGGAATAAAGCCGTATGTCCCAGTTCATCCAAAGGTTACCAGAATACATTATCGCCTCGTTGCGGCACACCAAGGCCCCATTGAAGCTGCAGGCGCCGATCTTGCCGCAAATGGTATGGTTGTTGTAGAGCACCGCGTCAATCTGTGTAATTGAAGCAATCTGGCTTCCGTTCCTTTGCAAATTAGACGTAATTACGGAATTATTGCAAACAGACTCATAGTACTTGCGGTTGTAGGAGGTTTTTGGAACATCCGCATAGTCGTCGACTTCCTCCTCATAGTATTCATAGTGTCCATTGACATACTTATGCCCGTTCCAATACCCATTAACCCATTTTGACTTGTTCTCCTTGTGGCTCCCGACCTTGATTCTGACCGTCTCGCCACGGTCCTTCCCGAATTTCCCCGAGGTGGGATCTCTGCCTCCTGGCACAAAGTCGGCAAGGCCAGCGCTCTCACATTCAGCAAAATCAGATGCGCTAACTTTCTCTTCTGACTGATAATGCAACCTAGTGCCAGAGGAGCTGTCGTTAAATCTTTTCGGATACCCGATTGCCGCGTCGGAAGTGTCACATTCATATGCAGGGACATACGTTGTAGAAGCCATTGTAGTGTTTAGGTCGCTAACCCATTTAGAATCGGTGTAGTTGCCAAGCACGATGTTCCCCTTCGCCATCAAGCCGAGCAGATCCTTGTTCTTGTTGTCGGAGCCAGAAGTCGACTTGTTGTTCCATGACGGAGGGTTCTTGTACTTTATGTCGCCGACGATGTGAATGTTCCTGCCGGAGTAGATAGTGCCTTGACCTTTGACATAGCCCCTTATGATTACATCGCTCGGTATTATGACAGGGCCATTGATCTCAATGGGCTGAGACTCGGTGCCAATAAGCACCAGCGCACCGTAATCGGGCGCCCGGACCTGATTTCCGTTGGAATCGTAGAAGTACTCCTGACCCGACGGCCCGACACCATCGTAATATACAGAGACAAGCGTCTGCCCGCCCTTCTTGATTGTCGACATGTTTGAATCAGCATCATGAAGCTCCTGGGCCCATTTGCGGTATTCGCTTTCGGTCGAAGAAATATCGCCAATATAAGGCATCTCAACGGAGAACTCCTGATTAGGGCGCAAGCGAGCAATCTTTGCGGCGTCATTGGCCTGGTCAGGCGCAGAATAGCCACCCTTGTTTAACCCTCCAGTTGTCGGATCCATCTCGAGAGGCCTTGCCCTATTAGAGGTTCCGTAATTGGTGCTGCCCTTCTTGTATGTGTTGAGGTCGTGCATGTTGCCCATTGTCGTACCAGAGTCACCATATATCACGCCCAGCACGCCAGAAGTGCCAAGGTTGTCGTTCCTCGCTGCATAGATCTGGCCGTTGACAGTCACCTCATTGTCGAGCTTCATGTTGCCGTTGGAGCGGACATCGCCGTTGACGAACGTCGTGTTGCCGCCCTCGAACCAGCCGAAGTTGTTGACGAAGTAGGCGTTGTTGAAGACCCGCGAACGCTGCTGGGCGAAGCGGATCGTCTCTTCGATGATCGCCTTTGCGGTCGCGCCCCGTCCCGACCGCGTCGCCTCTGCGACAAGCGTGACATTCGCCCACTGGTCGCCGAGCGTATGTTCGACGCGTCCGACTCGGACCTTGACGAGGCAACCGTTGTTCGTAACGACATTAGCGAGCGTCAGTGTTGCATCCTTCGTGCCGACGACCTTGCCAATAGTCTTCTTGGCCGTAGAGCCATTGTAAGCCTCGAACCAGTCGTACGAGCTTGCGGAGGTCAAGCCCATCGCGTCACCGCCAACAATACGCGCCGAACGGTTGAGCGAATACTCGAATTGATGGTCTATCGCAGCCTTGGCGAGCTCGATCTCACTCTGGGCGGCAAGGCGACATAGGTTCTTGTTCTCGTAGTAGGCAGACATGCGCGAGGCACTCGAGACATACCCGAGGACGCCGCCAAGAACGATTGTGACAACCCCGGTCAGTACCAGGACTGTAATCAGCGCAACGCCGCTTCTGTAGCCTTTAGTTTTCATCACCAATATACCTTTCCGCCGCTCGCGACTTTAAGGGGTTGAATGATGCCGAAGACAGGAACTACTATGCGCTCGCGGCGAATCATCGGCGAGCCATCGGGATTCCTGGCGTCGGAGGTTAGGACCAAATCGAGGTTGAGTCTGACGGCGTTTTGCGCCGTAGAGTATGCGCTTGAATTTACCGCGCTACCAGTGTCGAAGCTCAAGATGTCGCTCATGCTCGTGCTGAGGACGCTGGTGCCCGTCGGCCAGAACCAACGCTTCATGGTCGAGGCATTGGGAGTCTTGTTGTTGTAAAGATAGCGCTTGGCCCCGTCTGTGGACGTGTTCAACACTATTTCCACCTGCGCGGGTGTGGCGCTAATGCCGGCAAGCGTGTTGCCCATGGTGCACGCCTCCATCGTAATGGCATTGCCGGTGGAGGTGATCGGCACTCCTGTGGTGCCGTTGAAAGCACAGCTCAGCAGCCCCGCGTAGCTGGTATTGCTGGCATAAGGCGACGCATTGAAGAGGATCTTCTCTCGGATCTCCCGTGCCGCCAGCGAAAGCTCGCTCAAGCCCATGGCTTCCTTCAGCATCCGCTGGGCGGTGACAAACGACGAAACCACGGCGGCCATGACGACGGTAAGAATCGAAGCCGATATCATCAGCTCGATCAACGTCATACCTCGTCTGTAGTTCGCCGTCTTCATTACAGCTGCCCCCTGTCTATGGAACACTTGTAGATCGAAATCGGATGGGAATACGACTTTGTCCCGCTTTCCACGGCGCCATTGAACATGCCGTTCAAGCTCTTGCGCTCAGACGTCGGTCCCCAGGCGACATCAACCTCGATCTGCCGTGCGACCGTCTCGATGGAGTGGCGGATTACCGTGACGGTCCTGACGCGCACACCCACTTTGGCGTCTGAGCCGACGAGCTGCCTGCAAATCATCGGACATTCGTTGGACGAGACCGTCCCCTGGTAGATTATGCCGTTCGCATTGGACGTGGCAAGGTCGTCGTACTTCTTGTTGAACCACTTCCATGCGGTGTCCCAGGCATAGGCGTCGGCAGCGAGGAGCTGAGAGTTCTCGTTGCTGATCTTTGCGGCGACGATAAGCCCTTCCATAAGCGAAAGCGTGAAGAGGACGGCTATGGAGCCGGCCAGCATCACCTCTACCAGCGTTACTCCTCGTCTCGCTTTCATGCAGTCACCCCCGTTGTTGGAAACAAGCGGCCAAGAAACGTTTCAACGGCCGACGGCAACGCCATGTAGAACCTGCACGACGTCACCGCCGTCAGTTCGTTGCGAAGCACTTCGTCGGCGGGATTGAGAACCGCCACAAGCGTATCGTTGCCGATAGACGCAAACGGAACAACGCCGCGAACCCTAAGCGAGAGCGCATTGAACGGCGCGACGAGATTCTTCTGCGGATCGAACGCCGCAAGCGGAACAGGCGGAGCCCCATGCCGGTCAGAAAGATACGAAATGCATCGCTCCAGAGATGACGAATTCTCTTTTTCGAGAATTTGCAATGCGGAAACAAGAAACACCTGGCCGACCGTCGGAGTAACCTCGATCTGCGCCTTAAGATGGCCCGCCTCATCTTCGGAAAGCACACCACCGCCAACAAGTTCGTCTACAAGCGCAAACTCCGATTTGACCGCCGTCTCGGAAATCAACTCGACTATTTCGCTCTCCGTCATCTCCTTCGGGACTTCGGGCGTCAAGTCGGGCGCAGGAGCGGTAAGTGTCTTAACCTTGAGAGCAAGCGCCTTGGCCTCAGGATAGTCACTCTCCTCAAGTCGCGGCAAGAGACCTTCTAGGGCTGCGGCGTCTTGTTCCTTTATCAGTATTTTCGTAAGGGAAACAAGGGCTTTCTGGCCATCTTCGTGCCTGCCCAGCTGCTCGTAAGCAACGACAAGGAATTCGAGGGTAACGCGATCCTCCGGCATAAGCTGGAGCATCTGCTCGAAATATGCTACGCCTTCAGCAAGGCGCGCATCGAATTTCGGATCTTCTTCTGCCATGTTGTGTATATATTATAGCAAAACTTATTATAGCAAACTTCATGCCAACTGATGGCACAAAATGTGCTATTATATATGGCACATGGCAGAACAGACACAAACGACAAACAGATTCCACGTTAGGCGTGGCGGTGCGGCCGAGATCAAGAAGATAGAAGATCCCGCCGAGTTTGCAATAGCGGCGGCGGACTATCTTGGAGTGCAGCCCATCTCAATCCCAGCGGGCTTCATCCCTGCGCAGGAACTTCTCTGCGGGATGGAAATCGAGGCTTGGAATCGTGCAAAGGCACTTCCGCTGATGAAAGTGGACGGGCGCTTTGCCGTAGCCTTCTCCGATCCGTTCGACCTTCCGACACAGGAAGAGGTGTCGCGCTGGACACGCGGCAAGATATGGACTTTGGTCGCGCCCGCTCCCGAGCTCAGCGATGCGCTGCAGCGCCTCAAGAGCCAGGCAGACGCCGCGAACCCGGCCCTCGCGATGGAAAACATCATGAAGGGCGACGAGAGCGACATCGAGATGGGCGGCGGCGAAGAAAAAGGCGCCGATGCCCTTGACGCGACGCTCGACGCGGCTGAAGACGCGCCTGTCATCCGCATGGTCAACACGATCATGATCGAGGCTCTCAAGACAAAGGCGTCCGATATTCACTTCGAGGCCATGGAGAAGACTTCGCGCCTCAGATACCGCATAGACGGCGAGCTCGTCGACCGCCCTGCGCCGCCGAAGGCCCTCCACAACGCCGTCTGCTCACGTATCAAGATTCTTTCCAACCTCGACATCGCCGAGCGGCGGCGTCCGCAGGACGGCCGCTTCAAGGTAAAGGCGTTGAAGAAAGAGGTCGACGTTCGTGTCTCAATTCTCCCGACCGTACACGGCGAGAAAGTCGTTATGCGTATCCTCGACAAGTCGAACCTCGCGCCCGGTCTCGGTTCTCTTGGCCTCGACGAATACGCCTACAAGGCGATGAAGTTCGCGATTGACCAGCCGCACGGCATCATCCTCGTGACGGGGCCCACCGGCTCGGGCAAGACGACTACGCTGTACTCCTGCCTTCAGGACCTCAACCAGCCGAACGTCAACATCGTCACGGCCGAAGACCCCGTCGAATACGAGCTTGCCGGCGTAAACCAGTGCCATGTGAACGTCGCGCAGGGCCTCACGTTCGCAGGCATCCTGCGTTCCGTGCTGCGACAGGACCCCGACATCGTGCTCGTCGGCGAAATCCGTGACGGCGAGACGGCCGACATCGCGGTCAAAGCCGCTTTGACGGGCCACCTTGTGCTTTCGACGCTCCACACCAACGATGCGTGCGGCGTCGTCGCTCGTCTTTTCGACATGGGCATCCAGCCCTTCATGCTCGCATCCTCGCTCATCCTAGCCCAGGCCCAACGACTCTTCCGCAAGCTATGCCCCTTCTGCAAGCAACCCGTCGACATCGACCTTGAGATGCTAAAGATCAACAGCGTCGACCCGAAGCCATTCGAGGGCGTGACGATATACGGTCCCGTCGGCTGTCCGAAATGCCACGGCTCGGGGTACAAGGGACGTGGCGCGATGATGGAAGTGCTGCCAATCTCTCCGAAGATCCGCGCGCTAATCGAAAAAGGCGGTGATGCGGATCTCCTCAAGAAGCTCGCGCTCGAGGAAGGCATGGTGACGCTTAAGGAAGCGGGCATGATCAAGGTTCGCGCGGGCCTCACGTCGCTTCAGGCAGCGTTCGAGGTGACAGGCGGAGAGTAGTAGTTAGGGGTCAGGAGTCAGGGGTCAGGAGTCAGGAGTCAGGAGTTGGAGTTGGAGTTCGGGAATAACGGAAAGTCGAAAAACAAAAAGTCGGAGAACAATTAGATGGCAAACATACCAAAGATCAAAGGTCCGAAGAAACTTGCGAAAACCGAAGTAGTGCCGTTCACGCGACAGCTCTCGTCGATGGTCGGCGCGGGCATGCCCATTCTCTCGACCGTTCAGACTCTCGAGGAGCAATGCGCCAACCCCGAGTTCAAGAAGATCCTCGGCCATCTCCGCGAAACAATTGAAGGCGGCGACCCTCTCTCAAAGGGGCTTTCGCACTTCCCAGAGCTCTTTGACGAAATGTACGTGAACATGGTTGTCGCAGGCGAGCAGTCCGGCGAGTTCGCTGGCATCTTGAAGCGACTCGCTGCAATCATGCAGTCCATCGCCCGCCTAAAGGCAAAAGTCAAGAGCGCGATGACATACCCGACGGTAATTGTCTCGATCGCCCTTCTCATGGCGGCCGGCCTAATCCAGTTCGTCGTCCCGATCTTCGCCGAGATGTTCTCTGGCTTCGGCAAGCCACTACCCGCACTCACTCAGTCTCTCGTCGACATGTCCGACTTCGTCAAGGCGTACTGGTACTACATCATTGGCGCGGTTGTCGTGGTCGTGTTCCTTTTCAGGCGATGGAAGTCCACCGAGCGCGGGCACTACCAGTTCGACGAATTCAAACTGAAGATGCCCGTTTTTGGCCAGCTAAACCTAAAAGTCGGCATCGGCCGTTTCTGCCGCCTTATGGCCCAGATGACGAACGCAGGCGTACCGATCCTCAAGTCAATGGAAGTCGTAGCGCAGTCGATCGGCAACTGGGTGCTTGAGAAATCCATCCTCGACGCCAGAAAGGAAGTCGAACAGGGCAACCAGCTTAACGTTGCTCTCGACGGCAAGCCCTACATGCCGATTCTCATGGTCCGCATGATCGCCGCCGGCGAGAAGGCCGGCAAGGTGGAGGACATGCTCGACTCGGTCGCGGACAGCTACGACGAGGAGGTCGAAACCCTGCTCGGAACTCTTACATCGCTCATGGAACCGTTCCTCATGGTGTTCCTTGGCGCAATTATCGGCACCATCGTCCTCGCGATGTTCATGCCAATCTTCAACATGGGCAGCCTCGCAAGCTGACGGCGAAAGCAAGGGGGTATCGCATGACAGACGAAACGAACATGGCAGAAGACACAAGCCGGCGACTCGCGATAGCAGAAATGCAGGTCGAGCGGTCGAAGGTCGTGATGGAATCGCTCGCGGGCTTCTGCCATGCGCTTGGCCAGCCCTCGACCGTCCTCTTGAGTTCCATCGAGCTACTCAAGATGGACGGCGTCGACGAAGAGACGAAACGCCAGGTAATCGACATGTGCCATGAAGCCGTCCTTGAAATCAAGTCGCTGCTCGCCGAAATGAAGACGCGTCGTGAATACGTTGCAGAGGCCTATCTCGCAGGCAAGGCCGAGGCAGGCAACATGATTTCGCTTCCCGAATGGCGTGACAAGGCGCCGCCAAAGGCGAGCTGGGACAAGAAGTAGCGACTAAAGGACGCGATTGTCTATAAGCCGCGTCTTGCCGCAGAAGACGGCAACGAGGATGCAGCACCCCTTCTTAGGCGTCTTGCGGGGCTCAAGCGTCTCGGCGTCGACACATTCAACGTAGTCGACTACGAGCCCCGCCTTTTCAAGCGACTTCCTGAGCGCCGCAAGCGTCTTTACGCCGCCTTTCGCGCCAAACGACATCAGCGCGCGGGAAATCGCAACCGCCCTCTCGCGCTCCTCTTGCGAAAGATACGTGTTGCGCGACGAGCGGGCAAGGCCGCTTTTCTCGCGCACGATAGGCGCAACGACAATCTTGAGGTCGAAGTTGAGGTCGCGCACCATGCGCTTTATCACCTGCGCCTGCTGGTAGTCCTTCTGACCGAAGACGGCGAAGTCGGGATGCGCGAGATTGAAGAGCTTCGCGACGACAGTGCAGACACCACGGAAATGCCCTGGACGGCGCGCGCCGCAAAGCCCGCGCGAAAGGTCCTCCTCGTTCACGTAGACACTGTGGCGCTCGAGATACATGTTCGTGGGCGTCGGGAAGAACACCGCAGTCGCCCCGGCCGCTCTGCACTTGGCGAGATCGGCCTTCTCGTCGCGCGGATACTTTTCGTAGTCCTCGTTCGGCCCGAACTGGACCGGGTTCACGAAAACGCTCACAACTATCTCATCCGCACCGCGCCTCTTCGCCTCGCGAATAAGAGAAAGGTGCCCGTCGTGGAGATAGCCCATCGTCGGAACAAGCGCGATCTTTGCACCGGAGAGCTTGCGCGCACGGCACCACTTCTGGAGTTTCTGGGGTTCTTGGAAGATTTTCATAGTAGGAGTTGGAGTTCAGAGTTGGAGTTGGGGTCAGGGGTCGCGAGGGAGAGCGACGCGGTTGCCGGGGAAGAATCGGACACGGCCCTTGAGCCGCAGTGCCATGCAAAGCGCATTGACCTTCTCGGCTGGTAGGCCAGTCCTTCGGACGAGTATGTCCATGTGAACGCCCTCTGCGTCCACTTCGCGCATGATCATTGCCTCTTCCACGGAAAACGTCGGCGCGGGAGAGACCGGCGCTGGCGAAGCCTTTGCCTTCGCTTTAGGCGCCTTGCGGTCTTCTGCGGGGACAAGCGGAGAAAGCTCTTCCTCTACATCTGCGGCAGAGCGCACTAACCGCGCACCATCGCGAAGAAGAGCGAGGCAACCCGCACTCGAACGGCTGTCGACCCGTCCAGGAACTGCCATCACGACGCGCCCCATGTCGGCCGCGCACGAAGTCGTGATGAGCGTACCGCTCTTTATAGGCGCCTCTATAGCGACGACGCCCATCGCAAGTGCGGCGACGGTGTGGTTGCGCTGCGGAAAAGTCTGCGTGTCGGGATATCGGCCGAAAGGAAACTCGCTCACAACCGCACCGCCGTTCTCGACGATCTCACGCGCAAGCGAACGGTTCTCCTCGGGGTAGAACTCGTCAAGTCCCGAGCCAATCACGCCGACCGTCTTTCCTTCCGCGGCCAGTGCGCCGCGGTGAGACTCTGCGTCGATGCCGAGCGCAAGCCCCGACAGCACCGTCCAGCCGTTTTCGGCAAGGCCCTTTGCAATCTTGAACGCCTGGTCAAGCCCATAGGCAGTCGCGCGCCGCGTGCCAACGATGGCGACGCATGGAGAAGAAAGAACGCTCGCGTCGCCCTTGACGTAGAGTGCAAGCGGATGAGACGGCTGCTCGAGAAGTCGAGACGGATAGTTGGGGTCCGCTGGCGTAACAATCTCAACGCCGTAGCGCTTTGCAAGAGCGAACTCGCGTTTCCAGTCGAGCTCCGCGCCAGAGCGCGAGACCTTTTGCGGATATGCCTCCCAGGCCGCTACAACGGAACCAGACGCAGCAACAAGTTCGGCTAGCTTGACCGAGCCGATCTTGTCCGTAAGGTTGAAAGCTACATAGGCCTCACGCTCACTCAAACTGCCCACTTGATTCCCCATCCCACGATATGATATACTATGCATGTTTTTGGCCCCATCGTCTATCGGCTAGGACACGAGCTTTTCATGCTTGGTAGAGGAGTTCGACTCTCCTTGGGGCTGCCACCTCAGCCTTTTTTCTTCAATGCCTGGCTGACCGCGAGCATACGCTCGCCGAGATCCTCGAAGCCGACGTCTGCCGCGTACACGTCCTTGTAGTACTGGTACGCCCTCTCGAGGTCGCCCGCCTCCTCGGCGCAAAGACCGAGCTGGTAGACAATCTTTTTCTTAAGGTCGTCCATCGTGGGAATCGCGTCGCGCGCAGTCTCGAGCTGCATGATGGCCATGTCCGTCTGGCCCTTCTTGAGGAAGCACATCGCGAGGTAGTAAAGCGCCCAGAGGCGGTCCTTCGGGCTCTTCTGCGCAAGCTGGAGATGTTCAAGCGCCTCGTCGTAGTATTCGTAAGTGTAGTACTGGAGTCCCAGCTCGTAGCGAAGGTGAAGATCGTTCGGATAGCGCTCGACGCGCTGCGCGAGGTCATCGAATACGAACTGGTTCTTCTGGTTCTCCATCTCGATGGCGTTCGCCTCGTCGCCTGCGGCGCGGTACGCCTCGATCTGCTGGTCGTAGTAGCTGACATACGTCTGCGACAGCATGCGGTCGAGCTCGGGGTCCATCGCTCCGGCCACCTCGATTGCGTCCGTCAGGCACTGGATCGCCTCTTCGAAACGCTTGTTCTGCACGTAAAGACGCGCAAGAGCGCGGCGGAAGTTCATGTTCTTCGGCTCGCGCTCGATCTGGGCAATCTTCTCCCTGATGAGCGCCTCTGCATCGTCGCCTGTGATGACGGCCTTGTTCGCCTGGTCGAGCTTCTTCGCCTGCTCCTTGTTCGCGATAAGGGCCTGGAAGCCGCCCTTCTTGCCGGCTGTCTGCTCCCACCCCGCGTTCATCGTCGCCTGCGCCTCGGTGTTCTTGAGGAGCTGCATCACGTGCTGGTCGCCGGGCTTGAGCTCGGAAAGCTTCTGGTAGGCGTCACGCGCCTTGTCATAGCGCTTCGCCATCGTGTAGTACGTCGCCACGCGCTCGAGGAGCGCTGGATCGCAGTTAGAGCACTCGTAGGCGGCCTCGACGGTAATCGCCGCATGGTCGGCCTTGCCAGCAGCCTCGGCCGCCTTGACGGCAACCTCGATGTTGTCTGGGTCGAGCGGGTTCTGCGAAAGCAGTTTCTCGGCTTCGGCCATTGCCTCAGCGCCCTGGCCTTTTTTCACAAGACCCATAATCTTCATCTGGGCCATCTTGTAGCCAAGCTTCGCGCCAAAGCCGGTCTTGCCGTTCCTGCGGAAGTTCGCTATCTGCGCGGCGCGAAGCAGCCTGCGCGTCTCAAGGACGTCGGGAGCCGCCGAAACGGCCTCCATAAGCATGTCGACCGCGAGCTCATAGCGCCCGGTCTCGAGGGCCTGACGACCCCTGTTTGTGAAATTCTGCGCCTTCTGCGCGAGATCGACCGCCATCACGAAACCTCCAGCCTTGTGTCGCCGGGATTGTCGAACACTCCCCCGGCCTTGTAAGTCTCAAGCATGAAGTGCGTCGCCGTCGACAGCACCCCGCCTATCGTCGAAAGATCCGCCGCGACGAACTGCGCCACGTCCTGGAGGCTATCGCCCTTGACGAACACGAGAAGGTCGTAGCCGCCAGACATCAAAAAGCACGCCTCTACCTGCTCGAAGCGTGAAACGCGCTCGGCAATCTTTCCAAAACCGCAGTCCCTCTGCGGCGTGATCCTCAGCTCGATTACGGCACGGACTCCGTCTTTCTTCATTTTGCTGCCTCCTTGCCTTTCGCGTTGTCCCAGCGGCAAGACACCACGTCGTCGACGATCTGCCTTGCGAGATCCTCGGCTGCGCGCCCCGAGGCGTCGCGTCTTGCAGTGGCTATGTCGCTGTCGGAGAAATACGTCGTCTCGGCCACGTACTTGCGGTTGTCGACAATGACCTTGCCGTTGCGCCTGTCGACGAACGACACCTCGGCGGAAACGACGAGGCGCTGCTCGTAGGCGCGCATCGACATTTCGCGCTTAAAGTAGATGAGGCCTGCAGAAGCCGTCTTGAGGACGCCCTGAACCTCGATAGCGGCATCGTCTGCCGAGGCGATCTTGAATGTGCCCTCGCGCTGGAACTCGCGCAGGACCTGTCGCGTCGTGACGGCGCCTAGCTCAACGAGGTCGGTCTCATTGCGGAAGGTGGGAACGCTCACCGTACGCATGTCTGCCGGCACAGGCGACGTCCACCTGTAGTTGGCGCAGCCAGCCAGCGCAAGCGCGGCAAGGACTGTCGGGAGAATCTTCTTCATTTGCCTTCCTCCTGAAGCTCAAAGAGACGGCGACGCACTTCCGGCGCCCTGTCGGAAGTCGGGTACTCGTCAAGAAAGCGCTGGTACGCGCTTATCGCGCTGCGCTTCGTGCGGGTACGCGAATCGTAGAACTTCGCCGCATTGTAGGCCTCTTCCTCGAGAAGCGCCCGCGCCTCGGCGCGGAAACCACTGACCTCCTCACGCTGCTCTGGCTCGAGCTTGCCCGACTCGATCGCGAACGTAAGGAACCCTATAGTGTCGCGCACTCGCTCGCGGTTATACTCGCAGCGGCGAAGCACGACCATGCGCGCCTTAGCCTCGCGGTAGAGGGCAGTAGCCGCCTCGGGCGAGTCAGGATACATGCTGCGAAGGTTCTCGTAGACGGTCGCCGCGGTCTCCTGCTTGTCCTCGTCCTCCCTGAGCGACGCAATCGTCAGCATCGCCTTTGGCGCGAACTTCGCACCTGGCGCGCGCAGGACGACCGCCTCGTAGGCACGACGCACGTCTACGGTGTTGTCGAACCTAAAAAAGAGGACGGTCTTGCCCTCGTCGCGCATAAGCTCGGCAGTCTTGTACATCTGCTCCACTATCTCATCGTAGTTGCACTGCGCAGAGTAGAAGTCGAGAAGATAGCGGTATTCCACAAAGGCAGCTTCAGAATCGAGGAGCTTCCCGAGGCAGATATCAGCGAGGGCCTTCTGGGCCTTTGGCGCCTCAGGCGAAGTGGGCCACTCGCGCACAAGCGCGTCATACGCCTTTCTCGCGCCCTTCCAGGACTCCTCGGCCTCAAGCGAAGCAGCATACGTGAACTGCTCGGCGGCGGTGTCCTTCTTCGGGCCATTTATCCAGCCAAACCACCTCGGCTCCTTGCGAGACGGCTTCAGAAGCTCGTCTTCGCTGTCAAAACCAGGATACGCGTCGGTCGCATACCGAATGCCCGGCCCGGGACTCACGCCCGGCGAGACGGCAACGGCGACAAACGAGCACCCGATGGCCACGCCGGCAAGAACTATTGCTCTTCCAAGATTCATAGGTGAATATTATACCACAAAAACCAGCATGGGCGGATTGGAAATGCGTATTTTCACTTCGTGCCCACACGGACGGACTCGGCGGACGAGTGCGCGGTGAATTCGGGGGCGTACATACACTGGATCGTCGCGATGCCGCCTGTGAACACGCCCTTCTGCTGCACGCGGTACGACGTCTCAAGGACGAACACGCCCTTGTTCAGGCGGTCGATGTAGTAGTGCGTCGCCGTGTCCTTCGTCGACTGGTAGTACCCCACGCCGTCGCGCCAGCGATACGACGACAGGACATCCACCGGCTCCGCGCACGCGGGACGTGCGTCGGAAAGATGCACGAACTCGTAGCTGCGGTCGCTCGTGATCTCAAGCCGCGCCACAAGTTCGTCTCCCGGTTCGAGCTTGTCGCCGATCGCCGCGAGCCGCGTACCCTCCGCGCCTTTCGTCTTCTTGTAGTACTTCTTCTCGACTCTTAACTCCTTCGGCTCGTGCGCACGCACCTTCAAAACGTCCTCGAAGTAAGTCCAGTGCACGCCTCCCCACGCGACACCCTTCTCGCTCGCGCCGGTGAACGTGATCTCGCCCATCTCGGGCTTTATCTCGTCCGCGGCATAGCGATGCGAGTACATTCCCGTGCCCTTTTCGGCGTTGTCGGTCGGAACCTTTACACCGGCTAGCGTCACCTCGGCAAGCTTGTCGCCCGCAAGGAGATCCGCTCCGCCGCCGAGCAGAAGCGCGTAAATCGCGTCCGCAGTCGCCGCTGTCGTCGTCCAGTCCTGCGTCTGCTTCTGCTTGAGTAACCACACGTTGCACGCCTCGGCGCTCTCCTCGTCACCTGTCACCTCGCGGAACGCCTCTACGATAAGCGCCTGCGTCGACACGGGCGCGGCAAAAACGCTCGACGAGAAGAAGTACGGACGCTTCCAGTACATCCCGAGCTCTTCCGAGAGGACGCCGCGCTCCTTGATCGAGGCCATGATCTCCTTCGCAAGCGCCACCTCTCCGCGACGTTTCATTGCAATTGCGGCAAGCGCCTGCGATTCGAGCCCTAGATCGGGCCACTCCTTCTTGAGATGCGCGACGAACTGATTCTCCGGCTCCTTGTCTTTCGAGGGATCAACGCCTTTGAAAGAGTGCATGTACATCCAGCGGATGTCGAATCCGTTGACGCGGAACGGAATCTTGTCGCGCTTCTCCCAGAGCAGCCGCTCCTTGACGTCCTTCGAGACTTCTCGGTCAAGCGCCTTGACTGCCGATGCAAAGAAGTCTGGATACGCAAGATCCGCCAGATGGTTGAGCCGCGCGAATCCTGTGAGGATGTAAAGCGTGATGCCCGAGGACGACGGACCGCCCGGGAACCACGGCCAGAGTCCGTCGCCATTCCGCTCAAGCCGCAGCTTCTCAATACAGCGGACTTGCTCGCTCTTGAGGCGGACCTTGCCGAAGAGGTCGCCGAGCCGCGCGCGGGCAGCAGTCTCATGCTCCGCCTCGCGCACCCACGGCGTCGCCTCGAGCGCAATCGCCTTCAGTTGCGGATTGGTTTCCAGCGGGCTCTTAAGCGCCTCGGCGCCAGCCGCCTTCCACGCATCGAACGTCTCGCGGATTCGCGGATCGGAATTCGCGATAAAGTCGCCAAGTGCGTTCGCGTAGTAGCGGCTAAATGTCTGCTCGCAGCATTCGTGCGGAAACTCCATAAGGTACGGAAGCGACAGCACCGCGTACCATGCCGGACGCGACACCGCGCGAACGGTCAGGTCCTGGTGGCGAATCGTCTCTGAATTCTTGCTCGCTATTAGGTTCTCAAGTTTGAACGACTTCGTCGCGTTCCCGCGCACGTTGAGCTGCACCGCCTCGCGGACGAGTATGCGCCGTGCAAGGACGGGAAGCACGCCTTCCTCGCCGTCCGTATACTTTTTAAAGGGGACTATTGTCTTGCTAACAGGGGAACCAGAAGGCGTTCCGCATACAGCCACTGAAGTCACAGGACTTGAAATCGCCGTGGCCTTGGCGATGTACCTGAGATAGGGGCTTCCATCTGGTATCGAGACGCGGAACTCGATGGTCTTTGATTCGTGAGGGGCAAGACGGAAGTTCTTGAACTCCGGCTCATCTAACTCGTCTGCATCCAATTTCCCAAGCATCAAGCACACATCTCCGCCGACTTCCCAGTCTTCCGTATTCGTAACCTTGACGGGGAAGAGGAAGTCGTCGCCCTCGCGGGCGAAGCGCGGCGGATTCGGCTCGCACATAAGCGGCTTCGTCGTAACGATCTCGTCGTTGCGCAGAACACCGCTCCTCAGTTCGTTATCGTGCGCGACCATCAGAAGCTTCCACCCCGTGAGCGCGTCGGGGACTGTGAACGTCAGCGAAACATTGCCGTCCGCATCCGTCTCCATATCGGGGAAGAAGAACGCCGTCTCCTTGAGGTTCTTTCGCGGCGCAACATCGGCAGAATTCTCATCTTTTGATTCCGCACTCTTGTAAGAGGCATTATCATCATCGCCAAAGCACCTCTCCGCTGCAGGCGCGGCTGCGCAGCACACCTCGTCCTCGCATGCCTCCTCCATTACAGGCGCGCCGGCGAACGCTGCGCCTATGGATCCGCGCACAGACTTGCGCACCATCATTGTATTACCTTGCATGGAAGGGAAAATTCTCCACGACGGCCAGTAATAGTAAAGTCCAGCATGCCCGCCATTCGGGAAGAATCCGTCGAGAATATAAAATCCACTTATGTCGTTCGCCAGCTGAGGCGTCGATATATACCGTGTCCACGGCGTAAAGTGATTCGAAAAGCCAAGCGACACATCGTGCCACTTGTAGGCATCTAAAGAGCGGTCATACATAAAGGCAAGAACTTCCGCCGGACCAGATACCTTGAACTTCCAGGTTTTTTCGGCTCCGGAGGTGAGCTTGCTCGTCAGATGCTCGACCGTTATATCAAGATACTTGTTGTCCCACGGCACGTTCACCGTCGTGCCGTTGCAGTAAAGTCGGTTCTCGCGCAGGAAGACTGTCTCGATCCGGATTTCGCCGCGATGCTCGTCCTTGATCGGAAGCTCGTAGAGCCAGCAGCCAGTCTTTGCCCAATCATTGAAGATAACTTTTCCGTTGTTCGTCACCTTCACGCGGCAAACGCCCGTTTCGTAGCCGGTGCCCCAGTAGACACGCATCGTCTCGCCGACCTTGACCGTGCCCTTTTCAGCGCAAAAGAACTCCGGCACAGCAAGCCCAAGAGACTTCGCCGCGGGATCAAACACACGGAGATGGTTGTAGTCCTTTACGGTCTTGCCGTTCTGGTCTTTCGCCTCGAATATGAGACGATATGCACCTGTGCCAAGCTTTAGCTCCGTCGTCCATTTTTCGGGCTTCTCGCCCTTCGCCTCAACCGACAGGACTTCTTCGCCCTGCTCCCAAGTCTTCCAGTTCCACGGACCCTTAGTGTTGCAATCATATCCATAGCGCACCTCGTCAATCGGCATACGAATAGGACGCGCTGGCGATTTAAGCCGATATACTTTAAGTGTGCCTCTGACAGGCAGCGCCGCGCCAGCCAGCGACTTGAGCGACACATTCGCAACGAGAGGTTTCCCTGACTCATGCCACTCGCCTTCCGTCCAGACGCTCGCGCGCCAGGCAACGGTGCCAATCTCAAACGACTCCTCGGCCGTCCGCTCCTCACCCGTCTCGTCAGTCACTTCGGCCGTCACGGTGAAATCAAACGACGGATCACCCGAAAGGTCGGCGGTTGGCGAAGCAACTGGAGTGAACGTCACTCTGAAGACGCCGTTCTCGTCCGTCACCACTTCGCCTTTGTCGACGAAGTTCTCCCCGTCGTCATTCTCGCCGCCAAACCAGCGCCACCAGCCGGGATAACGCGTCCGACGCTCGACATTCCACTTGACTTTTGCGTTCTGGACTGGGAGTCCAGAGTACGTGAGCGCCTTGCCCGTCACAGTCACCGGCTCGCCAAGCTTCGCCTTTTCGGGCGCCCCCTCGAACTGTGCCGTAAACTTCGGACGCTTGTATTCCTCGACATTGACTTGCTTGTTCGACTCGCCGCGACGGCCGTCAAAAAGCTGATACCAGGCATTGATAGTATATCGGCCCGTCAGTCGATCGCTTGGCGCCACGAAGGTGTGGACGAACGAACCCCACTTGTTTGGCTTGAAGCGCACCGAGGCGACATTCTTTCCATTTGGATCCTTAAGCGTCAGGTTTATATGCATTTGCGTCTGCGTGCGGAAGTCGCGCGTATGCGGATCGGCGTGATAGGCGATTCCCTTGACCTTGATCTCCTGCCCGGGGCGGTATAGAGCGCGATCAGTGAAAAGGTCGATGAACTCTACGGTCTTGTCCCTCTCGTATACATAGCCAGACCCTTCGCTTCCAAGCGACAGCACTTCGTTATCGTCAAAAAGCACACGCACATAGCGGTTGAAAGAATTGTAGTTGCTCTTGTCTGGAACAACGGCCGCAAAGTCGCCGTTCGCGTCGGTAACATACTTTTCCCTTAGCACTTGCAGGCGTCCACCCTTCTCAGGATAACCCCACAGCTCCACCTTCGCGCCTTCGACCGGCTCGCCGGACTCCGCAAGGTAAACGGTTCCCTTGAATTCTCCGTTGCCGGTCTTCATCGCAAGTGCGAGCGATGTCACGGTGACATAATCCGCAATGACCGGAAGCTTGTCCGCACCAAACTTCTCGTTCGCTGCGGCATAGAGGACATAGTGCCCTGGCTTGAGATCGGTTGGCACAGGGAGCTTAAACGACTGCTCCTCGAAACCAGATTTAAGCGGCAGCACTTCCTTCCACTCCTTCACAGGAGCGCGCTTCAAGTATTTGTCCCGCATCGTCGAACTGGAATTATGAGTCTCCGACCCCATCGAACGATCGGCTACAAGATCGTCAAACGACACGGAAACGAGCCGAAAATGAACTTCGCTTAAGTTCTTGACCTCAACCGTGATTTCAGGCCACGGCGCACACCAGTTGCGTTCGACATTGACATTTATAAACTTCTCCTCGATAGTTGCTACTATGTTGGCGCACATCTTGCCGCCTGGCGAATCAGGGTATTTCTTTGCGCAAATTGCGGCAAGATCGTGTACCGCGACGAGATCCGGCATGGCACCTCGTCGCATAAGATTGGCCTTTTTCGCGGCAGCGATTGCAACCACTTCAGTCTTGCCGTCGTATTCCTTGATAAAGCCGTCGAGGAACTTTTCAAATGCGGCATCACGCTCCTTTTCCGGCTTTTCGTCAAAGGACTGAATGTATTCGGCGCGGTCGATTTCAGCAAAGGCACGAGCATCTGCGTTTCCGTCGGCAATGTGGAAAGCAATGAGCGCGTTATAGAGCGCAAGCCCCTTCTCAAGCGTCTTGTCGGGAATCGTCGATCCGTAGAAAGAGACGGCGTCGCGCACGGCAAAATCGTAAAGCGTGGGGCAATAGGATTTTGGGTAGGTTCCGGGATTAAAGAGCGTCGCCCAGTCCGCGATCTTCTGTTTCTTCAACTCATCGGAAAAGGCGAACACCTTCTCAAATTGCGATTCAAGGGTCGCAGAAATTTTCTCAGGCGACCACGGCGGCATCTTGTCCTTCGCCGCAACATCGTCGAGCTTCGTCGGCATCGCTCCACCCCAACGCCAGCGGCGCGAGTTCTCCTGGTAGGTATGGGCAAGGTGGAGTTGGAGGACGGCCTGGAGCGGAGCGGGCTTCGCGTCAACAGACGCGGCAAAGGCGGGCAGCCAGTCGGCTGTCTGTTCGTCCGTAAACTCCTGCATTGCCCGCTCGCGGACGAGGAACGCGCGCGCGGCGTCCGGCCAGCGCTCGGCCTTCGTCGCCTCGCGCTCTATTTCCTCGACAATATTGGTGACGGTGCGCGGCAGGTTCTTCCGCTGCGCCGCCTCGACGTCTTTCCATGCCTTTTCAAAGTCGTATTCTGCCATTGCAGCCCCCTTCAGCGCGACGGCGGCGACAAGCGCAGCGACAATGCGCGCGATTCCCCTTCGGACAGAAAATTCTTTCATGTCCGCATTATAGACAAAATCCCTCCGCTATGCAACGGCAAAAACGAAGACGCTAAAGAAACAGAAGCTCTTCGCGAAGAAGCTTGCAGGCAAGGGCCGTCGAGCGGCCGGTCGGATCGAGTGCGGGAGAGAGCTCCACGTTGTCGAGAGCGACCACATTCAGGTTCTCGCAGATCTGGCGCAAGTCGCCGAGAAGCTGGAGGAACTTGAACCCGCCCGCTTCCTGCGTTCCAGTGCCGGGAAATTCGGAAGGATCGATCACATCTAGGTCGATAGTCAAGTAAACCGGTGCGTTGGGACCGATTTTCTTGATGACTTCCGAAAGAGTGCTATCGGAGAAAAGCTCGGTCGTGACATGGCCGTCTTTCATGAACTGCCGTTCGTCGCGAGTTCCAGAGCGTATGCCGAACTGGAATATCCGCCCATCGCCGAGAATGTCGTGGCAGCGCCTGAGGACACACGCGTGCGAGAGCTTTACGCCAAGATAGTCCTCGCGCAAGTCGGCATGTGCGTCGAAATGGACTATATGCAAGCCTGGATACCGCTTCGCTACGGCGCGTACGCTGCCAAGGGTAACGAGATGCTCGCCGCCAAGCAGAAACGGAATCTTCCCTGCGTCAAGGATCTCCGAAGCACGCGATTCGATCATGTCGAGGGCGGCGTCAGGCGCGCCAAACGGAAGCTCAAGGTCGCCCGAGTCGAACACAGACGCGTCTTCGGCTAGATCGCGGTCCTGAAGCATCGAGTAAGTCTCAATGCCGAACGACTCCGCGCGCATTGCGGCGGGCCCGAAGCGCGTTCCGGGACGAAAGCTCGTAGTGGAGTCGTACGGCGCGCCGAAAAGAACGACTTTCGCGTCGTCAAACGGCTTGTCGCACCCGATGAACTGGTTTAGCTGAGGTTCCATGGCTTCAGCCGCGCTGCGGCTCCTCGTCCTTCAGGATGTCGAGAACGTAGTTCGGCAGCGCAAACGCGCCGCGGTGGAGATTGGTGTTGTAGTAGCGCGTCGGGATTCGCAGCTTGTTCCATCGCGCCTCGTCGAGATCGCCGATGGGGTGGTACTTCTTCGACGCAAAGCCGAAGAGCCAGTGCCCTGAAGGATAGCTCGGGATATGCGCCTGGTAGACGGTGGAGAACTTGAACTCCATCGCGATGTGCCTGTGCGCGTCACGGACCGACTTCTGGTGCGCAGCGTAGAACGGCGACTCGTGCTGGTTGATGAGGATGCCGTCTTCGCGCAGCGCCTTGAAGCAAGTGCCGTAGAACTCGCGCGTGAAAAGACCTTCGGCAGGGCCGTAGGGGTCGGACGAGTCGACGATCACGAGATCGTATTCGTCCTTCTTGCCACGGACATACCTAAGCCCTTCCTCGAACCACACGGCGACGCGCTTGTCCTTTAGCTTAGACGAAACAAAGGGAAGGAACTTCTTTGAGAGAAGCACTACGTCCTTATCGACTTCGACGAGGTCGATCGACTCGATGGAGCGGTACTTCGTGAGCTCGCGCACCGTGCCACCGTCGCCGCCACCTATCACGAGGACATTACGCACATTTGGATGGACGGCCATCGGCACGTGGGCGAGCATCTCGTGGTAGATGAACTCGTCCTTCTCGGTGATCATAAGGCCGCCGTCGAGGACGAGCACGCGCCCGTAGGCGGGCGTGTCGAGGATATCGATCTGCTGGACGGCGCTCCGCTTCGAGGCGATCTGCTCGATCGTCTTCATCGAGAACCTAACGTCCTTCGTGTGTTCGTCGGTATACCAGAGTTCAGTCTGCATTTGCGCTACCTTTAGGCGAGGACGTTGATGTAGTCGAGGTTCATGTCCTCGGTACCGGTCATGAAGCAGCCCTTCTCTTTCGCGAAGAGAATGTGCGCGAGGACGTCGGCTGTGATTCGCTCGCCAGGCGCGACGATCGGAATCCCTGGCGGGTAGCTCATCACGAACTCTCCCGCGACGAGGCCAGTCGATTCCTTCATCGCGACGCGACGCTTCTTCGCGTAGAACGCCTCCTGCGGCGGCATGACGATCACGGGATCGATGTATTCGTGGTCAAAGAGGCCGATCGGGCTCTTCTCGCGCTGGCGCTTGATTTCCTCAAGCGCGGAAATAAGGCGCTCGATGTCCATCATGCGGTCGCCGCACGAGATGATCGCAAGGAGGTTGCCGATGTCACCGAATTCGATCTGTATGCCGTAGTCGTCGCGGAGGTAGTCGTATACCTCGATGCCGGCAAGGCCGATGTCACGCGTGTGGACGGAGAGCTTTGTGCGGTCGAACGCAAAGACGGTATCGCCGTCGACAAGCTCGGGGCCAAACGCATAGTAGCCGCCGAGGGCGTTTATCTCCTCGCGCGCGTAGTCTGCAAAATCCATCGTCTTCTGGTACATCGCACGGCCCTTGAAAAAGAGGTTTTTGCGGGCAATGTCGAGCGACGACAGAAGAAGATAAGAAGCGGAAGTCGACTGCGTGAGCGTGATGACCTGACGCACGTAGTCTGGGTTCACTGGGCGACGCGTCAGGAGTACGGAGCTCTGTGTAAGCGAGCCGCCTGTCTTGTGGATGGACGCTGCCGCCATGTCGCACCCGGCAGCCATCGCGGATATAGGCAATTCCTCGTGGAAGTAGAAGTGCGTGCCGTGCGCCTCATCTGCGAGGACGAGCATGCCCGCCTTGTGCGCGAGCTCGACGATGCGCTTCAGATCCGAGCAGATGCCGTAGTAAGTCGGGTTGTTTACGAGAATCGCCTTTGCCGAGGGATGCGCGACTATCGCCTTCTCGACGTCAGCGACGCTCATGCCGAGCGGAATGCCGAGTCGGCGGTTGATTCCCGGATTGATGTAGACAGGCACCGCGCCGCAGACGACGAGCGCATTGATGGCGCTCCTGTGGACGTTGCGCGGCAGGATTATCTCGTCGCCGACGGAGCAGGTCGACATTATCATCGCCTGCACCGCCGAAGTGGTGCCGTTCACCATGAAGAACGCATCGTCCGCGCCGAAGGCCTCGGCCGCGAGCTGCTGGGCGTCCTTGATTACTGAAACCGGATGCCCGAGGTTGTCGAGCGGTTTCATCGAGTTGACGTCCATAGCGAGCGCTCGCTCGCCAAGGTATTCAGTCAACTCGGGATTGCCGCGCCCGCTCTTGTGCGCGGGCACGTCGAAATGCGCAAGACGGTTTATGCGCTGACGGTCGAGGGCGTCAGCCAGCGGCGTCTCGCGCTGGCGAACGCGCAGTTCGTCGACCTCCCCCCGGGGCGATGTCCGTGCCATCTACCTACTACTTGAAGTAGCGGTTGTAGAGACCCTGGAACGCCTTGCCGTGGCGCGCCTCGTCCTTCGCCATCTCGTGGACGGTGTCGTGGATCGCATCGTAGCCGAGCTCCTTCGCGCGCTTGGCGATGGCGAGCTTTCCGGCGGTAGCGCCGCACTCGGCCTCCATGCGGCGGCGGAGGTTCTCCTTGGTGGAGTCCGTCACTATGTCGATCGTCTTGCCGAGGAGCTCGGCGAACTTCGCGGCGTGCTCGGCCTCCTCGAACGCGATGCGCTTGTAGGCCTCAGCAACCTCGGGATAGCCCTCGCGGTCGGCCTGGCGCGACATAGCGAGGTACATGCCGACTTCGCAGCACTCGCCGTTGAAATGGTCCTTGAGGCCCTGCGTCACCTCGGCGTCATCGACGATTCCGTCGCCGACATGGTGCTCGCAGACAAAGTCGAGCCCGCCGCCCTGCTTCAGGAACTTCGATCCCGGAACGCCGCACTGGGGGCACTTCTCCGGAGGATTCTCTCCCTCGTACACATACCCGCAAACCGGGCAAACCCACTTAGCCATGTCTATCTTTCCTTTCTTTCGTTTAGTTGAAACATTATTGCAGCAACTTTACCACACTCAGCATTGCTTGTCAACAGTAAACTGGGCGTGATCGCAATCTGTCACCAGTAGACATATTCGTAGGGGTCAAAGCAGGGGTTCGCGGACTCGTAGAGTTCGATATCATCAAGTTCAGGAACTTGCGTGCGCACAACCTCGCCGGGCTGAGGCTCATGGCTGATATTGAGCCAGAACGCCTTTACCGACTGGCCGCATCCCGCCTTCACGGTGATGTAGTTGTCTCCGGCCTTTACCGGAACATGCTCGTAGATGACAGAGCCTTCGTCCTTGTGCCCGCCGTAGACGGGATCAAACGCCTTGCCGTTGACCCATATCTTGCCGCGCCAGTCGACACCGAAGCGCACCGTTATCTCGCCCGCCGTTCTACGCTTGAAGAACCCCACGCAATAACAGGTGCAGAAGCTCTGCGCGGCAATGAGGGGATGAGCCGTCGCATAGTCGACGTATCCGTCCGCGCGCGACTTCACGACGGGACGCCAGTCGAGGAATCGAAGATCCGCGGGCGTCTCGTCGAGATACTTTAGCCCAAGCGGATGGAAGCGAGGGTTCGGCTGGACGTCGCCCTTTATCGCCATCTCCTCCGCAAACGCGCCGGAATCGCCACCCTTCGATTCGTCGACCGGGAAGATCGTGTCGACCATGTAGTGATCGTCGTCCTTTTCGCTCGGCCACGGCCCGAGCACATTGTACTGGGCTATCGGCTCGTACTGCTCCGACGGCTTCGTGTAGAGCGAACGCGCAAAGACTTTTCCGTCCGCGCCGACGCCCAGGTTGCCGAAGACGATCGCGAGGCGACGCATGTCGTTGTCCTCGCTCTGCGACGCGCTTCGCAGGTACAGGTCCTTCTCGCCCTTGGGGACAGACCCCCATCCGCCGCGGTCAAGCACGGCCGCCTTTCCTCCGGCCGACCGATAGCGGTCGCACGATTGGAACGGATCGACCGCGTCGAACACGATTCTCCCCTTCGCCGCGAAAAGCCCGTCACCGCACGCGGAAAACCCGTTAGCGGACTTGAGGCGAGTGACGTTCACGCCGTCGCGCCAGCGCATAAGCGACGGTCCGACGCCCGCGAAAAGGGAGGCGGGGAGACCTTTGACATCGCGCACCCTGTACACTGTGCCAGTGGAGTCTGCAATCCCGGCCTCGGCCGCAAGCCGCGGATTTCCGAAGATGTACGCACACCCCGAGCCGACGGATTTCGCGAGCTTTGCGAAGTCTATGTCCGAATCAGGCCCGGCGAGAAGGAGCTCCGCATTTTCGAGCTTCCCGCCCTTGTACGGCGAACTCGCGACAGACATCGTCTTCGCCAGCCTCTCCGCAGCCTTTCCTAAAGTGTAGACTTTCGTCGGGGCGGAGGTCTCCCCGTGCAGGAACCGGTCGAGCGTAGCCGATGCGACGCGCCACGCTGCGGGACACTTTGCGACACGGTCTTCAAAATCGAAGGCGCAGAACATGACAGACCCCTCTCCGCTCACCTCCTCCATAAGCGCCGTGTAGGAAAGGTCGAATTCGCCGCGGACGAGCGGACGGAACCCCGCTTTCTGCGGAATTAAAATCGGCGTCGCCGAAACGGTATGCGTATGAGTCCAGCGCGGTCCGCGCCGCGTCTCGTGTTTCATTACGTTGCCGAACGCCGCATCCTCGACCGGCGCACCCGCCCAGTAGCCGAGATCCCGGTCGGCGACACGTTCGAGCGACACGTTGTACATCTGCCGCGCCATGGAATCCTCAACCGTGAAACCGAGCGACTGCCAAACATCAGCCGTTTGCTGCATGACGAGAATTTTAAGCCCTTCTTCCACACGCGGCGCAAGCTTCTCCAGCCCCTGCGCCGACGAAAGAGCCCGCCAACCGACAATAAGGCGCTCCGTATTCTTCGGGAGATCGCCAAGCGAATCGACTTTAACGTACTTTATGCCGAAATCGTCAAGGATCGGGGATGTTTTTCCCGCAGGATCAAAGAGCGCCACCGGTGCGCCTTTCCGCGCGCGGGGGAGACGCTTGGGATAAATTTCAAATTCAACCGAATCGGATTTTACGGTGGTATTGGCCGGATTGTCTCCACCCTTCGCTATCGAAAACTCCGCAGAAAGCCGGTACCGCTTTTCGGCGTTCGCCGGCTTCGTCTTGAAGGCAACAGGAACGAACTTCACATCGCCCTGCATCAAGGACACCTTCTCCGTTCCCGACGCGACAACGCCGCCGCCGATCTCTTCCACGCGCCATTTCGCCGTCGCCGTGTTCTCGCCGAGACCGTCCCAAACAAAAACGAGATTTTTTCTAACCTCATCTCCCGGCCGGTAAGCATGCGTCTTATCCGTTGGCTCGGGATATCCGCCGATGTACGCTACGAAATCGCCGTTCGCGACACACTGGCGGTCGCGCACGGTATTCGCCTTGTCCCACGGCCATGACTGGAGATACATAAGCCCGCCGTTCTGCCCGCACGTGCGCCATGCGCGGTTGACTCTCCTGACGAGCAGCCGCGAGAAATCCTCTGCGAGCGGATGGAACTGATAGAGGTCGCGGCGTCCCGGCTCGACCCATCCGCCGTGCGTGAAGCGGAGGCAGCTTTTCGCGAACTCGCGGGTGTGGACGAGCATCTCCTCGCTCTCCAGCTCGTATGCGCGCTCTCCGTAGTAGACTGCAAGCCATTCGGTCATCTCGGGAACGCGGCTGTGGAACCAGCACGCGTAGTACGGAGCGCCGAACTCCGCCGCGTACCAGGGGAGAATCCCGTTCGTCGCCCACTGCGAAAGCCATTCCTCGCGCTCCTGGAGAGGGGTGAAGTTGAAGTAAAGGTTCGAGGACGAAATGTCGGCCTCTGTCCCATCGGCATGGGAGAAGTACAGGCAGTTGGGATTCATCTCGCGGGCAATCGCGGCGGCGAACTCGATATTGTCCACGACTCCGCCCTCTTCGCGCACCTGCCCGAGGATCTCGGGGCGCATATTGCGCTCGGGGCATATCTGGTTGACGCCGGTAGAGGCGGCCACTATGCACGGATAATTGCGCCAGGAACGCATCCAAGACTTAAGTGAACGCTTGAACTGCTCCGTGCACTCTGGATCGCGGCGGATCGCTTCATGAACGTAATAAATCGACGGCATACCCGTAAATACCGCAATTCCTGCGGAAGACTTACGGGCAAGTTCTCCCTCTTTTTCCCACCAATACGCCCAATGCTTATGCGTCTCGTATGAAAGGTTGTAGCCGTAAAGATGAACATCCGACGCGTTTGCCGGAAGCCCCTGATTCCAAAAGCCGCGAAACCGCTGCACATGACCGTTGAGCATGATCTCCTTGCCCTCGCGCCAGATCTCGCGAAAGCCGATCATCGAACGCGGACGGCGTGAATCGCATTCCTTGCCGCCAACCGCCATTTTTACTCTGCAATCGTAAGTTTTGGCATTGGCGACAGGCTCCCATGCGACGATATCGTCCGTCCACGGCAACTCGATCTTAACGACGTTCGAGCCCTTTTCAAGGCGCGCGGCCTTCTTCGCGCGCTTGAGAACGGGCATACCCTGCGCATCAGACAGCTCGACTTCAACGACTGCGTCTTTGCGCGCGAGCGACTCGATCTCGACATCGACGAAAAGCTTCTTTTCGCGCCACGACGGACGCGCGAAGAAATCGTCGATCCATGCGGCGGTGCGCGGCACAAGCGCCGCGGCTGAAAGCCGGTGCTTCCCGTCGCGCCTCGCGCCAGACGGTTCGTCGCCGCGTCCGTAGTACGCATCGGCCTTGCGTTCGACCGTCGTGATCTCGTTCTCCGCGCCGAACCTAAGATACGGCGCGAGTTCAACAGTGCCGTCGGGCGCATACGCGGTGCCGGCCTTTTTCCCGTTCACCATGACGTCGACCTCGCAGAAGCCGAGCTTCTGCTCGTAGCGGACGCTCTTCCCCTTCCACTCGGCGGGAATGTCGTTCTTCCCTTCTTTGAACGCCGCGGAGTTCGATGGATCGATTGCGGCACCAGACGCAACGAAAGTTCCGGCCAGAAGACCGATGGCGGACATTGTGAATTTCTGTAGACTTTTCATAACAGACTATCCTTCCTGACGCTTGTTTAACGCATCAAAATTTTAGCACATCCCACCTCAAGGTGCTACCCCCTCCATAGAGGGGTGCAACCGTATCCGGCGGACAATTTGTTCCTGGCAGACCCTCTCATCTGTCGCTTACGGTAACACGGTAGAATGCCGAGCCAACAGGGTCACAGCATCTGGCGAATCGAAATGTCGTGGATCTCCTTCAGCTCAGGCCAGGGCCTCCCCTTCCCGCCATAGACGAAGTCGTAGCCGGAACGCGCCGTCTCGTCGCCCCTGCAGGCCATCACAAACTCCCGCTAGTGTGGTAATTTACTGTGGTAACAATGTCTGACCCTGTAGCCTCTCGATAAAGCAATCCCGCGTGTTCACGGAGCGAAGCCCATTCCGCCGTTCGGCATAAGGTTAACCGTGGTGTCAGCCTCAAGATTCGGGTCGTTCTCGTTGGGGTTGAAATAACTCGTAAATGTCATGCCCATGAAGAATGTGATAGGCCCATATATCTTCGCGTAATTGGCAGATACGATGTGTCCTTCATCATCGCATTTCGTGCGAGTGCGAACGACAAGATACTCATCGGCATTGAGTAGTTCAGCGGCATATTTCCCCTTGAATTTCTTCCCCCATGAATCAAAGTCCAGCCGCTTCATATACTTTGCGCTTGTGTCTGCCGCATAGTCGGAATGGAAACGGGTTCCTGTGCATTTTGCAACATAGCAACCATCATGGACGGCATTGGTAAAAACAAGAGCGCAATCCAGTATCTTGTCCTCGGCAAAATGGCTGTCAGAATACTCAACAAAGAAGTCTGCGACTGCCCCTTTGCCATACGGGGCAATCCAGTCTCCCTCTTTCATGTCGAACCCCCACGTACCACTGTGCGAACCTTGCGGATATTTCAATGACGTCCCGAGTCCAGATGCCATCCTGAAAACAAACATCTTACACGGATTGATTATTGGCTTCAAACGCACAACAAAATTAGTCTCAAACTGTGTCTGGCGCAAATCCAGTCCGTTGGGAACTGCGGCAAACTGCGCCCCACCACCGCAGCCATAAAAACCATCCGCGCCTACACTGTAAGAAAACATTGTGGATTTGCACGGGAAAGCAATATGTATCTCGCCATTTGTGTCGGACTTTCCATAAACATCCATGTAAATTGTGCGCCCGAAGTTTTCTCCGGGAATCCACTTCTTCATCGTATTGATTTTCGCCGTGGCATTACTCACGGTATTGCCGTTATAGTCAATGACCTTGAAATTCACCGTGGAATCGCGCTGGAATATCGCGCCAATCACGCTGGTGCAGCCGGTTACGACCAAGACTACCAATGTCATTGTCCTCTTCATCGCAGATTTCCTTTCTCAATTATCGACAAAAACACTTCTCGAACGACTTGATACGGTCGGTTCTTTATGTCGCTGTGCAACCATCTGGCGTTGGGATTACCATTAGCATCCGCACCATATAACGCCAACCAACTAGCTCTGGCCTTATCTGGCATATCTACATTCCTGTCATTGCCCCATCGTGGATTCAACTCTCCAAGTTTGTTCGCCCCTGCTGCGTAGGATTCGGCGGGGATGCCGTCGGCGAGCGCATGGGCACGGATTGCGGGCTGTGTCGCAAGGAAGGAGCCGTTTGTTCCGTAAAGCCCTCGTTCGTCGAACAAGCCAAAGAACGAATTTGTGCAAATCAGCGAGTCCGCCAATTCCGCCGCGTTGGTCGGGTTCATGTGTGAAAGCGGATTGTCATAGTCGCTGTTGAACGACCAACCCGCCTCATTGTTTCCTGGAAGAAGCATCGGCCAAAGACCCTTGCGGGACTCTTGATTATACCATGCGAAATCACCTGAGAGCACCGACTTCAACCGACCTTCGCCGTTTGTCAAGACCTCCTCGCCAGTCGAGTAGTAGTTGTAGGCGTTGGTAATGCTTGCGAATCGTCCGCGCCATGTCACACCGCAACGTCCATCGGCCGGGTCAAGCCGCTTCCACGCCTCGTGCCAGCGGCTCGCCCACAGGCGATTGGTGTAGTCATGCCAGTCGGGATTCGCCATGTTGTATGAGGACTCGTCCGTTATCGCCCCATCGTCGTATGCCTCCATCGGCACCGCCGCGTTCAGCATGAAATACGACGAGACCTGCATCCCGTGGTCGGCTATCGCGCTTGACGTAATCATGTTGCCGAGGCTGTGCGCCGCAATCACCTTCTCACCGGAAAGCTGCGCCGCAACGTTCGCCAATGCCGCCGCCGACTCAAACGCATGTTCCACGTTGACGTAGTAGTTCGGCGTGTTGTCGAGATACCACCAGTGGCGGCTGTCGTCGCCGTACCACGTCACCGCCGTAAAAGCGCAATTCGCCCCTGCCTGCCACAGCCGCTTGAACATCTCCGCCGCCCAGCCTCGCGCCTTTTCCTCGCCGACCGAATAACCGTGGACGAAAAGGAAGTGCTTTCCGTTCGTATCAGAATCGGGAAGTCCCGACGGCACAGACAAATCGGCTGGCCTCTCCACCGCGCCTTGAGCCGCCGCACGAATGTTCGCCCAGCGATACATGTCCTCCACATGGGATATCGTAATCGGCAGTCTGAACGAGAAGAGAGTATCGCCACCATTCTTGAGGTGCATCGCAATCGTGAGCGGAGCGGTGCTTGGCCGCACCCCCTCCATCATCACAATGCCCTTTGACGGGTCGACGAGAATCATGTCGATGATTCCTTGCGGCACTTCAATACCTTCTGCCGTTACGGGCGTGACCGTCGCCTCGTATGCGTTCTGGTTCAGGTTCGGGCCGCACTCCCCCACATCCTCGCGATGGAACTTTCCGGCCTCAAGATTGCCAAGTTTCGTCCAAACGATGTTGACGGCGCTGTCGGCGTGACTGAGCCGCACACCGACCTGTCCGCCGGAAAGCCACGGCGCAAAGGACGATATGTTGATCCACAGCGGAAAGAAGTCGACCAAATCTCGCCGTCCGTTCACATGATCGTCATTGCAATCTGCGTTAGATTGCTTGGGGATGTCAACGGGATTCGCCTCCGAGTCGGACTTGTCCGCGTCGTCGTTCACCCACATGCGGAACATCTTGCCGCGCATGTAGGCGTCAAGGTCGCTCTCCGCACGGACGGCGAGCGGCGACGCGACCGCCGCAAACGCGAAGAGCAATCCCGTCCATTTGAGGCGGGAAACCATGCCAACGGATGCTGTCTGCCTTGTTTTCTTCATACACGTCGTGGTATTGTGCCTACTATTATAGCAAATAAGAGACCGTTAGACATCGATTCGCGCCAATCCCCAACGGCTCAACCAAGCCACTCCTTCGACAGCGCGGAGAGTTTCTGCATAAGGGCGCGGGTGCGGGAAAGCGCAGGGAGTTTCGTCTCGTTTGCCAGTTTTAGGTGTCGACGTTGGCAGAGCCACCGTCGTCGTCTGAGCCAACAGGAGCCAACAGGAGCCAACAGAGCCAACAGACCCTTTTTTGCCCATAGAGCTCTCATTTTGTATTCTCCTCCGCTTTTCAATTCCCGAACTTTGTCGGCGGCGTGCCCTGCATCGCATCGCAAGCCGTGTGCCATGCGCGCTTCAGGGCGAAGAAGTCCGGCCCCGCCTTGTTTTCCGTCTGGATGAAGAACAGCCGCGACTGTCCTGTTTTCAAGTTGGCGCGCTGATCCGTGCGCATGGCCCCTTCATGCCCGAACCAGTCTCCGTAGATCCAGCTGCCGACCGTGTAGGGGTTCGCCTTGCCAAGATCGCCCGGGACCTGCACGACAGAAAAGATTTCGTCGAATGTCTTGCGCGAAATGACCCTTACGCCCAAGCGCTCGCCGTGGTGCGCCAGCATCTGCGAAAAGCGCATGATATCCGCCGGCGTCGAGAAAAGCCCGCCGCCCGGCGCCGGGCAGATCGGCTTTTCCTTGGGAAACTCGAGCTGGTGCGAACATCTGTCCGACGCCTTGCGGAGCGGCAGCCCGTCAGACGTATATGCCGTGACGAGCCGCGCAAGCTGGTCGGCGTTCGGCGTGAACGTCGTATCCCGCATCCCCAGCGGATCCAGCACCTTGCGCTTGAGGTAGTCTTCAAACCGTTCGCCGACGGCGACTTCGACGCAGGCCGCCGCCACGGAAAAGCGCATCGTCCCGTATGCGAACGTCTCGCCGGGCTGGAACTTCATCGGATGAGACGCATACAGGCAGGCCGCCTCTCGCAGTGGAATGCTGTTGTTGACGAGCGGATGCTCCCACCGCATCCCGTCCGTATGGCTCAAGAGGTCGCGCAGCGTCAATTCGCGCTTCGGCTTGCATCCGCCCTCCATGCGGATGTCGGCATACTCGGGAAGATATTTTGAGACCTTGTCGTCCAACGAAATCTTGCCATCGTCGATGGCGCACATCACCGCCGCGCCCGTGATGGTCTTGGTCATCGAGAAGATGGCGAAGACGGTATTCGTCGAGATCGGCACGCGCTTCTCGACGTTGGCCCAGCCCGAGCAGTCGACCGTGAGGTTGCAATCCGCATCGCTCAGGATGCTGACGACGCCCGCGATTCGGCCGGAAAGCACATATTCGTCCAACGTTCGCCGCACGGCATTGCGCGTCTCACCATGCGACGCCGTCGCCATCGCCGCCGCAAGAATTGTTCCGCAAAGGATTCTCATTTTAGTGCCACGCATTTTGCTTCCTTTCCCTTTCCCGGTTTTGCAACCGCCAGTCATACACTAAAGCTCAACCTTGTCTGCCATTAATGTAGAGCACGGCTGACACTTCCATCTGGAAGATTTGTCCTGCAACGTCTCATGCCGAACAGTATATCACAAACTCCCGCTACTGTGGTAATTTACTGTGGTAACCATGTCTGACCCTGTAGCCTCCCGAAAATTGTTCCGCAAAGGATTCTCATTTTAGTGCTTACTGTGGCAACCATGTCTGTTTGGTATTATATTGCTCGCCGCTGAACAAGGCGGTAATATTCGGGGTTGAAAGACTGCCGCGTATTGGAGTATGATACGGGACAGCAGGTGCCTGGTAAACACTTGCTGTGACGCATGGGAGACGCCCCAAGGGT
>JAZSOG010000015.1:0-24608 GCA_045536845.1 Kiritimatiellia bacterium | reverse complement strand
GGTCGCCTCGTCCAGAAGGCCGTCGCCTACATCGACCGCCATGCGCTCGAGGGAATTGGCGTCGAAGATGTCGTCCGGCATCTCAAGTGTTCGCGCCGTCTCGCCGACCTTAGGTTCCGCGAACTGCAGAAGCGAAGCATTTTGCAGGCAATAACGGAGCGTCGTCTTGACGAGGTGAAACGGCGCCTTAGGGAGACGCGCGAGAAGATAGACTCAATTGCCGCCTCGTGTGGATACACCAACCCAAATTACCTTAAGAACCTCTTCAAGAAGCGCTTCGCGATGTCGATGAGCGCATTCCGCCGCGCGACGTGGAAGGGCTAGGCGACGCGAGAAGAACGATAGGCGGCGGGCGTCGTTCCCGTCTTCTTCCTGAAGTAGCGGACGAAATGGGCGTCTGACGAGAAGCCGACCTTTAGCGCGATTTCGCGTACGGAGGCTTTTGTCCGCGAAAGGAGCGACATCGCCGCTTTGATGCGCATGTCGAGTATGACATCGCGCAGTGACTTGCCGTACACGGTGCGGAAGCGCTCGCGCACGAGCGAGTGCGAGACGCCCAGGTGCTTGACTACGTCATCTACTCCGATGCCCTCGGTGAAATGTCTCCGGACGAACGACAGCGCCTCCTGTATTATGTAGCCGGAAGGGGGGACCGCGCGCGTCGAGTTGCGCTCGGTCACGCCGACCGGAGGAACGAGAACGGGCTTTTTCGGCGGCTTGGCACGCTTCGAGGACATGAGCGAGTCGAGCGCCTCTGCGGCGCGCCGGCCGAGCCCAGCGTCGTCGGTCCGGACGCTGGAAAGCGTCGGCTTTGTCGCTTCGCACATCATCTCGTCGTCGTCGACTCCAAGCACTGCGACGCGCGAGGGGATGTCTATCCTGAGCTTGCGGCAGGCGATCAGAACGTTGATTGCCTCGAGATCCGTCGCGCCAAGGACCGCGGCTGGCTTTGGCAGGGACGCGAGGAAGTCCTCGAGTGCACCGCGCTCTGGACGCCAGACGACCGGCGCCGCCTCTTTTTGCGCGAGCCCCTCTGCAAAGCCCGCAAGCCGCTCGTCGGACCAGTTCGTCGGCGAAGGCGTCGGTATGAAGGCATATGTCCTGAACTTCGACTTGGAGAGAAAGTGCTCCGCGGCAGTCTTCCCCACGGCGCGGTCGTCGTTCTTGAGAAGGGCATAGAGAGTTCCGTGGCGCGGTATCGTTCCGTCGGGGCAGTGGATCATCACGACAGGCGTCGAGAGGTTCAGCAGCTTTTCGATCTGCGGCGTCATCACGCGGGGGCTCACGATTATCCCGTCGAGGCCCTCTGTCACGATGGCGTCCAGAGCGTCGCCGTTTATATCGCCGGGGTCCTGCACGAATCGGATGCTCCAGTCATGGCCGTCGTTGACGTAGTTGAAGATGCCGGTGAGCTCGTTTCGACCGGCGATTCCGTTTACCGTTGATATGACCAGAACTTTCCGCATGGGAGGATCTTGCTATATTTTCAGCAGGTGCTTCCTGAGCGCGATGGCGACGGCCTCGGACCGGTTCGCCGCGCCGATTTTGGCGAAGGTGGCGCGAACGTGCTCTTTCTCGACGGAGAGGCCGATTCCGAGCATCTTGGCAATCTCCTCGTTTGAGAGCCCGCGTGTGACGGACTCCAGTATCTGCCTCTGACGCGGCGAGAGTTCTGGTATGGGCGGGTTCTCGCTCAGCATCTGGCTGATCTCGGCGTCGATGAACCGCTCGCCGCGCGCGACTTTCTTTATAGCGGCGACCAATTCATCCAGCTCCGCGTTCTTCATCATTGCGCCCTTGGCTCCGGCTTCGAGGGTGTGCCCGATTGCGTCTGCCGTGCCGTACGTGGTAAGAATCAGAATTTTCGCATCGGGCCATTCGGCGAGGATGCGCCTTGTGGACTCCGTGCCGTCCATGATGGGCATCATGAGGTCCATGACAATGACATCAGGCTTCTTCGCGAGGGCGGTTCGCACCGTTTCCTCCCCGCCCTCGGCATCGGCCACGACCTTTATGTCGGCGTAGGTGTCCAGAAGCGACTTGAGGCCCATTCTCACTATGGCGTGGTCGTCGATTAGCATGACTGTCGTGTTCATGAATCCTCCCCCGGCAGGTTGATGGTCACCGTGGCCTTTGTGCCGCGTCCCGGCGCGGCGTCGTATGAAATCTCGCCCGCAAGCAGGCGCAGTCTTTCGCGGATGCCCTGTATGCCGAAGTGTCCCTCCGCGACGCCAGGACGGCTCTCCGGGTCAAAGCCGCAGCCGTCGTCCGTCACGGAAATCATCATCGTCTTGTCTTTGACGGCGCCCGCGACCTTGATGGACTTCGCATGTCCATGCTTTATGGCGTTTATGACAAGTTCCCTTGTTACGCGCAGTATGGTGTGGGCTGTGTTGTCGGTGACGATCTCTCGCGGCACCGAGAAGCGGACGGCGAGGGCTACGCCTTTCGTGTGCGGGAGAAGAGTGCGCCTTATGGCCTCCGCGAAGTCCTTTTCGTCGAGCGACTGGCTCCTCAAGTCCCAGAGGCAGTTTCGCAGCTCGCCGATGGTAGACTTGAGCGTGCGTTCGACTATGCCGAGGTGCCGCGTCATTTCCTGCGGCGAGTTTGTTACGCAGCGTTCCGCCGCCTTGAGCTCCATTATGGCGCCGTTCATGGTCTGCGCGACGGAATCGTGCAGTTCTACCGCGAGGCGTGTGCGCTCCATCGTGCGGATGTCGGCTTCGGCCCGCGCGATGTCGCCTGCCGCGAGTTCGCGTCCGCGCCGCTCGGCGAGTCTCCTCAGAGAACGGTTCCACACTAGTACGGCGGCGAGCGCGGCGAGAAGCGCGCCGATGACGGCGAGGAGCCGCCCCGCCGTCCACCACGACGGACGCGCGAGGACGCGTATGTCGTCCGCCGAGTTGACGGCGATGAATATGTCCTGTATGTGCGGATATGGCGTCTGGGGCCGCCAGGTCTCCGCCTCTATGACGCAGACCCCCGTGGCCTCGATGGTGCTTCCCACGTCGATGTCGTCAAGCGCGTGCGGGGATGATGTCATGTCGAGCGCGAGGCGCAGGTCTCCGCAGGTAAGTTCTGCGCGCATGTCCATTAGGCGAGTCGACGGCTTGGCGGCAAGGGTCCCCGATACGGTGACGCAGTGGCCGTAATGCGCCGCGCTGATTTTGGTGTTCCCCAGCTTGTCCCTAAGAAGCGCTTCCGCAGTCATTGGCTCTGCAGTGGGCTCAGGCGAATCGTCCTTCACCGCAGTTTCCCGCCAGATCGCCCGCGAGAGGTTCAGACGGAAGAAGTCGGTGTCGGGGATGCCCGCCGCTTCGATGGAGGCGCCGCATTTGGGACGCGGCTCTTCGGCGAACTGAACGCGCGAGACGAGCCCTTCTGTCGTGCGCACCAGCGCCTTGTCGCGCCATACGGCGAGGACGCGTCCCGCGACGCGCCGCCGACGGAGGCCTGCATTGCGAAAGCTCCAGATGTTCACGCCGTCCTTGTAGAGCGCGGGGACGTCGAATGGATCGCCGGGGGCGCTTTCGAGTATCTTGATGGCATCGAGGCTGATGATGCAGACGGTTACGTTCTGGACTTTTCTGTTGAGCGTGTTCTCCCGCGGAATGTTCACCACTCCAGTGACCTCCACGGTTGCGCCGACAAGGTGCGCGGGCAGAGGGTCGTCCGGCTTGCCCAGCACCGGGAGGAAGGCGCAGGACGTTCCGTCTGACAGGACGATGAACATGAACTTCGGGTCGATTTCGTCGCGGAACACGTCCGCAATGAATCCATTGAGGGTGACGACGCGGCTTTTGAAGTCTTCGGAGTTGATCTCCGTCAGTGTCGCGTGGATCGGTTCCGGTGCCTTGCCGTGTTCGAGCAGCTTCGACGTGAACGCCTGCGCATAGTTGTTGCCGTTTTGGTAGCTGTGGCAAACGCTTCCCTTGAGTCGTACCTTGTCGCCAGGCCGAAGCCGGTTGGACGTCTCCAGGGCCTTGCCGCGCAGATAGACGCTTGCGCATCCGCTGCCGTCCACGACCGGCAGCGCGCCGTTGACGTGTGCCAGGGCGACGGTCGCCGTGATGTCGAACGTCCTGTTCGTGGGGGCGTTGTCGTATGTCGCCGCGTACACCTCGGCGGCGGAAGCGAGGTCGGCGGCGCAGACCTCTGCCAGCGGCGCGGCGAGCGCGACGATTGCGATGGCTATGGCGAGGCTTTTCATTGTCGGTCGGAGGATGGACGTACTCAACAGCTTACGGTTTCAATGCTCCGATTGGACACACAATCACGCCGTCATCCTCTCGTCGATATGCATAGTCGCCAACTGCGGTAAGGATCATCTTGAACGATGGAAGCCTCATTTTCTCCGGATTCAGTATGTTCGTGAGCTTGTTCAAGGTCTCGGCGCCTTCCTCGATTAGGTCGTCTCCACCCAGTTTGACCTCTATGAGCCCATAACGGCCGTTCCTTGCATGGATGATTATGTCGCATTCAAGTCCGTTCCGGTCGAGATAGTGGTGTACGCCTCCGAAATGGGCCTCGGCATACGCCTGGATGTCCCGCACAGCGAGCGTCTCAAAGAAATATCCAAAGGACCGCAGGTCGCCCATCAGGTCGCCCGGCCCGAGCCCCAATGCGGCGACGGCAATCGAAGGATCGATGAAATACCGTGTGTCAGATGTGCGGACTACCGACTTCGCCCGCAGGCTAGGACTCCACGCCTTGACGTCGTCCACCACGAATATCTTCCGCAGCGCTTTAAGGTAAGAATCGATTGTGTCCTCGCCAAGTCCGCGCGATTCATGTTCGGACATGTCTTTGCGAATTACGGACAGATTCGACTGTGTGCCCTGCAGCCTGGAATAGGAGCGCATCAGGCGCATGACGCGTTCCGGATCGCGCGGGACATGATCTACGCGCGAGATGTCGGCATTGACTACTGCCTCGTAATAGTCGAAGGCGCGGTCAAGCGCTATGTCTCCACTTTGGTTGACGGCCTGTGGCCATCCTCCGCGGCAAACGATGTAGGCCATTTCATCAAGAGAGTGATGCCGGCTTTCCGCCGTCTCGAATGCCGCACCTTCAAGCAGCGCACCAATAGACACGCCGCCGGACGATTCACCAGACTCCCAAAGCGACATTGGACGCATCTTCATGCTGGCAATCCGCCCAGTTCCCGAATGAACGATTTCATCTGTGTCTGGCGGAACGGCAGAGCCTGTAAGAATATACTGCCCGACATCATTCGCGCCATCGACTTTTGCCCGAACGGCGTCCCAGAACTTTGGCGCCTCCTGCCATTCGTCGATCAGCCGGGGATTCTCGCCTTTAAGCAAAGCCGATATGTTGAGCTTTGCCATGCGAAGGTTCTGGTCGTGAGTGTCGGGGTCTGCCATATACAAGATGCTCTTGGCGTGGCGGACGCATGTAGTTGTCTTGCCGCACCATTTAGGACCGCGTACCAAGACAGCTCCGGTCCCTGCTAGTCGTCTTTCTAAGACGCTATCTGCAATTCTTGGCCTATATTCGTTCATATCTGCGCATAGTCTATCACTTCTTTTCTCCGCTTGTCAATAGTCAATCGGCAGTTTGACGCAATTTCAATCGGCAGTTTGACGCGGTTTCAATCGGCAGTTTGACGCAGCGTGGAGCACACAACTCTTTGACTCATCTCGTTGGTCAAGTTAAGGGGGTAAAAAATATATATCTGTAAGAATTTGACCCGTTAACAGCCGTGGCTCTCCGGCATACCCGTCCTTTCGGTCGGGTTGTGGCAGTTCGGGAGATGTGGTAGAATCTCAACCGAAAGGACGAGGAACAACATGAAAGCGACAAAGTGCCTGCCGTCTGTTATCGCCGTGTTTGCGCTCGGCGCTTTCCTCTCGTTGTTTGGTGCGGACTTTTCGGTGCGGGATTACGGCGCGAAGGGCGACGGCGCAACGAAGGACACGGCGGCGATCCAGTCCGCGATAGACGCGGCGGCGGGAAAGGGAGGCGGTCGCGTCGTCCTTTCGGACGGAACTTTCCTCTCGGGCGCGATTCAGCTTCGCACGGGTGTTGACTTGCACATCGACCGCACGGCGAAACTGCTCGCCTCGCCGTACATAGCCGACTTTCCCGACTGGCCGGACACCAAGCATGTCGACAAGGACAGTCTGCCGCGCCGGCGTAGCGCCGCCTTCATTTTTGCAGACGAAGCGGAGCGAATCGCCATCACGGGCGGCGGCACGATAGACTGCAACGGCGCACATCACACACGGGAGAAAAGCGAGGCGAACTGGACGGGCTGGAAGTACGAGCGTGTCTACGATATGACAAACTCCCTGCCGCGCGTCGTGTTTCTCGCCGGTTGCCGCGACGTCGTGCTGAAGGATGTCACGATGGTCGGCCAGCCCTCAGGATGGAGCTATTGGATTCACGACTGCGACCGTGTGCAAATCAATGGGCTCAAGATACTCGCCGACGTCCGCTACCCTAACAACGACGGCATCCATGTTAACTGCTCTCGCGACGTGACGATTTCCGACTGCATAATCGAGACGGGGGACGATTCGCTCGTCGTTCGCGCCAACAGCCGTTCGCTTCGGGAGGACAAGCCGTGCGAACGCGTCGTCGTTGTGAATTGCACGCTGAGGAGCTGGGCGAACGGCATACGCATCGGATGGACGAACGACGGCGTGATACGCGACTGCCACTTTTCGAACATCGCGATGCACGATACGTCCGTCGGCATTGCCTTCGTGCTTCCGGGCAAGAGCGGGATGGACTACGGGCGCGAAGCGACGCTCGTTGAAAACCTCGTCTTCAGCAACATCAGCATGCGTGGCATCTACGGACGGCCGATTCTTGCGGAGATTGCTCCGGCGGAAAAGGGCGTTCAGGCAAAGGCGATGCGAGACGTCCAATTTGAGAACGTCCATGCGACAGGATTGGAGCTTCCGCTGATGTCCGGACGCCCCGGATGCCCGCTCCAGAACTGGACGTTTGCCAACTGTTCTTTCCGCAAGGTCTCGGAAGCTGACCTGCCGGACTGGAAGCACCACGGTGCAGCCGCGTGGGACCGCAAGGCGGGGCAGAATTTCATAATTCGAAACACCAAAGGTTTCAAGCTAGACAATACGGAGCTCGACACTCCATGAATACGAGAAATTCACAGATGTGGACATTTGCGACTGTCGTATTTGTGGTGGCGATGTCATCTGCGAAGGCGATGTCTGAGCCGTCTTCCCCCATCCGACTTGCCGAGGGCGGAAAGGCGCTTGCCAAAATCGTTGTGGCGGACAAGGCGGACAAGGCGGCGCGTTTCGGCGCACTTGATCTCAAATGGCACCTTGACCGCATGACAGGCGGGTCGTTTGAGATTGTGACCGACGCGGAACTTGAGAAGCAGGATGCCGATGCTCTTCCGACACTTGTCTGCGTTGGCCCAACTCGTTTTGCCGAGGTGGATGTCTCTTCTTTTGCAAAACAGGAGTTTGCGGTTGCGGCCAGGAAAGACTGCATTGTTCTCGCAGGACACGACATGCCCGACAAAGGTCGATTTGTCTATCAAAATGACGGCACCAATGTGACGATAAGGGGTCAGCCCAGCTTCTATCACGCCCAAGGGTCGATGTACGCGGTCTATGATTTTCTGCAGAAGGAATGCGGGGTTGTATGGGCTGATATGTCCGACTTCGGAACCTATCTTCCACGCAATCCGGATTTGTGCGTGTCGGTCACGAATCGGAGGCAGAAGCCGTTCATTGCATACCGCGGGGGAACCATAGACTACCCAAAGTTCGGACAGGGCAAGAACAGCCTTCTTCTGTGGAGGGCGGGAACGAAGGAATTCGAGGAATGCCAGCGGCTCATGTACGAGAACACGAATTCGATTGCTGCGCGTTCTGTACTCTTTCGGTTGCGGCATCGGATCGGTGGACGTGAAGCGCGGGCCAATCATTCATTCTACCACTACTACGACCAATACTGGGATGAAGGGTCAAAGGACTTTATCCGAAAATGGCCAGAGATATTTGCAAAAGGGTACGGTGAAAAGAAGCCCCCGCAGATGTGCTACTCGTCCAAGGCGTTTATCGATCTGGTCATAGGCGACATTCGTGCCTATTTCGACCAGGATCCAAGAAACGGCCGGTTTGTCTGGGGGCATGACAACTATTGCCTTGCCCAGATGGACAATTCGTTCTACTGCAAATGCGATGACTGTCAGTCCCAGATGGAGCCTAACCGAGAGGTGGACAAAGCCTCGGATTCGACTTACTGGTTCCGATTTGTCAAGATCGTAGCCGATGAAATCGCCAAGACGCATCCGACGAAGCAGATATCGACTCTTGCCTATCATTCACACGAAGGGCTTCCGCATGGCTTCTCCCTGCCGACCAATGTCGTCGTATATTTCTGCCTCTCGGCAAACCGCGAGCCTTATCGGATGCGCTTCAAGCCGCAGCTGCGCCGCATGCAGGAATGGCGCAAGGCGTATCCGGACCAGCCGATTGCTATGTGGCTATACAACACATATCCACTTGAGCACACGAACAACAGCGGCTTTAACTGCTTCCCCGGATTCTTCGCTCACGAAGCAGCGCGGCAGTACAGGTTCTTCCTTGAAAACGACTTCTCGGCTGGCATCTTTCAATGCGGTATGAACGGCGATGTAGACACATACATGCAATTCGAGTGGATGATTGACCCTACGCGAGATCCTGACGAGATGCTGGCCGAGTTCTTCAAGACGTATGGTCGTGCGGGAGAGCCGCTCAAGGAGTATTATCGCCTTGTTGAAAATCGGTATTGTGACTTCAAGCGATATCCGAAAAGCGACAGCAAGCAGACTGCGGCACTCGCCTGGGGCGGTGATGAAATGCCAGGTTTGATGAGGAGGCTCGGCGAACTTGTTGAAGAGGCGGAACGCCTGGCCGAAACGCCGGTCGAGAAGCGCCGCGTCGCCATCTGGAAGCTTGGTGTTTGGCAGTATATGAAAGAAGGCTACGAGACCTTTCTTAAACGCCAGGGGACGTCGAAGCCGGCGTGGCTGGCCCGCCGTGTGGCGCCTGCGGCAGGCGATGTGGCGAAAATTGACTGGACGAGAATCCCCGCGGAGAAGTTTGCCCTCTACAATGCCGGCAGCGACGTGCCGTCGCAGTTCTCCGGAGAGGTCCGTCTGGCCCATGACGGAGATTGGTTTTATCTTGAATTGATGCACTTCGTGGAGACCTCTCGGCTCAAATGCGAACCCGGCATCTTCCCGTGCGATACGTGGGAGCTGTTCATCGCGAGGCAAGAGGCGTTGCCTTACCGCCACTACGCTTCCAGCCCCGACGGCAGAATGGTCGCGATGTCGAACGGCGAGGTCAACGGACGCATAAACGTGCCTGCAGCAGAGTCCGGCCTTGACGCATACGGCGCCAGGGTCATGTCCGATACGTCCAGTCCAGGAGTCTGGAAGCAGCGATTCGCATTTCCGCTCAATGGCTTCACGGACGCGCCTGTCAGACCGGGCGAGAGCTTCTATCTCAACTGCATTCGTGTCGTTAACGAATGTCTGACGCAGGGGAAGTGTTCGAAGATCCTCGCAGTGACAAAAGGCACTACGGCCCACACGACGGATCGCATGGGCAAGGTAACTCTTGAAAGATGAAAGGAACAATGCAAATGAAATGCGATGTTCAAACAGCAAAGTCCGGTCATGGGAAGCTCTTTCATGCATCAGAAAAAGCACTTTGTGCGCTGATTGTGGTGGCGATGTTCCCGGCGTTTGCCCTCGGTGCTGACATAACTTGGACCGGTGCAGTCGATACCGACTGGGTAAATGGCGACAATTGGGATGGAGGAGTCCCACAGAACGGAGATGATGTGATAATTCCATCGGGGAAATCGGCAATGATTGCCACTTCCTCGGCGAACCTCGCTTCGATTACGATTTCGGGAACGCTTGTGATGACAAATTGGATGACGCGCCTCAACGCGGTGACGGTGACGATCCCAAGCGGCGGCATTCTCACAAGCGGCGCAGCTGTCACGAACGAGACAGACCTGAGCCGCGTGTGGGTCAACTGCACGGATTTGGCGATAGCGGAAGGGGGCAAGATTGATGTGGACCACAAAGGCTATGCTGGGCATCCGCTTGGTTCCAATCATGCAGGGTACGGCCCAGGCGCTGGCGATATGAAGGCGGCAAATTTTGTGACGGCACCTTCCCATGGCGGCCACGGTGCACGTGTCCCAAACGCAAGCTATAAACTTCCCAATGTCATGCCGTATGACAACCCTGCCGCGCCGGAACTTCCAGGTTCGAGCGGTGCGTCGAGTCAACAAGGGGATGGAAGACGTGGCGGTGGCGCAGTCAAGATCGAGGCGTCTGGCGCAGTCGTTGTTAACGGCCAAATTCTCGCAAATGGGCAAAATGCGTCATCGTATGGTACTGCAGGTGTAGATCAGCACTGTCCCGCAGGGGCAGGCGGCAGCATCTTCATTGCGTGTCAAACGATTTCTGGATCGGGAACGTTATCCGCTAATGGAGGCGGCGGTTCGAATCCAGGCCAGGCAGGGCATCCGGCCGGCGGCGGCATGATCGCCGTCCACTACAATGCGGAATCGGAGCAGTCTGTTTCGGTGGAGGGAATGACAATAACTGCCGCTGCCGGAAGGCATTATCAGACAGCCGGTGACTATGCTTACGAGTCCACGAATGTGGATGACAAATACACTCCAAATGGCATCAATGCCGGCATGGGGACTGTTCACTTCACCGATGCGCAGATTGCGCGGCAGATCGCCGGAAAGACGTTGACGGGCAATGTCCTTGGCTTTTCAGAGTTTGTCTATGAAGGCGACTGGTTGTTTACGGGTGGGCACGTGATGTTCGGAGAGGAGGGCGTGAATGTGAGGGTCAACGGTAACCTTGTGTTCTCAGGCGACGACTCGCGTCTTGAAGTCGGCGGCGGCGTCACAACGAACTGGAGCAACAGCATCGTGATGTACGCTGGGACGACGCCGAGCGAGCTTATGGTGACGGGAGACCTGACGCTTGGCGGCGTGTCGCGCCTAGATATTCGTGCAGCGGCGACGAACGGCGTTGACAGGTTTGGCGCGCTCGTGAAGGTGGGTGGAACGATGACTATTGCCGCGAACTGCTTCGTCTATTCGTGGAGCGATTGCCTAAACCTCGGCTCACCGCATTTCGAGGTCGGTTCGCTCAACGTGCAGACGGGTGGAGTGTTCTCGGCGTTAGGTCGTGGAGGGCGCGGCTCGTATCATAAAATTTCACATCGTTCGGCTCCATCGCTCATGGAAAAGGGCCGGGAGCGGCTGGGGCCTTGCTTGCGGGCGGAAGCCACGGCGGGAAAGGTGGCACGGGCAGAAATACGGCGAAAGATCCTTACGACGACCCCCTCCGCCCGTGCATGGCAGGTTCTGGTGGTTCGGGTTCAGGCGCTACCAGCAACGACAAATGGGCGCACGGCGGTGCCGGCGGAGGAGTGATCTACGTGACAGCCACGAACGGCACGATTCGCGTTGACGGGACAATAGACGCAAGCGGTTCTGGTGGAAACATATTAGGAAATGGCTACGGTGGCGGTGGCTCTGGCGGAACAATTTTGCTGGAGGCTAAACGCTTCTTTGGTGGCGCGACAGGAAGCCTTCTCGCGAAGGGTGGTGACACGAAGCCGGCAAGCCAGTCCAACAATCGATCTGGTTCTGGCGGCGGCGGGCGGATCGCGGTGTGGTGTGGCGCACCATGGTCGGAAGAGGTCAAGTCGTCCAGAATTAGTATACAGGAGACGCCTATCTCCGGAAATCCAAGATACATGTCATTTCTCGGCGCCTACTCTGTCGCCGGGGGCAATGTGCTTGGAGACTATGGTTCTGACGAGCGGATAGGAGGGGGTGGAACGGTGCGATTCTGCTACATAAACGCAGCGATGGGTTTTATGATTATCTGCCGATAGGGAAGGTGGTGGGAATGTTCACCAAACAATGCACAGGGGTCGGCGTCATTTTTGCAGGTGCGATAGTCTCTGCATGTGTGCTTGCGTATGCGGCGGTTGCCGCAGTTGCTGCGGGCGCGCCTCTGGCGGAATATCCGGGCGAGGTCGGGGAGAATGCCGGTTGGAAGTGCGTGGGAAGCGATGAGGGCAAGGTCGTCTACATTCCCTTCGAGGGCTACTACGAGTCGAAGGGCGGGCGCATTGAGTCGCCGCGCTTCAAACTCGACGGCGAAATCGGCAAGAACCGCTTCTACCGCCTGACGTTCAGCGCGAAGTGTCCTGTCGACGGCTACTGGTGGGTGGACTTCTTCGACGCCGAAGGCAATCCGCTTCCCGACGTCAACAGCCGACTATACGCGTCCGACGACTGGACGCCATACGACGTGATGGTTCCCGCCCGGCCCGATGCGGCGTTCGCCCAGATCGCCTTTGTGACGAAGAAGGGCGCACAGGCGAAGGATGTGTCGATTCGCCAGGCGACAGTCGCAGAGGCGGCGAAGTGGTGCAGCGACCTTGCGGTGAGATTGCCCAAGCTCGATGCGCCTGAGACGAAAGGCGCATGGGACGGACTTCTCAAGACGCGAGCGAAGATTCTTTCGGGGAAATCCGTGAACATCATATTCCTCGGCGACTCGATCATGAACGACACGTGGTGCGGCAATGCTGTCGCGCTCATACAGGACGCCTTGCCGAAGGCCGACCTCCGATGCTATCTGTCGGTTCGCGGTTCGACCGGTTGCTGGTACTACCACGAGAAGGATCACTTCGCAGAATACGTCGGGAAGTACAAGCCGGACCTTGTCGTGATCGGCGGAATCTCCAACTACCGTGGGCCAAAGGAGCATTCGTTCCAGAATGCCGAGGATTGCATGGCCGAGACGATCTCTCTCTGCCATGCCATTGGCGCCGAGGTGGTCATCTGCACGCCGCCGCCGAGCTACGAGTTCCGGAAAGACGCCGCGGCGAAGTCGTTCGACCGCTCGCTCCTGCAGGAGAAGGACGGCTTCCTTTATCTTCAGCAGGAATACGAGCGCCGCGCGGCGTCGCGAACGGATGTGCAGGTCTGGGATCTTACGACGGCGCCCTGCGAGGCGATTGCGCGCTCCGGCAAGCCGCTCGACTGGTTCAAGCGCGATGCGGCGCACAACGACGACCGAGGCAAGCAACTGATTGCCCAGACGCTTGCGGCGTACTTCAAAGTGCTGTGTCGAAAATATCAATAAAACCGTGTCGAAATGTGCAATACGCATTGTTGACTCCTGGACAATGCGAGTGGTAGAATGGCGGCACATAAGCGCGGTATTGCGCCAACCCAAAACAAGGAGAGTGAAACATGGATTTCATGAGCACGGTGAAGGGTTCCCTGCTGGAAGGCTTCTATCCGGCCGGCTGGGACATGAAGAAGATCGACAAGTGCTGCAGCAACAAGCCTGCCGACGTCGTGAAGCCGCAGAAGTTCTGGAACAAGGCGTTTAAGCCCGTCCAGTGCGGCGACCTCGTCGAGTTCGAGGTGAAGATGGGCCACGAGATCGCGTCGGAGATCCGCAAGGCGAAGGAGCGCGGCGAGAAGATCGCGTTCATCCTCCCAGTCGGTCCGATGGGCATGTACAAGTGGGCGGTCTACTTCCTCAAGGAGTGGAACGTCTCGTGCGAACACGTTTGGTGCTTCAACATGGACGAGTGGGCGGACGGCAAGGGCAACACGCTCGTCGGCGACGCGAGCTTCCAGTATGCGATGGAGCAGGCGTTCTACAATCCGCTCGGCAAGCTCACGGTCCCGAAGGACCACCGCAACTTCGCGACGAAGAAGAACCTCCCGACCTACCCGAAGAAGATCGCCGCGCTCAAGGCCGATGGTGCGAAGCTCGTCCTCGTCTACGGCATCGGGCGCATGTGCCACATCGCGTTCTGGGAGCCGATGATCGGCGGCGAGTTCAAGACCGACAAGGAGTGGCTCGCGCAGCCCTACCGCATCGGCGTGCAGCTCCATCCGCTCACGATCGAGCAGAACGCGCAGACTTCCTTCAAGTCCAGGACGACGCTCGTTCCCTGCCGCGCTAACACGATGGGTCCCGGCCTCATGTTCCAGGCCGATTATGCGATTGGCGGCGCCGACGGCACCTTTGGCCGCGACATGCAGTGGCAGGGCATGTCCCTCTGGATGACGCTCCGCTACGGACCGTCGCGCTGGGTCACCTCGAGCTGGATCCCGACAATTCCCGGCCGCCTCTTCTTCCTCAAGGAGCTCGCTGGTCCGCTGATCGCCGAGGCGAACTAATGCGAAAGGTCGTTGCAGCCGGCTCGATCCTCGTCGACAAGATCAACGAGATCGGCGCCTACCCGAAGGCGGGAGAGCTCACGCAGATACGTGCGCGCTCCCGCGTTCCGGGCGGGCTCGTGCCAAACACCGGCTGCGACATCCACATCCTCGAACCGGCGATTCCCGTGGCGGCGTTCGGCGCCGTGGGGGATGACGACGACGGGCGTTTCGCCGTCGCGGAACTGAAGCGCCGCGGGCTCGACACGGCTGGCGTCGTGGTGAAGCCGACGGCGACTTCCTTTACGGACGTAATGAGCGTTCCAGGCGGCGAGCGCACTTTCTTCACCTACCCTGGCGCGAGCGCCGAATGGGGATGCGACGATTTCCCGTTTGAAAAAATCGAGGCAGGAGACCTTGTACTTCTTGGCTATTTCCTGCTGCTTGCGAAAATCGACGCGGGCGACGGGCTCAGGATCCTCAAGGAACTGAAGCGCATCGGCGCAGAGACGGCAATCGATCTCGTCAGCGAGAACTCGGATCGCTATTCCCTTGTACGCGAATGCCTGCCTTACGTCGACAATCTCATCGTCAACGAGATTGAGGCGACGCGGATCGCTGGAACGGAAGAGGGTCTAAAGCAAGTGGCTGCGCGCCTTTTCGATCTTGGCGTGAAGAAGCGCGTCGTCATACACATGCCGCAGAAGGGCGTCTCGCTTCTCAAGGACGGCACGTGGACTGAAGTAGAGTCCGTTGCGCTTCCCAAGGGTTTCATCAAGGGCAAGACAGGCGCGGGCGACGCATACTGCGCTGGCTGTCTCGTTGGCATCTTCAATGGTCTCGCTGAAAAAGAGATACTTGAACTCGGCGGAATCGCTGCGGTAGGCGCGATGTCCGCTCCGGGCGCGGTGGAAGGCATGCGCCCTATCGCCGAACTCAAAAAACTCGTCTCCACTCTAACCCCTGACTCCTGACCCCTGACTCCTGACCCCTGACTCCTGACCCCTAACTCCCTAACCCATGCTCGTAAATCTAGACCAGGTTCTTAAAAAGGCAAAGGCGGAAAAGTACGCCGTCGGGCTTTTCAACACGCATGACACCGACATGCTTGAAGCCGCGATTTCCGCGGCCGAGGAGCTCAGGAGCCCGATTATCATCGGCACGGCCGAGGTGCTTTTGCCCTACGGCGACCTTCCTCTTATTGCGCCAGCGCTTGTCGCCGCGGCGAGGCGTGCGACGGTTCCTGTGGTCGTACACTATGACCACGGCCTCACGTTCAAGAAGACGCTTGAGGCGCTGAAGTTCGGCTTTTCGTCGATCATGTACGACGCCTCCGCGAAGGACTACGAGACGAACGTCGCCGAGACTGCCGAAATGACGAAGATAGCGCATGCGCTCGGCGCGACGATCGAAGGCGAGATTGGGCACGTCGGGCTTGCCCAGGACGGCGACGACAGGAACGGTCTTTACACGACCGTCGAGGAGGCGGTCGACTTCCAGACGAAGACGGGCGTCGACGCGCTTGCCGTCGCCGTAGGAAACGCGCACGGCGTCTATAAGTCGAAGCCCTGCATCCAGCTCGACCGCATAGCCGAGCTCAACTCGGCCGTGATGTGCCCGCTCGTCATGCACGGCGGCTCGGGACTGTCCGCCGACGACTTCAGGAACGCCATCGAGCGCGGCATCGCGAAGATGAACATCCACACCGACATGGTCTGCGCCGGCATGCGGGCGATGTACGAATCGTGCGACGCGCACAACCGAGACAAGATCGTAACCTGGGACTATCTCGACACTCGGAAGGCGAAGGTCGAGGCGATAAAGCAAGTAGTCGCCCGCAAACTCCAGCTCTTCGGTTCCGTCAACAAAGCCTAACCACCATTCTCCAACTCCAACTCTAAACTCCAACTCCTAACCACTATGAACGTTCTTGCAATAGGCTGCCATCCTGACGACGTTGAAATCTGCTGCGCGGGAACTCTCGCGAAGTGCGTAAAGCGCGGCGACAAGGTGATCGTCGCCCATCTTTGCACCGGTTCGCTCGGACATGTCGTGATCCCGCCCGAAGAGCTCGTTCCCATGCGCGCCGCGGAAGCGCGCGAGGCGGGGAAGCTCGCTGGCATCGAGGTCCTTGACGGAGTGTTCGGCGATCTCGACATCTACGCTGACAACGCGGAGAGCCGCAACAAGGTCGTCGAGATCATCCAGTACGCGCAGCCCGACTTCATCATCACGCAGAACCCCGACGACTACATGCCCGACCACGTCGCATGCTCGAAGCTCGTCTTCGACGCGGCGTTCACGGCTACGCTCCCGAACTGGCCGTCCAAGACCAGGAAGGCGGCGAAGCTCGTTCCGATCTACTACATGGACACCCTCGCAGGCGTCAATTTCGTCCCAGACGAATTCGTCGACATCTCGGACGAGATCGACCTCAAGATCCAGATGCTCGAGTGCCACCACTCGCAGCTCGACTGGATGCGCGAGCACGACCACATCGACTTTGCGGACATGGTGCGCACCTGCTCGAAGTACCGCGGCTACCAGTGCGGTGCGGCCTACGCAGAGGGATTCAAGATGTGCAAGGCGTATCTCAAGGGCACGACGAAACGTCTCCTGCCCTGATGTTGCGCGTTTCATCGTCTCTTGCTGCTGTCTATGGTGTTTCGTGGCGTAATGCCGGGTGTAGGGGTCGCCGTCATGGCGGCGTCCGCCTTGTTTGCGTCGAATGTCCTGGCCGAGACCGATGGCTGGGGGCGGGAGTGGTATGCGGACGTGTCTGTGGCGTCGTACCTCTATTCCCTGGGAAGCGTCCGTGCGAACCATGCCGTGTGGATGATGGAGGGCGACGTCGTGCAGCGACTATCGTCTGCAGGTCATGTCCAGTTCGGATACTGGGCGCTGAGCGACCTCGGCAGGACGGGCGATAGGATACACCGGTCGTACGTCTACGAGTCGGACCCGAGCCTCATGTACGGCTACGACTGGGACATTGCAGAGGGATGGCGGCTGAGGAACATAGTCGGAATGATATGGGTGTTCAACGAAGGGTACAACGTCGAGGAAGTCCACCTGTTTAGGGAGTGGACGTACATGGGCGAGCTGAAGTCGCCGTGGGCGACCTTGAGCGGGCAGGCTCGCGCCGTTGACGGGCTAGGCACCTACGTGCGTATCGGCCTGCACCATGCCTTCCCTGCGGCAGGGGGGATTTTTTCTATCACGCCGCATGTCGCCATGCACGGCGGATCGGAACGTTGGAACAGAAAGCGATACGGAGACTTCGCCGAGGGGAGGCCCATAGCGGCCGGGCTCGGCACAGTAGACTACGGCGTGCGGTTGTCCGCTCCGCTCAAGTGGGGCACGGGGTTGTATGTTGACGTCTGCGGCTACGACGCGCTGGACCCAAGGACCCGTACGCAGATACGTGAGCGCCGCCGACGGGGGTCGAAGATGAAGCTGGACGCCTGCTTTGTCGTTGCCGGCCTGTGCTGGGAGTTCTGACGCTACTCGGTGCACACGAGCCCGCTCGCCGAGCGCCGACGGCGAGCACTGAGCGCCGCGTCAGAGTCGCATCGTTTAATACAACAAGAGGGCGGCCGAAGGGCTTGCATAATGTCGCGGACATCTTTGGGCGCGGATTATGGTATAATATCCGTTCCAAAAGGCAACGGAAGACAAGATGGACAAGAACTACGATGCGAAGGCCGCGGAGGCCAAGTGGTACCCAATCTGGGAGAAGAACGGATATTTTCACCAGGAGCCCGACGGGCGCGAGCCATATTCAGTCGTAATCCCGCCGCCGAATGTCACCGGCATCCTGCACATGGGCCATGCGCTCAACCAGACGATCCAGGACATCCTGGTGCGCTGGCGTCGTATGCAGGGCAAGAACACGCTGTGGCTCCCCGGCACCGACCATGCGGGTATCGCGACGCAGAACGTCGTAGAGAAGGCGCTCAAGAAGGAAGGAAAGCGCCGCCAGGATCTCGGGCGCGAGGCGTTTCTCGAGCGCGTCTGGGAGTGGAAGAAGCAGTACGGCGGGACGATTGTCCACCAGCAGCGCATGCTCGGCAACTCGACCGACTGGCTCAGGGAGCGCTTCACTTTCGACGAGGGTTGCTCCAAAGCCGTTGCAAAGGTTTTCACGCAGCTCTACGACGAGGGTCTTGTCTACAAGGGCAACTATATCGTCAACTGGTGCCCGCGGTGCGGCACGGCGCTTGCGAACGACGAGGTTGAGCACGAGCCCAACCACGGCCACTTCTGGTATGTTCGCTATCCCGTCGTCGGCAGCGCGAAAGGCGTGAAGGGCGAGCCCTACAAGGACTATGTGATGGTCGCGACGACGCGTCCCGAGACTCTTCCCGGCGACACGGCGGTTGCGGTGAACCCAAAGGACGACCGCTACGCGCATCTCGTCGGCAAGACCGTTATCTTGCCGCTCACCGGACGCGAGATTCCCGTCATCAGCGACGACTATGTAGACCGCGAGTTCGGCACCGGCATCGTGAAGATCACGCCGGCGCACGACCCCAACGACTTCCTCGTCGGCAAGCGCCACGGTCTCGAAGAGATCAACATCATGACCGACGACGCCCACATGAACGAGCTCGCCGGCGCGAAGTACTGCGGCATGGATCGCTTCGAGTGCCGCAAGGCGATCGTTGAGGATCTCGAGGCTGGTGGTTTCCTCGACCACATCGAGGATCTCGACAACCAGGTCGGCCACTGCTACCGTTGCCACGAGACGGTGGAATCTCGTCTTTCGAAGCAGTGGTTCGTCAAGATGAAACCTCTTGCCGAGCCCGCGATAGCAGCCGTCAAGTCGGGCGAAGTAAAGTTTGTTCCCGACCGTTGGTCGAAGATATACTTCAACTGGATGGAGAACATCCAGGACTGGTGCATCTCGCGCCAGCTCTGGTGGGGCCATCGAATCCCCGCCTACTACTTCGGCGACGGGAATGTCGTCGTCGCGGAGACTGCCGAGCTCGCGCTTGAAAAGGCGAAGGCGATCGATCCGTCGGTGACGGCTGCCGATCTCGAGCAGGACGAGGACGTTCTCGACACGTGGTTCAGCTCGTGGCTTTGGCCGTTCTCGACCTTGGGCTGGCCGGAGAAGACGAAGGACCTCGACTACTACTATCCGACGACGGATCTCGTGACGGCGCAGGACATCATCTTCTTCTGGGTTGCGCGCATGATGATGGCGGGCATCCACTTCATGAAGAAGCCGCCGTTCAAGAACATCGTCATTCACGGCATTGTCCGCGCGGCTGATGGCTCGAAGATGTCGAAGTCGAAGGGCAATTCCCTCGACCCGCTCGAGCTGATCGACCAGTATTCCGCTGACGCACTTCGCTTCTCGATCGCGCTCATTACTTCGCTCGAATGCGACTCGAAGGTGAGCAAGGAGAAGTTCGAGATTGGCCGCAACTTCACGACGAAGATCTGGAACGCGGCGAAGTTCCTTGAGATGCAGATCACCGCGCTTGGTGGAGTCGACGCGCTCGCGTCGCTCGACAAGGCGACGGGTCTTTCATCCGACGACAGGCACATTCTCTTTGCCGCCGATCTCGCCTGCCGCAAGGTCAACGAGATCCTCGAGTCCTACCGCATCCAGGACGGTGCTCTCGCCGTGTACGACTTCTTCTGGACGCAGATCTGCGACGGCTACGTCGAGTACGTCAAGGATTCGCCCAACAAGGCGGTGTCGGTCGCGATTCTCCGCGATGTCTTCTGGAAGGCTCTTCGTCTTCTCCATCCCTACATGCCGTTCGTCACCGAAGAAGTCGCGCACCAGCTCGGATTCCTCAAGGATGGTGAGACGATCATGCTTCAGAAGTTCCCCGAGGGGTACTCCGACGCCGAGAAGTCGGCTTGGGGCGTGACCGAGGATAACTACCAGTTCGTGAACGCGAAGCGCGAGGCGATCACTGCGATCCGCGCGCTGAGGGCCGAGTACAAGGTCCCGCCCGCTACGTTCGTGAAGGTGACGGTCGCGACGGACGTTCCTGGCGCTGCCGCCGAAGTGGAGTCTCTGAAGAAGTCGATGAGGGCCGAGTCTGTCGAGTTCGTTCCTGCGGGCAGCGATCTCGCGATGCCGTCGAAGATCACGAAGTTCGGCACGGTCTACCTCTCGCTCGAAGGGCTCGTCGACAAGGCGGCCGAGGCGAAGCGCATCGCTGGCGAACTCGCGAAGATCGGTGGCTTCATCAAGTCCGCCGAGGCGAAGCTCGCGAACGAGAACTTCGTAGCGCACGCACCAGAGGCGGTCGTCGCCGAGGCGAGGCGCAAGCTCGCCGAGAACAAAGAGAAGGTCGCGCAACTCGAGAAGCTCGCGAAGTTGTTTGCATGATAGCGTATGTCAGAGGCACGTTGGCCGAGAAGGGTCCGGACCGCGTCGTCATAGAGGCGGGAGGAATCGGCTACGAGCTTCTGATACCCGTCTCTACGTTTGATCGACTGCCCAAAGAGGGCGGAGAGGCAAAACTCCACGCGTGGCACTGCGTAAGGGAGGACGACGAAGCTCTTTTCGGATTCGCCACGAAGGAGGAGCGCGAAATGTTCCTCAAGCTCACCCAGGTGAGCGGGGTGGGCCCCAAGATCGCGCTTGCGATTCTCTCCGGTTCGTCGATCGGCGAACTTTCGCTCGCCATCGCGTCCGGAAACGCCAAGCGCATTTCGTCCATCAAGGGTGTCGGCAAGAAGACGGCCGAGAAGATATGCGTCGAGCTCAAGGACAAGGTCAACGCCATCGAGGCTCTCGCCGCCACGTCTCGCCGCGGCGGAAATGACGCGAAGACGCCGATTCTCCACGATGCGATTCTCGCGCTCTCGGCGCTCGGATTCAGCGACGAGACTGCGAACAAAATGGTCTCGAAGGTGCTGGCCGACAATCCGTCCGTCAAGGATGTCGAAACGCTTGTCCGTCTCGCCCTCGCAAGCCGATGACCTCTACACGATCTACACGTTCTACACGGCTAAAAACGTCTTACAAGAAAGGATAATGGCATGACGAAGAAATCAATGTTGCTTGGTTTTCTTTGCGCTGCGGTGTTTGCGGCGTTCGCGGAGCGCGAGTACATTTGGCCGGAGGGCAAGATGCCCGATGCGCAAGACCACCAGATCGCCGCGATGACGAACGAGAAGGAGAAGGGCAAGTTCCCCTATCTCGACTGGTGCCCTGCCCCCGAAAAGCCGAACGGCTGCTGCATGATCCTTATTTCGGGAGGCGGATATTTCAACTGCTGCGACGTCGGGCTTGTGCAGTCGTGGGCGAAGAAGTTCACTGCGCAGGGCTTCCAGTGCGTCAATTTCGTCTACAGGACGCCGCGTCCATACAATCTCCCGATTCACCTGAGCGCGTGGGAGGACGGCCAGCGCGCCGTTCGACTCGTCCGCTCTCAGGCCGCGAAGCGCGGGTATGATCCCGAGAAAATTGGCACGATTTCGATGTCGGCAGGTTCCCATCTCGCAACGCTTCTCGCGACGAGCGCGCTTACGCCCGCCTACGCGAAGATCGACGAGCTTGACGATGTTTCCTGCCACATCAACTGGGCCATCACCGGCGCAATCGCGTATTCGGTGACTGACGGCATCGGCACGCCTAATACGCGCAACGGGCAGGCGATAGACGCCAAGCTCGATTCAATTTTCAAGTTCGACGAGAAGACGGCGCCTATGTGCATGTTCCACGGGAGTGTCGATCTTTATTCGCCGATGGCGTCGACACTCGTCTACCGCAAGCTCAGGAAGCGCAAGATCCCTGCCGAGCTTCACCTTTTCGCCGACCGCAACCACGGCTTCTGGGGCCAGGACGGGAAGGGCGACAAGGCGACCGCGTACGACAACTGGTTCGACCGTGCGCACGAGTTCCTTGCGCAGATGGGCTTCCTTGGCCCGCTCCCGCCGGAAGAAGATCTGATGAAGCGCTTCGCAAAGGACTTCCACGATCCGGCGAAGTACGTCAAGGAAGAGCTTTGGCCCAAGGGCAAGATACCGGACTTCCAGGAGAAGCAGAACATCCCGTATCTCGAATGGTATATTCCCTCGAACCTCACGACGAAGGCGATACAGATCATCTACTCTGGCGGCGGGTATGGCGGCAACACGCCAGACGGTTTCGAGGTCGCGCCGGCGCGGCGCTTCCTCAACGAAAAGGGCATGGCCGTCGTCACGATGAAGTACAGGACTCCCCGCCCGGCGAAGCCGCTTGCGAAGCACACGACTGCGTGGCAAGACCTCCAGCGCTGCATCAGGATTGTCCGCTCCAAGGCAGCTGAGAAGGGACTAGACCCGAACCGTATCGGCATCATGGGTTCGTCTGCAGGCGGTCACCTCACCCTTATGGGCGTTACGAGTTCGAGAAGCCGCTCTTACTGGGACATCGACGCCATCGACAAGGTTCCTTGCAATGTTCAGTGGGGCGTCGGCATCTACCCTGCGTATGCTCTCACGGACGGCGACGACATGCACAACAAGACTGGCGGCAACGACGATTCCGCGCGGCTCGTCCCAGAGTTCGCGTTCGACCCCGACACTTGCCCGATGGTGTTCATCCACGGCGATGCCGACGGCTGGGCGGCGATGAATTCGGTGAAGACGTGGGAGCAGATGCGCAGGATGGGCGTCACGAGCGATCTGCATACGCTATGCAAGAGGCCTCACTGCTTCCAGCGCAAGGCGTCTCCCGGCACGGGCAGCTACACGTGGCTCGGCCGCATCTGGGAGTTCATGAACCACAAGGGGTTAAATAGGTAACGGGGAACGGGGAATGGGGAACGGGAATGAAGTTATAGCCGCTGTGAAATGCGGTAGAGGTGCTCGACGAGGTTTGCGTCGAGCACCTTTTCCATAAAAGGTATCACTTCGTGGCGCACCTTATTGCGCTCTATAGAGACGTCGTCGTTAGACGCGTCCTCGCGCCATTCTTCGCCGAACTTGCGAAGGTAGTCCTTTAGCTCGTCGTCGCGGCAGCCGAGGAGCGGGCGCACGAACTTTATGCCCGCGACTTCGCTCGTCGCTCGGATCCCTGAGAGCGACGCACGGCGCAACTTCATGAGGAACGTCTCCGCGACATCGTCCATGTGGTGGCCCGTCGCGACGGCGTCGAGCTTCAGCGACTTCATGCACTCCGAGAAGAATGCGAGCCGCACGCGCCGCGCGGCCATCTCAAGCGATTCGCCGCGCCTCTTGACGACCTTGGCGTGAATTCCCTTGAAGGGGATGCCGAGGCGCTTTGCGAGCGAGCGCACGAACCTGTATTCCTCCTTCGACTCCTTCCGCAGGCCATGGTCTACATGGAGGACGACAAAGCGCTTCGAGGCGTTCTTCTTCTTGCCTCCCTTTGTGAGAAGGAACGCGAGGGCGACCGAATCGGACCCGCCGCTTACGGCGAGTCCGATTTTTCCGGGAGGAAGTATGGATCTGTCTATTTTCACCCTTGCGCATTATACCAAAAAAATGATATACTTTGCGCCGTTCGTTTGCAAAGCGGGCGTAGCTCAATGGCAGAGCTCCAGCCTTCCAAGCTGGCTACGAGGGTTCGATTCCCTTCGCCCGCTCCAGACTGGGCAAAGCCAGGGTGGCGTAATGGCAGCCGCGGCAGACTCAAAATCTGCTATACGTGAGTATGTGCGGGTTCGAGTCCCGCTCCTGGCACCCGCCTTCGCTTCTTGCGAAGCTACGGCGGGCAAGCCAAGCATTGCGGACGAACGCAACTACGACTGGAGGGGTGTCCGAGTGGTCGATGGTGCAACCTTGGAAAGGTTGTGTGGGGGCAACTCCACCGGGGGTTCGAATCCCCCCCTCTCCGCCAGTATGGCGAACGTGATGTGAAAGGCTCCAGAAAGATGCGTTCCGGTCTTGATTCCCTCAAAAACCTTGGTGCAGGCTCATCGGTTCCGTCCGATTATTCGCCGAAAGTGCTTGAAGCGTTCCCTAACGTCCATCCTGATCGCGATTATTGGGTTACTTTCACCTGCCCTGAATTCACCACGCTCTGCCCGAAGACGGGGCAGCCGGATTTCGCGACTCTCACGATCCGCTACATCCCTGCAAAAACCCTGGTGGAATCCAAGTCTCTGAAGCTTTATCTTTTCGGGTTCCGCAATCATGGCGACTTTCATGAGGATGTGGTGAACATAATCTACAACGATCTCGTCTCTCTTCTTAAGCCGAAGTACATGGAGGTCATCGGCAAGTTTGCCCCACGTGGCGGCATTTCGATCGATCCTTTCGTCAATGGCGGCATCGGGGCTAAGTATCGCAAGCTTGCCGAGGCGCGTTTTGCCGCCTGGAACGGCGTGCGCTGAAGTCACAGGCTGATATCTGTCTCATGCGGCCAGTTCGGGACACAATACCGGTAAACCTCATCT
>JAZSOG010000043.1:0-14656 GCA_045536845.1 Kiritimatiellia bacterium | reverse complement strand
GCGGCGAAATCCGCGAGATGAAGGCGACGGCGAGTCCATTCTGAGATGTATCCCTAAATTATTATGAGGGCGATATGCGCCAACCCCGCGTCGCCACTGGGTGAAAACGACTTTTTCAGAAATCAAACTGGCAAACTCGGGTTATATCACAAATGGCGTGGCGAATGAACCCCATCCTGCCTACTTGCGGTTCGCTTCGCGGTGGATGTTGGCTGTATGGTGATGCTCTGTGCTGGTTTGCATTCCAGCGTGCGGTCACGGTCGGGGCAACGGTGCTCCCTGTGCAGGGCGGGCGATTTGCGCGTCCTTCGCCCCACTTGGCGTATACATATACGCCTTCGGGGGCGAGTCCTGCACAACTCGCCTCCCCCTGCTTCGGTCCGCCCCGCTGCGGCCCCGACCGTGACCGCGCATGGCACCCTCGGGAGCTGGGCAAACGGCGCATGCGCTCGTCAGCCCGACCTTCCGCTATGGCGCGTTTCTTTTCGCAGCCTTTGCGCTCGCCGACGTCCCGTCGGCTCGCTTAGCTGCTTGTGGGCGCAACCACGCTTCTATCCGACGCAAATCGACTCTAACTGCGACTCTATCCGTCCCTAATCGACCCAATCCCATAACTGGGAGAGCACCACGATAGTGCTCGGCCAAAGGCCTCGGTGTATATGGCGTCTCGCCGGCGCTATCACCGCTAACAGACGACTCCGCGGCACTTCCGACGCGCTACAACCAACAGCGCACAGAGAAATAGGCAATTCTTGCGTGAAACTTCTCTTGTCATTTCGTATCAATCTCACTCCGGCAAGTTTGCTTCAGGGTATGCCACGAGCTCATTGATAGCCGACGTTAGATAGTTTGTCTGAAAGTTATATACGTCAATATGTAACGCCGCTTCATGGTTTGTTGGCACAATGCATTGCACGTCATTGTTCAATCTTTGTTTCACAGCTCGCAAAACCGCAAGACGCCGTTTGCTGTATTGATAATCTGGCACAGCGCCGATAATCGCCATGTCCACTCCGTTCGGCGTAACATTTAAACCGACCTGAAAGTCACAAACCATGCTCAACACGAGAGAACGATAACATGTTAAACTGGAACTAGAAAACACCTTCCCCAATAAGTCCCGACATAGATACGCTCGATCGCCGATATGGGAGACAGGGAATCGATTTGTCTGGGATAAATAACTATGAGCTACTTCAAGGGAATTACTTGTCACACCTTCAATGCGCAAAATGGATTCGACCGCGATCTTGCCCAAGACAGGATTCGTCGCGCAAGAATAGAAGAACGGCAACTGCTCGGCCGCACCGTACTTTTCCAATTCCTGCATCGCCATTTCCGAATACCATGCGTTGTTGGTCTGCGCGATTTCGGCAAGGATGCGGGCAAGCCTGTTCGTGTCGCCATTTATGGCGATAAAGTCCGCAAGCTCTGGGTCCTGTGGGGCGTTCTCGTCTACATCGCCTCCGCCGCATCTTGGAGCAAGGAACCTCACAATCCCCCTCCTTATCTCGTCGTCGGTCGATACATCGCCAAAGCAAGTGGCGGCAGACGCCAACACTGCGCCGAGCACAAAAAGTGATATTTTGATTCTGTCCATTTTATGCATTCCTTATTGGTGAGTTGGATTCCTGTATCCCCAAGAGAAGGCTATCGGAGCATTGTCCTTATGCCACACCTTCGTTTGATTTGCGCCATTTGTGTAGTACACACCGTAGATGTCTCCATTCGTGATGTCCACAGGATCGTCGGCATCACCGCGTTCGCCATTCATGAGCAGTCTTGATATTATGCTCGACATGCTAGTTTGCGGCGCATAATATCTGACACCGCACAAACCATGTCCGCGGCAACCTCCGTTCCAGTCGTTTTGCATTCGCGAATATGCCGCCGCATCATTTTGCTGTAGCACAAATGATGGCGCGCTGCCATCTTCAGATTTAGTGTAAATGTCATCCATGCCGAACGCATGCCCTATTTCATGTGCAAGATCCTTGAAGTCCGCATTCCGCGTGATCACAGCACCACGCGGTCCATTTACAGCAAGTGTCTTCCCCGAATCTACAAAACGATTGATGAAGTAACATTCCAATCCACCTGTGCCACTATTAATATCTACAATGTTTCGATATGTCCACATATAAGTTGCATTTGTAGTAGCCTTTCTGAGCGCGTTGTACGCATCAGGTATGTTCGTCACTACAATGGGTTCTATAAGATTCAATGTAACACCAACCTGCGCATAGATGTCATTCACATCTTCCACCATTTTACGAATATATTCTGGCGCACATGTCTTCTCTCCAAAAAGGCCCTCTATTATCCACGCCCTGAGATTTACCGTCGCCGTCTCCACGACACGCACCTGAAATGTCGGCGCATTGTCTGTTCGGCCGCCGATCTGGACAGAAAGCGTCTCGTAGCCAGCGGAAACGCCGCGTACCGTAATGCACCTGCCTGTGCACGATCCCACGAAATCGAGACCAGCGGACTTCTCCCAGACAATCTCGGAATCGGGGAAGCCATCGGGCGCGACTTCGACGCGGAAATAGCCCTCTCGCCCGACCGCGACTCCACAGGGGTTCACCGCGTAGGAGTGCTCGACGCCGTTCTCCACAACATTGGTCGTCGCATTGCACACCGGCTCTGCAACGGGCGAAACGATAGTCAGGAACGCGGAGGCAGTCAGGTCGGGCCCAGATTCGGGATGCCAGCGAACCTTGACCTGAACACCCGGCACAGACGTGCTCACCGTAGCAGAATTGAGATAGATCGGCAGCGACAGCGACGAGACGCCGGACACGGCAAACGTCCTGCCGGAAGTAATCGCGTCAGTGCAGTTTGCGTTGGCGTAGACAAGCGGCAATTCGGCAAAACCCCCGTCGTAGCCGTAGATTCCATCGACGACGATCGTGCCGTTCGTCGGCATGGGCGAACTGAAGAGAATGCTTCCCGACACTATGTCGTCATCGTCGGGGAACGTGGCGACGCAGTCGGGCGTGCCGTCGTCGTTGTCGTCGTCGTCGTTTACGAAGACGACTTCGGGGAGCGAGATTGCCAGGCTAACGCCCAGCGCGACGCCCTGGCTTTCGGGATCGTTCACGTAGTAGGAATGAAGCGTGCAGTCGCCGACATCTGCTTCAAGCGAAAGCGATACCTGCTGCGCGCCAGCCGCCGGATAGTGCGCGGTCATCTGCGTCGACCGCGCGGAAGGAGTCGAGATGGACACAATGGACGGATCAGAAGTGCTCCAGCTGAACGCAGACGATACAAGCCAGGGGACATCCGAGAGAACCGCGGTGAACGTCTCGCTGTCGTTTAGCTCGGACGGCTGCCAGTTTTCCGGCGACACGCTCAGAGTCGGAGTCCAGACGATGTGCGCGGACTCCGAGAACGGCACGAGGGGATAAACTGGAATTACAAGCACAAGGCGACCTTCATCCCTCGTCCAGCGCCCGTCGTTCAGACCGTTATGCATCCCGCGCATCGGAAGCAACCGAACTGAGGGGATGTCGTCTACTGCGGCATATGTAAAGTTCGTCGCGGTCTCGGGGAAAACGGCGAGCGGATAGTCAATGCACTTCCCAAGCAAAAAGACATACTCCCCTGCGTTGGTGACGGCGACGTGGAGATCGCCGACCATCAGGAATGTCGTTTCGGGTGGATCATCCGCAACGGTTACGGAAAGTTTGTAGAGCCCGTTCGTGAGCCCTTCGCCAACCTGCGCGTCGACCCACTGCGGGTAGCCGACGGAAAGAATCTCCGCCGCGTTCGTGAAGTTCGCCGTCACCCATTCCGCGTCCTGTCCGAAGCCGTTGTGCGGGAAAGGCAGAATGCGCGGCAGATGTGCCGCGACGCCGTTGGTCGTGACTGACACATCGCCGTTGCGGAAAAGCTCAAGCGCAGCGGCGACGAGATTGTTCGTATCGCGGTTGATAGCCGCATCAGTCCATACAAATCGGTATGAGTTGGACGGCGTGAGTTCGTAGGCAAACGACGTGAGCCCGCGCACAATCTCGAATGGTGCGCCAACAGAGGCGATTGCGTTTGTGTCGAATGGCGTCGCCCAAACTTGGCCACACGAAATAACCTCAACACCGGAAAGGTGGTTTGTGCCCCAAGGGAAAACCCAGCCGTCCTCGAAGGGAAGCCAGAACGAGTCCTTCCACGCGCCGCGCACGTTCCAGCTCGTCGCCTTGCGCTCGGCGAAGCTGTTTTGGGCGGGAGTTGTTTGGACAGGATTAACAAGATTTACAAGATTACCCGCTCCCACGAATCCTGTTAATCCTGTAAATCCTGTCAAGAAGACTCCACCCTGTTGCATCTGCGGCAAAGGCGAATTCATGTTCGGCGGCACATTGTTCGTCTTGTCGCCGCCGATGAGGATGCCAATTAGAAGGAACGAGCAGACGGCGACGCGGCCAAACGCAGTGAGCGAACGCCAGATGGAAAGCAGTCGAGCGAAGGTGTCGCGGGCTATGCGCGAACGAAGCAGCATCAAGGCGAGCGAAGCCGCGAGCCCGCACAAGGCAAGACGCATCAGTATAGTCTGGAAGAGCGCCGCCATGTCACCTGATCCTCAGCTTCAACGCGTCAATCGAGACCTTGCTCTCGACATGAACGGTCTCAGCGCCGCGAGAGACAACGCGGGCAAGGTTCCAGTCTGGGTTGAAGAACGTGGACGACACGACCGCCGGGAACACCGATGACGCCAGCGACTTCGCCTCGCGGTTTCGGTTGAGGTATAGCGTCATGTCGAGACGCTGGGCCGTTCCCTCGACTCGGCATGCCGCGTTTGAGCGCCTGTCGCGCCAGAACCACCCCCCGCAGTCCCACCCGACGCAAAGCTCCCCTTCTTCGACCCCAAGCACGTCGTCCTCGTCCGCGTCACGGCCAAACACAACCTCGACGCTGTTGTTCACCGCCGCATCGCGCTCAATCGTCAGCGTCCATTTGTTGTCCGCAGCCGCCCCTGTCGAGAACACGACATTCGTCTCAACCTCCGCGAGCGGCCGCACCGGCTCGGGCAGCGACGGCACAACCACTCTCGCCCCCGCAAGAGCGAAGAAGGAGAAAAACGCAAAGAGAACTACAAACGCAAACTTCATGCGTTGATATTGTATCATATTCTTGCCCCTGCTCTTTTGCTAACATTTCAAGCTTCGCCATAGATTACAAGAAGGCACAGTACTCAGGATTACATGGTCAAGCAGCGGGATTCCAATTGTCGATCCGGTTTCTTCAAGCAGCCGTGTAAGTTCCACATCCTCTTCTGACGGTGAGACGTCTTCTGTAAGATGATTGTGTGCAGTGATGACGGCAACGGCTCCTTCGCGAACCGCCGGGCGGAACACATCACGTGGAATAACGAGCGCGGCATCCTTGGTCCCCGCAGATACAACAACAGGATTTGTGATAAGCCGCTTTCGCACGTCAAGAAGAAGGCACCAGAAAACTTCCCGCTCCTGCTTGTCCGCTTCGGGCTTTAGTAATGCAAATACATCCCGCGCACCTTTGATTGGCAACGCACGATTACGCATGTTCCTTTCGGCGTCAACCGCCCTGCGTCCAAGTTCAAACGCTGCTATCAGCCCCAACGCCTTGTCCTCGCCGATTCCGATGTGTCCAATTTTGCGATCGTCCAGAAACGCCATAAAGCTCCGCAAGGTTGGATATTTGAAGAACTCTGCCAGCGTGGAGCACGATGCCCGCAACTTCATCGCCGCCTCAAGTACATTGGTCCCCCTCACGCCACTACGGAGAATGTTTGCAAGGAGGACTTCATCTGGAACTGTAGATAGTTCCTCGGCAGAAGAAACCATTTTCATGCGCTCGCGTGGCTGGAGTTCGCGTGGCGCATTATAGATGACTTTCCACGAACTTGATCTCTTCGACTTTCCCATCGTCTTATCAGATCCTATCGCCGTATGGAAGCGACCGAATCAGCCTTTCCATCTCGTTCCAATCTACTTTTCCACTCTTGTCCTTTGGCAGCCGAAGGAAGGTCTCGTTCATTGCCTCAAGCACCCATTTTCGCCCATAGGAGTAACGATACTTTTCTTGCCTGAGAATGGTGCAAATGAATAGCGCCGTCCATGGGTTCAACCTCGTCCCGGATTTCGGATATAGCACATTGACGTCATCCGTCGCCCAAAATGGTTCTGGCTGGTAAAACGCCTCGCCTACAGACCCGTTGTAGCTGAGAGAGATTGTCCCGCCTTCATGTATGGCCTTCTGCCCGATATAGTTTGAAACTCCGTTATTGGAGTCAATCGCGCCAACATACGGCGTAACGCCATCCGTTTGGTCTTCCTTTGTCAGTCTCTTGCCTTTTCTCACGTCAAATAATTCGGATATCCTGAACTTGCCCCAGCACTTCGAGCCAATAGGCTTGTTTCTTCCTATATTGCTTGTTTTTAGAGCATCCACAAGAGCAACTTTATCATCACACCTTCGCTCTTCAAGTTCAGCTACGAAGTCAGACATGTACTGCCAGTTGGGCACAATCCTATTTCTCCTTGCGTCAAATATAGCTGGCAATAAGAGATGTTCGCCTTTGATCCGTTCCCAGTTGCACATCCTGCCATAAGCGAATTTATACTTGTTGAAATTTATAAGCGCCACAAGATAGAGGCATTCCCGTAATGTCGCCTTGTGGTTCTGAATCGCAAGCGACTGAACTCTTGCGTGAGTAACCATCTTGTAGTTGTAGCCATGGGCAAACGCTTGCCCAAACATATCAATGGTTATCGTATTTGGTGGAAAGACTTTGGCGCTAACCGTTGTGCGCCCAACAACTCCTTCGTTTGACTCACCCGCACTCACGACAGGCTCACCAACATCCTCAAGCATATCCCGTACAATATCAGTATCTCCAGTAGAAGCAGTGAATAATTCGACAAATGTAAAATGCCGCCAAGAAGAAGTTGCAATCGCCATTAATTGCCTCCAGTCTTGATGATGTAGGCATAGTAATCGCGGACGACTTGCTCAAAATCTTTTTCAGTCAGGCTTGAATAGTCGGTTTCCATGTATGCTTCGGCAAGCCACTCGTCTTCGGCTGTGACTTTGCGAACAGCGGAAAATCCCTTTTCCGCCTTTCTGTGAAAGTAAAGATCGAGCCAATGCTTTTCTATCTCTACCCAAATGCCGTCACGCCGCTCAACGCGACCAAGGTTCTTTTTCTTCATGAAACCATCATCTTTGAAATATCCAAAGAACGTCTCTGCAACAGCAGCATTGTCATGACGTGTGCCAAGGTTAAAAACCATGCAGCAAGCACAAGCACTTGCGCCGGGATGGAACATATCTGATGGCAGAGAGAATACGGCATCAAGGGTGTTTTCGTCGAGCATAAGCCTCTTGAAGCGCTGAATGTCCGACGATGTGCCGATTGCACATTGCATCGGCAGGAGAACCGCCAACTTTCCCTGTTTCACACGATGGGCGATTTCGTATGCAAAGTGAAACCCCTTTGACGGGTCCTCCTTCGTCCCCGCTTTCCATGTCTTCACGTATTCCGGCTTGCAGTCGCCACGCGTCGCATTGTATGGCGGATTCATGAGAACGACGTTCACGCCCTTGCCCTCCCAGTCCGTGAGCGCGAAGCAGCTTCCCTGCCGGATGTTCGAGTTGCCGTCGCCGTGGATGAGCATATTTGTCGTGGAAAGCCCGAAGGCCGTCTCGTCGGATTCGATTCCGTAGATCTGTGACTCCTTCACGTGGGCCTTTTCTTTCTCGGTTCGGCAGTCGTCAAGTGCGTCAGTCAGAGCGCGAACGAGGAACGCACCACTTCCACAGCAGGGGTCGAGGACGACCGAGTTACGGTTTACGCCGACAACACGGCACATGAAATGGACGATGTGGTCGGGTGTGAACGCCTGGTTCTTGTCCGACTTGCCGACGTATTTGTTGAAGGTCGTAAAGAAGAGATTGAGCAGGTCCTGCCCCTGCGTCGTCTTGTCGTTGATATATGGGAGAATGCGGTCGTTTATGAAGTCGAGAATCTCCTCAAACTCCTCCTTTTTCAGCTCGCGGACACACTGGGCGTCAACAACCTTCGTCTTCAGAATAACCAACTTTTCGGCCTTGTTGAGGCACTTGTTAAGCAGCGTTTCAAGCTCGTTTTCGATTCCGCTGCGAATCTGGCCTGTGGTCAGTCCCTTGTATTTCAGGCCTCGTTTCAAGGCGAGGAGACACGTCCCGACAAACTGTCCTCGCAGCTTCTCTGTGATCCCATATCCATGCAGCAGTTCATTCAGTGCGTATGTGCTCTGGATTACAGCAATCTTGTTGTTCTTAGTTCCGAAGTGGAGATTGACATAATCTTCCATTGAACGAATAGCCTTCTCGCTCGAATCGACATGCTTTTCGTCGATGATATCTGACCCGTCCTGCCAAACGCGAACATCGTCCGTTTCAGTCGCCGCAAGAATGGCAACGACTTTTTTTGCGTTCGGCAAATGTGATTCGTATTCGACATATTGCTGCAATTGAGCCATGCCGTCGGCGACATTCTTCCTTGTGAACTTGTCCTTCGTCTCCACGAGGACAACAAGTTTTTCGTCCTCAAACCTGATGTCTGCGAACTGGTGCGCCTTGTTGGGATGTCCGACAAGGAACTTCTTGTAGTTCTTACCGATCCCCTTCAGTGCCTTTGGATAACTATACTCACCTGTCTCAAGGTTCGTAACAAGATAGCTCGCGCCAATTGTGTCGATGATCTTCTGTCGAGTCATTGCATTATCTTTCCCGCATCCTTCCTGATGCGCGTCGGCGCTTGGACTTGGAAGTGATTAAGGCAAACAAAAAAAATGCGTGCCTCGTCTATCTCCCTCAAAGAGAGGCCTTGGCGTGCCCGTGCATGAAAGAGAAGACAAGGACACGCAAGACGGAATAAACCGCCTGCGCAACCTCATCAAACTCCGTTCATGCACTCGTACTTTCGTACGACTGAAACCGCCAAGTTTCTCTTTGAACGTCGTTTGCGTGTCAGCGCAAAATCTTATCGCCTTATCGGGATTTCTCCCCCGCATCGGCTGTTCCCACGCAGCACCCGCTTTGCGAGAACATCAATATTATAGCGAAATCGCCGCGCGGAAATCAAGCGCGGCGAAATGCGATTACGGTGCGGACGAAATTGCGGCAGTTGAAACGCCGCCAAGATGGCATATCCACCGAGGCCTTAGGCCGAGCCGCGCAAGCGGGCGCTAGCGTGGTGCTCCCCCAGTCAGTAGCGAAAAGCGCGGTGCTCTCCCAGTTAGTAACGGATTGCGCGGAAGTGGAGGGGGTGTTTCGGCGCAATGCGAAGCGACGGCGAAAAAGACAGAAGCGACCCGATTTCGACGCGCCGCCATTTTGCCGAGAGGCTCGACGGCACTGGCAAAATGTGAAAGACCGCGAAATCGATGTCGCCACCGACTTTTTCGCCGGAGCTTTGCCGCGTATCCGCGGCAAAGCTAGCGAGCCCTAAGCCGAAACATCCTCACCGCGGACGCGCGAGCCATCGGGCGGAGCGGCGATTTCCAGCCCTAAGACGAAACGAGCCCCGCCGCAGACGCGAGAGCGTGAGGCGGCGGGGCGGTTCTTCTCGCTGATCGCGTTAGAGTTCCTTGACCTTCAGGTTGCAGAAGGAGACGGTCGAGTCGCTGTGGTCCTGGAGGAGGATGCGCCCTTCCGGAATCTCGCCCCAGTCCTGCGGCTTGCCGGCGGCGTCAACGCCCCAGTCGGCGTACTTCGACGCCTTCACCGCCGCCTTGAACGCAGGCGTGCCGCGGTCGTACTCGAGAACCTTGACGCCGTTGAGCCAATGCTCGACATGCGCGCCCTTCGCGACGATCATGCCGCTGTTCCACTCGCCGGGCCCCTTGAGGATGGAATCGGCGTTCGCGGGGATGATGTCGTAGAGTGAAGCGGACTTGCGGTTGCCGTCCTTGCCCTTGTCGGAATCTGGATGCCCGTTCTCGAGCACCTGGTATTCCTCACACGTCCCCTTGTTGAGATTCTCGTCGTAGAAGTACTTGACGCCGGAGTTGGCGCTCTCGGTGAGGCGGAAATCGAACTTGAACGCGAAGTCGCGGTACTTCTTCACCGTCACGATGTCTCCGCCACCACCAAGCTTCTGGTCCTCTGGCGGAAGCGGGAACCAGTTTCCGTTCGCGATGCCGTTGACGGGGCGCATCGTGAGCGTGCCGTCCTTGATGACCCAGCCCTTCTCCGGCGGCGCCTTGCAGCCGCTCTTCACGGCGAGCCATCCATCGAGCGTCTTGCCATCCCAGGCGAGAGTCCAGCCCTCGGCCTTCTCGGCGGCGGTGAGCGTGTTCGCGCCCTCTGGAGCCGGCTTCATCTTGGCCTTCACCTTGATCGCGTCGGCGACGCCGCGGTAGTAGCCGACGCTCTCGAGAAGCCCGGCCATGTTGTCGTCGAAGTCGCGCTCGTACTCGATGTTGCAGTTCCCGCTGTAGCCGGCCTTGGCAAGCGCCGCGAAGATGGCGGGGATGTCGAGCTCGCCGCGAGGCCCGCGCATCGCGATGTTCTTGACCGGATCGATCTTGATGTTCTTGAGGTGGACGTCGTAGATGCGATCGGAATTCTGCTCGATGAACTTGACGGGGTCAAGGCCAGCGCGGCGCTCGTGGCCGATGTCGAGGCAGACGCCGATGCGCTTGTCGCGGTTGCCGATGCGCTTGATGGCCGCCTCGGCAGTCGGGAAGAGATACGGGATGTCCGGTCCGTGGTTGTGGATCGCGTACACCATGTCGTACTCCTTGACGAGACGGTCGACGATATCAAGCATCTTGTCTGACTCGACGCGCGTCTTCTTGCCGTCGACCTCGCCATACTCGAACGGCACGCCGACGACGACGCGAACGCCGAGCTTCTTCGCCTGCTCGAAGCCCTTGCGCGCGACTTCTTCGGTGTCGGCGTAGATCGGGCCTACGCCCACGGGAACGATGCCGGCCTCCGCGAGCTTGGCCTTGAACGCATCCGCCTCCTCCTGCGTGCAGTCGAGCTTCAGGTGGAAGTCCTTGACGCAGAGCGAATGGAGGTCAAGCTCCTTCATCGCAGCAATCGTCTGGTCGACGTTCTTCTTGTGGAACGTGTACCCGGCGATGCCGATCTTGAACGGGACGGCCGCAAAGGCACCAATCGAAGTAACCGCAGCAACAATAAACAGGATCTTCTTCATATTCACTATTTCCCTTTAGACTTTAAACTTTAAAAACTCCCCTCACGCCATCGGCTTCAGGAACTTCGCATAGTCGAGCCCCGCCGCCTTGAGCGAGAGCGAGAGGTCGAAGCGGCCGCGCGCGAAAGGCGCGAGCAGCTTGTCCGCCTCGGCATCGCCGGTGACTTCCTTCGCGGCATCCCACGAAAGCTTGCCCTCGGACTTGCCGCGGCCGATCTCCATGCACATACGACCAAGCGAGCAGAACGCCGTGGACCTGTGCGCACCCTCGGCGTCGCAGACGGTGTACTGCGGATCCTCGCGCGCAACCGCCTCGAGGAAGTTGAGGAAGTGGTCGTCAGAAGTGAGGAAGCGCTCGTTGCCGTGGGAAAGGACGTCGTCCTTGATCTCGCTCGGCTTGAGGTCCGCGAGAAGCGACGGCTTCGAGGCCTCGAGCGGGCCGAGCTGGCCGGGCGCGACCTTCGGATCGGGATCGCTCGGCGTCACCTTAACCGCGCCGCGCGTGCACCAGAGCCAGTCGCCGTTCTCACCGATGAACTTGACGCCCATCTGGAACTTGTTGTTGACATGGACGTCGGTACCGCCGCAGTCGTAGTGGAGATCGTAGGTCGTGTGGACGTTCCAGAGCTTGTTGCCCGAAAGATCCATCCACTCGCAAGTGCCGCGCACCGACGACGGGTCGCAGCCGAGACCCCACGCCGTGATGTCGAGGTGGTGCGCTCCCCAGTTCGTGATCATGCCCCAGCCATAGGGCGCGAGCTGAATCCAGCCCGGACGGTCGCCGATGTGCTTGAGGTCGCGGGTGTGGCAACGCGTCCAGTTATAAGGCACGCTCGGGTCGGTCGGGCCGAGCCATGCGTCGTAGTTGAACGTCGCGGGAACGGGCTCGGGACGGCGATCGCCGCCGGAGCGGTCACAGCCAATGCCGACTTCGACGCGCGCGATCTTGCCAAGACGGCCGTTGCGGACGAGATTCACGACCTTGCGGAACTGCGGGCGCGACCTCTGCCACGCGCCAACCTGCATGACGAGGCCCTTGGCCTTCGCGACATTGGCGACGACACGGCCTTCCTGAATCGTCTGCGCAAACGGCTTCTGGAGAAAGACGTGCTTTCCGGCGAGAAGGCAGTCGGTCGCGACGATTGCGTGCTGGTGGTCGGGGATGCAGAGGAGAACGGCGTCGATCGACTTGTCCGTGAGCATCTCACGGTAGTCGCCGTAGGTCTTGACTTCCTGGATGATGCCCTTCTTCGCGTAGCGCTCTTCAATCACCTTCTTGCCGTAGGCCGCGCGCTCGGCGTCATACTCGCAGACGGCGCTCACAACGCAGCGGTCGGTGAACTGCTGGACACCCGGGACGTCCATCGTATGCGCGATGCGGCCATAGCCGACTACTGCGACGTTGATCTTCTTGTTGGCGAAAAACCCGCCGACACAACCGTTGAAAAGCATAGGCGCGGCGCCGCTTGCAACCACACTCGAAATGAACTGCCGTCTATTCATGCAAAAGTCTCCTTTGAGGTAATTAAAGAGAGTATATCAAAATATCCCCCCTCATTACAAACGGAAACACGGCATGGCAAGGCGACCTTGCTACATCTTACATGTACCCCTATAGCGTGATGTCGGACGCAATCGGGAAGTGGTCGCTGTGGTAGCACTTCTTCCCGGGGCGCGGGTCTGCGAAGGTCTCGTAGGTCTCTACCGTGATGTCTGGCGAGACGTAGAGGTAGTCGATTTTCGCGCCGCAGTCGACCCAATCGTAGCCGCCGTTGCTGGCCTTGTCAGCATTGGGCGATCCCTTGTTTGCGTTCCTCACTTTAGCAGGAAGCTTCATCGCTTCGACGGCCGACACTTCGCTGTCGCGCCAGTGCCAGCCGGTGAACGTGCGCCACGGGCCCTTTGGCGGCTTCTTCGTGATGTAGATCGCGTCCTTGAGGATCTGCGACACCGACTTGGCGGGCGCATCCGTCTCGCGGCAGTTGTGGTCGCCCACGAAGACAATTGGCGCGCCCTTGCCGAAATCCTTCATCCTGCTGATGACGAGAAGCATCCCCTTCTCGCGCGCCTCCTCGCTCTTGTGATCGGTATGGGCGTTGGCGAAGCAAAGCTGCTTGCCGCTCTTCTTGTCCTTGAGGATAACGTAAGTGCAGACGCGAGGGAGCGCCGTTCCCCACGACTTGCTGCCGGGCTTCTCGGGCGTCTCGGAAAGCCAGAACGTACCGGACTTCTCGAGATCGAAGCGGCTCTTCCTGTAGCAGACCGGAACGGCCTCCCCCGTAAAGTCCTTCGCCTCGCGGAAGCGCCCAACCATGGCGTAGTCCGAAAACTCCTTCTCGATCTCCTTATACTGGCCGACCCTCACTTCCTGAAGCCCGAAGACATCCAGATCGAGCTTGCGGAGATGCGCGAAGAAATCCTTGCGGCGGTCGTTCCAAGACCTATCGTCCGTGTCTTTCGGCGTCGTGCACCTTATGTTGTACGTGCCAACACGCATCTTCACCGGCGCCGCGCAAAGTTCCGCCGGCATAATAGCCCCAACTGCCAAGCCAGCGAGGACCGCACATTTCACAACCGTTCTTTTGTAGAGTAGAGACCCACGCCTCGGCGTTGCCGCCAATGCGACTTCCCCCTCATCAAACCGGACGTGCGGATTTCCCGCATCCGGCTTTCCCCGTAGAGCTGCATTCGTCATAGCTTGGCTTTTCCTTTCTTTGCTTTTACAAGTTGTTGCTGATGTATTATACCGATTTTTTCCTGCCGGGCGGCACAAATGGTTTTCATTATGACACAGAAGCCTCCGGCTCCGACGTGGGTTCGGGCGCGGGTTCTTCCTTCTTCTTGCCCTTGAACTGGGACGCGACGAGCTTGTATTCCTCGACGAGCGCGGCGACTTTGCCGATTGCGGCGGATGCCGCTTCGGACGGTGCAATCTCGTAGACAGTGATTACGCGATTCAAATGCGGCGCGAGCAGCAGCGTTAACAATGAAAAGCACCGCCCCGAAGGAGGTATTTAAAATGTGCGCTAGTGCGCCGCAGAAGCCGCTTACGCGACGTTCATCAACAAATGGGGGGGGGGGGGTAAAATTCCGTGCAAGCGCACTACGCGCATTCTACGCGCGTTACGTGCGATGCTCTGGAATGTGGCGTTCATGGCGCGAATTATACCATAACTGTCCGCTGTGTTTCAAGTGGGTGCGCAAAATTTTCATGTGGTGAGGTTCCCCAATTTTTCGGGCATGAAAACGGCCACACCCCAGTAAACAAAGGGGGAAGTGGCAATTTTCATTTTGCGTTAAGTGAAAATCCACTTCCGGTTTGTAATTGAACTCCGAGCGTTTGGGCTCCCGCTACCGCTTCGCCGCTTCGCACCATACAACGGCTATACATGTGTCGGTTGAAGTGTTTTTGGATGCGGCTGTGCCGCATAAATCGGCCGAAGGCCGCTATAATCACTGCAAAACAGC
>JAZSOG010000011.1:0-103897 GCA_045536845.1 Kiritimatiellia bacterium | reverse complement strand
TTCGTCGAACAGCTGCGCGTTCGAGTGGTCAAGCGCCCGCGACGGGCGGATCAACGGCGAGCCGTTCGACGGACGCATCGAGCTTTTCCGCAACGGCGATGTCTCGGTCACGACAAACGGCGTCGCGGCATTTTTGCCGCGCGAGCTTCCGTTCCCGCACAGCGGCTTCGGGCAGGACGACGAATGGGTAACGGCGAACTTCACGAACGCGACCGAGATCCTTGCCGTTGGCTACCCGCAGTGGGTCGACGCGCAGGTTGGCGAGGGCCTGACGAACGGGCTCTACAAGCTCACCGTCACCGTTGCAGACGATCCACCCGAAACGACGCTCCTCTCCGTTGGCGATCTCTCCGTCGCAGTCACCAACGCGGGCGAGTATATCTTTCTCTTGGAGAAGGGGCCTGCATACGACTTGACCGTGTTCCCGCCAAGCAGCAACGTGACGATCACTGCCGTAGATGATGTGCCTACTATGCGCGGAGCGCCGATGATGCGCTCTTTTGGTGATGCGGACGATGGCCGCTGGATTCCCGACAGCGGCGATTTCTGGACTGACTACGTGGCTGGTATGGGGCATGCGCGGCTTTGGTGGCTCCCGTGGCTTTGCGGAACGCCAGACGTGTCGCATATCGACTCGATGGCAGGTCTGGTGACTTTTCATGCGGATCTTTTTGACTATCGCGGAGGTGCCGCATCGTTCCTGTGGACAGGAAGCGAGGCATTGACGATTGCGTCACCCAATTCACAGACTACAGCTGTAACGGTTGATCTTGCCGACTGGCGGCTTGCAAACTTGTCCGTAACTGCCTCGTTTGGCTTTGACCGGTCTTTGACTTCTTACCTTTATGTGAGCTATGGCACAAACGATTCTCCCCAGGTTTCTTGCTCGCTTTCAGTTCAAGGCGTCCATTTCATCAACGAGGGCGACAGGCCCGAGCGTGTCTACCCTGTTTCGGTTTCGCTTCTCTGTCCTGTGGAGACGAACGGCGTGGTCAACATTTCGCACGAGGGCTCCGACGGCGCGTTGTTCTGGTCGGACGCAGCCGCCACGCAGCCGCTATCCTCGCTTTCGGGCATTTCGCTCTCGTCGGTGACGGAGGAAAGCGGTGGAGCTTCGCACACCTTCTACATGACATCGCCCAATATTGGAAGCGGTTCATTCACGGCGACATTCACCCTGCCGAGCGGCGAGACGCGAGGCGTCGCCAAATCGTATCGCGCCATCGAGCCAATCCGCAGGCTTGTGTGCAGCGAGATAGATCCTGAATACTCTTGTGTGTTCAATCCATCTCGGCTTGTCTATGGGCATCCGGCGCGGCTAAAGGTCGGCGTCAACGGCAACTTCTCTCCAAGTGATGTGGAGTGGAGCATCGTGTCTGGGCCGGGAACTGTGGTGCGCGGAGAGGATGATTTTGGCTCTGCTGATTGGACGGCCACAGTCACGGCTACTGCCGAAAGTGGCGAAGTAGTTGTCGAGGCGCGTTTCAACGAAGATGCAATACAGCCGAGGTTCGTATTGCCGATTGTGAGAGAACGACAAATTCCGATAAAGGCATATTTTATCTGTGATGCAAACGGCGATAGTGTAGTTTCTCAATCGGACATGGAACGTAAGATACAATACGCCAATGTTGTCTGGCGGCAAGCTGGAGTTATGTTCTATCTTTCCTCTCCACCTGTCAAGATTCATGCTCCACAATACCTCGATTTGCCAGCGCACAATACTGTCACAAACGCACAAGGAGTGCTTGTCCCCGGGAACGGGATTTCGCAAGCTGTTCAAAATCTGTTGTCACAAACCCAGTCTGATGGCTGCGTAAGAGTGTTGTCCGTGCAGAGTTTTACGGATAGCATGGCGGCGGCTTTTACATTAAGAGCGAATCAGGCGTTGTTTTTGTCGGGGGTTGGCAATATGCGAGTCCTTTCACATGAGCTCGGGCACATTGTAGGGCTCGCCGATATCTACGAATATCGGAAAAAGCGAAGTGGACGCATTGAAATGACGGGTCTGAACGAGCATATTTCCAAAGAGTGCTTTTCAGACCAAGGGAACGACTGGGGTGCTGAAACCGGTCGGGGATTCTATCCTGCGACCGATACACAATGCGTGATTGTACAAGCTTTATTGATGTATGGCTATGATAATACGAGTGTAGCGTCTGCCGTCGACCTTCCAAGTGGGGGTGTGAGAGGCTTGTCAGCAACGGCGAATCATCCTTTTTCGACAACCAACATTTGCGTGGGTGCGAATTTCATAACAGAATAGGAGGATTGAATATGTGCAGGTGTGTTATAGTGAGTCTTGTCATTGTTTTGTGTGCATGTTCTGGCTTGGCTTGGTCGCCGGCAGAGACGAATGCAGTCGGGTGTGCGCTTGCCGAGCTGACGGCGCTTTCTTCTGGTTGCGATGCGCCGTTGTCGCCTGACGACCCAGCGGCGAACGAGCCGCTCGAAGCGCCGTACCCAAGTTTCTCCAGCCTCTTTTCCGAGGATTTGCAGATTGCTCAGAACTGGACACCCGATGATAAGAGGGCCGCGTTTTTCCATTATCTCAATTCGATTCCAGACATGACTGCGGGCGGAGTGTTCACTGGCAATGTCTGGTACGCAAAATCGGCGTTGGGTTTTTGCAGAGTAAAAGGTGATATCTCTGTTCTCCCCTGTGCGCTTGGCATCCTTGCGTCCACTAATGTGCATGAATCACTGGGTTATGAGGCAAGTATGATCTTCAGACGTTTCGCGTCGCCATCAAGCCAAATGAACGCATTTGTTGAATCCGTGGTGGCGCAGACGAATGCTCTGCGCGGCGCAGGTACGCGTAAATGCATTTATTCCGATTATAGCAATAAGCTTGGCGTCGTGTATGATGCTGGGCAGACTAATGTCGCAAGAAGTGGCGCTGTCGCACTTTACCATGGCCTTTCTGATCATGTTGGCGCACGTTCGCTTGATGCCTTGTTGCTGCGGGTGTTTCCGGGATACGCCGCAAGTTCAAATCGTCTGCGGGTGGCGACGCTTGCGTTGGCTTCGGATCCAAGCGAGGAATGGACGAGTGGATACTTCGCCAACATCACCAATCAGCTTCTCAATGCGACACAGCCATTGCCCACTGTTGATGGACTGTGACAATCATTACGGAACCCCCTGCGCAGGTAGGACAGACTTTCTGAAGTTAGGCATTACGGAGGTGTATTCAAGATGAGTGCAAAATCAATAGTTCTGGTGGCTATAGGCGTAGTATCCATGTATTGCGCGACAATTTGGGCGCATACGGAGAGTGAATATCTTAATATGGCTCGCAACATGATAGGTACGCTCCAGTCTTTGGATTGGGAGTGCGAGGAAGAATTGCTTGAGCGGCAAGAGTCGGACGACCCATTGTACCACTGGGACTACACATCGCAAGACGATTTCTTTGGATTCTTTGTGACTAATGGATGGACCCGAGCTGAATGCGAGATGGCCTTTGACAAGTATCTTTCCTGGATTAGCACCAATAACATGTCTGCGGTAGATTCGCAAGATCGAATGTTCGCGAGAGGTGCCCTGGCACAGTGCAGAGACATGAAGTACACAAAGGCATTGGACACGATACGTACATATGCCTTGAACACTACTGCCATTGACAGAGTTACTGTTATCGGAAGGGCTGTTCAATTCGGCGGGGTCGACGAGGCGTCTGCCTCTTTCGTGGAAGCCATTGTGACCAACAAGGCGCAATTTTCCTATCACGATATAAGTTGGGCAATTCCCGCCTACTGCGACAAGCTTCGCTCTGTCAACACTAATGATGCAGAGGCCGTAGCGATTCGTGCCAGGGGCGCACGTCTGTTTTACGCGAATCGTCTGGAGTGGCCGGATGCAAGCGCGCTTGATGACGTGTTTGTTGCGGCGTTTCCCGGATATGATTTCAGCTCCAACCGCCTTGAATACGCAAACCATGTTCTATCGTGGTCAACGAATAACGATTGGCGGGCGATGCGAGACCACTTTGTCGCAATTACAAATCAGCTTCTTTCGTCAGGCCAGCCGCTGACCGTTATAACCGTTGGAGAGCAGTAGCCTTGTTCGGCTTCTTTGCGAACTTGCTTGGGAAAAGGGTCGGACCCTTCTATAGAAGAAAGATTCTCTTCTTGAACGAAAAGCGGATATCGTCTTTCTTGCCGAAGCACAATCCGAAGAATATTCCGAGCGACGAAGACATTGCGCTTCTCCGTGCAAAACTTGCGACTCTTGAATAGGTTTTGTTTTCGCATTTCACATTTTATCTAGAACTGCTGCGACGCTTTTGTTGCGTGTTTTATGAAGAAGCGTGTTTGCGTCTGCAAGTAGTTAAGCGAGGCGACGATAAGTCGGCGAGCACGGTTGCCCGAAACAAAGCCGCACACTGGAAGGCGAACCAGCACTAAGCATCCCCAAGTCGCGCCACACCATGCGGAGAATCGCCAACGATTCGTCAGATTATGGTATAATTATCCAAAACAAGGAAGGGCGGAAAATGGCAGAACTTATTGTTGCGCTGGATGTGCAGACGAGAGACGAGGCGGTCGCCAAGGTTAAGGCCATCGGCGACGGCGTCGGCTTCTACAAAATCGGGCTCGAGCTCTACACGGCCGAGGGCCCCGATGTCGTAAAGGCGGTAAAGGATCTCGGCAAGAAGGTTTTTCTCGACCTCAAGTTCCACGACATTCCCCGCACGGTCGAACGCGCCGTCCGCTCAGGCGGAAAGCTCGGCGTAGACCTCATGACGATCCACTCCGTCGGCGGCAAGGCGATGATTCGCGCCGCAGCGGACGCCGCGGCCGAGTTTGGCGCATCCGCGCCGAAGATTCTCGCCGTCACCGTGCTCACCTCGATGGACGAGCAGGACCTTCGCGACGTCGGGATCGCGGGCCGCACTCCTGCCGAGCAGGTCGCCGCGATGGCGAAGTTCGCCGTCGAGAACGGCGCGAACGGTCTTGTGTGCAGCCCGAAGGAAGTCGGCTCGCTTTCGAAGTCTCTCGCTGCCGGAACCATTTTCGTGACGCCTGGCGTCAGGCCCGCTGGTGCCGCAGTCGGCGACCAGAAGCGCGTTGCGACGCCCGCAGACGCGGTGCGCGACGGCGCGACCCATCTCGTCGTGGGACGCCCGATCCTCGCGGCAGACGATCCCGTGGCGGCGGCCGCGGCGATTCTCGCGGAGATGGCGCTGTGATCCTCGCGCTGGCAGCATTTCTGCTTGCCGCGACCGAGCCGGCGATGACCGACGGCGAGGTCTGGAACGAAGGCGTGTCGTTCTATCGCGACGGCGATGTGACGAACGCCATCAAGACGCTGCGCCCGCTTCTGCTCTCCAAGACGCACGGCGCGCGCGCGGCCGAGGTCATCGCCAAGCTCGAATACGAAAAGGGGAATCTCGAAGAGGCCGCTAACGCGGCGCAGATCGCGCTTAGGGCCGCACCAGAGGACGCGAAGGCAAACCGCAACTTCACGCGTGCGACTGACCGCCTGCCTGCGATCCGCGAGGAGGAGCATTTAAAGTCGGTTCTCAAGGCCGCGGAAGGGAAGGATCCCGGGGCGATGCTCCTCGCCGCGACGAAGGACTGCCGCGCGCTCATGTCCGAGTCGGGCGCCTATCGCACGAACCGCGCCGAAAAGGCGGTCGCGCTCGCAGACGCGCTTTCGAAGCGTGCTGAGCGACTTTCGGATTCGTGGATTCCCGTCCGCGAACTTATCGCTCAGTCTGTCACGAACGAGGAGCAGGCGGCGACTATCTCCGCGCAGATCGACGCGGCGCGGAAGAAGACGAAGGACGCGGCGAAGCGGCTTTCCGATCTCGACGCCGAGGCGTATCCTCTTCTTTCTGACGTGGAGCACGACTTTACGAGGTTCGTGAAGCTGACGGTGATGCCGCCAGCGGCGATGGACGAAGACCTTGTCGCGCAGTCGAACGCATGGCTTGACGTCGAGCAGTTCAACGGGCGCAGCTGGCAGCAGGACGCGCTCGACTACACGCGTGCCTTCCGCGCGAAGTTCCCTGCGTGGGCGCGCGCCTACGAGCAGCAGGCGCAGAGCGACACAAACAAGCCGCCATTTACTGCGGAGGACCAGGCGAAGGTTTCCGCTCTCGCAACGGAACTTGAGAAGATTCAGCTTGGCTGCATAGACAAGTCCCTCCCGCCCGAGCAGGAGAAGGCACTGGAGATCATCAACGAGATACGCGAGCTTCTGCCGAAGGACAACAATGGCGGCGGACAGCAACAGCAGAAAAACGACCAGCAGCAGAAGAACGACCAGAACCAACAGCAGAATCAGCAAAATCAGGACCAACAGCAGAATCAGGATCAGCAGCAACAGAATCAGGACCAGCAACAGTCCGAGGGCGAGGATGACAAGAACAAGGACGAGCCCGACGATGGCGATCAGCAGGACTCCGAGGATCAGGAGGTCGAAGCCGTTTTGAAGAAAGCGCAGGAGCGCAGCGACGAGCACGAGGCGGAGAAGAAAGCGCGCATGAGAAAGGCGCCGCTCCCGCCAAACGAAAGGGACTGGTAAAATGAAGATAGTCGTTGCCTGTGGCGGAACCGGTGGACATGCGTTTCCGGGGCTCGCGGTTGCGGAAGAGCTCAAGAGTCGCGGACACGACGTGACCGTGTGGGACTCGGGGCGCGACATCGAGTCGAGCGTAATGCGCTTTTGGCACGGTCCCGTCTTCTCGACTGGCGCGAAGCAGCTCTCCGCCCGCAATGTCTTTTCCATACTTCGCTCGATACTGCGCTGTCGCAGGGAGATGCGCCGCGCGAAGCCCGACGTTCTTCTCGCGATGGGAAGCTATTCGTCGCTTCCGCCTGTGCTCGCGGCGAAAGGCTGCGGCGTGCCGGTCGTTCTCCATGAGGCGAACACTGTTCCAGGGCGTGCCGTGGAGTTCCTCTCTCGCTTTGCAAAGAAGGTGGCGATAAGCTTCGACGTTACTGCCAAGTACCTGCCTGGGTGCGACACGGAGAAGACGGGCCTTCCCGTCCGCGCCGACATCGCGTCGGGAACGCGCTTCGACTTCATCCCCAAGGACTCTTTCGTCGTGTTCGTGACGGGCGGCTCGCAGGGCGCGCACATGGTCAACTGCATCGCGAGCGAGGCGATTGCGATGATGAAGAGCGAGATCGACCGCCGCGCGGCGTCAGGAAGGGAAGTGCGTCCGCTCTATGTCATCCACCAGACCGGCGTCGCAGACGAGGGGGCAGTGATCGCGACGTACGCGAGCGTGGCTCTTGAATCGCGCGTCCAGGCGTTCGAGCGCGAGATGGCGAACGCGTTTGCCTCGGCCGACATCGTCATAGCGCGCGCCGGTGCGTCGACGTGCTTCGAGCTTGCGGCCTGCGGCAAGGCGGCGATGCTGATTCCGCTGCCGTCGGCGATGCGCAACCACCAGCATTTCAACGCCGAGGCGTTCGCGTCGAAGGGCGCGGCGGACGAGGGCATCCAGGCGCAGCTTTCCGCTAAGCAGCTTTACATCTACCTCATGGGGCGCTATGACCGCCCCGAGCGCCTTGCCGAGATGTCCGAGAAGATGCGCGCTCTCGCCGCGCCCGACGCCGCATCTCGCGTCGCCTCTCTTGTCGAGAGCGTGGCAAAGTGAGCGACTTTTGACGGCATTATGCTTGCCTGATATCATGCCGTAAATGCGCACATAGACGCGCGGATTTATGGTATAATTTCCCTTTTAAGCGAGGAAATGTCCAGATGATAGACAGAAAATGGCTCAAGAAACAAGCGGAAAAGGTGCGGGCGGTCGACTACATCGACCCTGCGCTCTACACGAAGTATGGCGTCAAGAGGGGCCTTAGAAACGACAACGGCTCTGGCGTGCTCGTCGGGCTTACGACGATCGGCAACGTCCACGGCTATATCATGGACGAGGGGGAGCGCAAGGCCATCCCCGGCGAACTCTACTACCGCGGCATCAACGTCAAGGACATCGTGCAGGCCGACAAGCGCGAGCACCGCTTCGGATACGAGGAGACGGCGTACCTTCTTCTTTTCGGGGAGCTCCCGACCGCGCGTCAGCTCGTCGACTGGAAGCAGCACATCGGCGAGTACAGGAAGCTTTCCGACGGGTTCAAGGAAAATGCGATCATGAAGAACCCCCCGAAGGACATCATGAACGCCCTCGCCCGCGCCGTCCTCTTCGCGTATGCGTTCGACCCCGAGGGGACGCCCGACGACCTCTCGCTCGAAAAGTGCCTCAAGCAGTCGATGGACCTCATCGGCTCCATCCCGACCATCGCCGCCTACGCCTACCAGGCGAAGGCCCACTACCACGACGGTGGGTCGCTGATGATCCGCAACCCCGACCCCGCGAAGTCGACGGCCGAGACGCTGCTCATGCTCATGCGCGAGGACGGGAAGTACACGAAGCTCGAGGCCGAGACGCTCGACCTCTCGCTCATCCTCCACGCCGAGCACGGCGGCGGCAACAACTCGTCGTTCACGACCCACGTCGTCACCTCTTCCCACTCCGACATCTATTCGTCCGTTGCGGCGTCGATCCTCTCGCTGAAGGGCTCGCGCCACGGCGGTGCAAACCTGCGCGTCATGCGCCAGATGGAGGAGATCAAGGCGAACGTAAAGGACTGGACCAAGTCCGAGAACGTCGTCCGCTACTTGGAGCGCATCGCCGACAAGAAGGCCGGCGACGGAACGGGGCTCATCTACGGTCTTGGACACGCGGTCTACACGATCTCCGACCCGCGCGCGCAGCTCCTCAAGGAGAAGGCGAGGGCGCTTGCTAAGGAGGCCGGGCGCACTGACGACATGAAGCTCTTCGAGACCGTCGAGGAACTTGGCCCCGCGATAATCAAGGCGCGCCATCCGCGCGCGGAGGACATCTGCGCCAACGTCGACCTCTACTCGGGGCTCGTCTACGACATGCTCGGCATCCCCAAGGACCTCTACACGCCGATCTTCGCCGTCGCGCGCTGCGTGAGCTGGTGTGCGCATCGCATGGAAGAGCTCGTGAACGAAGGACCGATCATCCGTCCCGCCTACAAGCCAATCTACAGGCCGCGCAAGTACGTGAAGCTTTCCGACAGGAAGGGCTTCCTCGGCCTTCTCAGCAAGTGAGCACAATGGCAAAAATGGCGATTTGCAGGAAAGTCAAGGGCGGCGTATGTTCCGCCAAGGGGTTCCGTGCGGCGGGCGTCGCGGCGGAGATCAAGTACAAGGGTCGCAACGACGTCGCGCTGATCGTCGCCGATGCTCCGTGCTCGGCGGCCGCCGTCTTCACGACGAACAAGGTCGCCGCCGCGCCAGTCGTCTATGACCGCTCGGTCGTGAAGGGCGGCAAGGTGCAGGCGATCCTCGCCAACTCCGGCTGCGCGAACGCGTGCACCAGCGAACAGGGGCTTGAGGACGCGCGTCTCTCGGCCCTCGTCACCGCAGGCGAACTCGGGCTTGACCCGCACCACGTGCTCGTCGCGTCCACCGGCGTGATTGGCCGTCGTCTTCCCGTCGACAGGCTTCTTGCAGGCATGAAAGCGGCCGCCAAGGCGCTCGGGCGCACAGGTGCCCACGGCCTCGCGGCGGCGAAGGCGGTCATGACGACCGACACGCGCCCGAAAGAGGCGTGCGCGACTGTAACTATCGGCGGCAAGAAGGTGACCGTCGGCGGCATGTCGAAGGGCTCTGGGATGATCGAGCCCAATATGGCGACGATGCTCGGCTTTCTTACGACCGACGCGGCAGTTTCGCCGCGGATGCTGAAGCGCGCTCTCCAGCTCGCCGTTGGCCGCAGCTTCAACCGCCTCGTCGTCGACGGCGATGAATCGACTAACGACTCTCTTTTCATTCTTGCGTCGGGCAAGGCGGGGAATCGCGAGATCGACGCCCCCGGCAAGGACTTTGACGCCTTCCGCGTCGCGCTTGAGACGGTGTGCATTTCGCTTGCCCGCCAGATGGCGACGGACGGCGAGGGCGCGACGAAGTTCGTGACCGTCACCGTGAAGGGCGCGAAGAGTGAGCGCGACGCAGAGCGCGCCGCGCGTGCCGTCGCAAAGTCGCCGCTTGCAAAGACAAGCTGGTTCGGCAAGGACCCGAACTGGGGCCGCGTCCTCGCTGCCGTCGGCTATTCGGGCGCGGAAGTCGTAGACATGAAGTCGGAAGTCTTCTACGACGGCGTATGGGCGTTCCGCTTCGGGAAAGTCGCGGACGAGAAGCAGCTCGCACGTCTCGCGAAGGTCATGCAGAAGGACGCCTTCTCGGTCGTCGTCGACTTGCACCTCGGTGCCGCCGAAAGCACGATCTACACTTGCGACCTCTCGCTCGACTACGTACACATCAACGCAGACTATACGACTTGAGAAGTTGGTGAGTTTGTGAGTTGTGAGTTGAGAGTTAAAAATTTAAGGAGGATAATAAAATGAAGAACTGGATATTTGCGTGCGCGATCGCGGCGGCGATCGCCGGAAACTGCGCGACCGTCGTCGACGTGACAGGCGTTGGCGCCCACAAGAAGAAGACGGTCTCCATCGGCGTCACAGGCGCTGGAGCCGATGCCTACACGAAGACGCTTAAGCGCAACCTCGAGCTTACCGGCTGCTTCCAGGTCGAAAACGGCGGCGCGATAAAGGTGTCCGGCGCGATTGGCGGCACCATAACGGCGTCTGGCGCCGGCAAGTCCATCGGCGTGCCGACTCCCGCTGGCGACGACAAGGCGGTGAGGATGTCCGCACGTCGTATGAGCGACGAGATCTGCGCCGCGATGTCCGAGGATGGCCAGAAGGGCTTTGCGTGCGATCGCGTCGTGTTCGTGTCGCGCAAGAGCCCGCAGTCGTCCGAGCTTTGCATGTGCTATCCCGACGGACAGGATGTCCGCCAGCTGACGAGCGACGGCAAGGCGGCCGTGGGGCCTCGCTGGAAGGACTCTAAGTCCGTCTACTACATCGGCTACCTGAACGGCGGCCAGCAGATCTTCGAGCACAACGTTGAGACTGGGGAGCGCAAGGTTGCGTTCAACCTTAAGGGCATTTCTTCGCCGGCTGCGATTTCGCCCGACGGCACTAAGGTCGCGATCGCCGCGTCCTTCCAGGGCAACCCCGAGCTTTACGTTCTCTCGGGCGGGCGCTACACGCGCCTCACAAACACCAAGACTGCGAGCGAGGGCCAGCCGACGTGGAGCCCCGACGGAACGGAAATCGCGTATGTCTCCGACGAGACGCGCCACCCGCAGATATACGTCGTCAACGTCGCGACGAAGGCGAAGCGCCGCATTACCTCGAAGGGCTCGCAGAACGTCGATCCCGACTGGAGCGCGGACGGACGCCTCGCGTACATAACGAAGCGCGGCGGGCTTGCCCAGGTCGCCGTTATGGACCCCAAGGCGGACGACTCCACCGCGAAACTCGTGACGTCGCCTGGCAGCTGGGAGCACCCCGTTTGGTCGCGTGACGGCCGCCACCTCGTCGCGGGACGCGACAAGGCGCTTTTCATCGTCGACTCAGTCGAGGCGTCTGAAGGCGGCGATGAGCCGCGGCAGATGTTCCGCGCTGCCGGCAACTGGATCACTCCGAGCTGGATTAGGTAGGGTTTAGGGGTCAGGAGTCAGGGGCCAGGAGTCAGGGGTCAGGAGTTAGGAGTCAGGAATGAAAATCGATGTTGGATATGTCGCGGAGCTGGCGCGGCTCGAGCTCACCGACGAGGAAAAGTCGGTGTTCCAGCCACAGCTCGAGAATATCGTTAAGTACGTCGAGAAGATTTCGGAGGTCGACGTCGAGGGCGTGGAGCCGATGATGCATGGCCGTACGCTCGTCAACGCGTTCCGCGAAGACGAGGTGCGTCCGTCGCTTGCGGCCGAAACTGCGCTTGCCAACGCGCCGGCGCGTGTGGGCGACGAATTCCTTCTCCCCAAGATCGTCGAAGGAGCGGAGAGCTGATATGGAACTCTACGAACTTGGAATCAAGGCGGCGCGCGAGGGGCTTGCGAAGGGTGAGTTCTCGTCGGTCGATCTGACGCAGGCGATCATCGACCGCTACCATGCGAAGAACGCCGAAATCGGCGCGTACCTCACCTTCGACGAGGAGCAGGCGCTTGAGCTCGCCCGCGCGAACCCGAAGGCGGTGCCGATCGCGGTCAAGGACCTCATCAATGTCACGGGCCAGCCGTGCACATGTGCGTCGAAGATCTTGAAGGGCTATGTCTCGCCATACGACGCGACCGTCATCAAGAACATGAAGTCGCACGACTTCATCCCCGCAGGGCGCGTCAACATGGACGAGTTCGCGATGGGTTCGTCCACCGAGAACTCGGGTCTTGGCGTGACGCGCAACCCCTACGACCTTGGTCGTGTTCCTGGCGGCAGTTCCGGCGGCAGCGCGGCGGCGGTCGGCGGGAATCTCTGCATCGCGGCGCTCGGCACCGACACTGGCGGTTCGATCCGCCAGCCGGCGAGCTTCTGCAATTGCGTTGGTGTGAAGCCGAGCTATGGGCGCGTGAGCCGCTACGGCGTTACGGCGTTTGCGAGCTCGCTCGATCAGGTGGGCCCCATGACGAAGTCGGTCGAGGACGCGGCGATACTTCTCGGCGCGCTCGCAGGACACGACGAGATGGATGGCACGACCCCGAAGGACCCCGTCCCGGACTATGCATCTGCGCTCGAAGGCGCGTCGATGAAGGGCGTGAGGCTTGGCGTCGCGAAGGAGTATTTCGATGTCAAGGGCCTCGATCCCGAGGTGAAGCGCATCACAGAAGAAGCGCTTTCGAAGTGCGAGAAGGCGGGCGCGGAGCTTGTCGAGGTGTCGCTGCCGCATACCGAGTATGCGATGGCGGTCTACTACATCATCGCGCCGGCCGAGGCGAGTGCGAACCTCGCAAGGTTCGACGGTGTTCGCTATGGACACCGCTCCGCCGAGGCGAAAGACGTCTTCTCTCTCTACACGAAGAGCCGCGCCGAGGGCTTTGGCCCCGAGGTGAAGCGCCGCATAATCATGGGGACCTACGTCCTTTCGAGCGGCTACTACGACGCCTACTACGGGCGTGCCCAGAAGGTGCGTACGCTCATAACGCGCGACTTTGCCGAGGCCTTCGGCAAGTGCGACGCGCTCCTTTCTCCCTGCGCCCCGACGCCTGCGTTCAAGTTCAAGGAGTTGCAGGATCCGCTTACGATGTACCTGAATGACCTCTTCACGATTCCGTCTTCGCTCGCTGGCGTCTGCGCCTCGTCGGTTCCCGCCGGCTTCTCGCGCGACACGAAGATGCCTGTCGGCATCCAGTTCATTTGCGGTGCCTTCGAGGAGGCGAAGCTCCTGAAGATATCGAAAGCATTTGAAGAAATCCGCGGGAATGTGATATAATTTCAACCATGAAAGCTACTATTGAGACTTCGAAGGGCACGATAACCCTCGAACTGGACGGGGAAAAGGCCCCGGCCACTGTGGCGAACTTCGTGGAATACGCCAAAAGCGGCTTCTACGACGGCACGATTTTCCACCGAGTAATCGACGGGTTCATGATTCAGGGCGGCGGTTTTACGCGCGACATGAACCAGAAGGAGACGCGCGAGCCGATCAGGATCGAGTCGATGAACGGGCTCTCGAACGTGCGCGGGACGATTGCGATGGCCCGCACGATGGACCCGAACTCTGCGACGAGCCAGTTCTTCATCAACCTAGTCGACAACGGCTTCCTCGACTTCACGGCCCCCACGGTCCAGGGGTATGGATATGCCGTCTTCGGCCATGTTACAGACGGTCTCGACGTGGTCGACGCAATCGCGAAATCCCGTACGAGGTCGGTAGGCCACTACGAGAACGTGCCAGAGGAGGCCGTCGTTATTCGCAAGGTTACCGTAGATTGACGGTTGCCAAGACGACAGGAAAAGTTTATAATAACCGCAATACCGCCAACAGGAGTACATATGAAGAAACTTATAGCAGTTGCCGCAATCGCCGCTTTCGTGCTTCCGCTTTGCGCCGCTACCGCGGCATCTGAAATGGTTACGGCTGAGGACGTCGCAGACGAGCTCACCGTGGAAGAGGACAACGGGCTTGACGTCAAGGTCGACGCGCCGCGCAAGAACGTTGCGCTTTGGCCGGCCTTCATCGCAATCTGGGACTTCCCCGAGACGCCCGATCTCGTCGGCCTTCGCATAACGGTGCCGTGCTCCACCAAGCAGGAGAACGTGACCGGTCTTGACGTCGGCTTCTGGGGCCGCTCCGAGTATTTCGAGGGCATCCAGCTCAACGTGCTCAGGAACGACGTCAGGGATTCCTGCGCCGGCATCCAGGTTGGCTGCTACAACTCCGTTGCGCGCGGCGACCTCTTCGGCATCCAGGTCGGTCTCTGGAACGAGTCCATGAGCCACCGCGGCATCCAGGTTGGCGCGGTCAACGTCTCCGGCGATTCGCAGGGCCTCCAGATCGGCCTCATCAACCGCAGCGAGACGATGTACGGCTTCCAGCTCGGACTCATCAACATAATCCGCGACGCGGAATTCCAGTTTATGCCGATCCTCAATGTCGGCTTCTGAGGAAAATGAACATACATCCATTCGCGGCCGTCAGGCCGAACAAAGGGGACGCGGCGCTTGTCGCGTCCGTTCCTTATGATGTGGTAGACACGGCCGAGGCGAAAGCCCTCGCGGCCGGCAACCCCAAGAGCTTCCTTCACGTCTCGCGCCCGGAGATCGACCTTCCGGACGGGACCGACTGCTCGTCGCCCGAGGCGTACGCCCAGGCGCGCAAGGCCCTCGACGCACTCGTCGCCAACGGCACACTCGTGCGCGACGCCGAGCCGAAGTTCTACGCCTACCGCCAGACTATGGGCTCGCACTCGCAGACTGGCATCGTCGCCACGTTCGACACCCAGGACTATCTCGCCGGCGTACTGAAGCAACACGAGAAGACGAGGAAGGACAAGGAAGACGACCGCACGCGCCACATCGAGACGCTTTCGGCGCACACCGGTCCCGCGTTCCTCACCTATCGCGACGACAAGGCGATCGATCTCATCGTCGCCGACGCGTGCCGCCGCGAGCCCCTGTACGACTTCGTCGCGCCCGACGGCATCGGCCACACGGTCTGGGAGATCGCGTCCGCCTCGTCGTGCGCGGGCGACGAGCTCCAGGAGCTCTTCGCGCGCATCCCCGTCGCCTATATCGCCGACGGCCACCATCGCAGCGCGGCGGCGTCGCGCTACGCGAAGGAGCACAACTTCGAGGGCGAGAGCCGCTGGTTCCTCGCCGTCGCCTTCCCCGCGAGCCAGCTCAAGATTCTTGCCTACAACCGTCTCGTCGCCGACCTGAACGGGCTTTCGCCGTACGAGTTCATGTCGCGCGTCAGCGAGAACTTCACGATCGGCCAGAAGGGCGCGCGCAACTGCCGCATGTACTTCAACGGCAGATGGACCGACCTTTCGTGGGACATTCCGTCCGGCGCAGACGTCGTCTCTTCGCTTGACGTCAGCTATCTGCAGGACAAGCTGCTCGCGCCGGTTCTCGGCATCGGCGACCCGCGTACAGACAAGAGGATTTCCTTCATGGGCGGGATCCGCGGAGACGCGGCGCTTGCCGCGAAGGTCGACTCGGGCGAAGCCGCCGTCGCGTTCGCGATGGAACCGGTGACGGTCGAGGAGATGATGGCCATAGCCGACGCCGGGGCGATAATGCCTCCGAAGTCCACCTGGTTCGAGCCGAAGCTCCGCTCGGGGCTCTTTGTGCACACCGTCTGAGGATGAATCTCCGCGGCTATTTCCGACGGCTACGCGAGAAGATGGTCCGAGACCCTCTTCCGCCTGAGGACATAGCCGCCGGCTGGGCCCTCGGGGTATTCGTCGGCTGCGCAATCCCGTTCGGTCTGCAGCTCATCATCTCGATTCCGCTCGCGATGATGATGCGCGTCAGCAAGATCGGCGCGACGCTCGGGACGCTCATCACGAACCCCGTAACGATATTCGTCATCTATCCCGCGCAGACGTTCGTCGTCAACAAGCTGCTGTTTGGCGGCTCGCTCACCTACTCCAGGCTCGCGGAGACGGAGTGGACATGGGCTGCGGTGCGGCGTCTCGGCGCGGAGGTGATGGCGTCGTTCTTCCTCGGCGGATTCCTGCTCGCCATAGTGCTGACTCCAATTGCGTACTTCTTCGTGAAGCGGATCGTCGTCCGCACCCGCGCGCTCCGCGCCCGCCGCGCGCAGAGGAAGGCGGAGCCGTGATCTCCCCTGAGACCGTCGAGCGCATCAAGGCGCTGATGGTGGAGGCCTCCGTATTCGAGGAGGACCTCGAGGAGAGCTTCATCCTCGGAGGAGGGCCCGGCGGGCAGAAGACGAACAAGACGTCGAACGTAGTGCGGCTCTCGCATGAGCCGAGCGGCCTCATGGTGCGCTGTGGCGAGACAAGGAGCCGCGAGACGAACCGCTGGCTCGCGCGCCGCATGCTCGCGGAGCTCATACTCGAGCGCGAGAAGGGGCGCAAGTCGGCCGCACGGCAGGCCGCAGAGAAGATTCGCCGCCAGAAACGCCGCCGCAGTCGCCGCCAGAAGCAGAAGATGCTCGACGACAAGCACGCCCATTCGGAAGTGAAGCGTCTTCGCAGAACAATTCCGTCCGACGATTGAATTTATGGTATAATTCACGGCCATGGCGGCGATATGCCGCCGAAGGAACGAAAAAATGATCGACATCAAGAAGCTGAGGGATGAATTCGACGCGACTGCGGCCGAGCTTGGCCGCCGCGGAGTCGAGATCGAGAAACTCCAAAAGGCGAAGGACCTCGACGCGAAGCGCCGCGCGCTCATCGCCGAGACCGAGACGCTGAAGGCGAAGCGCAACGCCGCCTCGAAGGAGATCGGCAAGATCGCCGCTGCAGGAGGCGACATCGCGGCCGCGAAGGACGAGATGCGCAAGGTCGGCGACCGCATCGCAGAGATCGACCGCGAGCTCGCGCAGGTCGACGTCGATCTCCGCGAGACGCTTCTGATGATCCCGAACATCCCCGCGGCCGAGATCCCGACCGGCCCCGACAGCTCGACGAACAAGATCGTCAGGATGGTCGGCGAGTGGAAGGATCCCGACTTCAAGATCCCGACGCATATCGAGATCGGCGAAAAGCTCGGCATCTTCGATTTCCCGCGCGGCGTCAAGCTCACGGGCACGGGCTTCCCCGTGATCCTCGGCCAGGGCGCGAAGCTTCAGCGCGCGCTCGTCCAGTACATGCTCGACCTCCACTGCCAGAAGCAGGGATACACCGAGATGCTGCCGCCGTTCGTCGTGAACAGCGACTCGATGACCGGCACCGGCCAGCTCCCGAAGTTCGCGGAAGACCTTTACCACTGCCAGATCGACGACTTCTGGCTGATCCCGACGGCCGAGGTGCCTGTCACCAACTACTACCGTGACGACATCTTCGACGGCGTGAACCTTCCGAAGATCACGCCCGAGACGCCTGTCAAGCTCACGGCCTACACGCCGTGCTTCCGCCGCGAGGCAGGGTCTGCCGGCAAGATGACGCGCGGCATGCTGCGCGTCCACCAGTTCGACAAGGTCGAAATGGTCAACTTCGTCCATCCGTCCGTCTCGTTCCAGCAGCTTGAGACGCTCGTCAAGGAAGCCGAAGAGGTGCTTACGGGGCTCGGCCTCGCGTTCCGTGTCATCATGCTCTCGTCGGGCGACATGGGCTTCTCGGCCGCGAAGTGCTACGACCTCGAGCTTTGGGCTCCTGGCGAACAGCAGTGGCTTGAAGTCAGCTCGTGCAGCTGCTTCACCGACTACCAGGCGCGCCGCCTCAACTGCCGCTTCAAGGATTCCGACGGCAAGACGAAGCTCGTACACACGCTGAACGGCTCTGGCGTCGCTCTGCCGCGCCTCGTCGTCGCGCTCCTCGAGCAGCACCTCAATGCCGACGGCTCGGTGACGATTCCCGAGGTGCTTCGCCCCTACATGGGCGGCAAGGAACGCCTCGAACCCGTCAAGTAAGAAAGGTACACCCCGCATGACGATTCCCTTCCGCGGCATTTGCGTTGCGAGCGCCGCGCTCGCGCTTTTCTCTCACTGTGCGGCGGCCGATCAAGAGTCCGCTGCCCCGAAAGCCACTGCTTCTGAGCCTGTTGCTACAGAAGTCGCCGTCCCGGCAGCGACTGCACCTGAAGCCGTTGTTCAGAAATCCGACGACTCGGGGCTTAGCTTTAACGCGGGTGCAGACCTGCGCATCCGCCAGGAGATAATGGACCATGTCCCTGGGAATCCGTATGGCGGTTTCCGCGCGTTCCGCTTCCGCGAGTCGGGCTATCGCAACCACATCCGCTTCCGCCCGCGCGTTTGGGCCGAGTTGAAGGGCGATGCTGGTGCGGCCGGTCTCTGGACGCTCTATGGTCGTCTCGCAGACGAGTTCCGCTGGAACAGCCGTCCTGCGAACCGCACGACTGCGTGGCCGGGCGAAATCGTCCTCGACAATCTTTATCTCGAAGGAAAGGGCGTGTTTGACGGCTTTCTCGACTTGAAGGTCGGCCGCCAGAACCTGCGCGGGCTCTGCGGGCTTGACCGCATTTTCGTCGACGGCACTCCGGGCGACGGGTCGCGTACGCTCTACACAGACATGGCGTCCGTCAGGTTCCACGTGACCGAAACCTCGACGCTCGACGTCTTTGGGCTCTACAACTTCGACTCGGCGAGCGACTTCCGCATCGGCGACGATCGCCATCGCCTCTCCTCGCTCTCGTCGCGCTTCCCCGACGGCTCGGGCAACCAGGACGACTGGGGCGCGGGCGTCGTGTGGGGGCAGAAGCCCGTGGATTGGCTTGAATACCAGGTGTTCGCCGTTACCAAGCGCCTGCGCGAGACGCAGAGCCCCCAGAGAAGCCGCCGCACGGATCTCATCGGCGCGCGCGTCCAGCCGCGGCTTTCCGAGACGGTCAAAGCCGATTTCGACTTGATGTACCAGAGGTGCGGCGAGTGGAGCGGTTTCGCCGGAATCAACTGGAAGAGCTCGCGCGATGGCTGGAAGCCCCTCTGCGGCGCGGACTACCGCTACATGAGCGGCAAGTGGGACCCGATGTGGGGCCGCGACGCGATTGAGTCGGAGATGTACCTCTATGGAACGCACGACGGCGTCGGTTGGTGGTCGAACCAGCACTACCTCAAGCTCTGGGGCGGCGTTGAGTTCTCGCCTCGCCACAAGGTCATAGTCTCCACTGGACCGGTGTTTGCGGCAGATCGCGACGGTGTCGGCGGTGGCAATGGCCGCTTCAAGGGGCTTTTCTCTCGCGCCCTCTACACGTTCCCTATCTGGACGCCTGCCAAGGACAAGGGCGAGCGCTTCGAGGTCTACGGGCATGTCATAGCCGAGCTCTTTAATCCGGGCGACTACTACGACACCGACAAGCCCGGCTACTTCTTCCGCTGGCAGATCGACTTCGCGTTCTGACGGGTCAGCGGCCTAGCTCTATTGCAGAGCGGTCGCAGACGAGCATCGGCGCGTCGGAGAGCGGAAGGTTGTCGACGAAGATCGCGCCTGGCACGGCGGGATCGGTGCGGAGTGAAAGTTCGAAGACGTCTCCTGTGAGCAGGTTCACGAGAACCGGCGAGCGGATCACGGACGTGTGGTCGTTTATCTCGATTCGAAGCGTCGTGCGGGCGGTCTTGTCGCTCCACGCGCGCTGCGGGTCGGTCGACATGTAGTAGACGTAGAGCGGCACGGGGCCTCGCGTGAAGGCGAGGCAGCGGATCGTCGCGCCGTCCGGTGGCGTCTTGTCGGAGGGGGCGGTTTCGCGTGTCGCGGAGAAGACGGCCCTGGCGTCCGGCCTGACCCCGTCGCGGAACACCGCGGCGATGCTTGCGAGGGCGCGGTACGCCGGTTTCGGCGTGTATGTGAGGCCATTTAGCACACCCTGCCGCGCGACATTGAACGCACTCTGTTCCGAGTTCCCCATCTGGTAGCCTTTTTTCATCATGTCGGCGGTCTGGAAATACGAGGAGAACGGGATTCCTAACGAGAAGTCCAGTACATAGCGGCGCAGGAGCCAGACGGCTTGTGCGCGCTCGCTTTCGCGGATGATGCGCGGCTGCCAGTACTTTTTCGGCGCCCACGATGCGAAGCCGCTCTCTCCCTGCCAGATCTTGACGTCTTTCCCGCCGCGGCCTGCGCCATGGAAGAAGGGGCGCAGCCACTTCACGCGATCCGGCCAACCCGACTCGGGGCGCGGGTCGTAGGGGTGGAACGAGAAGAAGTCCAGATGGGCGAGCCCGCCGGCACGCTTGAACTCGTCGAGGAACGGCGTCGGGAAGCTCATCACGCATCCGCCGCACTTTGCGTCTGGCTGCGCCTCGCGGATTGCCTTGGCCGTGATCGCGACAAGCCGCGCGTACTCCGTCGCGTTCGGCTCCTTCGGACGCCAGAAGCTCTTTCCGTTCACTTCGTTCCAGATCTCGAAGCGGTCCACACGTCCCTTGTAGTGCTCGGCGAGCGCACGGCAGTAGTTCTTCCACGCCTGTTCGCACTCGGGCCCGTAGTGTATCGGCACGAAGCCGACCGACGCCTCGCCGAAGGTGTTTGTCATGTAGAGCTTGTTGCCGAAGCCGACGTTGAACCACACCTTGATTCCGCGCTTTTCGAGGTTGCCGACTATGCCGTCGAGCCATGTCCAGTCGTAGACGCCTTTCTCCTTTTCGCATTTCCACCAGCCGGTCTGGACTCGGGCGTTCTTCACGCCGATCGAGGCGATGCGGTCGTAGCATGGCTCGGGGTCGAAGAGGTCGCGGTCGAGACACTCGAAGCCAATCGAGACGCCGCTGTCTTTTACCTCCGCGGCGGATATGTCGCGGAGCTTGCCGAGGAACTTGGGGTTTGCGGAGGATGGAAGCGGCTGCGGCAGTCCGCGCACGTCGCGCAGGAACTTGAGGCATCGCTCGTGGATGTCGGGATAGAGGACGTGGCGTTTCTTGTTGGAGACGTCCCAGATCGCGTGCCCTTGGTTCGTCCGATCGAAGTCGTAGAAGTATGTCTCGGCGTGGAGCTTGCGGTCGGTCATCGCGCGAGCGAGCTTGATTGGAGAGACGATCGGAACGACCGTATCGTTCCAGCAGTGGGTGAAGAGGATCGGCGGCGCGTCGGGCGAGAGGTGCGCTTCTGGAAACGCCTTGGGGTCTATCGGCCCGCCCGCGAAGAGCGCCTCATAGCGTGCGGGGTGGTCTTTTGAATCCTGCTCTGGGTCTGCGATGCCTGAAACTGAGATTACGCCAAGCACGTCGGCGCGCGGGAGGCGCAGACCCGTCATGAGCGCGAGATGCCCGCCAGCCGAGACGCCGAGTATGGCGATTGGCTTTCCCGCGGCTGCGGCTAGTTCCGGCATCCCCTTGCACGAGACGAGTTTCTTCGCTGCTGCAAGGCAGTCGTCTCCGATCAGCGGCCACGCGGCTCCAGGCGCGAGACGGTAGTCGATGTTGTAGACTGCGTATCCAGCGTCGCGGAAAAGCGCGGCTTCGTCGGCGAGCGTGCCGCGAAGGTATTTTTCGGAAGTCCATCCGCCGCCGTGTATCAAGAGGATTTTCGGCGTCGCGGCGGTGATTTCGCCGGACGGCAGTACGAGGTCGCCGGTCTGCTGCGGCGCGGCGCCATACGGAACGGCGGCGCGCGTGGCGAAGGCAAGGAACAGGAGTGGTGCAAAGTTGGCAAGCTTGTTGTTCATTGTAGTCCCCTTGTGTTGGCCTTATTATATCAAAGAGGTGCATCGCAGTCTCTATACTATTGTATAGATTGCCGTCGCGCGGTTTTGGTATAATGAAACCATGATAGCAACACTTCTGCTGGCGGCTTCCGCGATTCTCCCCGCCGATTCATTTGTCAAAGGCGAGAACGGCGTCTGGTCGTGCGACCTCTCTGGGATTGGCATCAGCGTCACTCCTGGTGAATACCATAGCGGCGGTTGGACGAATCTCCCTCGCCACCCATCTTTATACTTCGGAAGCGCTCCGATGACGCTTGCACGCGAACCCGAGGAGGGCTCGTGGTTCACTTTCGAAGGAGAGGACAACGTGACTGTCACGGGCCTGCCAGATTCCGGCTATTCGCTCGCCGGCTACTGGACGCACGACTGGGCTTTCGAGATACTGCGCGTCGCGTCCGTCTCGAACGGCGTCGCGCGGTTCAAGGACAAGCACGTGTTCGGCATCGGCAAGGCGAGCTGGGGTCAGAAGAAGCGCCGGTTCTACGCCGTCGGTCACAGGAGCTTCCTCGACACCGAGGGCGAATGGCTTGTCGAGGGAAGCACGCTTTTCTTTATCCCGCCCGGGGGCGATATCGCGTCCAATCCGGTGACGATCGCCTGGGGCGACGAGCCGGTCTTGCTTCTCGAACACCGGCGCGGCGAGGTCGTGCGAGGGAAGACGATCGCGCTTGGCGGCGGCGCGGGACTCGTGCTCCGCGACTGCCGCGACGTTCTCGTGGCGGATTGCACGATTGAATGCGTTGCCGGAGACGGCATCGACATCGCCGGAGACTGCGAAGGGGTCGTCATCTCAAACTGCGTCATACGCAACGTCGGGCGGAGGGGCGTCGCGCTGAACGGCGGCAACAGGCGCACTCTCGCGAAGGGCGGCAACCGCGTCGTCGGGTGCGACATCTCGCGCTTCGCACTCCTGCAGCGCGTATACGCGCCTGGCGTCGCGATGCACGGCTGCGGCAACGAGGTCGTCGGCTGTCGCATCCACGACGCGCCCCATTCGGCGATCATCTACGGCGGCAACGAGCATCTGATCGAAGGGAACGACATCTTCGACGTCGTGAAGGAGACAGGCGACGCGGGTGCGCTTTACACTGGTCGCGACTGGACGAGCCAGGGCAACAAGGTCGTAGGAAACCGCATCCACGACCTCGGGCGCACGATATCGAACGGCAAGAGCCGCGACGTCTTCACGATGGGCGTGTACCTTGACGACTGCGACTGCGGCGATACGGTAGCAAGCAACGTCTTCGAGCGCGCGGGCTGCGCCGTGATGCTCGGCGGCGGACGAGAGAACGTCGTCGTCGGGAACAAGATGGTAGACTGCGACATCGCGATCCACCTCGACGACCGCGGGGTCACCTGGACGCAGCACTGGAACAATCCGGACGATCCGAGCTGGAACCTCGTGAAGAAGGCCGAAGATCTCGGCTATCGTTCCGAGCCGTGGGCGGGAAGGTATCCGAAGCTCGCGAAGATAATGGATGACGAGCCGCGCCTGCCGAAATACAACGTGTTCGACGGCAACGAGGTCGTTCGCTGCCGCATCCCATTCCAGTTCGACACTTTCGCCGCGACCTGGGCGCACGCATCGACGTTCCGCTCCGAGGCGACGGGGCTTTTCCTCGGTGCGGGAGAGGACGATACCGAAGATTGCGCGATAATCGCTGGGCTCGCGCTTTCAGCGCTCGTCGACAAATACGACGCGGAGCGCGCGAAGGGCGTCGCAAAGGCGCTTCTCTCGCTTGGCACGAAGATCCCCGGCTATGTGTGCCGCGGCGTGTCGCGCGACGGCGCAACGGTGAACAGGGGCTCTTCGCGCGACCAGATCACCCACTTCGTACACGGACTCTATCGTTACTACGAGAGCGGGATGGCGTCACGCGATGAGAAGGACGCGATACGCGGCGCATTTGCCGCGCTTGCCGACAGGATGATTGCAAACGTCACCGAGACGAACGGATGGAACGCGCTTGACGCGAACGGGAGGCAAGACGCGAAGGGTGTCCTAAAGATGTGGAATGTGCAGCCGCACGAGGCGGCGCGGCTGCCGATGGTGTACGCCGCGGCGTGGAAGACGACTGGCAACGAACGCTACCGCGAGGCGTACGAGAAATTCGTCGACGAGGCGATAGAGCAGTCTTGGGGCGTGTCGAAGCTTTCCGAGCAGGAGCGGAAGTGGCAGATGCCCGGGTATTCGTTTCTGCAGATGAACGCCTCGCTCGAGGTGATTCGGCTTGCGGATTCGTCGCGCGCCAGCAAGGCCGAGGCGGTGATGAAGGAAGTCGCGCTTCTCGCGGCGCGGCGCTTTGTAGAGGAAAAGGGCGCGGACGGGCCTTGGCTTTCTGCCGCTGGCGACCTTGCCTGTGCCGTGGCGATGGTCGCCAGGATTGAATCCATCGCAAAGATTCTTGGCCCGGAGCTGAACGAGAAGTGGGAAAAACTCGCAGACGACTGCATTTTCGGCCTTAATGGGCAGCCGCCGCTTTGGGAGTCGCACCCCGACCGAATTTTCTCGTTCCTCTCCTCCAAGTTCCGGCTTGGGAAGTGAATATACTTTTGTATATTCCTATCCCTGCCTCGTTTTGTTAGAATGTCATCTGACGATGGTTCAGGTCATTGACGATATTTGTCCGAAGTGGTATAATATCGCCAGAAGCGAAACGATGCACTAAGGGGAATGGCAATGAAATATACCGAAGTTTCCGGTTCGATTCTGAAATCGCGTTTCGCACGCGGAATATTCCCGCTAACGGCGGCATTTCTCGTGTGTGCGCTCGCCGCGCTCGAAGCGCGCGCCGCGGCAACTACGCCGCCCGACCAACTGCTCGTCGACACCTCAGCCTCCGCCGGTGCTGTCGTCGAGTCATCCCCGACGCTTAGCCCTTACACGGCCGATCACGCCTTTGACGGCAACTGGAGCAGCGATGACTGCAGATGGCTTGCGGAGACGACCAGCAATCCGATGTACCTTGTCTATAAGTTCAACGCCCCGACGAAGGTCAACATCCTCCGTATTCGAATCAAAAACGCAAATGAATCGAACAAACGCTCGCCGAAGGCGTGGACTTTCCACGGTTCGAACGACGGCTCGACATGGACGCAGCTTGACGCGCGCTCGAGCGTGACTTGGCCCGTCGGAGACGTGATGAAGTCTTTCCACTTTGAAAACGAGACGGCTTACGAATACTACAAGTTCAGCTGTACGGAGATTCTCGGCTCGAACTCCTACCTGCAGATCTACGAAATCCAGTTCCTCTGCGACACCGGATTTGTCCTCACGGATCTCACGAATCCGAACGGCGCCGTTACGACGACCACCACCGGCGACTGGGTGAAGCCCGCGAAAAACGCCTTCGACAACGGAACAGCCCACAACAACGACGACCGCTCCATCCACAGCGGCACGACCGTGGACTGGATCTACACCTTCGACTCCCCGACGGTCGTCAACGCCTACAAGGTGTACTGCCCGAGCACGACCCCCTACTTCTACGACAAGCGCATGCCGAAGACCTGGACGTTTGAGGCGAAGAACGCGGAGGACGTCATGTGGGCCGTCCTCGACGCGCAATCGTCGGAAACTGGGTGGTCGTCGCTCGAAAGCCGTTACTATGAGTTCCAGAACAACACCGCCTATGACTCCTATCGTTTCGCGGTTACGGCGAACCAGGACGAGAGCGATTCCTACATTCAAATCGACGAGCTCGAGTTCTTCTACATCAACACCGAATCCCCCGATCTTGGAACAGTCTCCCTCTCCCGCACTGGTGCACTCGCCTACTCGCTCTCTGCGACCGAGGACGCCAACGCCGCCGATCTCTCGTACATTCTATCGGATGGCGAGACAGTCTCGACTAACGGCTGGCAGTCCGTTGCCGAAGGAAACTCTGCGACATGGACAATCTCCGGACTTTCGGCGGACACGACCTGGCAGGCGACAATTCTTGCGACGAACGCCAGCGACACGGCCGAGAAGGTCGTCGGAACGTTCTACACGGGAGAACTCTCTCTTGGTGCGACGACGGACGCGAACGAGAACGGTCTTGTCGCCGGCAAGGTTGCAGTTTCGCGTGCCAACGACGACCCGTTCCCGCTCACGGTGAACTACACGATTTCCTCTTCCGCTGTCGGAGCCGCCGAGGGAACGACATGGGACGCACCGACCGCCGTCACAATACCGGCTGGCGAAACGACAGGATACCTACTTGTCGCGCCGATCCTTGACTCCGCTGTCACCGAGGACATCGCAATTACCGTGACGCTTGCTGCAGGTAACTACGAGATGCCTGCCGTCACGTCTGCAACGCTGACGCTCGTCAATCTCACTGCCCCCGCTGGCTACAACACATGGATTGCGACGGCGGACGGCCTCGCGTCGGAAGGCTCCAACTGGTCCAAGGGCGTCGCACCTGCCGCGTCCGACAACATTCTTTTCGACGGGCGATTCTCGACGGCGAACTGCGAGTGGGACGCCGCCGCGACGCCGACGGTCGCCTCCTGGACGCAGACGAATGGTTACACCGGCACGGTCACGGTCGATACCGTATTCCCGGAGAAGGGTGGCTTTACCTGTCTGACCGTTTCCGGCGACATGACTATTGCTTCAGGCAAGGTAACTCACAAGGCGCACAACGCCACGAACAAGGAAGACTACTACCGTCTGCGCATCGATGTCGGCGGAAACCTGGCAGTCGCGTCCGGCGCGCAGATCCACGCCACCGGCAAGGGTGCCTATGGACCTCACTCCGGAACAGGCGCCGGCGCCTACGGCGGAAGCTACGACGGCGGACTCTCCTGGGGCAGTCTGACCGAGCCGTACGGCGTCGGTTCAAGTCCGGCGGCTGACAATACATACAACGCCCCTGCCGGCGGCGCGGTCTGGATTGAGGTCACGGGCGGTACACAACTCGACGGCTCGATCCGTTCCGACAGCGTCTCCGCATGGGGACAGTGGAACGGCTATTCCGGCTCGGGCGGCGCCGTCTATCTTAAGACCGCGACGCTGTCCGGATCGGGCAAGATCTCCGCGGACTGCACGAACACGAGTTCCGGCTCCAACCAGAACTCCGGTGCCGGAGGTCGCGTCTCCGTCCTCATCACGAACGGTGAACTCGGTCTCCCGGACGCGAACCTTACGGCGCTTGGCGGCGTATCGTCCTACGCAAAGGTCGGCAGCGTCGGCACGATTCTCGTTCGCTCGCCGCTCAAGCCCAACGGCGTCCTGTATCTCCGCGACCGGACGAACAAGTACGGGATGTACGCATATCGCCCGAAGCCCAACCAGCTCACGCGCATCCCGGCGGGTCAGACGTGGGTCCTCGACGAAATCGTCTTCGGCGCGAACGCCATCCTCGAGGTTCCGACCGGAACGACGCTCGACCTGCGCGGCGGCCTCGCGTCCGTTTCCTCGACCGGCAACACGCTCGACGAAACGGGCCTGATCGTCGACGGCGGCACGCTCCTGCTGCCGAGCGCGGCGACGCACACGATTTCCGGCAAGTGGATATTCGAGCCTAAGGACTTCGCGCTAGACGGCAACCTTGTCGTCACGAATGGGGCAGGCGTGGGAACGCTACTGCTCTACTCCGACACATCGAATAATGTGCGAACCTGCGGCCTTGCCGTCTCCGGCGACATGCACGTCGCATCGAGTTCGTATCTGCGCGCCGTCCGCGGCGGCTACATCGCGACCGGTGCCGCGACTGTTGGCGGCGGAAGCACCTCCTGCCATGGCGGACAGTGCGGAAGGTCGACGTCGAATGTTGCCTACGACTCGTTCTTCCGCCCGCGCCATCCCGGCACGTTCGGCGCCGACAACGGCCGCGTCAACGTCGGCGGCGGGGCAATCCGCCTCGTGGTCGGCGGAACGCTGACGCTGGACGGCGTCGCAAGCGCGACACCGATCGTTGCGGACGCTCGTTCCGGCGCGCCGGGATCGATCGACATCACCGCCGGACGTCTTGAAGGTGCTGGGCGCATTGAGGCGAACGGCAATTCGCGCAACTATTCTGAGGATGATTCCGGCAATTCAAGCGGCGGCGGGCGCATCGCCGTGCGCCTCACGGGCGCGGGCGAAACGTTCTCCGATGCCTGGTTGACAAAGATCAACGCCAAAGGCTACTACACGTCCAAGTTTGCCGCTGACCGCTCTTCGTCCGCCGGCTCGATCTACCTCCAGACGGCGAACCAGGCGGAAGGTGCGGGCACGATTGTCATCCGCAACACCGGCAACACGGCGAACAATGTCGCGTTCACGGCGATTCCTTCCGTCAAGGCCGGTGGCGAGACGGACGATTTCCGCAAGGCATCGCTCAAGACCGAGGCGGCTGCAAGGGTGAAGCTCTTCGCAGGTCTCAGGATGTCGGTGCTCGAAATGGACTCTGGCACTGTGCTTGATCTCAACGGCAAGACATTCACGGTCAGGTCTGCGAAGGTCAATGGCGTGAAGCTCGCGCCAGGCACATACGCCGCGGGATCGAAGATTGAGATCGGAGAAGGAACGCTGGCAGACTATCTCGTTGACACGGCTGAAGGCGCTGGCGGTAAACTTATCGTGACGGGTGGCGGTTTTCAGTTGATTGTCAGATAATTGCGTGCAGAGTGGTTGAACTCGCAGCGCCGCAGCGTGAATTAATCGGCTTTGATAACGGAGGGAGAAATGAAGATAAGGTGCATGATTGTTTCGGCTGTTGCGGCCGCCACGCTGTCAGCTGCTACGGCGGTTTTCGCAGACACGTACGCGACGATCGGAGTTGAGGGGCGCGGGCTTCCCCAGGTCGAGGGGATCATCCGGAACGATCCCAAGGTCGAATGGGGATTTGTCAACTTCATAGTGTTCGGCCCGGGCTGGCAGTTCGCCGCGCAGGACTACGCCGCGAAGGAGCACAAGAAGTCCACCGTCGACGATCCGAAGTTCGGCAAGGGCCTTCTCCACACGGCGAAGATGTGGCCGGGCGGACGCGGCATCGCGATCCGCGAGGAGTTCTTCGACGTCACTAAGGGCGACGCTGCCAAGGTGCACGTCCGCTGGACGCTCTCCTCCACGGACGGCGCGCCGCTGAAGCTCGAGCGCGCGTACCTGTGCTTCCCGCTGCCAGTGAACGACTTCGCGGAGGGAACGGCCGGCGGCGCGAAGCTTCCGGCGGCCTACGGGAAGGAGTTCCTGGGGCTTGGTGACAAAAGCCGCATCGAGATCGCCTCTAAGGGCGGGAAGAAGAAGCTGAGGGTGTCCGTCGTCTCCGGAAACGCCGTCCTCGCCGACGCGCGAAAGGACAAGAAGGAGCTCTTCGAGCTGCGCATCGAGTTCCCGGACGCGAAGAACGCCGCGCGCTCGACCGTCGAGTTCGAGGTGCAGGGCGTCTTCGCCGATTCGCTCGGAAGGGCGAGCGGCAGCGTAAAGCTCGGGCTTCCGCCTCCGCCCCTGAAGCTCGCCGCGGGAGACAAGTGGGTGAAGTTCCCGTGGACGAACGACGTCAAGCCTGGCACGATCCTCGACTTCTCGAAGGTCACGCGCCACGACGAGCCCGCGGGCGCGTACGGCTTCGCGCGCGTGTCGCCGGAGGGGCATTTCGTCTTCGAGAAGGATGCGAAGAGGACGCCGCGACGCTTCGTCGGCGGCAATCTCTGCTTCAGCGCGAACTTCCTCTCGAAAGATGAAGCGGACCGCGCGGTGCGCGACTTCGTGATGCGCGGATGGAACACAATACGCCTCCACCACCTCGACGTCACGATCACGAAGGAGGAATGGAACGACATCTGGAACCGTCGTACATGGCCGACCATCTCTCCGCAGCGTCTCGACCAGCTCGACTACCTCGTCGCGGCATGCAAGAAGGCGGGCGTCTACATAACCTTCGATCTCTACGCGATGGGCAGCTACGGAAGTTGCGAGGGCTTCGACAAGCCGCTTCACTGCGGCACCATCAAGGCGATCGTCCCGATCCACAAGCCCGCCGAGGACCTGTGGTTCAAGCGCTCGATGGAACTCTTCGACCACGTGAACCCATACACGGGGATAAAGTGGAAGGACGATCCGGCCGTCCTTTTCGTCACGCTCCTCAACGAGGACTCCATCGCGTCCGTCTGGTCAGGTGCGGAAGACGTCTACGTCAAGAAGTACAACGAGTGGGCGAAGGGGAAGGGCTATCCGCAGTACGAGAAGAAGGACATCGGCAGGCGCAAGGAGTTCGCCGAGTTTCTTTACGAGGTTAAGGCGAACGCGAACCGCCGTATGTCGAAGCGGCTTAAGGACGCGGGCGTGAAGACGCTCATCTCGGGCGGCAACTGGTGGGAGAACATGGGCCAGACTTACGAGCGCGAGGCGCTCGAGGTCGTAGACAACCATCAGTACGCCGACATCTACCACGGCAACTCCGGCAACGTGGTGATGCGCTTCAACAACCAGGCGAACCTCAAGAACGGAAGCGCCGCGTACTCGCTGCCGATCATGATGGCGTGTACGCGCGTATTCGGAAAGCCGTTCACCGTCTCGGAGTGGAACTTCTGCAACCCCAACCAGTGGCGCGCGGAAGGCGGACTCATGATGGGCGCCTACGCCTCGCTCCAGGACTGGGACGGCATCTACCGCTTTGCGTGGAGTCACGACAAGGGCAACATGTTTAAGCCGAGTCCGTCGAAAGGCTTTGATATGGTAACCGATCCGCTCTCCCAGCTCACCGAGCGCCAGGCCGTCCTACTCTTCGGACGCCGCGACGCCGCGCCCGCGAAGGGGACGGCGGCCTACGGCGTCACCGCGGCGGAGGCTTTCGGCGGCGGACTCGGCGACATGTGGTCGAGGGGTCTCTTCCCGCTGCCGTTCACCGAGCTCGGGCACATCTGCCGCATCGGCTCGTTCGTCGCGGACGGGGGGAAGAAGCCCGCGCTGCACGTGGACAAGATCTATACAGCGTCGAACAAGGGCGAGATACCCGCATTCAACAAAGCGGGCGTCTCGGAAACGCGCGAGCTTTCGATCGACTACAACAAGGGGACGCTCAAGGTCTCCACGCCGCGCACGGCGGGCGTATGCTCGATCAAGAAGTCCGACCTCGCGGCGGGTCCGCTCGCCGTCTCGGGCGTGACCGCGTTCTGCTGCGTATCCGCCTCGTCGATGGACGGCGCGCCGCTTGCGTCGTCGAAGCGCGTCGTGATCTTCCATCTCACGGACGTCCTCAACTCGGGCGCGGAGTTCAAGAGCGCTGGCAGAACGGAGATGACGAACTGGGGCGCGCTTCCCTATCTCGCCGCGGCCGGCGAAGCGAAGATTGCTCTGAAGAATTCAAACAAGGGCCTCAAGGTCTGGGCGGTCGCGTCGGACGGCACGCGTCTCCGCCAGGTTCCCGCGGTCTACGAGGGTGGCGTCTACCGCTTCACCGCCAAGATTGCCGCCGGCGAAGGTGCAAACGCCCCGACGATGGTCTACGAGCTCGCGGCCAGGTGACGATAGTTTAGGGGGCAAAGGAGAGCAAGGACAATGTGTGTCAATGCGCGTCAACGGCTTTGTATATTTGTTTCTGCAGCGGCATCTGGAACGGCGCAATCTGGATCCCCGTCCGGACGAAAGACGGATCATACTGGAACTGGTAATATGATCCAAAGTCAGGTGCGATCCTTCCAACATGGTGTCCCCACAGGAAGACGTCAATGGCGGCAACTCGTCTATACATGTGGCACCTCGTTTCCCTTTGGTGATCTCCGCGATGCGCGCTTGCGCTCCTTGTGCGTGATTTGCGCGATGTGGTGGTCGATCTGCTCTTCCGGCGCAAGTTCGTAGACCCAGTTCGCGTGTCCGTATGTGCGGCAAAGTGAGACGAGCGCCCAGATGGACCCGCCCCCCCTTGTCAACTAAGCGGATAATAATGTATAATAATGGCGAATAAGTAAAAAATCAAAAAATCGCTTATTCGCTATTATTGAAAGGTATAAGTCAATGGACAGAATCAGAAATCCATTCACCCCTGGGGCTGGGTACTTGCCGCCAGAATTGGCAGGGAGGAATCAGGTCATAGAGGACGGACAAGTCGTTGCGATGCGCGCGAAGCTTCAGCGTGCAGAGCGAGGTTTGATGCTGATAGGCCAGCGTGGTGTCGGCAAGACTGTTCTTTTGAAGTACCTGTCTGAACGGGCTAAAGACAACGGGATTATTTCCGTGATATCGGAAATCAGAAGCGATAAAAGCGACTTGGAGGATATTGCCCAGAAACTTAAGGAGGCCTTATACACGCTTGACTTCAAGTGCAAGATGAAGGGCTGTGTCCAGGAGGCGTTTGCGGTTCTGGGAAACTTTGTCAGGAAGTTCTCCCTCAACATAGGCGACGTAGGCGTGTCGGTTGAACTTCATAGAGGTATAGGCGAGTCTGGCAACATGGAACTTGATCTATCGCAGGTACTGCTCGCAACAGCTCGCGTTGCTAAGGTTTCCTCGACTGCGGTCGGTCTGTACATCGACGAACTTCAGAATTTGGACGAAGAGGCTATGCGCGGCATTATCGTGGCGCTTCATCGTTCGGCGCAGGAGCTTCTTCCGCTGTATTTGATCGGCTCCGGCCTTCCTACGGTCCGCACGCTGGTAGGGAAAAGCAAGACATACGCCGAGCGGATGTTTGTCTACGAGCCGATTGGGGCATTGGATGAAGATGCGTCGTGGGCGGCCATAGTGAAGCCGTTCGAGGACAATGGCATTGCAGTGGAGAATGCCGCCTTTGCAGAGATTTTCAAGGCATCGGCGGGATATCCCTTCTTCCTCCAGGAATGCGGATATCAGGTGTGGCAGCATGCGGAGCGGTCGCCGATTGTGGCGAGCGACGTGAAGTCGATATTGCCGCAGGTGATAAAGAGTCTCGACAGGAGCTTCTTTGAGGTGCGGTTTGACAGGGTGTCGGCTGCCGAGCAGAAGTTTCTCATGGCGATGGCAGACGGCGTGCCCGAGAAGCCGCAGTCGATGGCGGACATTGCCGTGCGGATGGGCAGGACGGCAAATTCCCTTTCGATGATGCGGCGATCCTTGATCAAGAAGGGCATGATATATTCCCCTTCGCTCGGTACGGTAGCCTACACGGTGCCGATGTTCGGCTCTTACATAAGACGGGTGGCAGGCGCAGTCAAAGAACGTTAGCGGTGTTCGATGTTCTCGGCCTTCTTCAAGGTCGAGCCGGTAAGGTGGCAAACGTGCCTCAACTTTCAATTTCTAACTTCCCAAACCCTACATATACTTTCGTATATTCCTATCCCTGCCTCGTTTTGTTAGAATGTCGCCGAACGATGGTTCATAGCATTGACGATATTTACCCGAAGTGGTAGAATGTCGTCAGAAGCGAAACGATGTATTAAGGGGGATGGCAATGAAATATACCGAAGGTTCCGGTTCGATTCTTAAATCGCGTTTTACGCGCGGAATGTTCCCGCTCGTGGCGGCATTTCTCGCGTGCGCGCTTGCCGCGCCTGCGGCACACGGCGAAGTTCTCGTCTACGAGGGCTTCCATCCAGTGGACTACAACAATGTGGGCGATAACACGCAGATGACGCCCTCCGGCGCCAATGTCACCGGCGACCATACGGTCGGACTCGCTACGGGGGCCTGGCAGATGAGCGGAAGCCAGCCGAAGGTCTACGGCACGAATTTCGGGCTGTCCTTGCCGTCCGCCATGACTGACGCCGGCTTCTCCGTCCTAGGCGGCTCGATCGGGCTGAACCCTGGCGAAAGTAGCGCTGCGCTTCGTTCCACGAGTCATGGCCTGATCGCCGAGGCGCTAAAAGTCTCCTCGGGTATGCTCTACGTGCGCGTGCTTCTCAATCTGGATTCCAAAGCGGCCACCAAGCTCAACGCGGGGGACTCCCTTGCCCAGAAGGACGGCGGTTATTTCGGCTTCGGGCTTACGACTGGAACGACGGACTACTACCTGTTGACGAAATCATCCGCGTCGCTTGCGTTCGTCATCTGGAAGAATTCCTCCGACCAGTACGTTCTCTCCCTTGCGCATACGACCGCCTCCGGGACGACGTTTACGTCGTATCCGCTCGTTACTGGCATCACTCTCGGAACAACCTACATCTGCTATGCTGAGGTCCAGGTCGGCGCAGGTACGGACGGAAAGGAGATTCTCCGCGCCGGCGCGATGGCGACCGACGCCTTCACCACTGATACACCATGGGCGATGATCGGCGGTGCGTCCGATTCGGTCGAGGTCGATCTGATGACGGATTCAAGTTACCCGACGCGCATCGGCGTGGCCGGTCCCTACGGCACGAACGGCGACCGCTTCCGCGCGGACGAACTCGTCGTCGGCACGGACCTTTCGGACATTCTGCTTGTCAACACAACCAAGCCGATACTTTCAGGCGGCGCGCTTGCGCTCGCCAACGGCGTCTACACCGCCTCCGCCGCGCTCGCGCAGAGCGATGCGACCATCACCTACACGCTTTCGGACGGCGACGATGCGACGGTCGAAACGCCGGTTGCGCTCGGCGCGGGCTCCTTCACGGCTGATTCCACCGCTACTGGCACGTTCGCCGCGCCAGTGGACGACACGACCTACGAAGTGGTGCTTACGGCGGAGAACGCAGGCGGCGAGACGGACACGCTTGCTCTCGGCACGATCTACGGCGGGACGCTGTCGCTCGCGAAGGTCTCCGACGCGGCCGAGCTTGGCGTCGCGCCCGCGACACTCACGGTAAGCCGCGTGAATCCCGACCCGCTGCCGCTCGTTGTGAACTACGCCTTCGCGGACGGTACCGCCGTCGCGGGGGTGAACTACGTGGACGACGCGGGCGCTGTGACGATTCCGGCGGGCGAAACCTCCGCGACAATCACGGTGAGGCCGATCCTCGACGCGGCGACGGCGGTCGACACGACGATGACGGTTTCCCTTGCCGCCGGCAACTACGCCGCCCCCGCGGCCGTCGCCGTGACGATTGCGAACTTCACAACGCCGGAAGGTTGCAACTATTGGATGGGCGGCACGGCCACGGACGGAAAGTTCCTTGCCTCGACCGACGCGAACTGGTCCGCGGGCCATGCGCCGCTCGCCGCGGAGAACGTTTTCTTCGACGGCCTCTACTCGACCGAGAACTGCGAATGGGATGCCGCTGCGACCGCGATGGTCGCCTCGTGGACGATGCAGAACGGCTACACGGGCATCGTTACGCTCGACACGGTCTACCCCGGCAAGGGCGACTTCCAGTGCCTGACCGTCACCGGGCCGATGGCGGTCATGAGCGGCACCATCACCCATCCGCAGTCGCGGACGCAGTGGCAGAGTGCGACGGATTACCTACAGGATCTCCTCGACAACGAGACCTACCGCGTCCGCATCGATGCGGGGTCGCTCGTCATCGGCGCGAACGGCCGGATCGATGCCAGGAACAAGGGTTACTACCATGCCAACTCCGGCAACCACACCTCTCCCCCGCCGTCACACGGCGGATGGTTCGGAGCTTCTGGACAGGCGCCCTACGACAACCTCAAAGAACCGGTCCACATCGGCATGCCCTACAAACGTGCGAGCGGCAACTACTATGTCGGCATTGGCGGCGGCGCGGTCTATCTCACTTCTCTGGGTGCCATCGTCGTGGACGGCTACATCGGCGCCGATACGGGATCCGACACTTGGAACCGAAACTTGACGCTCCGTTGCGGAGGGGCGGCGGGATCCGTCTATGTGCGCGGCGCAACCGTTTCGGGTTCGGGCACGATTTCCGCGAGCGCTGTCGCGACATCCGAGCAGAACTACCGCGGCGTCGGCGGTCGCGTCGCGGTGATTGCCACTTCGTCGACGCCGATCGACTATTCGACGCTCCATCTCAAGGCTTCGGTCTATCCCTACAACAACAGCAACGGGCAGAGTTCGACCTACGGCAGCTGCGGGACGGTTTTCATCAAGGATGCCTCGCAGACCTACGGCACGCTCCTTCTCGACAATGCCGACGGGGCGTTTGCGCCGTCGATCGCGCGATGCACTCCCGTGACCGCCGACGGCGACTGGACGTTCGATTCGCTCGGTCTCGGCAACTACGCGGTCCTTGCGGTTCCCGTCGGGACGGCGCTGCATTTGCCGAACGGCCTCGACAGCGTGTTCTCGCTCAATGCGTCGGGCAGCACGGCCTACGGCTCGATCCGCTACGAGGACGGCACGCTCGACCTCGGCTCCTCGACCGACCAGACGATGACCGGAAACTGGATGCTGACGACATGGACCAACCTCGTTCTGGACGCCGATGTCACGGTGAAGGGCGGCGCGGCGATCGGCGTGCCCGCTATGGCGGACATCGTGGACAACGGGGCTTCGCTACCGACGTTTGTGTCGTGTAACCTGACTGTCAACGGCGATTTGACGGTTGAATCGGATGGCTTGCTGGTCGCGAAGCAATGCGGCCTCAAAAAGGAGAAGAACAGCCTGAATAACGGCTTTTCCGGCGTTCTGGAGAGTCACACGCACGGCGGGCGGTGCCTGGCGTACAAGTACAAGGGCGCGCAGTTCTACACTGGATATGACTCGGTATTTGCACCGTGCCTTCCTGGTAACTCCGTACCGTGGCCCAACGGTCAGGCGGCTGAAGCGAGTGGCGGTGTCATCAAGCTTGTCGTGGCAGGCGCACTTACGCTCAACGGTGAGGCTAATGCCAACGGCATGCTGGAGGTTTACAAGGACGGCGGAAACTGCTCTGGAGGAACGGGGGGATCCATCGACATTACGGCAGGAACTATCTCGGGGACAGGGCGAGTTGTTGCAGAGGCAGGTTCCAAACAAGCCGTTCGCGGATCGGCTGGACGCATTGCCGTGAAGCTTACATCGCCCGGTGCCGATTTCTCGAGCTTTAGCGGGGCGATTTCCGCCTCTGGCCGCGTTTTGGGCTCCGGCGGTCCCGCCGACTCCTCCGCCGGCACTGTCTATCTTCAGACTGCTGCCGACGGCGAGAAGGGCGGCACGGTATATATCGCCATGAGTGCTGGAAACCAGGCCGCCAATAATACCAACACCACGGAAATGGTGTCGCTCGGCTATGGCGGCGACGCGATTGCTGACTACAAGAAGGTCAAGTACGTCGTGCGTGACTACGGACGTGCCGCGGTGAATGCCGACATGAATGCGGCCAGCATCGAGATAGCGGATGCTAATTCGAGCCTCGACCTCGGAGGTCATACGCTCACCGTAAAGTCTGCGACAGTCAACGGCGTGAGGCTCGCGACGGGCGCATACGGCGCGGGATCGACCGTTGCAATCGGCGAGAGGACGCTTGCGGACTATCTCGTTGACACGGCCGAAGGCGCAGGCGGTGAACTTATCGTGAAGGGCATCGGTTTTCAGCTGATCGTCAGGTAATTGCACAAGGTGGTTGAGTTCCCAGCTCTGCCGCGAATGGCGCACTGAGACGGTGTACCTCCGCTTCGGAGATGCGTATCCCCCAGCCGAAGGCTGTCCGCCTTTCAACTTTTCAGCCCCGCCTATACTTTCGTATATTCATATCCCTGCCTCGTTTTGTTAGAATGTCGCCGAACGATGGTTCAGGGCATTGGCGATGTTTTCCCGAGACGGTAGAATGTCGCTAGAAACGAAACGATGCATCAAGGGGGATGGCAATGAAACATACCGAAGGTTCCGGTTCGATTCTTAAATCGCGTCTCGCGCGCGGAATGTTCCCGCTTGTAGCGGCTCTTCTCGCGTTTGCGCTCTCCGCGCCGGAAGCGCGCGCGGAGGTTCTTGTCTACGAGGGCTTCAGCTCGGCCGACTACACGGCCACGTCCGACTACACAGCCTCGTCCCTCAACGGAAAGAAGTCCGGCATCGACTCGATCGGTCTCGACAAGGTGAATGGCTGGAATTCCGGAACGGGCGTCTTTGTTGCACAACCCGACGGACTCCAGCTTCCCGACATTTGGAAGGATGGAACTGTCCACGGAACAAAGGATTTGCGCGCTGTCCTCTACAACACCACGGCGACCAGTGCCACCCGCGACAACCGCGCCCAGCAGCGGAAGCTTACCTGCACGTGGCCGACGTCCGGCTCCATCTACTTTCGATTCCTGATGCAGGTTCCCAAAGCCGCCCTAAGCACGTCCTACCTCGGCGAATGGAACTACTGGATCGCCGGCCTCGGCACCGAGGCGATCGAAAAGCCGACGACGGGCGACCAATGCAACATCGCGAACGGCATCTACATGGGCGTCCGCAACCGCAACGGGACGCTGGAGGTTGCCGCCTATGTCAAGAACCCCGCGGACGGCGCGACCTTCACGAAACCTCTCTTCACCATCGACACGTCGAAGACACTTCGATGCGCCTGCATCGCGAAAATCGACATAGGCGAAAACGGCAACGACACCCTCTCGTTCTACGCCGCTCCGACCAACACCCTGACAACCGACTTCGAGTGGACGTTCACGACGAACGGCATTGCGCTCGTTAGCGGATCGGCTAAGCCCTCCTACCTTCAGATGCTCGGCCACTACAAGGTCAACAGCCAGTATATCACCTTCGACGAATTTCTTGTGACGACCGATGAAGACGAAGCCTACGCCCATGCCTCCCGCCTCGTGCCGGCGCTTGGCACCGTCGCCATGTCTCGCACTGGCGCGGCAACCTACGCGCTCTCGGCGACCGAGGACGCGAACGCGGCCGACCTGGCCTGGATTGCGGACGACGGCGCCTCCGCGACGACGAACGGCTGGCAGTCCGTGGCCGATGGCGGCATGGCCAACTGGACCGTCTCCGGCCTTGCGGTGGACACGACATACGAGATCTCCGTTCTCGCGACGAACGAGAACGGAACGGTCGAAGCCGACGCCGGGACGCTCTACACGGGCGTGCTGTCTCTCGGCGCGACAACAGATGCGAACGAGAAGGGCCTCGTCGCGGGTGGCGTCACGGTTTCGCGCGTCAATGACGATTCGCTCCCGCTCACGGTGAACTATACGATTTCCGGCAGCGCGGGCACGGAAGGAACGACTTGGGAGGTGCCTGTCGCCGTCACGATTCCCGCCAACGCAGCTAGCGCGGTTCTTCCGGTCATGCCGCTGGACGATGTGACAGTCGACGAGGACGTGACGATCACCGTTACGCTCCTCGCCGGAAACTACGAGCTGCCGTCCACAGCCTCGACCAATCTGGTTCTCCACAACCGGGTCGCCGTCTCAAAGACGGACTTCGCGAAGAAAATGACGCTGACGCCATCCGCGACGGCGCTCGCGAAGATCGGCGAGACGGCGTGGGCGGACTTCCCCGTACTTGTGCGTCTGCCCGTCGAAGCCTCGGCGCTACTCCACCAAAGCGCAAACGGTACGGACCTCTTCTTCACGGACGAGAATGACGCCTCGCTTCCGTTCGAGGTTGACACCTTCGATCCTGCGGGCGAGACGCTCGTCTGGGTCAAGGTGCCATCGCTTTCGTCTGCAACAGAACTGACGGTGTACTTCGGCGGCGCGGCGAACGTCGACAACGACCCGACCGCCGTTTGGACGAACTATGCTGGCGTCTGGCACATGAATGAGGCGTCCGGCACCGTGGCGGACGCGACGGGCAACGGCCTCGGCGCGTCGCCCGCGAAGTCGTCCGCCGTTTCGGTCGCGCAGGCCGCAGGTGCCGTCGGCACGGCGCGCCAGACTGCCACGTCTGATGTGAAGGACTACCTGACGATCCCGAACTACAATTCCCTTGGCCTCGGCGGCAACTTCACTTTCTCCTGCTTCTACGACGCCACGGCGCGGAAGGGCTACGACCGGCTCGTCTCCCGGAAGCGTGAATACAACGACGGCGGCGGCTGGGAGGTCGAGCTGGCGAACGCGAACAACAAGCTTTCGGCCCGCGGCTCCTCGGAAACCGCCATCTCGGCGAGCTTCTCCGACATCGTCTCGTCCGGCTGGATGCGCTTCGCGTTCGTCTACCGCGGCAGCACGCTGACGGCCTTCCTCGACGGGGCCCAGATCGGCACGGGGTCGATCCGGGAAGCCACGGAAAACGGCTATCCGCTCTCGATCGGCTGCGATTCGGACGGCAGCGAGGCCTACTTTGTCGGCGCCGTCGACGAGGCGCGCCTGCGCAAGGGCGCGGCGAGCGCGGCCGAGGTCGCGCTCGAATACGCGACGATGTCCGATGCGGCGTTCTTCGGCATGGGAGAGATCGAGAGTGTCGACGCCACGGCGCAGAAGTTCCAGACGCCGACTGCCGTCCGCAACGCGAACGGCACCTACACGGTCACGGTCGTCCTGAGTGAGAACAGCGGAGATGTTGGCGTGATCTATGACGCGGGCGAGACGGCCATCACGAATATCCTCGCCACCGCCGCCAATCCCGGTACCTACATGGACACGCCCGCGAATCTGTCGGCGAACACTACGTACAATTTTGCGGCCTACGGGAAGAACGCCAACGGCACCGAGGTCGTCGCGAAGGGCGGCGTCTTCTACAACGGCGACATTTCGATCGAGAAGATATCCGATGCCAACGAGTACGGACTTGTTCCCGGCGTGTTCCGCATCTCGCGATCCGACACGGCGCATGATCTCACGGTCTCCTACACTGTCGATGGAACCGCCATGGAGGGACAGACATTCGTGACGCTCTCTGGCATGGCGACGATTCCAGCAGGTTCTTCTTCGGTGGATGTCGAGGTAGTGCCGCTTATTGATGCTCAGACGACATCCGACACGACCGTGACAGTCACGCTTGCCGCTGGGCTCTACGGCATCGACGCGCAGGCCGGCTCCGCCGAGCTCACGGTCGTGAACCTCGTCGCGCCCGCTGGCTACAACACGTGGGTCGCCACGTCGGACGGCCTCGCGTCGGAAGGCTCCAACTGGTCCAAGGGCGTCGCGCCTGCCGCGTCCGACAACATTCTCTTCGACGGCCGATTCTCGAAGGCGAACTGCGAATGGGATGCTGCTGCATCTGCAACGGTCGCCTCGTGGACGCAGACGGCGGACTACACGGGAACCGTCCAGATCGACACGACATACGACGCCACCTTCCCGGCGCTGAATGTGTCGGGCGATGTCGAGATTCTCGGTGGCAACTGGACGCACAAGATCAACGGCGCGAACGACGGACAGAAGTACCATCTCAAGGCAGTCGTCGGAGGCGACTTCACGCTGGCATCTGGCTGCAAGATTGACGCGGAGAAGAAGGGCTACTGGGCGCAGAAGTTCCCGGCGGGCAGCGCTGCCTCGGCGCATGCCGCGAGCTACGACGGCTTCGGTAAGGTCTACGGCAACGTCTACAGGCCGGCGGATCTAGGCGCTGGAAGCTCGAGTGCCGGTTCCGCAACGGACAACAAGTCGGGCGGCGGCGCTGTCTGGCTGGAGGTCGGCGGCGCGACGACGCTGAACGGCACGATCAACGTCCGAGGCCGTCAGTTCGACGGTTCCAACACGGCGTGCGGCTCGGCCTATGTCAAGGCGAAGAGCTGCTCGGGATCGGGCAGCATTCTCGCGAACTTTTCGGCGAACTCCTACTACAACGGCAGCCGTGGTTCCGGTGGCCGCGTAGCGATCGAGCTCACGGAGGCGACGACGCTCGGCTTCCCCGTCGCGAACGTGAAGATCAACGGCATCAACGCGGGCGGGTCAGGCGGCGGCGGCGGAACGTTCTACGTAAAGACGGCCGACCCCGCGAAGCCGAACGGCACGCTCTACCTGGACGACCAGCGCAACAAGTCCTACGGCGCGCGGTGGCACGCCCCGCAGGCGATCACGGCGATCCCGCCGGGCGAGACCTGGACATTTGACGCGATCGTCATCAGCGGCTACGGCATGCTCGCCGTGCCGGCGGGAACGACGCTCAACCTCCCCAACGGCCCCATGTCTGTTTCGGCGTCCTCGACCCGCCAGGGCGGTATCCGCTACGACGGCGGCACGATCAACTGGGGCTCTGCGCCCTACGAATTCGCGAGCAACTGGATTTTCCAGGCAAATGCTCCCTACACCTTCGACGGCGACGTGGTCGTTCATAGTGGCGGCGCGATTGGATGCCTGCAGTTCCAGGGCAAGACGGATTTCAGTGACCTCACCAAGTGCGACATCACGGTGAACGGGAACCTGACGGTCGAATCGGGCGGCTACCTCTACGCGAACGGCGGCGGTCCGGACATGAACATCAACCGGGACACCGTTTCCTTCCATGGCGGCCAGTCTGCCGGGGCATCGGGCAACAAGGCATTCGACTCGGTCTTTGCCCCGCGCCTGCCCGGTTACGGCACCGCTAAGGACGACCAGGCGACGAGTGCGCCGGGCGGAGGTCTCCTGCTGCTCAACGTGAGCGGCGCGTTCGTGAACAACGGCACTGTGACGGCGAACGGCAGTTCCGCTTCGGGCGCCGGCGCGTCGGGCGGCTCGATTGTTCTCACAGCCGGTACGCTTTCAGGGACCGGCACATTCAAGGCCGATTCTGCCTCTGGAAGCATCGGCAGCGGCGGCGGTGGCCGCATCGCGGTGCGGCTTACGAACGGGGGCTTCGCCGGAGGCGCAGAGACGAACTTCTTCGCGCGCGGCGCGACGGTCGTCAAGGACAACGCAAGTTCGGACAAGAGCTCTTCGGCCGGCACAGTCTACCTTCAGGGGAAGAGCGACGGCGAGAAGGGCGGCACGATCTATGTACGCAACGACAAAAACGCACTCAACACGAACACCTACACGCCGATTCCCGCTGGAGTCACGAAAGGCGGAGTATCCCCCGATTCCGCTGCCGATTTCAAGAAGGCGGCGCTAGTCGTCGGTGACTGCGGACGTGTCAAGTTCTTTGATGAGCTGAGGCTTCGTAGCGTACAGGTGTCATCCGGATCTGTTCTCGACCTTAATGGCAAGACGCTCACGGTCAAGTCGGCGAAGATCGGGGACACGAAGCTCGCGCCCGGCACATACGCCGCCGCACAACTTGAAGCGGTAGGCCTCGCCGAATTTATCGACACCGCCGACGGCGCAGGCGGCACGCTCCGCGTCCTCGGCATCGGCACCGTAATCCTAGTCCGCTAACAAGACCATTTGACAATTCCAGCCATCCAGCCATTTGAACTAGACAGCCGTGAAACGAATTCTTCACATTGCGATCCTTGCATTCATCCTTGCCACGCCGGCGTTCGGCGTGGAGATATCGCCGGTTCTCGAAGGCAAGCTGGCGGCGTTCTCGTTTACTTACGACGACGGGGCGTATTCCCACTACACGACCGCGCTGCCGATGCACCTGAAGTACGGCATGCCCGCGACGTTCTTCATCATCACCGACCGCGTCGAGCAGGACGGCGAGGGCCGCGCGAAGAAGTACTGCTCGTGGGCCGAGGTCAAGGAGATGGCCGGCAAGGGCATGGAGATGGCCTCGCACACCAAGACCCACCGGAACATGCGCGACCTCGAGTCCGCCGGGCTCACGAAGGAGATGATGAAGGGCAAGACGCGCGCCGAGCTCTTCGCGATGCGCGAGCCGAACTGGCCCACGGTGTGGAGCGAGATCGAGCTTTCGCGCGAGGCGCTCGAGTCGCACACGGGGCAGAAGGTGCGCACGTACGCCTTTGCCGGGAACGCCTATCCCGACTGGACGGGGCGCATCATCTCGACGGCGCGCATCTACACGCGCGAGAACCTCCGCATCGCCACGGGACGCACCGACACGGAGGAGGGATACCGCAAACAGCTCGACGAGAAGATCGTCGTATCGAACAACGTCAGCTGCTGCATGATCCACGGCGTCGGCACGGGAGACAGCGGCGACGGATGGAATCCGATCCCGTCCGTAGAGGTGTACGAGTCGCTTCTGAGGCTCGTAGCCGAACGGCGCGACCGCCTGCACGTCGACACGTTCGGCAACAACGCCGCGTACAAGGCGCGCGCGCGGAACACGCGCCTCGTGCCCGTCGCGGACAAGCCGGGCGAATACCGCCTTGTCTTCGCCGAAAAGCCGAAGGACATCTGCGAGCCGGGCGAAATCTGGCTCCGCCTTGCGCCGGGCGAGAAGGTTGCGATCAACGGGAAGCCCGCGGCGCCGAATGCGCAGAACGCAGTCCTTGCGCACACCGGCGACACGATAGCCGTCCGCTGACGGCCTGCCAACGTGGGCGCAGCGGGACGCTGCGCCTCCTTGGGTTTTTGCTACTGTCACAAGGAGGTGGAGCGTCCCGCTCCGCCCGCCATCTTGGCGGCGGCACCTCGCCCCGATGGACCCTTGAACTTTGAACTTAGCGCCAACTGCCACAACGAAATCGCGCCAACTGTCACAACGCAGTTGACATGTTATTATTCAAACTGATATAATATATGCATGAAAAACTACAAGAATAGGGTTTTTGACAGCATTTTGCGCGACGCTTTAGATGCTAAGGGGGCCGTTCTAATCGAGGGCGCAAAGTGGTGCGGAAAGACGACTACTGCGGAGCAGATAGCAAAGAGCGTAATATACCTGAACAATCCCAAGCTGCGCGACCAGTATTTCATGACGGCGCAGACGAATCCGCAGCGTCTGCTAGAAGGAGATAATCCGCGTCTGATTGACGAATGGCAGACGGCACCTGAACTTTGGGATACAATACGGTTTGATGTTGATCATTCAGATGCAGACGGCAAGTATATTCTTACAGGAAGCGCGGTGCCTCTTGACGATGAAGAGAAAAAGAAGATCCACCATTCTGGGACGGGGCGCTTTGCATGGGTGAAGATGCGGCCTATGTCATTGTTCGAAAGCCTGGAGTCTTCTGGGAGTGTTTCGTTTGCTGAGTTGTTTTCAGGCAAAAGGTCGCTTGGTGATGCGATGCCGCATACACTGGAGGAGGTGGCGTATCTGACATGCCGAGGCGGTTGGCCAAAGGCGACATGCAAGTCCGGAAGAGCGGCGCTTCGTCAGGCATTCGACTATGTTGACGCGATCATCAATACGGACATATCCAGAGTAGACGACGTTTTGCGTGATTCAGAGCTTGCGCTTCGGATAATGAAATCCCTTGCCAGGCTTCAGGGTACGCAGTCGGCTATCAGCGCTATAAAGGCCGATTTGTCTCCAAATGCAGCCGCTGGAGGTGCGCACGAGAACACCATCTACTCGTACATCGGGGCGCTGAAGAAGATATTTGTAGTCGAGGACATGCCGGCATGGTGTCCCAATCTCAGGTGCAAAACCCCGGTCCGCACCACCGATACGCGCTATTTCACCGACCCATCCATCGCCACAGCCTCTCTGGGGCTGGGGCCTGGCGACCTGATGAACGACCTTAAGACATTTGGTCTGTTCTTCGAGACCATGGTTGCGCGAGATCTACGGACATACGCGGCCGCGAATGACGGAAAGATCAGCCATTATCGTGACAAGAGCGGACTTGAGTGCGACGCCGTGATGCACCTTCGCAACGGCAGATATGGACTCATAGAAGTCAAGATCGGCGGGTCTGCGCTTATAGCAGAAGGGCAGCGGAGGCTCCATGAACTCGCGAACGAGATAGACACTAAAAAGATGCCCGCTCCTTCTTTTATGATGATAGTCGTCGCAGAGGGGGATTATGCGTATGAGGACACTGATGGGACCCTGATCTGTCCCATAGGTTGCCTTAAGCCCTAAAGCCATCCTCATTTACATTCCCGTGCTAAGCGCGGGCTGCGGGCATATGAACGGAAGCATGCCGAAGGTCTACGGCACGAATTTCGGTCTCGCTCTGCCGACCGAGTTGCTCGGCAAGGTCATCCCCGCCGCGAAGTTCCCGATGGAGATGAAGATCGACTGGGTCAGGTACTATCGCCGCTGACACAAAATGGTCTCTATTTGCCTTCAGGTATTGCCGTTTTGCATGGATTTTTGTACAATATTGCCAACTCTTAAAAGATGGAGGTTCGGTTAGTTATGAAAAACGCTGTGATCCCGATTGGCGGGGTGTTTAGGACATTCTTTGCGCTTATTGCCGCAGTCTTGCTTTGCACTCTTGCTGTGTTCACGGCAAGTGCCGATGTCCTAGTCTCTGAGGGGTTTCATGCCTCTGACTACACCCTGGCCACGGCAACCATGTTGAGAGACGCTAATCCTACTGGGAAGAATATAGGTTTTTCTTCTAGCGATCTCTGGGCTGGTGGCACTGCCGTCCCAAAATCGACCGCTGGGTCGCTAACACTTGACGCCGCATATGACAATACAGAAACGAACGACACTGGCAAAGTGATTATGCTAAACGATGGCAAAGAGGCGAAAGGACGTGGCATCTACCGTAAGTTCTCGGCCACGTTGCCCACGACCGGGACGATCTACTATCGCTTTCTCATGAAGCTTAACGCAAACGCTTCCGATTATACTAGCGCCCTTCAGTCTGGCGGCTACTGGGCCGGCGGGCTTGTGCAGAACACCTTCAGCGGAGGGTCGGACGCCATGCAAAGTCTTACTACGGATGGCATCTGGATGGGCTATAAGAAAGTCGGCTCGGCAATATCGCTCTTTGGTCGCGTTGGATCGACGGACTATGTTCTCCCGTACACCACGTCCGATTCCACTCTTAGCACTTGGTCAACTTTCATGTTTGTTGCCCGCGTCAGGATCGGGATGGGGGCGAACGGTAAGGATCTAGTGGACATGGCCGCCCAGCCGATCGCTTCCACGGCATACAACATGGCTTGGGACTGGAATGTCAAGAACGTCGAGGCGAATATCGTCAGTGGCGGTACGCCTGTCTCCTACATCGCCTTTGGTGGGCAATACCAGACGGGCAATAAAGAGGTGGCGATTGACCAGTTCAAGATTGCGACAACGCTTGCCGAGGTTTGCAATAACACAATCTATACGGAACCGTCTGCCAGTGGGGTGCTCATTCTCTCGTCGGAAGTTTCCACTATAGCGGATTCCTCTGCCGACCTATCTGCCTCCATCGTCCTCAATGGCGTTGCGTCCGCGACGCCGTCCGTCGCCTGGGGCACGACGGCGGATGCGCTTGCCCACACCAACACGCTTGCGGCGATCAGCGCGGCGGACACCGTGACGGCGACGCTTTCGGGACTTGATCCGATGACGACGTATTACTACCAGTGGACGGTCGCGGCTTCGGGTGTCGATTCAGCGACGAGTCCGGTTGATTCTTTCAAGACTAAGGGCGACGTCGTCTTTGGGGACGTGACGACGGGCGGGCGGCCGTCCGAAGGCGGCGTCTGGGCGTCCGTTGGCGTCGTGGAGACTGGCATCGGCGCAACAACGGTCACGTGCTGGAGCGGCGAGACGGCGGAGAACATGACTGCGATCGGAACGTGGCAGAACGTGCAGGCGGGAGATACGCTTGTCGCCACCAACTCCGCGGCTGCGTGGGGCAAGACCTATCTCTTCAAGTTCGTTTCGACGTTCGAGTATAACAACAACACATATACGACCGAAACGCCGAGCGGTAGCGTAAAGCCCGTTGCGCTTGACTTTCTCAAGACAACGGCGTCCGGCGATTGGACGGACGGCGCGAACTGGTCGCTGGGCGTGCCGCCGAACGACGTCATTTCTGCGGCGATTTCCAACGTCACCACGATGGCGTCGCTCTACCTCGAAGACACGGACGCCGTCGTAAAGTCGCTCGCTGTCAAGAACGGACAGGCTACCGTCGACCTGCGTGGCGCGTCCTCGATGACAATTGGCTCCATTTCTTTTGGCGACAAGAATATCATGAATTGCAACAGTGGCGTCTTTGCGACAACAGGCGGCGTCGTAACGGTGAACGGCAATGTTGCTCCGGAATGGAGTGCCCGTACGAGCTGGAACAGGTTTGAGATCAACGGCACCGAGATGACAATCAACGGATCGCTTTCGACCGCCACGGGGAACGATTCAGGCGCGAACAACAGCGTCAATGTCAAATTGGGGTCTGTGCTTACAATCACCAACGGGCTTACGGTCTCCTACACCGGCACGATGATAGTCGATTCGTCGACCGTTACCAACAGGGCCAATCTGGCTGTTGGCAACAATGCCAAGCAGGGTACGCTGACGATCAGGAACGGTGCCTGCTTCCGCCAGCACTGGGCAAGTTCGACGGGTGTGGGCGGCAAGGGCGAAGGCACACTGAATGTCCTGAATGGTTCGACCTTCGATGCGTCCGGCGCGGCATTCTATCTCGGTTGCGATGGCGACAATAGCACGACTGCCGGCACGCTTCTCGTCTCCAACTCTACCTTCAAGGCGGCGGGATTCGTCTCTCCGCGGCACACGCAGTTCAAGGGCTTGTACAAGATCGACGTTTCCGGAGAGAATGCCTTGTTTGACGTAACAGGCAACGCCACGCTGGGATGCGTAAATATGACGGCCTCGTCATACGGAACGTCCGGGTCGACACGTATGAACGTCGACGGTGGCTCTGTGGCTGTTGGCGGAACGCTTAATGTCGGTGGCGGAGACTATGACCGCCGAAACGACTACCTCACTATTTCCGGCGCGACGGCGTCTATGCGGCTCGGAACTCTCAACTGCCTCACGAACGCGGTCGTGAAGTTCGTCGTTCCTGAAAATGGTTTTGAAAATGCGGACATCGTTTCGGCGACGAACAAGATTCACCTTGCAGCGGGAATGCCGCCGATCACGGTCGACGCTACGGAATGCAAGAACTGCGCGTGGGTCTCGCTGCTTGCCGCGGAGAAGGGCATAACAAACCTTACCGAGGAGAATCTTGCGAGCCGCGTTGTGCTTGTCGAGAAAGACGGCCATTTGACAAAAGGCGATCGCCCATACGAATTTAAACTTGTAACGGACTCGTCTGGCGAGTCGCCTATAGTAACGGCCCTCAAGTTCCGCGTAGGGAGCATGGGCCTTGCAATTATAATCCGATAGTCAACAGTTCCTTGTTGTTAATCAGGTAAGCGAATCTTTGCGAGGCGATTCCCGCCGCGAAGTTCCCGATGGAAATGAAGATCGACTGGATACGCTACTACTGCCGCCGCAGATGAAGAAGATACTGTACTTACATGGATTTGCGTCGTCGGGCGCGAGCGGGACCGTTGAGCTGTTGCGGAAGTGGTTCTGGGAGCGGGCGGAACCGGCGCATCGCGCAGTCGTGGTAGCGCCGGACATTCCGCTTGATCCGCTTGTCGCCGAGAAGACGCTCGAGGCGCTTGCCTACGACGAGATGCCAGATCTCGTCATAGGCACATCGATGGGCGGGATGTACGCACAGATGCTCCACGGTTTTACGCGCATCTGCGTAAATCCGTCGTTCTGGACATCCAAGAAGTACGACATTCTCTACGTCGGCAAGCACAAGTGGCTAAACAAGCGCAAGGACGGCGAGACTGAGTTCCACGTCACTAAGGAGACGATTGCCCATTTCCAGGAGCTTGAATCGCGCCAGTTCGACGGCATCGACGACGACGACCGCATGCTCTGCCACGGACTATTCGGGGACGCCGACACGCTCGTCGGCCCGGAGTCGAGGGAGGCCTTCGAGCAACACTACCCCGGCATGGCACAGTCCTTCCCGGGCGGGCACCAGCTGAACTCCGAAGTTCTCGCAAACACTCTCATACCCTGCATACGCTCGCTTAATGTGATTTGAATCTCTGTGTGAATTCGCCGCTTTAATATGGTAAAATACCCACATGAAGCTCGGCGCGGCGATTCTTGCATTGCTCTTTCCCGTGGCCACCGTTTTTGCGGTGGCTCTGACTGATCCGCTTGAGATAGAGCCGAAATACCCAAACAGCCGTTACGCACGGCCGATTGTGTTCGCCTCGGGCGACCCCGAAGCCGAGGCTGGCACGGCGCATTCCATGTCCGCGAAGTTCGAAATGCACAACCGCCCCGGCACGAGGTACGGCATCAACTTCGCCGGCGCCGGCGGTTCGTTCGAGGTAGTGCTGAACGACAAGAGCGTCTGTACCTTGTCGTCCCCGCCCTACATTTGCGACATCACGCCGTTCATGCGCGTTGGCGAGAACGAGCTTGTTGTCGAAACGGTCGACGAGGATTCCTTCCTTCCTTCCTACGGCGGGTGACCTTGTAGAGCTCAAGGTCAAGCCGCGGCCGACGACCATCGCGGAGATCATGTCGGTAGACCGCGTCGCAATACGCTTCAAGCCGCCCTGCGTCGTGACCGGCGTCGTTGCGTTTGCACACGCCTTCATCAACGACACGGCGGTCCTTGTGGACGAACGCGACCCCAACGGGATCGGAATGTACATGTCGGGCGCGATGCCCGAAGTGCCGAAGTCCGTGCGCGTCGGCTACGATCGGCTGCGCGTCGGGGACATTGTCGAAGTGATCGGCTACGTAGACCCCCTCATCGTGCGTCAGGGCGTCACCGCCGCGCGCATCACGAAGATCGGTCAGGCGGAACTTCCGCCGCCCCCACTGACGCGGCTTCGCGATGTCGTCGACGGCAAGAAGTCCAATACCCGTGTGCGGTTTGAGGGAATCGTCGGCGAGCTCAAGATGATTGCGGCGTTCGAACACAAGATGCCGGAGCTTGTCCTCGAGACGGACGAGGGGCCCCTGCGCGTCCACGGCCTTAGCGAAGAGGCCATTCAACAATTTGCAGGCGAGATGGTATACATTGACGGCGTGATGATGCCGTATGTCAGCTCGTCGGGAATCGAGCTTGCCCCAGTGCTTGAGGCGATAGGCGACGAGTTGATCCACCTGCTTCCGGGGTGGAACAGATGGGTCGCCGGGGCGACGGCGTTTTTCCGCACAGCCGCGATCGTCACGTCCGTGCCGCTCCTTGTCGCATTCTTCTGGCTCCTTCTCGAGCGCCGTCGCAAGCGCATTAGGGACCTCGCGGTCGCAGACGAGCGCCGCCGCATCGCCGCGGAACTTCACGACAGCATTTCGCAGTATATCGCGGGAACCCAGCTTCTCCTGCGCAACGTCGTCGCCGTCGAGTCTTCGCTGCCGCCCGAGCAGAAGGAGGCGCTTACGGCCGCCTGCGAGATGCTCGACCTTTCGCGCATCGAAGTCAGCAACGCGATCCACAATCTCCGCAACGACGAGATACTGACGATGCGCCTCGACGAGATACTCGCTCTCTACGCCCGCCGCATCTCCGCGTCGCGCGCCGTTGCAATGGAGTCTCGCCTCGAGCCGCTTTCGGGCGGCATCGCGACAGAGGTGAAGGGCGATGTAATGGCGGTCGTGCAGGAGGCCGTCACGAACGCCGTCCGCCACGGCAAGGCGGCGAACGTGCGTATCACCTGCGGGAAGGGCGAAAACGGCGGTTTTCGCGTGTCGATCGAGAACGACGGCCGTGCCTTCGACCCTGTGGCGAGCGCCGGCGGTCCCGGGCATTTCGGACTCGAGGGAATGCGCGAGCGCGGAATGCGAAGCGGGTTCTCCGTGTCGTTCCGTGACGACGGGGAATGGCGTTGTGTAATCTTGGAGGAGCGGAAATGAAGCGCATACGTGTCGCGGTGATAGACGACCACTCGGTTGTCAGGATGGGCCTCAAGTTCACAGTGAGGCTCTTCAAGGACCTTGACTTCGTCGGCGAACACGACAGCGGCGCAGGCGCCGCGGATTTCGTCGCGCGCGTAAAGCCCGATGTCACGATTCTCGACATAAGGATGCCGGAAACCGACGGAATCGCGGCGCTTGAAGAGATTCTTGCCGCAAACCCCAAGGCAAAAGTGGTGATGCTCACTACGAGCGGGACCGACGAAGACATCTATCGTTCGCTTGAGATCGGCGCGAAGGGGTATGTCCTCAAGACCGAGGCGGCCGACGACATCGTCGCCGCGATACGCACCGTCGCAGGCGGAGACCGCTATGTCCCCGAGCCCGTGCGCGTCATCTACGAGCGTCGTGCCGCCTCGCCCACATTTTCCGACAAGGAGATCGACACCCTGCGCCTCGTTTCCGAAGGGAAGCAAAACCGTGAGATTGCCGAGGCGCTCGAGGTCAGCGAGATAACGGTGAAGGTTCGCCTTTCCAGCGTCTTCGCCAAGCTTGGCGCCCGCGACCGCTTAGACGCGGTGAATCGCGCCGTGGAGCGCGGTCTAATACCGCCTCGCGCATAATTATAGAGCCGGTGGCCGAAGGCTATGGGCGCATGCGATAGACATAGGCAGTGGAGCGAAGGTCCGAGCGAATGGATACGGCGTATTCGCCGAGGGTCCATGAGGAGGATCCTTCGGCCACTGCCTATATATTATTAGCGCGGTTGGCGGGTGGCGCGAAATTCTGATGTCGACTGTCCTGTCAGACGACGGAACATCGAGCAGAGACCCGAGGCGGACGGGAATCCCGTCTCCTGGGCTATGACCGCAACCGACTTGTCGGTGTCGAGAAGTAGATGCTTCACGTCTTCCATGGTGCGGCGGTGAATGGCATCGAGAATCGTCCGCCCCGTCTCGGCTCTGAAGCGCTTCTCGAGATAGCTGCGCGAGGCGCCGCACGCCTTTACGACTGCCATGACGTCGAGCGTGTCCAGGCGCGCGGTGCGGATGAAGTTGACGGCGCTCGCGACGAACTTGTCGCTCGGGGTGCTTCTCTTCGTTGACGCGCGCTCTATTACGCGCACGGGCGGGCACAGGATCACCTTGTCACGACGCGGGCCGCCCTCTAGCATCCTGAATATCAGGTGCATCGCAGTGCGCCCGAGGCGGTAGTGCTCGATCTTGATGGACGAAAGCGGAACGGGGCATGATTCGCAGAGGTCTTTCTCGTCGTCTACGCCGAGAACCGCTACGTCATCTGGGATGTGGAGGTTTGCCAAGTGGCAGAATGAGACGATCTCGCGCGCGGCGCGGTCGTTACATGCGAATACGGCGATTGGACGCGGGATCTTCTCCATCGCCTTGAGGAAATGCTCGGCGTCGGTGTGGGCCGAGGAGTTCAGCACTGGAACGCGCAGGACCTCGCCAGTGTAGCCGTGCTCGCGCAAGGTGTCGACGAAGGATTCGTAACGCCTCGAAGTCCACCATTGGTAGAACTGGTCCGACGATCCGTCTGCGTAGATGTACGACGCGAAACGACCTTGCTCGTGGAGATAGTCCGCTGCCATCTGGCCAATGGACTCGTTGTCGACCGAGCATACGGTGATGGGTCCTCCGAAGGCCTTGCGCCAGTCCTCCACCGCTTCCTCGCCGAGAAGGACGAGCGGTATGCCTGATTTTCCAAACGCCTTTAGGAGTGCGGGTTTGCGGACGTGTGCGATTACTGCCATCGCGCTGTTCTTGCCGCTTTTCTCGATGCTGAACTTCTTCAGCAAGAGCGTCTCGTTGGAAAGTCGCACCTTTGGCAGGGCGAGTTCGCGTGCGACTGAAAGCGCGCCCGCGCGGAACTCAGAGTCGAAGATATTCGTCCCGTCCGGGAGGATGAACCAGACGTCCTTTATGTCTGCTGGCTTTTTCATGACGCCTCATAGTCTACAACAGTTTTTGGCGACGCGCAACGGGTAAATCTAAATTTGAAATTAATCATAGATGAAATTGAAATCATGGTGTCGTATTTTGATATATAATCTTAGGCATGAAAACGCAAAACTCCATAAAGTCCCGTGAAACGTTTGTAGAGGCGTCGTCAATTGCGGCAATTGCAATCTCCGTGATTGCGCTCCTTATTACACTGACATCCCGTGCGGCGGAATTCAAGTTCGCGTCCGTCTGCTCAGACGACATGGTCATTCAGCGCGATGTCGCATCTCCCGTGTGGGGCTTCGCCGAGCCAGGCGCGAAAGTGTCGGTCGCGCTCAACGGAAAGACCGTTGGCGAGGCGACGGCGGATGAGAAGGGCCGCTGGACCGTGAAGCTCCCGCCGCAGAAGGCGAACAAGAAGCCGTCGACGATCACCGCCAAGTGCGGCAAGGAGACGCACTCGATCACCAACGTCCTTTTCGGCGACGTGTGGTTCGGATGCGGCCAGTCGAACATGGCCTACACGTTCGCGGGCTATGGGCGGCTCCCGATCGGCGGCGAGGAGTTTCTCAAGAAGGCGGAGGGGAATCCCAACATCCGCACGCTTCTCATGAACGACGGCAAGAACAAGAACTCGCCGTATCCTCGTGAGGACGCGATTGGAATCAAGTGGGAGACCTCGACCTACAAGTCGATGCGCAAGAACGGTGCGGCACTCTACTGGATGGGCTGGAAGCTCAACCAGGTGCTCGACGTCCCGATCGGCCTCGTGAACGCCTCGTGGGGCGCGACGAAGATCGACGGCTGGATAGACCAGGCCTGGGCGAAGGACCACGGCACGGGCCACGCGAAGGGCGTTGCCGGCTTCTGGTACAACCGCTGGACCGACTTCATGAAGGCCGGCGGACCCGAGGTATACGAGAAGAAGATCTTCGAGTGGAACAAGCGCTTCGACCCCGCTTCCAACTTCGTCAACACCAAGCCGTCGCTCCACGACCCGGATTTCGTCGAGGACGAGAGCTGGAAGGAGCTTACGATCGACGGACGCGGCTTCCAGTGCGATCCTTTCCCCGAGGGCTTCACCGGCGAGGTCTGGATGCGCGCGACATTCGAGCTTACGGAAGCCGACCTCAAGAAGAACTGGTCCATTGGCTACAGTGAGTCGTACGGGCAGGACATGAACTATCTGAACGGCCATGCTTTCGGCGGCTCGGGCAACCCCAACCACGGCTACGGCGTCCCCATCAAGGAACATGGACGCGTCGGCAAGAACGTCCTTTCGGTGCGCTACAAGGTCTATGCAGCAAGCAAGGAAGGTAGGCCGGGCGGCATGCTCAAGCCGGTCTCGATCGCGCTTTGGCCGTCGCGCGCAGAGTCGCACGAAATGAAGTTCAAGGCATGTATCGGCGAGCAGATGCCGAAGGACATCTGGAATCACCCCGAGTGCCGCAAGCCGAACGATGCGCGCGCAATCAACTTGTTCAGCGCGACGACCATGGACGCGGGACTCGTCCATCCGCTCTATCCGATGGCGATCAAGGGCGCGGTCTGGTACCAGGGCTGTAGCGACCTCGGGAACGGCAAGTACGCCGACTTCTTCAAGACTCTTGTCGAGGGATGGCGCGCGCAGTTCACCTACAAGGACAAACTCCCAGTGATCATCACGGAGATCTGCCCGCACCAGCTCGACACGAAGCCCAACTCCGTAGAGCGCATGCGCGAGGGCGACACGAACGCGCCGACGTGGTCCGTGAACGCCGACATGCGCCGCCAGCTCAATGAGCTCGCGACGCTGCTTCCCGATTGCGACACGATTTCGCTACTCGACCTCGGTGAGCCCGACATCCATCCGATCCACAAGGAGGAGGTTGGCGAGCGCTACGCCAACTGGGCGCTCCAGAACGTCTACGGCAAGAATGTCGAGGGACGCTGTTCGCAGGTGGAGTCCGTCGAGTGGAAGGGCCCGAAGTGCGTGATTCACCTCAAGAACGCGAAGGGTCTCAAGACGCGCGACGGAAAGGCCGTGAAGGGCTTCGAGCTCTCCGGTCCCGTTGAAACGGGCAAAGACAAGAAAGGCAAGGACAAGGAAGGCATCAAGCTTCGCTTTGCCAACGCGAAGATCATCGGTGACACGATCGAGCTCTCGCATCCCGATGTCAAGGAGGCGTTCTCGTTCCGCTACGCCTGGTTCGACCTCGACTGCGGCTGGAACGTCGTGAATGGCGCTGGGCTTCCGCTCGGCACCTGCCGCGGTTTCAAGGACGGCAAATACCACGACATGCTTGACTGAGGGGGTCTCGCGCCATGAAACGTCTGTCGATCGCACTTTCCGCTGTTTTGGCCGCTGCCGTTGCTCCGGCCGACGAATACCTCGATCCCAAGGGACTTGGCTTCGACCCCTTCGTGCCTTTCGGGGCGATCCCGCGGTCCGAGCTCTATCCGAAGGCCGCGAAGTTCAGCGTGTCGAAGGAGGGGCACCTTCTCGTCAACGGCCAGCCGCACTACTTCACGGCGACCATCTGGTACGGCTCGACGGAGCTCGAGTGCAACGAGGACACGCCCGGCTATGTCGACGATCTTAAGTGGCTATACCAGGCGATGCCCGGATACGACGACCTGCAGAGGCTCGGACTCGACGGGATCGGCTACGAGGCGCCGATGGACTGGTTCCACAAGTTCAACCCCGACCAGAAGGTCCGCCGCCGCGACGACAAGAAGTACGCCGGCGCGATCGCGAGCGGACTTCCGCTCTACGTGGACTTCACCGCGTCCACCTGGAGCCATGGCGCGCTGTGGCTCAAGGACGAGAAGATGAAGGCGCCCGGAGGGCACCATTTCATGCCCTATTCGATCGTCACCGAGGAAGGGCGCAACGTCTGGAAGACGATGTGGACCGAAGGCGCGAAGGACACGATCGCAATGGGCTGGAAGCCCTGGTGCTACGAGCTCTTCAACGAGCCCGCCTGCTCCGAGGAGGGGCGGGCCCCTGAGAACCTCAAGGGCGCAGACCGCATCAAGTTCGTAGAGGAGAAGTTCTCGTCGCTGCTGAAGGAGGGCCAGGAGGCGCTCCGCAAAGTCGACCCAGATGCGCTCGCGTGCTTCCAGCCGACCACGATGCGCACGCGCGGCATCGACCTCTACGAGGCGAACCGCCACCTCAAAGTCGTCTGCGCGCCGACGGGCGGACACGGCGGCGCGGTCGAGGCGCATCTTCTCCGCGCGCTCGCGGACGGCAAGCCGATCGTCGACTCTGAGATGTACGTCGGCTGCTCCACGAACTCGATCCGCCAGAGCTTCCTTGACCAGTACCAGCGCGGCTACAACGTGAGCTACATGTTCAAGTGGTCGCGCCGTCCGAGCGACTGGCGGGCCGTGCATGAGGTTGAGGAGAAGGAGGGCAAGTGGAAGGGCATGAAGTTCTGGCGGATGTGGCCCGAGGAGTCGCTCAAGAAGGTCGGCAAGGTCAGCGCCTACAACTTCCTCTGCCCTTACAAGGTCGCAACCGACCAGCTCCTCGGCATCCGCATCGCGAAGCGCGAGATCCAGGACGTCAACGAGTTCTTTACGCCCCGAGACCGCGGCGTTCCGCGCAAGGTGGCGGTGCTGTTCTCCCAGACGAACGAGCGCGAGGCCTTCGCGTGCGGCGGAGGAAACAACCGTCTCTTCGATGCGCTCGTGCAGGCGCTCGAATATGCGCACCTTCCGGTCGACGTGATCTTCGAGCCGCAGATCAACGAGACCGACCGTCTCTCCCGCTACGATGTGCTGACGTTCGCCGGAATTGCGGCGATGGATCCCGTCACGCGCAGCCGCATCGACGAATGGGCTGCGAAGGGCGGTTCGCTCGTCGAGTTCAAGGAGAAGGTGCCGACGGCTGAAATGGTTTCCGCCGTTCTCGCGGCGGCCGCGAAGAAGGGCGTGAAGCCGTGCTGCGAAATGCTGGACGCGATCAAGGACGACGGAAGCGCCGCGGCCTCGATCGAAGTGACGCCAGCCCGCCGCGGCAAACTTGACGCGTACATGATTACTTCGCGTGCGCCGACGCTGCCGGTCGTGCGCTTTAAGCCCGCGCCTCTTCCTGGTGGCGCGAAGAAGCCGATACTTGTGCGCCTCTTCACGCTCCCCGACGACAAGTCGGTCGCTGGCGCGGATCCGCGTGTCCGCAATCTCGTCTCCCATCGCCAGCCGCTCAAGCCCGATGCGGACGGCTACTACACGCTCGTTCTTTCGGGCGGCTCGCATTTCTACGTGTACGGCGATGTTTCCGATGTCCTTGCGAAATATCCGCGCTCGTCGGATGTCGTGTGGGATCAGGGGCTTACCGCGGAGAAGGCGCTTGAGCTCGGCAAGGCGGAAATCGCCCGCGAGAAAGCGGAGCGCGCGGCTCGCCAGCCCGTTTTCGACGTCGATCCAAACCGCATGGTGTTCGTGCGCCTCAACGAATTCGCCAACATCCAGAACCCCGGTTTCAAGATTCCGTGGGGCGTCACCGACTGGCGCGGAATGCGCTTCGACTTCGTCCGCTTCGACCAGAACCAGTTCAAAGACGTGATCAAGGTCGACAAGCCCGTCAAGGGCATAGCAGTCGACAGCCGCGCGGCGTACGTCTACTTCGCCCACACGGCCGCGCCGAAGTACCGCGTCGTGTACGACGACAAGACGTCCGTCGAGGTCGACGCGAAGAGCGGACAGGAGGTCGTCGGCTGGAAGGACGGCGAAGGGCACAAGTACCTGATCCGCCAGTGGCCGAATCCGAAGCCCGAGAAGAAGATCGTCTCGATCGACATCGCGCCGGGCAAGCCGGGCGCGACCGTCGCGGCGATCACCGTGCAGAAGCCGGAGCCGAAGACAGTGGTGTTCCCGAAGTTCGCCCGCACGGGCGGCGGACGCGGCGTGCATCCGAGCTACGACGAGGCGACTAGAACATGGAACGTGGCGCTCGACGAGACCGCCGGCAGCTGGTGCTGTGGCAACGCGGACCTCGCCGAGTCCATCCCTGTCGAGCCCGGCAAGTACTGCCGCCTCTACTTTGAGATGAACCGCCTCCCCGACGCGGACGGAAACTACCATGACCACGCGACGCCCCAGCTCAAGCTGAACGGACGCGACGAGAACGGCAAGCTCGCCTTCGGCGGGTGGCGCGTTCCGATGTACAAGCGCGGCGGCTGGGCCTATCGCACCGACAACGACCCCGAGACATGGGAGACCGTCTGGATCGGCATCGACAAGGGAACAGTCCCGGACCATATGCGCAAGATCATCTCGATCGCCGTGCAGTTCCAGATGATGCCGGCCGAGCACTCCGGCCTTGCCTTCCGCAACTTCCGTTTGGAGGAGGCGGAATAATTTGTCCCGAATATGCGATCTCGGCTTTGAGCCGTGTAGATCGTGTAGGACAATGGGGCGCGGCAAATGTGCCGCGCTTCCTTGTTTTTTCTGCCTGCCATTTATGATTTGATTTCGAAAAACATTGTAGACGAAAATGAAACTACGGCGGCGGAATTTAAAATATAATTTCTGCCGTCGGGAGGAAATCCTCCTCAAAGCAAAAACAAGAGGGAGATGAAATGACAACTGTTCGTGCCTTGATCGCAATACTTGCAGCGATTGTTTTCGGCGTGCCCGCCGCGATGGCGGACGCCGCTGCCTACACTTGGAAGGGAGGCGTCGGCTCATGGAACGATTCCACGATGTGGGCCACCACGGACGCGGGTGCCGCGGGCGTTCCGGGCGAAGGGTCGAGCGTCGTCGTCGGCGATGCCGATTCGTTCATCGAGCTTTCGGAGAGCGTCACCCTCGACGGCCTTACTGTCTCGTCCGTCGGCAAGCACGTCTTCCGCACGCCCGGACCTTCGAAGAGCTACACGCTCAAGGTCAACAACAACAATGCCAAGCTTGCGGGCGCCGGCGGCGGTACGCTCGTCTTTGACAACATAACAGTCGACGGGAAGATCACGGACCTCGCCAATCTCAAGCAGCTTGCAATCGTCGGCAGCGGTCAGGTGTTTCCCGCTAACAGCGGAACGACCGAGATTCTGCTCGTGGACGGCGGATGTCTTTACTCCGGCTGGGAGGATGGCAAGGTGTTTGGAAAGCTGATTCTCCAGGGCGGCCCCGGGCGGGTTTACAGCCAAAATGGCGCCTATTCCTTCTCCTTCGCCTCGCTTGAGACTCGTCCCGGTTCCGGCGTCTCCTCGGTTCTCGTCAACGACGGGAAAGTGACGATTGTTGACAGGAATTCCGTCGAGATGATTGGCGGCACAGATACACTCGACAATCCCGGTTCGCAGATTCCGGTCTGTCCGCAATTCCTTCTTCCTGGCGGCAATCAGTCGGTCATGGGGGTTCGCTATGGTCACTCGCTTTGCACGATTGACGCAAACGGCGTCATTCGCAAGATTCCGCAGGAAGCCATGCTCGACTCGTTCGAGAACGCGACCGCGCTCGACAACGTCTGCATCACCAACGCCACGGCCCTCGCGTCAGACGCCACTGTGAACGCCGTCCTCTTCTCGGGTGCGAGCTGCGATCTCGGCGGACATACGGTGACCGTGAAAAGCGGCCAGTTCCGCGAGGGATCGGGCGGATTGTTCGGCAAGACCGTTTCGAACGGCAAGGCGCGGCTTTGCAGGCCGAATGTCTTGGCGGATGGAACGAACAACACCGATGTGCGCATGCAGGTCGACTTTGAAACAGAGGGCGTCAGCGATGTCCTTACACCGATGCTGGTCCATGAGGACCAGGGCGGTGGCTGGGCGGTCAAGTCCAAGTATGCTGGCTTCACGGGCGTCTTTTCGACGCCGATGGGCAAGCCCTATTACCTGCAGTCGTCTTTCGAGGCGCCGAAAGCTGTCCTTGAGTTGCGCAACAGCAATCTGAGTTCGCAGAACTCGGAGCGCAAGGCCAACTTTGGAGGTCTGGCCGGCGACGGCGAGATCAACTTCATCTGGAACGGAGCGAACAAGTGGAACTGCAACGTGTGGCTCGGCGAAATGTCGGACGACGATGTGGCGCTCGTCGCGAACGGGACGGTGAATTGCTCCGTGATGGTTGGCAACAAGGGCGTATTCGCGCCCGGGCTCGTCGGCTACGACGGCGGCCGTCGTGGTTCCATTCGTATGCCCTACATGGAACATGCGTTCAACGTCATGATGCTTCGCGCGTTCCTGATGCAGGAGGGCGGAACGTTTATGACGTCCATCAATTCCGACGGCACCTGCGGTTGCCTTGATGCATCGGGAACCAAGGTCGAGGGCAAATACCTCTCCGTCTCGCTTGCAGGCGCGCTATCCGTCACGACTGGCGGCAAGGTCGCGTTTGGCGCTACGTATCCGATCATCAAGTATCACGAAGGGATGCGCACCGGAAAGTTCGCGAGCGTCACGCAGGGCTTCCGTGTGCAATATGACGTCCAGCAGGAGGATGGCTCCTACGCCGTTGTCGTCTCGCGGAAGAACGTAGGCACGCGAATCTCGCTCCGCTAAGGTCAAGCACTGCAAGGTGTAGATGCCATGAAAAACGCTCGTCTTCTGCTTGCTTCCATCGCGCCGTTCGTCTTCGCAATGTCAGCAGCGCTTGCGGCGGGTGCTCCAACCTACGACGCCTCGGCGTGGTATATGAGCGAGCTGGGTGTGACCAACGCGTTCGTCCAGGGCTTCACCGTCAAGGGCGTCAAGGTCGGCATGGTCGACACGGGGATTCGCCCAATTGTAAATGGCTCGGTCACGAACATGGCGATTGACGTCTTAGGTGGCGATACGTCGCAGACTGCGTCACACGGACTCGGCGTCGCCTCGATCATCAAGTCCGACAAGTTCGGCATCGCGCCCGACTGCACGCTCTACGCCTACAACGGAAGGGACTTCGAGGACGACATCAACGGCATCTGGTGGTGCTTCACGAACGGCTGCCGCGTTGTCAACTTCAGCGGCGGCTACACACCGTTCGACTACACGGAGCAGCAACTCGCGTGGGCTACCGAGCAGATCCGCACGATGCTCGCACAGGGACTTATTCTTGTGGCGGCCGGCGGCAATGCGCCGAACGAGACGCTTTCTTTTCCGCAGGACATTGACGGCGTGATCAACATCGCAGGGATCAAGCGAGACCGCACGTCTGCCGGGCTCAACGACAACTGGGCGAAGGAATTTGCGGCGTTCGGCAGCAACGTTCCGCTCTACACGAGCGCCACGGGCGCGACGGGCACGAATGGCGGCTCGTCCTTCGCCGCGCCGATGGCGACGGCGATCTGCGCGCTCTATTTGCAGCAGAAGCCGAATCTCACGCGCGACGAGCTTTACGAGATTCTCAAGGCGAACTGTGAAAAGCTTTCCGACGGGCCATCGAAGGTTTGGGGCCACGGACTCATCCAGGCAGGGCCGATCCCTGCGAACTACAAGACGCAGGCCCAGATCGACGCGGAGAAGGCAAGTTATGTCAAGGCGACTTCCGCGACGCTCTCGAACAAGGGGCTTACATGGAATAACCAGTACAGCCGCTACGAAATCAAGATGTATCCTGGCGAGACACGCAAGCTCAAGTACACGCTTGTCCCCGTGAATGTCTCTGACACCAACCTCTACTGGTATTGCGGCAACATGCCGACGTTCAATCCCATCGGGCTAGATCAGGTGCTGACAGTTCCGACAACGACTGCGACTGGGCGCTTCCTTGTCTATGAAGCGCGCAACCGCGAGCGCGAGACGATTTGCCGACTCCGCGTTGATGTTGTCTCGAAGGGCAGCGAGAGCGATTCCGACAAAGAGGCCATTATTGGATTCGTTGTTGTCATCGCTTCGTCGTCGCCGATTGCCGGTGCGCCGCTGGAATGAGCATAAAACGCGGCGCAAGTGCTGCGCCATTTGTCTGCAAAATGGCAATAACTTGTGGATGAAATAGCAAGCGAAAATGCTGGAATTTGATACAATGCGTGGTGAAGGGAAAAACTACACCGAGAGTATCAAAATGAAAACACTCATGAATACAGCCATGAAGACTATCATGAAATCCTCGCTTTGCGCTATTGCCGCGCTTCTTTTCGTCGTGCCCTCGTTGGCGGAAACATACGTATGGAATACAAACATTGCGTCTGGCAATGTGTCGGAGCCGACTAATTGGTTGGTTGACGGCTCGCCAGCTTCCGTGGCGCCTGGCTTTGATGACGAAGTGGTCATACAAAGTTCGATGACCAAGTCGCAGGACATTGCGGTGACCATTGACGCCGACTTCACGTTTAAGAGCCTCACGCTTAGCGGGAATGTATCGGCGTCTGGGGCATGGAAGACGGTCAATGCCGACAAGTTGATCCTTGGCGAGGGATGTCCGAAGCTCGTTTGCAAGTCGGGATCGACGTTCGGGAAGTTCGAATCAATGGGTGCCTGCGCGGTTCTTGAAACGAGCCCCAATACTTTCACCATCACGGACACAAGTTCTGTGAAAACATACAACGGCGTTGCTCCGCAATTTGTCGCGACGTCGAATAATGGCGGGCCCTGCGAGATCTTGAAGCTGTCGGCAGATGGCAGGCTCATCGAAGCCGGTGACGCCGACTATGTTATCGACGATATCATGTCTGCCGGGGAGAACGATTGCGTCTATCTGTCCAATGCCTCAAGTAGTGTAACTTTGACCGATGACGTGACGATCAACGCGCTGAAAATTCACAATGGGACGACGCTCGACCTCAACGGCCACACGCTGACGGTCAAGTCGGGCGTCATCCGGCCTCGTCGCAACGGAAACTGGGTGTATTGCGGTGTGATATCGAACGGAACCGTGAAGGTGTGCGACCAGTTCTTCTACATCAACGGCGTAGGCGCGGACAAGGAGCACTTCAATGTGACGCTCGACACGACCTGGAACACAGACCCGCTGAAGCCGGTGTTCGACTATAGGTTGCCCGACTACAACAGAACGCCGATTTCCAGGGATGATATGTCCAAGTTCTTTGGCGTCTATCGCGCGCGCCAGCGGCTCTCCTCCAGCATCGCAAATGCTACGAACCTGATCCTCGACACAGGATACGGCAACTGGATTGGAAATGGTTATTTCAGCGACCACAACCTGACGGCCAATCTTCGTGGAATCGCCGGGAACTCCGTTGTCACCAGCAAGGACAAGTTCAATGGAAAACTATGGCTGGGCGATGATGCCGATTTCGCCAGCTGCGACAACAAGAGCTGTGTAGTTGGCCGGAACGGATATCTGGTGCCGGGCGGGCTCTCCTATGATGGCTATCGCGTGGGATCGCTCAGGTTTGATGACTGTGCGATGGACCTTCGCTGCTATAACAAGTTGGTGATCAAGCCCGGTTCCCATCTTGTGGTGACAGTGCGCCCGGATGGGACTTCGACCATGGTCACCACCTCCGGAACGACGCAATACCGCTGCTTTGTCACAATCGAAGGTGGCAACATTGATGTCATCGAATGTGGGAAGGTCAAGCAGGGGACTTGGACCGTCATGCGCACGGTCGATGCCGTGACGGGCACATTTGACAGCGTAACTTCCGGCTACAAGGCAAAATACAATGTTGAGGTGGAAGAGGACGGCGTAACCTACTACGAACTCCAGCTGACAAAGAGTAGCAGTGGTACGATTATCATAATCCGATAAGGCGGTTTCGACGCCGAGGGTTTCCCTGCGGATATTGTGATATTCCCGGCGGCGTTGGCCTTTGTCCAGCGCCGCCGCGTTTTTCTCCTGAGACGTGCTCTTGCACCCTTGTGCGCGATATGATACAATATCGTTGTTTAAAAACCACGATAATTGCGAAATTACGTGGTTTGCAAACTACACATTGGAGAGCAATGCCATGACTGAAGAGAGCGTTCAAATGATTTATGACATGTCCGCTGATCGCATTCGCGAGACCGAAACATCGTTTCATCGCTATCTTTTTGATGAGATTGATTGGGATTCAAGGGTGGTCGCCCTTGACGGCCCTCGCGGAGTTGGAAAGACGACGATGCTTCTTCAGCATTTGAGAGAGAATCGAGATGAATCGGATTCAGCACTCTATGTTTCCGTTGACAACGTGTGGCTGAACGCTCAGGAGTTATACGAACTAGCCCAGCATCATGTAAGACACGGCGGTGAAAGCATCTACATCGACGAAATACACTATCTCGCAGATTGGCAGAATCTGATCAAGACCTTGTATGACAATTTCAAGACCTTGAAGATTGCCTATACGGGATCTTCGATTCTGCGCCTCGCGCAAGGGAAAGCGGATCTTTCGCGCCGCCAGGTGGAATATTCACTTGCCGGAATGTCCTTCAGGGAATTTCTGGAGTTTGAGGGGTGTGGTAGATTCCCAGTTCAGAAACTGGGCGACATCCTGAAAAATCATGTGTCCATTGCAGAGGCGGTTGTCTCAACTGTAAAAGTCGTGCCAAAGTTCGAACAGTATCTTGAGCATGGTTACTATCCGTTCTATCGCGAGGACCTTCGGCATTTCCATCGAAAACTTCTTCAGGTGGTGAACCAGGTTCTGGATGTCGATTTGCCAAAGGTCGAGGACGTCACGCCGGAAACCATTCGCAAAGCGAGGAGGATGCTGACGATACTTGCAGAATCAACCCCTCAGACGCCGAACAATTCCAAGTTGTGCCAGGGCCTTGAAATGGATCGCAAGCAGGGGCTCAAGGTCTTGCATGCACTCCGCCGGGCAGGATTAGTCGGAATGTTGGCGGAAGACGCCGATGCCTTGAAGCGCCTTTGTTCGCCGAGCAAGCTCTTTTGCGACAACACAAACTTGATGTGCGCGCTTACGCCCGATCCAGACAAGGGAACGCTCCGCGAAGTGTTTTTCAACAACCAGCTTTCGGTTCGCAATACGACAGCCTTCCCTTCGCGCGGTGACAGCATTGTCGACGGACGACATCTTTTCGAAATAGGAGGGGAAAGAAAAACGTTCGAGCAGATCAAGGACTTGCCGGACAGCTATCTCGCATTGGACGGCATCGAAGTAGGGCGGGGATGCAGAATCCCCTTGTGGCTCTTCGGGTTCTTGTACTAGTCTTTCTCAAATACATAATAATTAGTGGACGAATCTGAAATCGCAGTGGCGAAATTTAATATACAATGTTGGCATGAAAAATTTTAGCCTACTGTTCGCCGCGCTCGTTGCGCTTCCGTTCACCCTCGCCGCAGGCGCCACGCGCATCTACCGTCTCGCCGCAGAGAAGCGTCTCGAGCGCCGCGTATACGAAGCCGAGACTGCGTGGATGGAAACTTACCAGGAACTCACGGACCCCGTTGCCGCGGGAACGGCCTACTACAAGCAGGTCCCGAACGCTTCGGGCGGCGTTGTCGCGGCGCAGGTCGGCGGAAAGGGCGGGCCGCTTGTATGGAAGCGCGTTTGGAGCGCGAAGGGCGGGAAGTGCGACCTTGCGCTGCGCGTCGTCGGAGAGGGCTCGGAAGGGGTCCGCCTTTCCGTAAACGGCAAGAGCGTTCCGCTCAAGGGGCTTTCCGCAACGGTGGACTTCAAGAAGGGCGACAACGAAGTCAAGGTCTTCGGCGACTCCATGCTGCCCGACATCGACTGCCTTGTCCTTTCCGCCGTTCAGTAAATGATATAATATCGCCATGCCTGACAACTGCGAAATCAAGGCGAAGGGTGGATTCGAGGAGACGCTTAAGGTCGTTCTGCCTCTTGCCCTTATGCAGCTTGTCTACGCGGCGAACAGCATTTGGGACCGCTTTCTCCTTTCCCAGCGTGGCTGTGCACCGCTTCAGGCGTCGCTTTCGGCTACAATGGTCTCCGTCATGTTCGTCTGCCTCATCTCCGCGACTGTCGGCTACACGTCGGTCTATGTCGCGCAGCTGCACGGCGCGGGAAAGGGGCGCGATGCGGTGCGTGCGTTTGCACAGGGAGTGTGGCTTTCCATCTTCTCGATTCCGGTTCTGGTGGCGCTCGTGTTTGCCGCGTTCGCGCTTGTCGATTTTGCTACGCACGCTCCCGATGTCGCGGCTGGCGAGAAGGCGTACATCGCAATCTATGTTCCAGGCGGCTTTTTCATGATACTGAACGGCGTCCTTGGCGGGCTCCTCGCCGGGCAAGGACGCACGGGCTGGGTTTCGGCCTGCGGAATAGTTGGCGTTCTCGTAAATATCGCCATGAACCCCGTGTTTATCGGCGGCTGTGGTCCGATCCCTGCGATGGGCAACGCGGGCGCCGCGATCGCGGGTGTCATTTCACTCGCGTCGGTGACGGTGCTTCAAGGCGCGGCTGTCTGCCGCGATGCGCTCGTTCGCGCACATTGGCGCGATGGTGCACTTAAGGCCGATCTTCCGCTGATGGGCAAGATTCTTCGCACTGGCTCTTTCAACGGTGTGACGTCGTTTGCCGCCTGCGTCGCGTTTACTGTATTTACGCTCGTCCTTGGACGATACGATGCGCTTGGCGCGGGGTCTGCGAACGTGGTGTTTGCCGTCAACAACGTCTTCTACTGCACGATGTGCGCCGTTTCCGACGGCATGAGCATCGTAGGCGGGCGCAATCACGGAGCGGACGATGCGGTTGCCGTCAGGCGGACTGTTCGCACGGGACTCTTTCTTTGCATCGTGATATTGACTGCGGTATATTCCATGCTTCTTCCGTTTGCAGGTCCCATAGCGTCGCTTTTCTATCCTACGGACGCGGCGTTTTCAATGGACGCATGGTGCGCTTCCGTGCGCACGCTGTTCTTCATAATGCTCTTGCGCGAGATTGGAGAGGGCGTGGGGTTGGTGTTCGAGGGGGCGTTGCGCGGCGTCGGCGACGTGAAGTTCGTCATGTGCGCGAAGCTCGGTTGCGACATCTGCCTATGGATGCCTGCGGTGATTGCCATCGCCATGTGCCACAAGGCGCTCATAGCGCTTTGGTGGACAATGCCCTCGTTTTTCGCCGTGCTCGCCACGATTCTCGCGCTTCGTTTCCACGGCGGGGCGTGGCGCCGCAGCCACCTCTCCGCCTGAGGGCGTCTTTTCAGGCCTATACCATCGTATATTCCATTGATGTGCGGCGTTTGGTAAAATTGCGGCGAAAACTGTGAGCCCTGTCGTTTGAGTAGGCAGTACAGGCGTCAGTTGAAAAGGAGAAGACACATGAAGATTCGTATTGCAGCATTTTCGTTCGCCGCGGTTGTGGCCGCGCAGATCGCGTTTGCGGACACGCCCGCGAACATCTCCGTCGAAGGCCGCGGACTTCCGCAGGTGCAGGGGATCGTCCGCGACAGCTCGAAGGTGGAATGGGGATTCGTGAACTTCGTCGCGTTCGGCCCCAACTGGGCGTACACCGCGCAGGACTACGCAGCGAAGGAGCACAAGAAGGAGCCGATCGACGATCCTGCGCTCGGCCGGGGTCTTCTCTTCACCGCGAAGATATGGGCCGGGTCGCGCGGGCTTTCGATATGCGAGGAGTTCTATGACGTTTCGAAGCAGGGCGAGGCAAAGGCGCACGTGCGTTGGAAGATCGCCTCGCTCGACGGCAAGCCGATGGCGCTTGAGCGCGCCTACATACGCTTCCCGCTTCCGCTCTCCGACTTTGCGGGCGGCACCGTGTCGGGCAAGCCTATTCCCGCCGAGTACGGCGACGAGTGGATCGGCGTCGGCGAAAAGGGCGCGATAAAGATCGTGTCAAAAGAAGGCGCCAAGACGCTCGGTCTCTCCGTCTCCAAGGGCAATCCCGTTTTGTGGGATGGCCGCAAGGACAAGCAGGGGCGCTTCGAGCTGCGCGTCGACTTCCCGGATGCCAAGGCCGCGACGAGTTCGACGATCGAGTTCGAGTTCTACGGCGCGTTTGCCGATTCGCTGAAGAAGTCTGCCGGCAAGGTGAAGCTCGACCTCCCGCCGCCGCCCGCGAAGATGGTGGCGAACGCCGACTGGTGCGTCTTCCCGTTCCAGAACGACATCAAGGAGGGCTCGATCCTCGACTTCTCCGACATGGTTTCCGCTGACGCCCCGGCCGGCAAGTACGGTTTCGCCAAGGTGACGAAGGACGGCCATTTCGTTTTCGACAAGCGTCCCAACAAGCCCGTCCGCTTCGTCGGCGGCAATCTCTGCTTCGACGCGAACTTCCTCTCGAAGGAGCAGTGCAAACGGGTCGTCCAGGACTTCGTCCGCCGTGGCTGGAACACGGTGCGCTTCCACCACATCGACGTGACGATAACGAAGGACGAGTGGAACAACCTCTGGAACCGCAAGACATATCCCGAGATCTCACCCGCGCGTCTCGACCAGCTCGACTACTTGTTCGCGGAGTGCAAGAAGGCGGGCATCTACGCGACGTTCGACCTCTACGCGATGGGCGGCCTCGGCAGCTGCGAGGGCTTCGACAAGCCGCTTAACTCGAATACGGTCAAGGCCATAGTGCCTATCCACAAGCCGGCCGAGGACCAGTGGTTCCGCCGCGCGATGGAGATCTTCGACCACGTAAACCCCTACACCGGCATCAAGTGGAAGGACGATCCCGCGGTGCTCTTCGTCACGCTGATGAACGAGGACTCGATAGCGACGGTATGGTGGGGTGCGGCCGACATGTACGTCAAGAAGTACAACGAGTGGGCGAAGGGGAAGGGCTATCCCGAGTACCCCGCCAAGGACATCGGCAAGAAGAAGGAGTTCGCGGAGTTCCTCTACAAGGTCAAGGCCGAGGCAAACGTCCGCATGGCAAAGCGCCTTAAGGACGCCGGCGTTCATGCTCTCATCTCGGGAGGCAACTGGTGGGACAACACGGCGCAAGCCTACGAGCGAGAGACGCTTGAGGTTGTTGACAACCACGGCTACGGAGACCATCCTCAGCCCAGCTACCAGAAACTGCCGTTCCACGTCAACCAGGCGTCCGACATCAAGAGCGGCAACCCGACGTACAACGAGCCGATGATGAAGGCGCCGACGCGCATCCTCGGGAAGCCCTTCACGATAACGGAGTACAACTACTGCCCGCCGAACAAGTTCCGCGGCGACGGCGGTATCATGATGGGCGCCTACGCCTCGCTCCAGGACTGGGACGCGCTCTACCGCTTCGCGTGGAGCCATTCGCGCGATGGAATGTTCGGCGACCACGCGGTGAGGGGCTTCGATATCTGCCGCGACCCCATTGGCCAGCTCACGGAGCGCCAGGTCGTGCTGATGTTCGGACGCGGCGACGTTGCGCCCGCCAAGGAGACATACGGCTACGGCGTCACGAAGGGCGAGGCGTTCGGGCGCGGTCTTGGCGACATGTGGGCGAACGGGCTTTTCCCGCATCCGTTCACGCAGCTCGGCTACACCTCTCGCATCGGCTCCTACACGGCCGACAACGGCGAAAGCCCGAAGCTCGCCTGCGCGAAGACCTGGACTGCCGCTACCAAGAGCGCCATTCCGAAGTTCTCGGGCGAGACTGTCTCGGACACGAAGGAGATTCGCATCAGCACGAAACTTGGCGACCTCTCGGTCAATTCGCCGCGCACGGCCGCGGTATGCTCGATCGACAGGCACGACCTCTCGGCTGGGCCGCTCGCCGTTTCTGGCGCGACGACGTTCTGCTCGGTGTCCGCGTCCTCGATGGACGGCGCACCGCTTGCGAAGTCGCGCCGCGTCTTGGTCCTGCACATCACCGACGTCGTGAACACCGACATGTCCTTTACGAACGACAAGCGGACCGACACAAAGGCGTGGGGCAATCTTCCGTATCTCGCAAAGACGGGTTCCGCGAAGGTCTCGCTCAAGAACGCGAATGCGGGGCTTTCGCTTTACGCGCTCGCCTCCGACGGCACGCGCATGAGGAAAGTCCCCGCCAAGTACGTCGACGGCGCGTATGTCTTTACTGCCAGTGTCGCAGCTGGCGAGGGCAAGGACGCCCCGACGATGATGTACGAGCTCGCGAAGTAGTTAGGGGTTAGTGAGTTGGAGTTCAGAGTTGGAGTTGGAGGTAAGAGTCAGGGGGCAGTGAGTTGGAGAGCGGCGGGAGAATTTTGAGGTCAATGGTAGGCCTTAGGGTCCTGGAATTTGGTATAATACTTATTCCAAGGAAAAGGACCAATGAAAAAAGCACTCATTACGGGCATTACGGGGCAGGACGGCAGTTATCTCACGGAGTTGCTGCTTGAAAAGGGGTATGAAGTCCACGGAATAATCCGCCGCGCATCGACATTCAACACTGAGAGGATTGACCACCTCTACCAGGACCCGCACATCAACGGCGTTAAGCTCTTCCTCCACTACGGAGACCTCGCGGACAGCGCGAACCTCGTCAAGCTCGTCTACGAAATCCAGCCCGACGAAATCTACAACCTCGCGGCGCAAAGCCATGTACGCGTGTCGTTCGACTCGCCCGAGTTCACCGGCGATGTCGATGCGCTCGGCACGATGCGTCTTCTCGAGGCGATACACCTGACGGGACGCGACAAGGAGACGAAGTTCTACCAGGCGTCGACCTCGGAGCTCTTCGGCCTCGTACAGGAAGTTCCGCAGAAGGAGACAACTCCGTTCTACCCGCGCTCGCCCTACGCGGTCGCGAAGCTCTACGCCTACTGGGCGGTTAGGAACTACCGCGAGGCATACGGCATTTTCGCCTCGAATGGAATCCTCTTCAACCACGAGTCGCCGCGTCGCGGCGAGACGTTTGTGACGCGCAAGATCACCAGGGCCGTCGGCCGCATCAAGATGGGGCTTCAGGACAAGCTCTACATGGGCAATATCAATTCGCTCCGCGACTGGGGCTTCGCGGGCGACTATGTCGAGGGCATGTGGCGCATCATGCAGCACGACAGGCCCGACGAGTTCGTTCTCGCGACGGGCGAGATGCACACGGTCAAGGAGTTTCTCCAGGAGGCGTTCGGCCTCGTCGGTCTCGACTGGGAGAAGTACGTAGAGTGCGACAAGAGGTATCTCCGCCCGACAGAGGTCGACCAGCTTCTCGGCGACGCGTCGAAGGCGAAGCGCGAGCTTGGCTGGGAGCCGAAGGTCAAGTTCCACGACCTCGTCAAGATGATGGTCGAGTCCGACCTCGAGCTCGCCCGCAAGGAAAGGGCGATCAAGGATGCTTAAGACCGACAAGATCTTCGTCGCGGGACATCGCGGCATGGTGGGCTCCGCGTGCGTCCGCGCTCTGAAGGCGGCGGGCTTCGAGAACCTCGTGACGCGCACCCATTCCGAGCTCGACCTCCTCGACCCCGCGGCGGTCCGCGCCTTCTATGAAGCGGAGAAGCCCGACGTCGCCATAATCGCGGCAGCGCGCGTCGGCGGCATCGGCGCGAACAGCGCGGCGAACTCTCAGTTCCTCTACGAGAACGAGCTGATCGCGCTGAACACGGTATGGTCCGCCGCCGAGACTGGCGTCAAGCGGCTTCTTTTCCTTGGTTCGACGTGCATCTATCCGCGCATGGCGCCGCAGCCGATCCCCGAGTCGGCGCTTCTCACCTCGGAGCTTGAGAAGACGAACGAGGGATATGCGCTCGCGAAGATCTCGGGGCTCAAGCTCTGCGAGTTCCTTCGACGCGAGAGGGGGCTTGTCTACCATTCCCTCATGCCGACGAACCTCTACGGGCCCGGCGACAACTACGATACAGAGCACGGCCATGTCCTCCCGACGATGATACGCAAGTTTGAGACGGCGCGCGTCAACGGCAACCAGAAGGTAACGCTCTGGGGGTCGGGCTCGCCTCTCCGCGAGTTCCTGCATGTGGACGATCTCGCGTCGGCGTGTCTCTTTCTCCTCGAGATGGAGAATCCGCCGGACCTCGTAAACGTCGGCTCTGGTCGCGAAGTGACGATACGCCAGCTTGCGGAGATGGTCAAGGAGGCGACGGGCTCCCAGGCGTTCATCGAGTGGGATCGCACGAAGCCCGACGGCACCCCGAGGAAGCTCTGCGACACGCGGCTCATCCGCAAGCTCGGCTGGACGCCGAAGATCCACCTTGCCGCCGGCCTTCGCCGCACCGTCGACGAATACCGCGCCGAGGTTGCCTCCGGCCGCGTTCGCGTCTAATCTTGGCGGTGTCCGAAGGCTCCTCCTCGTGGACCCTCGGCGAATACGCCGTATCCACTCGCTCGGACCTTCGCTCCGCCGCCGCGATTAGCTGGTCTATCGATTGTCTTTTGACCTGTCAGTCAGTATCGCGTCAAATCCGCCGCGGGCTGCGATGCGGTAGATTCCCTTGCGGCCTATCTTCGTGTGGTCGATGATTAGATAGCGCTTGTCCGCCGCATCGAGCACTCGGCGCAGTATCTCGGCCTGCTGCTCGTGGTTTGTCGTCGCCGTCTTGTCGTCGAGCCCGAAGGCCGATATGAACGCCTTTGTCACGTTGAAGTGCGACAGGTGCTCTATTGCCGAGACGCCGAGAATCGAATTGAGCTGGGGGTCGTAGTTTCCGCCGAGCCCGATCATCGACCAGTGCGGCGGGAACTTCCTGAAGAGATGCATCACCGGGATCGCGTTCGTTATGACGGTCAGGTGGTCGAATTTGCACTGCATCAGGAGGAGCGCCATCTCGTACACCGTAGTCGACGAGTCGAGAAAGATTATGTCGCCTTCTTCCACGAGAGCGAGCGCCCGCCGTGCCGCGGCTATCTTCTCGGTGCGCCTCGCGACGACTCGTTCCTGGTAGTTTGCGGAAGTGGCGCGGGCGTTCGGCGCGTCGTTGTAGATTATGCCGCCACGGACGCGCTCTATGACGTCGCGCTTTGCGAGAAGCTCTATGTCGCGGTGGATTGTTGCGGAACTGACGCCAAACTCCTCCATGAGTTCGGCGATCGAACACGACTTGCGCTCCTTTGCGAAGTTGATTATCTTGCGTATGCGTAGGTTGTCCATGCGGGATAGTCTACCATATTTCTCATGTCTTCTCATCTCGTTTCAGGAAACCGCTCGCCACTCTCATGGTGTTTGTGGTATAATTGCAACGATGAAAAGAGCTGATTACATCGGCCTCGGCTTTTGTTCGAACGACCACCTCGCGGTGCTGCCGTTCATTCCGATGGACACGAAGGTGCGGATGATCTCCCACGCCATCATGGGCGGCGGACCTGCCGCGAACTCCACGGCGGGCGCGGCGGCGCTCGGGATGAGCGCGGCGTTCGTCGGCACTGTCGGCGACGATGCGGACGGTCGCATGATCCTCGACGACTTTGCGCGGCAGGGCGTCGATACTTCGATGGTCAAGGTCAGGAAGGGCGCGACGAGCGCGATTGCGTACCTTTGGATCGAGGAGAAGACTGGCGCCAGGTCTTGCGCGTGGACGCGCGAGGGGCTTACCGAGCTCACGGCCGACGAGATAGACGCCGATAGAATCGCAAAGGCGAAAGTTTTGCATCTCGACGGACACAGCCCGGCCGGCGCGATTGCCGCGGCGAAGGTCGCGCGCGAAGCGGGTGTCACTGTCATGTACGACGCGGGAACGCACCGCGACGGAATGAACGAACTTCTGCCGCTCGCCGATCTTCTCATCTGTTCGGAGGAGTTCATCCTAAAGCTCACTGGCTTGAAGGACGCGGAGGAGGCGGTGAGGCAGGTTTACGCAAAGTACCGTCCGAAGGTCTGCGGTGCGACGATGGGCGTCAGGGGCTCGATGTGCTTCGACGGCAAGGACTTCGTGAAGTGCCCGGCGTTCAAGGTCGAGAAAGTCGTCGATACGACCGGATGCGGCGATCTCTTTCACACGGGGTTCGCCATCTGCTGGCTTGAGACGCATGATCTTCTCGAATGCCAGCGTTTCGGCGCGGCCGTCTCGGCAATCAAGTGCCGCGGGCTCTCGGGCCGTCCGCCTTCCGCCCCCACCCGCGCCGAAGTCGAGGAATTTCTTAAGGAAAAAGAAGTTGGAGTGAAAAGTGGGAGTGGGAGAAAGGAATTTTAACATTCCATACTCCAACTCCAACTCAATACTCCAACTAATAGGAAACATGAACCAACAAATAGGATTCGAAAAAATGTTTAAGATCGGCTATCTTCCGCTCAGCAAGGTCAACTGGACCAACGACACTCTCGAGGCCGCGCGCGCAAACGCGACCGCGTTCCTCAAGACGCTCCCCGACGTCGAGGTGATCGCGCCCGACCACATGCTCGCGCTCGAAGGCGAGGCGATCGAAGTCCTGGACCAGTGGGAGAAGGATCGTCCTGACCTCATCGTCGCGCACTTCCTCACGTTCTCTCTTGGCGTCGTTCCGCCGATGTTTGCGCAGCGCCTCAAGGTGCCGATTCTCCTTTGGTCGCAGCCCGAGCCCGATCCAAAGGGCGGACGCCTGCAGAACAACTCGTTCTGCGCGGCGAACATGAACGCGCACCACATGTGGCGTCTCGGCATTCCCTACTTCTACGTGCATGCCCAGGCCGGCACGAAGGAGGCGGAGTCACAGCTCATGAAGCAGATCCGCGTCGCGCAGGCGATGAAGGCGCTCGGGCGGATGCGCATCGGCCTTATCGGCGGACGCGTCCCCGGCTTTTTCACGAGCTGCGTCGACGAGATGATGCTCCGTCGTACGCTCGGCCCCGAAGTCAAGGTCATCACCGAGCACGAGCTCTTCACCGTCGCGCAGAATCTCACCGCCGACGAGGTCGCGAAGGGGATCGCCATTATCGACGAAGACCTGAAGACTCCTTCGGCGGACGCTCCCCGTGGCGATCAGAAGGAGAAGTCCGCGCGGCTTATTGCGGCAGTGATGAAGATGAAGGATAAGTTCTTCGTCGACACGTTTGCGATGCGCTGCTGGCCCGAGGTGATATTGAACGAGTTCTACGGCATTGCGGTCTGCTCGACGCTTGGGCACCTCACGAACCACGGCTACCTCACTGCGTGCGAGGGCGATGTGTACGGCGCGGTCATGATGCGTATCGGGCAGATAATCTCCGGCGAGCTTCCGTTCTTCTGCGACTTGATAATATGCGAGGGCGACCACGGGACGGTCTGGCATTGTGGTGCGGCTCCTTGCGGGCTTTGCAAGCCGGGCTACAAGCCCGAGCTCCACTGCTCCGCGACGGTCGAGGGCGGCGGCGTGAAGGGATGCACTGGCGAGTTCCCGCTCAAGCCCGGCCGCGTCACGCTGGCGCGTCTCGGCGAGACGCGCGACGGCACTGGCTTCAGGATGCTCGTCTGCCCCGGCACGGGAATCGACACCGATCTTTTCGTGCGCGGCACGCCGCTCAACGTCAAGTTCGACGCGGGATGCGAGGCAATCCGCCGCGAGGTCATGGAGAACGGCTGGGAGCACCACTACGCGCTCATGTACGGCGACCGCGTTGACGAGCTCACCGCCTTCTGCCGCAACATGAACATCGAAATGCACTTGGTGAAGTAGGGGTCAGGGGAAGAGTTGGAGTTCAGAGTTGGAGTTGGAGGTAGGTGTCAGGAGTCAGGGGTCAGGAGTCAGTGATTAGTGGCTAGTGACTAGTGGCTAGGAGTTAAGATTTGGAGAAAGGAAAAAGAAAATGAATCTGAAGATTGCGCTAAAGCCCGCGCAGGGCTATAACAAGGTATTCGATGTTGGTGAGTATGGAATGAAGCTTACGAAGTTCGGGCTTCTGAAGCTCGCGAAGGGTGGCGTCTACGAAGGCGACACCGGCGAGACGGAAGTCGCGTTCGTACTCATTGGCGGCAACTTCGCTGCGAAGGGCGACGGCTGGGCCTTCGAAGTGACCGACGGCCGCAAGTCGCCGTTTACCGGAAAGCCCCACTGCCTCTACCTCCCGCGCCGTACGAAGTACACGATCACGGCGCTGTCGGACGTCGAGCTCGCGTACAACGGCTCTCCCGTCACGCGCGACACGGCGAAGCCGACGCTCATCAAGCCCGATGACACTCGGCACATCGCGCTCGGCAAGGACAACTGGACGCGCACGAGCGAGATCATCCTCGACGAGAAGTTCGACTCCGAGCACTTTTATATCGGCGAGGGAATGATCCCATCCGGCAACTGGTCGGGCTATCCATCGCATCGCCATGACGTCAACAATCCGCCCGCAGAGCTCGACATGGAGGAGACGTACTTCTACCTCTTTGACCCGCCGCAGGGCTTCGGGTTCCAGTCGGTCTACAAGCCGGACGGTTCACTCAACGAGGCGTATCGCGTGCAGAGCTACGACACTGTCGCGATCGCGGAGGGTTATCATCCGCTCGTCGGTGCACCTGGCTATCAGATGTACTATCTCTGGACGATGGCCGGCGCGCAGGGCCGCGGGCTCATCTCTTCGATGGATCCCGCCCATGCGTGGGTGAAGCAGGCGAAGTAGGTAATGTGGAGGGTGTGATATGAAAATGAAGTCACATGTGTTGTCGTTGTTTGTTGGGATGTCCGCTGTGTGCGGCATGGCGGCCGAGTCGCTGTCTCTCGACGGAAGCTGGGGGTTCCGTTTTGAGGAGGGGAAGCCGCTGGAGGAGGTCGCGAAGAGCGATTTCGCGGCGACGGATTCGATTCCCGTCCCGGCGTGTTACGACATGATGCCAAAGTGGTACATGAAGCGCGGCACCGGACTCTACCGCCGCGTCTTCACGCTCGCGAAGCCGATGAAGGACGCGGTTCTCGTCGTGGACGGAATGGGCGTCAGGGCGAAGTTCGAGATGGACGGCAAGGACTTGGGACTTCATCCGTATCCATACGCGCGGCTTGAGATTCCGGTCGGGCCTATAGCGGCTGGCGAGCACACGGTTTTCGCGGCGGTCGACAACATCCTTTCGTGGCCTCGCGTGAAGCTGGCGCACCCGTACTACGACTTCTATTTCTACGGCGGTTTCTACCACGGCGTGAAGCTCGTGGAGCGCGAGCCGAAGGTCTTTGTCCGCACGCTCGACTACAAGACGGGCAAGGTCGAGGTTGAAGTTGAGAATGGCGGCGATTCCGCGGTGACGCTTGCATTTGACGGCGGACAGGAAGTCAATGTCAAATTGAGCGATGGCCGCGTGGCCGCCACCGTTCCCGGCTTCCGCCTCTGGTCACCCGCCGCTCCGAACCTGCACAGGCTGTCCGTTCAACTTTCAACTTTAAACTTTAAACTTTCAACTCGCTTCGGCATCCGCCAGATCGAGGCGAGAGACCGCAAGATATACCTGAACGGCAAGGAGCTTTTCCTCAAGGGCTTCAACCGCCACGAGTCCGACTGGCTCAACGGCGCGGCCACGGGCGAAGCGCTCATGCTTCAGGACATACAGCGCCTCAAGGCGCTCGGCGGAAACTTCATCCGCGGCGCGCACTACCAGCAGTGCGAACGCTTCCTCGACCTCTGCGACGAAAACGGCGTTCTCGTATGGGAGGAGTCTCTTGGCTGGGGCAATGGACAGGACTACGTCAACAACAGCTTCCCGCCGAGCGAGCTGAATGACGAGGAGTTCTGCGCGATGCAGGTGAAGGAGACGCGCGACATGGTGCGCGCCAGCTTCAACCACCCGTGCGTGATCATGTACGGATTCCTCAACGAGTGCGCCAGCCAGAAGAAGGAGTGCAAGGCGCTCGTCGACAAGCTTGCGGAGACGATACGCGCCGAGAATTCGGGACGGCTCGTGACGTTTGCCTGCAACATCACGGACAGGGACATCTGCTGCACCAACATGGACATCGTTTCGTTCAACGCCTATCCAGGGGTCATACCGATGCAGCCCGGCACGGAAAAGGGGCTAGAGGATTTGGTGAAGGGCAAGTTCGACGGCATAGTCGCGAAGTTCCGCGCACGCTACCCCGACAAGCCCATCATGGTTTCCGAGACGGGTTGCGGCGCTGAATTCGGGCGGCGCGGCGAATACGCATCGCCGAACACGGAGGAGTTCCAGAACGAATACCTGACTAACGTCTTCGAGACGCTGTGGAACAACCCCGACGTCGTCGGCTTCTCGATCTGGCAGCTGAACGACGGCAGGACGCGCGAGCGTTTCGGCGGCAAGGCAGTGTCCGCGATGTTCGGCGGATCGATCGCCGGAGTCTACGATCGGCTGCGGCGTCCGAAGCTTTCCGCCGAGACCGTCCGCAAATACTTCAATCTCAAACCATAAAATCTCAAGTTTCCACCTGGCTCTGCGTACTCCGCGCCTCTGCGCCTCTGCGTTAAAAATATCAAGGAATCGAGGATGAAACTTCTTTTGGGCATAGACTACGGAACAGGCGGGTGCAAGGTGACCGCCATCGGCGAGGACGGTTCGTTCGCGGGCGAGGCCTCGACGGAGTTCCAGACCTACCACGACCATCCCGGCTGGAGCGAGCAGGAGCCGTCCGACTGGTGGAACGCGCTCAAGAGCTCGCTCGAGAAGCTTGCGGCGAAGGGCGTTGACCTCAAGTCTGTCGCGGCCTGCGCGCTCGACGGTTCGACGCACAACGCAGTGCTGCTCGACGGCGACTACCGCCCCGTGCGTCGCACGATCATGTGGACCGACCAGCGCGCGACCGCGGAGTGCGAGGCGCTGAAGGCGGGCTGGGGAGAGAAGATCTTCTCTACTTGCTACCAGATGCCTGCGCCAACATGGACCCTCCCGCAGATGATGTGGCTCAAGGCGAACGAGCCCGCGGCGCTCGCGAAGACGGAGCACGTCCTTTTCGTGAAGGACTACGTGCGCTACCTACTCACGGGAGAGGCCGCGACAGACCGCATCGAGGCGCAGGGAACGCTCATGTGGGCAATGCCCGGGGCGGACGGGACAGCCGGGACGGACGGGACGTGGGATGCCTCGCTTGTTGCGCTTTCGGGTCTCAAGATGTCGGCCATACCAAAGATCATCGAGCCCACTGATGTCGCGGGGCGTGTGACGGCCGAGGCATCGGCGTTCACGGGGCTTCCCGAGGGAACGCCGGTCGTCTGCGGCTCCTCTGACAGCGCGGTGGAGGACTACGGCGCGGGCGCGGTTGAGCCTGGCGATCTCATAATCAAGCTCGCGACGGCGGGGAACGTCAACTCGATGACCGCCGAGGCGCACCCGCATCCGAAGACGCTCACGTATTCGCACATCGTGCCAGGAATGTGGTATTCGGTTTCCGCGACGAACGCCGCGGCGCTCTGCATGCGGTGGCTGCGCGACGCGTTCTACGCGCCGCAAGTTGAAAGTTCCGGCGTGGGAAACCTCTATTCCCTTATCGACCGGGAGGCCGGGTCTTCGCCAATCGGCGCGAACGGCGTCTTTTTCCATCCCTATCTCCAGGGCGAGAGGTGCCCTTACTGGGACTCGAACTTGCGCGCCTCCTTCACTGGCGTGTCGATTTCGTCCACGCGCGGGGACTTCGCGCGTGCGCTTATGGAGGGCGTTGCCTTCTCGCTCCGCGACTGCTACCGCACGCTCGAGGAGATGCGGCTTCCAGTGAAGCGCATCTTCCTCATCGGCGGCGGCGCGCGCTCGCGTCTCTGGAGCGAGATAGTCGCAAACGTCTTCAACCGTCCCGTCTCCGTTCCGACGCCGGGCGACGCGAGCTTCGGTGCGTGCCTTCTCGCGGGCGTTGGAATCGGACTCTTCCCGGACGTGAAAAACGCCGTCGCGAAGTGCCTGCATGTCGAGCGCACGATCGATCCCGACCCTGCGGCGGCGATGAAATACGACCACCTCTTCACTTGCTACCGCCGCATCCACGACGCGCTCGCGCCGGTCTACGGCCCGAGGAAGGCGTCGTCATGACTTCGCGTCCGGTCAGATCTTGACGAGGCGCTTGCGGAGCGCGATGCCAACGGCTTCGGCGCGGTTTGCGGCGCCGATCTTCTCGAGGATGTTGTTGACGTGTTCCTCGACGCTGCGGATGGAGATTCCGAGCTGAACGGCGATGTCCTTGTTGGTGAGTCCGAGCGTCAGGGACTGGAGCACCTCCGACTGGCGTCCGGTCAGGCTGGTGACCGGCGGGTCGGAATCCATCATCCCCTGTATCTCGCCGCTTATGCAGGTCTGCCCCGCGGCGATTTTGCGGATGGCGGCGACGAGTTCGGAGTTCTCGGCGCTTTTCATGATGGCCCCGAACGCGCCGGCGGCGAGCGCCTTCGCGATTCCATCGGAGGTCGCGTAGCTCGTCAGGACGAGCACCTTCGCCGAGGGGCACTTCTCGCGGATCAGGCGCGTGGCCTCGATTCCGTCGATCTTCGGCATCATCAGGTCCATGACGACGACATCGGGCGAGAGACGCTCGGCGTCGCGGACGGCGATCTCCCCGTTCCTGGACTGGCCCACGACCTCAAAGTCCTTCTTTGTGCTGAAGAGGGCTGCTAGTCCCATGCGGACGACTGCATGGTCGTCGGCGATCAGTATCCTTATCTTCATTGCTGGAAATCCCCCTTGCGGTGAAGGACGATGGAGACAAGGGCCTTTGTGCCCCTGCCGGGCGCGCTGTTTACCGTGAGCTCGCCGTTGAGCCGTTCAGTGCGCTCTGCAACGCCCTGGAGTCCGAAATGCCCCTGTTCGACGCCCGGCGCGGAGGCGGGATCGAATCCGCATCCGTTGTCCGTCACGGAAAACATGAGCTTGTCGTCCTCGATGCATCCCGCCACCTTGACGGACGTGGCCTTCCCGTGGCGGACGGCGTTGGTGACGAGCTCGCGGATGATGCGCAGTATCGCGAGGGCGGTGGTGTCGCTGAAGAGCTCGCGGTCGACGGCGAAGCGCACGGCGAGCGAGGCGCCGGAGAGGTGCGGTGCGAGCGTGCGGCGGATGGCGTCGTCCATCGTCACGTCGTCGAGGGTCTGGTTGCGGAGGTCCCACATGCAGTTCCTGAGGTCATTGCGGCAGGAGACGAGCGAGCGCGCCGCGAGTTCGAGGTGTCGGTCCATCTCCTTGGCGTCGCTGTGCGCTAAGTCGCGCGCGGCGTCGAGCTCCAGCGAGATGCCGGTCAGCATCTGCGAGATCGTGTCGTGGAGCTCTACTGAGAGGCGCGTGCGCTCCTCGACCTTGAGCCCGGACGAGAACGACGCGAGCCGCTCGTTCGCGAGCTCGCGGCTGCGGCGGTCTATGTGGCGCCGAAGGAGGGTGTTCCAGGCGAGAACGAACAGCACGAGGACGGTCGTGCCCGCGAGGGCGAGCAGCACGTTCGTCGCGGTAAGGTAGCGCGGTAGCCTCGTCACCCGCGCGCTCTCGTCGCTGCGCGCGGTGACCAGCCAGTTCCCGTGCGTTTCGCCGGACACCGCGTTGCGCGCGACGAGCGTCATGCTGCGGAAGAAGGCGCTCGCAGGGATGCTGGCCGTCGAGCCGATTTCGCAGCGGAGCCGCACGCTGTCGCCTGCGCGGAAGGTTTCGTCCGGCCAGTCGAAGTCGCGGCGGATCACTACGCTTCCGGTCCTGTCGCGGACTACGAACTGCGGTTCCGCATCCGTCGGCGGGACGGAGATAAGCGCGTCGAACGCGTAGACACGTCCGATCGCCTTCTCCCTGATCGCGGCGAGAACGTCGGCCGCCGACCCTTGTATCTCGTCGGAGGCGATTCCCGTGAGCGCCGCGAGCGCGGCCGCCAGGCAGATGTACATCCTGCATCTCATGCCGCGTATTATTATACAACAAGCACCATCCAGACGCCAGCTGGCGCGACCCCCGTATTTCCACGGGTGGCATTGTTTTCTTAAAAAGGAGTATACTATCGGTGTATGAAAAATCATGCCAGCGTGCGCGCGTTCGTCTGCGCGTTGTCGTTCGCGGTGTCCGTGGTCGGATGTCCGGGTGGTGTTTTCGCCGCCGAGAGGACTGTCCCCATGCTCTCGGGCGAGAGCTGGTGGGGGCTTGCCGGCGGATTCGGAAGGCGCATGCCGTTCGATGCGACGACCGACTTCAAGTGCGATCTGCGCGTAAGCAACTACGCCAATGCCGCCGCGTCGCTTCTGCTGTCCGACAAGGGACGCGTCATCTGGTGCGCCGAGCCTGTCGAGGCGACGATCGGCGGAGGGACGATCTCGCTTGTATCCGATGGCGGCGAGATCGTCCTTTCCGAGGACGCGGGCGGCACGCTCGCGGAGGCGTTCCGCTTCGCGTCGCGGAAGTATTTCCCGCCGGCGGGCGGAGAGCCGGATCTGCTCTACTTTTCCGCGCCGCAGTACAACACCTGGATCGAACTCACATACCACCAGAACGAGAAGGACATCCTCGCCTACGCGCAGTCGATGCTCGACCACGGCCTGCCGCCGGGGGTCTTTATGATCGACGATACGTGGCAACTCGGATACGGCACGTGGGAGTTCGACCCGCGTCGCTTCGCGGATCCGAAGGGGATGGTCGGGAAGCTGCACGAGCAGGGCTTCAAGGTCCTGCTGTGGATGTGTCCGTTCGTCTCGATGGACTCCCCCGCGTTCCGGCTCTTGGAGCACGGACGCTCACCAGATACCTGCAAGCCGCAGCCGCGCGGAGGGTTCCATGTATGTCCGGGCGGACACAAGGCGCAGAGCGTCGAATGGTGGAACGGCGTGAGCGCGCTTCTTGACTTCTCGCATCCGAACGGACGCCGCTGGTTTGTCGGAGAGCTCGACCGCCTGCGCCGTGACTACGGAGTGGACGGCTTCAAGTTTGACGGCGGAAGCGTGGCCAACTACATCGGGATGGACTCCTACAATAAGTCCCTCACGCCCGTCGGACGCAGCGCGCTCTACGGCGCGTTTGCGCTGGAATACGCGGGCAGCGAATACAGGAACGCCTGGGGCCTCGCCGGAAAGCCCGTCGTTGTGCGGCTCTTCGACAAGGAGCATTCGTGGAGCGCGCTGCGCCAACTTGTCCCCGACATGCTCGCGACCGGGCTCATCGGCTATCCGTTCGTCTGTCCGGACATGGTGGGCGGCGGTTCGTGGACGACGTTTCTGCCGGGCTCGCCGTTTTCGCAGGAGCTGTTCGTCCGCTCGGCGCAGGTTCAGGCGCTGAGTCCGATGATGCAGATATCCGCTTCCCCCTGGCGCGTCCTCGACGTGGAGCACCAGGCGGCGTTTCTCGCGGCGGTGCGCCTTCGCCAGTCTTTCGCCGCAGATATTGTTGCACTTGCTAAGCAGGCGGCTAAGGACGGCGAGCCGATGATGCGTTCGCTCGAGTACGCCTATCCCGGGCGCGGCTACGCGAAGATCTCGGACGAGTTCCTCATGGGCGGCGATCTGCTCGTCGCGCCGGTCGTCGAGAAGGGCGCGACGTCCCGCAAGGTCGTAATCCCGCCCGGCCGTTGGCGAGCGGACGACGGAACAGAAGCCGAAGGCCCGGCGGAGATCACGGTCAACGCGCCGCTCTCGCGCCTTCCCCATTTCAAACGGATAATCAAAGGAGAATAAAACATGAAACGGAGGGTGGCAATTACCGCATTTGTTGCGGTGGTTATTGTCGGTTCGGCGTTGGCTGCCGACTATAACTGGACCGGAAATGGCGACGGACACTCGTGGTCCGACGCGAACAACTGGACGAACGAGGCAGGCGTTGCCGTGGCACCGGCCAGTTCGACATCCCAGGCTTATTCCTACAGTTTTACCGTCGGGGATTCCGGGCTTTGTGTCACGCAGGATATTTCCGGCTCGATTCTTGTCAATCGGCTGACAATCGAGAACGTTGCGGACAATGCCGCCGTTGTCGAAATCGCGTCGAAGGAAAACGGCTGTCTGCTCGATTTCTCCGCCTACGCCACGGCAGACGTCCCTGCCGGCGCGACGCTTGTCTGGAAGGCGGATGCCAATCGTTGGGCAAACCAACCATTTGCCAAGAACGGCGCGGGCAGGATCGTGTTCGACCTCTTGCGCAGTCCGGGGACGGAGCGTGTTTTCAATCTGAACGCCGGATCCGCCGAGCTGTCGGCGACAAGCGCGGACACGCTCTTCCGCGTTGTGTTGAACGACAGCGATGCCGCGAATCCGCCGCAGTTCACGAATCTCAAGGACGGGGCCGTGCTCGGCGGGCTCGATTCGGGCGGCGCCGGAGGAACGGCATCCATCGGCGACACGACGCTTTATGTCGGCGCGCCTTCATCAGGCGGCGGCGCGACAAACACGCTTCCATCCGTGGAAGGCGGCGGTACGCTTGTCTTTCAGAACGAACGCATGACGAAGCTTCTGCTTGGAGCGACCGCTCCGGCGTTCGCTTTGTCTCTTGATCGCGCCGATGTTATTGCATCTGCCATCCCGGCGTCCATCGCGTGGCTTTTCGAAAACTCCTCCAACCCGAAGGAAGATACGTTCGCCGATGGAGACCGCATGACGGTCTCCGGCTCTCCGTACGTCGTGCAAGACGAAAAGCGCGGCAGTGTCCTTTCCCTTGCGGGCGGGGCGTATTTTTGCGGACCCGACAACAACATGTGGCTGGACGGGTTCGATCCTTCGTCCGGATACACGGTCGCTTTCTGGATCAAGCCGGCGTCAAACTGCGACAGTAAAGGGAAAATCTTTTTCCTCGGAAGCAATCAGGACGGCAAGGCTCTGGCGTTACGCCTCAACAACAGCGAGACTGAGAATCTCCTGGTTACCTGCTGGGGCAATAACCAAACGCCGATTACCGGCAATCTCCGCGACGGGCAATGGCATCATGTAGCCGTGACCTACAGCGGAAATTCGCAGGCGGGTAATAATATGCGTCTCTACATCGACGGGAATCAAAACCACACCTGGAGCGTATGGAATTACGATCCGCAGAAAAAGGATCTCTACATCGGCAATATGGCCGGAAGCGCCTGGGGGTGGGCGGGAAGCTCCAACCCCTACACTGGTCTCATGGACGACTTCTGTCTCGTCCAGCGCTGTCTGTCTGCGGCGGACATCGCCAAACTCGAACAGAAAGGACTGGCCGCCTGTTTCGACACGACGCTTGGCGACGTGGAGGCGATGTCGGCGGGAACGCTCGTCGTCAACGCAGACAGTTTTTCGATCAATAAGCTTTCCGGCAATGCGCTCGCCGGCGGGATTGAAACGACGTGCGGGGAATCCTGGGTGTCGGTTGGTACGGCGGCATCTACCGGCTCGTCGGCATTCAACGGCGTCATTCGCGGCGGGAATGTCGCGCTCGTAAAGGACGGCGCGGACTACGCGCTTGCGCTTGGCGGCGCCGCGCCGGCCGTCACGAACCTCGCGGTGAACGCGGGGACGCTCTCGCTCCGCCGTCCGCGCGCACGTGCAGGGCTCGTCGCGTGGTATCCGTTCGACGACGCGGGAGACCTTGGTTTTGACGCCTCGCCGGCCGGGCTTGCGCTCGTGAACACCAATGAGACGACAGACGTGGAATCGATTGCCGCAGGAGCCGACGGCGGTGCGGCGGGTTTCCCCGGAGGCATCTTCCTTACATCCGGCAGCGAGGCGATACCTTCCAATTTCCCGCGCGACAACGGTTCGTTCACGGTTTCCGTCTGGATCAGGCCGACTGCCGCCGCCTGCACGGGAACCGTGCCGGTTTTCAGCTGGGGTCGCGGATCCGATCGCCAGATGTGCATGGTTCGGTTCGATGGTGCGCAAAAGATCAATTTCACGACCTTCGGATCCGGCGACGACGTAGCGGCGAACGGTCTTGCGCTTTCCGACGGCAACTGGCACCATCTCGTCGTCACGTACGATGGGACGAACCGGAAGAAGTCCTTGTATTTTGACGGCTCGCTCAAGGGCGAGAAGACGATTTCCGGAAACCTTGATGTGCGCGCGGCAAACAGCGCCTTTGAAATCGGACATACGTCCGTGATATCGTCTCGCCTCGCCCAGTTCTACACGGGCGGGATGGACGAACTCATGATCTTCGACTATGCATGGGATGCTGGCGAAGTCGCGGCGGAGTTCAACCGCGATGCGCCGGCCGCCGTCGCGTCGGAATCGCTTCTCCCGACGCCTGTTGCGCACTGGACGTTCGATGGCGAGAACCCGCTTTCCGCTGAAAGCGGGGATGCGGCACTTGAGCTTGCCGCAGCCTCCGGCGAGGTGGCGTACGAAAGCGGCGACGCCATCTGCGGCAAGGCGGCTCGATTCTCGGCGGACGGCGGATTCCTGAAGCTCGCCACGTTCCCCTCGGGGGTGATCCCCGCCGGCAACTCCGAGTTTACCGTGGTTGTCAGATACCGTCCCGACACGCACGGCGGCGCCTACAACGCCAATGTCGTCGGATGGGGCGACAATGACAACGACGCGTGGAGCTCCGGCAGGCTTTTCCGCATTGCATCCGCCGAATACGGGAATTCCGCGCAGGCGATGTTCTGCAACAAAACGCTCACAGCCAATGGCGCATATCGCACGGCCTTGGGAACCGACCGTACCCGCTGGTACACGGTGGCGGCCGTTTATCAGGCCACAGGCTACGAAATTTACAGCAGCTGCGCAAGACTTTATGTCGATGGCAAATTAGTGAACTCAGCGAATCTATGGTCGGCAATGGCATTGCCGGAGCAGAACTTCACGATTGGCGATTGCGTGGAGGGGAATCACAGGTTCTACGGTCTTGTCGACGACGTGCAGATATACGACAAGGTTCTTTCCGAGGGACAGATCCGGATGATTTCCGAACGGTTTGGGGCATCGAAGGGCAAGTCAGAGACAGGAACGACCGTTTCGTCCGGCGTCCTCGCGGCGCATCCCGACGTGACGGTCGCATCCGGCGCGACGCTGCGCGTGGAATCGGTCGAGACGGTCGCCAATATCTCCGGCGCAGGTTCGGTCGAGATCGCGCCGCTTGCACGGCTCAACGTCGCTTCCGTCGAAGGTTTCACGGGCACGGTCTCCGGGCAGGGGCTTGTCGGCATCGCGGACAATGCGGTTCTCGATTTCGGCGACGGCACTTCGCCGCTGCTTGTCCTCGACCGGCCGCTTGCGCTCGGCGCGAACGTGACGGTGAACGCCCAGGTGAAAAGCGGCAGGCTGCTGCTTGCGCGCGCAGCGTCCTTCGCGGACGCGGCGAACCTCGCGACCTGGACGGCCGCACTGCCCGGAGGGCGCGAGGGCAAATTCAAGATCGCGAACAACGGAACGGAGCTTTACCTCTGTGCGTCTTCGCCGCTTATGATCATCGTTCGCTGAGGATACCGATGAAGAGGACACTTGTTTTCGCAGGGGTGATGTCTGCCGCGCTTGTTGCGTTCGGCGGCGTCGTGGTTTATCCCGAGTACGACGCGCGGATAGAGCGCGACTACGCGTACGTCGTGCGCGTCTGGCAGGGATCGGAGAAGAAGCGACTCGTGGTGTACAACCACTGCGAGAAGTCGGCGCTCACGCTCCGCACGCGCGGCGGAGACGTCAACCGCAGGTTCTGCGAATTCGCGTTCGACGGAGGACCTGTCAGAGTCGACATCGCCGTGTGCGAGGACGTGAAGTCATACGCCGTATTCCCCTCGCGGCTCGGGCTGAAGAGCGAATTCAGGAACGGCGTCATATCAGTGTTCCTGGACCGCCCGTGCAATTTCGGCATCCGCCTCAACGACTACGACAAGACAATCCTCTCCGTGTTCGCCGACGCTCCTGAGGACCCTGCGAAGGTGCCGAAGAAGGGCGCTCCCGGCGTGATGTACGTCGAGGGATGGGTCGATCCGCCCGGCGAGGAGGGAGTGACCTTCGTCGAGGATCCGGTGAAGGAGGTCTACATCGCGCCGGGCGCGGTGCTCAACTCGCGGCTCATCGTCAAGTCGAAGGGCGCGTACGTGCACGGACGCGGAATGATGCTCGACCCTTTCTCCGACATCTTCCGCTTCGACCAGACGAAGAACACGCGGCGGGGATTCCTCAACGTCGTCGCCGATGGCGTTGTGGTGGAGGACGTCAAGCTCGTAGACGCGCGGACGTTCAACTACTGCAGCTGGGCGAAAGACGTCGTGTTCCGCAACGTGAAGGCGATGGCTTCGATGATGTGCTCGGACGGCATGACGAACGGCGGGCGGAACCTGCGCGTCGAGGGCGCGTGGCTCTACGTAGGCGACAACGCGCTCGTCGTGAGCGGAATAAAGGGCGGGGCGCTCTACCGCGACGTCGCCATCGGGACGTCGTGCAACGCGATATTCCCGCAGAATTCCAACGAGGGCGTGGTGATGGAGAACATCGACATCTTCCGCGCGGACGAGGGTTGCATCAAGAATTCGTACAACGGCGTTCTGCGGCGGAACACGAAGTGGAACGAGATGAACACGGGCGAGGCGAAGAAGGAGCCGGGGCCACAGGATCTCGTGCACCAGACGCAGGAATTCACATTCCGGAACCTCTCGGCGGTGGACTGTGTGCTGTTTTCGCGTTTCTTCGCGGCGGGGAACATGGGCACGCTCCCGAAGACCTTCGCCATGTCTGACGTCTGCATTCCCTTCACGACTGGACGCGACGACTGGCGCATGGTCGGCCAGACGAACGGACACCTCGTCGCCGTTATGCACGATTCCGCGAAATGGCTCGACTCGTCGAACTATACGCTTGCCATCACCAACTTCTGGGTCGGCGGCTCGCGCATGGACGCGATTCCCGCGGAGAAGATCAAGAACGGCGACCGAATCGCGGTTTCGGTCGTCAACACGCGGGCGAAGCCTGCGGTTCCGTCCGTGCCGGACCGACACGTCGTCGATTGGTCGTGTCCGTGGAAGGTTTACGTCGGCGGCGCGCTCCAGCGCGACGTGCGACTGGCGCGCTCCAAGGAAGGCGAACGCAGGCTTCCGCCGCAGGACGCGGGCGCGAACCTCCTCGCGGACCGCGCGTCGACGCGCAGCGCATGGCAGCGGTGCCCCTCGTGGCTCGTCAAGCTCGATGCGGTCGAGAAGGACGGCGCGTCGCGCGTCTACCGCCTGCGTCAGTGCGAGAAGGGCGCGGGGATGCTGAACGTCGTGACGGAGGCCTTTCTCCGCCAGGGGAACGGCACGTACCGGCTTGCGTTCGAGGCGCGCGCGAAGGGCGAGGGCGATGTTTCGCTGGAAGCGCATTTCCTCTCCAACGAAAAACGGAAGGTCGCGAGGTTCGTCGTTCTGTCCGACGGCGAATGGCACACGTTCTCCGAGGCGATGGAGATCGACTTCGACCTTGCGGTTACGGAGCTCGCCGCGCTTCAGTTCAAGGTGTCCGCTCCAGTCGACGAACTTTGTTTCAAAAACCTTTCGCTTCTTCCGCCGCTTCTCAATTCTTCTCATTAAATATCAAAATCTACCGTCCAACTCTCACTGCAAGTTTTGTATAATGTCCCTGTAAAAGCTTACGGAAGGAACGCATATGAAGATCAAGCCTGACAGCTACATGTTCGAGATGATTCGGACGGAGCTCACCGACGTCGTGGGCGAAGATTACGTGGACGTGAAGTTCGCGGACAAGTTCGGCCACTCCATCGACTACTACTGGATTCCCGAGATGTGGCACGACCGCGGCAAGGAATGCCCGAAGCCCGACTTCGTCGTCCATCCCTCGACGACTGAGGAAGTCGCGCGCGTCATGAAGATCGCGAACCAGTACAAGATACCGGTCGTACCGTGGGGCGGCGGCTCCGGTTCGCAGGGCGGCGCGCTTCCGATATACAACGGCATCGTCCTCGACATGAAGAGGATGAACAAGATCATCAAGATCGACAAGGAGGCGCTCACCGTCACCGCGCAGACCGGCATCATCACGAAGCACCTCGAGTGGGGCTGCAACAAGGAAGGGCTTTCGACGATGCACCTTCCCGCCTCGATCGCGTGCTCCACGATCGGCGGCTTCCTCGCGCACCGCGGAACTGGCGTCCTCTCGACGAAGTACGGCAAGATCGAGGACATGGTGATGTCGCTCGAAGTCGTCACCCCGACGGGCGAGATCATTCGCACGCTCCCCGTTCCGCGCCACGCGTCGGGCCCGGACCTCACGATGATGTTCCTCGGTAGCGAGGGCACGCTCGGCGTCATCACCGAGGTGACGCTGAAGATCCATCCCCAGCCCGAGGCCCGTAAGTTCCGCGCCTACATCTTCAAGGACTTCCACACGGCGATGCAGGCCGGCCAGACGCTTATGCGCTCGCGCCTCGGGCCGTGCGCGATGCGCCTCTACGACGAGACCGAGACGAAGACCCACGTATCCAAGGTATTCGGCATCAATCTCGACAAGGGCGCGTACCTCGTGTTCGGCTTCGACGGACGCGAGAAGATTGTAGATCTGCAGATGCAGTACGCCCGCGAAATCATGGAGAAGCAGTTCCACGGCAAGGACTTGGGCTCCAAGGGCGGCGAGTGGTGGTGGGAGAACAAGTACAAGTTCTTCTACCCTGGCTACATGTTCCACGTGCCGCAGGCGTTCGGTACGCTCGACACGGTTGCGGACTTCTCGCACATCGAGAACGTCTACTGGGCGATGAAGAAGGTCGTGAACAAGGAGTTCCCCGACGCCCGCTTCATCGGCCACTTCTCGCACTGGTACGACTGGGGCTGCATGCTCTACGCGCGCTTCATCTTCCCGGGCGACAAGGTTCCGCCGAACGCCGAGGAGGCGGCCGCGCTCTACAACGCGGTGTGGGACAAGGCGATACGCGCGGCGATCCGCGAAGGCGGCGTCATAAACGAGCACCACGGCGTCGGCCTCAAGCTCGGCCGCTACGTCAAGGACCTCTACGGCACGGCGATGCCGATTCTCGAGAGCCTCAAGGCGAAGCTCGACCCGAACGGAATCATGAATCCCGGCAAGATGGGGCTTCCTGGCTGCTGGTAAGGAAAGGAGTTTTCAAATGCATATCGACAAATTCGAAGAAGCGATGATGAACTGCCGGTTCTGCTTTATGTGCCGGCATCTCTCGACGATCGGCCAGGTGCGCTGCACCGAGGTCGACACGCCCCGCATCCGCGCGGCGATGCTCTACGGCCTCAAGACCGGGACGAACTCGTTCGACGATTCCGACTTCGTCGACGCGCTCTACCGCCAGGAGCTCTCCGCGTGCTGCACTCACCACTGCGTCAACCACTACGACGAGAACGGCCTCGCGCTTGCGGCGCGCGCCGACGTCGTCGAGGCGGGAAAGGAACCCGACTCGCTAAGGAAGCTTGCCGCGAAGTTCGCGAAGACGATCGTCTGGAGCGCGTCCGGGAAGGGCGATGTCGCCTATTTCCTAGACGAGACGACCGCGTCCGACAAGCAGGTTGTCACAGCGGCGAAGAAGCTCTTTGCGGCGGCGAAGGTCGCGCCGAAGACGATCACGGGCGGCACTATCGGCAAGGTGCTGAAGGTGCTGGGCTATCTCCCCGAGGCGAAGGCCGCTGCCGAGAAGTTCGCAGCGTTCCTGAAGGCCGAGGGCGTGAAGACGCTCGTTGTCTCGAATCCTGCGGCGTTCGACGCGCTTACGAAGGACTATCCTGAGTTCGGCGTGAAGCTTCCTTGCAAGGTCTTCTGCTTCTCCGGATTCCTCAACCAGGCCAAGGTGAAGTTCGCGAAGAAGCCGGGCGAGCTCTACTATCTCGCGGACGACTTCATGCGTAACTACGACGGCTGCGAGTGCCCCGAGAAGCTGCTGAAGACGCTCAAGGCGGATCTGAAGCCGTTCGGCACGAACGACGAGGAGTCGTACTGCTGCGGAGAGGGCGCGATTGTTCTCGACAAGCTTCATCCCGAGCTCGTGAAGCAGCTTGCGGAGTATGTCGCCGCTCGTGCGGACAACCCGAAGAAGGACAAGATCGTCGTCCTCTCGGCCTATACGAAGAAGTACCTCAAGAAGTACGGTAAGCTCCACGTCGTCACAATGGAAGAGGTGGCTGCGTCATGCTTGTAAACATGAAGGAGATGCTGAACGCCGCGCGGAAGGCCAAAAAGGCCGTCGGCGCTTTCAACATCACCAACTACGAAACGGCTGCCGCGGTCCTCAAGGCGGCCGAGGCGGAGAACGAGCCTGTCATCATCCAGCTCTACATGCGCCTCTTCGACACGTGGAAGGCGTATGATCTCGCGGGGACCTTGCAGCGGCTTGCGTTCCGCGCGAAGGTTCCCGTTGCGCTTCACCTCGACCACGGCTCGACAGTGAAGCAGGCGATGGACGCTCTCGCGTGGGGCTACACGTCCGTGATGTACGATGGCTCGCGCTCTTCCTACGAAGAGAACGTAAAGTGGACGAAGTTCGTCGCCGACTACGCGCATGCGCTTGGCGCGACTTGCGAGGGCGAGATCGGACACGTCGCGCAGGGCGACGAGACCGCGCTTACAGATGTCGACGAAGCAGTGTCCTTTGCGAAGGACACGGGCGTAGACGCGCTTGCGGTGTCTATCGGCACGGCTCACGGCTACTACAAGGCGGAGCCGAAGCTCGACATCCCGCGCTGCGCCGCGATTGCTGAGGCGCTTCCGGATACGCCGCTTGTCCTGCACGGCGGCAGCGGAACTCCGCTTGCGGACGTCCATCGCGCGATAGAGTGCGGAATCGCGAAGGTGAACATCGCGACCGAGTTCCTCGACACGTACATCAAGTCGACGCTCAAGGTCTACGGTGACTTGAACGGCGCGTTCGTCCCGCCGGACAAACTCGCCGACCCGATCATCGACGCATGCGCCGCGCACGTGCAGCGTCTTGTGAAATTTTTTGCTGGGGGGTGAGTAGTTGGAGTCGTGAGTTGGAGAGCGGAATTCCAAAAGTCCATTCTCGAACTCCAGCTCACGGCTCCAACTAGTTTTTAAGGAGAAACAGCAATGCCAGAATCTAAGTCAGACAAGTTGTATAAATGGACTCTGCTGGGGCTTCTGGCATTCACTTATTTTCTGATGCATGCATCGCGGCAGGTGTTCAACGCATCCCTGCCGCAGATCCAGGGCGATCTTGCCTCGCATGGCGCGACAGACGCGCAGCTCGGCCTTTCGCGCACGTTTTTCCTCTTCGCCTATGGCTGCATGGTGCCGTTTGCCGGAATCGCCGCGGACTTCTTGCGCCGCAAGTGGGTGATTGTGATAGGCACGATCCTTTTCTCCACGAGCGTGTTCTTCACTGGCTTCGCAGACTCGATGCTGATGTTCTTCGTGTTGTACGGCTTCATGAACGGCATCGGCCAGTGCATGGTTCCCGGCGCGGCGAGTTCGCTCATCGCGCAATACCACACCGAGACGCGCTCTACGGCGCTCTCGATCTACCAGTCCGCGCTGTATGTCGGCATACTCGTCTCGTCCGTCCTTGCGGGGTGGCTCGGCGGAGAGTCGTCGAGCGGCTGGCGCATTTCGTTCTGGGCGTTTGGCGGCGTCGCGCTTGCCTGGGCTTTTGCGCTCGCGTTTTTCCTCCGCAACACGCCTGCGCTTAAGGTGCATGGCGAGGAGGCGAAGCCGCGCTTTCTTGACGCGCTCGCGGCATTTGCCGCCAAGCCGTCGGCGTGGTTCCTCACCATCGCCTTCGGCATGCTCGTCTTTGGCTCGAACTGCTTCCGCACGTGGATGCCCAAGTTCATGCAGCAGGCCGACTGGGGTCTCACTCCCGGCGCCGCGGCGTTTCATTCTGTCTTCTGGTTCTACCTCGGCAGCTTCATCGGCATCGCCATCGGGGCGAGGATGTCCGACCGCCTGTCACCGAAGCGCAGAGGCATCCGCCTCACGATAATGGCGATAGGGCTTGCGATCTCGGCGCCGACGATGGCGGGGATGGTCCTTGTGCCTACGCTGTGGCTCAGCTGCGTGATGATGTTCCTCTTCGGCATCGGCGGCGGGTTCTTCGACTGCAATCTGTATGCGGGGCTCTTCGATGTCGTCGCGCCGCGCTATCGGTCCGCCGCGATGGGATTCTACCTGAGCATCGCGTTCTTCATCGGCTGCCCTGCGACATGGTTGTTGGGGCTTGTCGGCCATCACTACTCGCTCCAGGCCGGAATGGCTATCTTCGGCGGGACTTACGCCATCGCGGCGGTGGCGGTTGTAATCGCGCGCGTGTGCTTCTTCAAGCACGATCACGTTTCCAACGACGGCTAGAGCGCCTGCTTTCCGCAGAGGCGCGCTATTTCGCCACAAATTGCCGCGGATTTGCTATAATACCCCTACAGTTCGCTCCTTTGCGGCTGGAAGGGAATACTAGTGAAGACTGTAAAATCACCTTTTCATTTCAAAGGCGGGGTTCACCCCGACTACAACAAGGAACTGGCGCGTGACAAGGCGATAGAGAAGCTTCCGCTTCCCGCCGAGCTCGTAGTCTCGATGTCGCAGCACCTCGGCGCGCCAGCGAAGTGCCTCGTCAAGCCGGGCGACTTTGTGAAGCGCGGCCAGCTCATCGGCGAGAAGAACGGTTTTATTTCGGTGTGCGTCCGTGCGCCGGCCGATGGCAAGGTCAAAGCCGTCGAGAAGCGCCTTGGCCCCGCAGGCGGCAAGGCCGACGCGGTGATCCTTGATACGACGGCCACGCCGGAGCCTGCGCCTGACGCCAACTCACCCACTCCCCCACCCACCAACTCACCCACTCCGATTCTTCCGCCGCTTGACTGGAAGACGGCGACGCGCGAAGAACTCTTGAAGCGCGTCGAGGAAGCAGGGATATGCGGCATGGGCGGCGCGGGCTTTCCGACGTCCGTAAAGCTCAACCCTCCGCCCGGGAAGCGCTGCGAATATCTCATCCTCAATGGCGCGGAGTGCGAACCCTATCTGACCGCCGACTTCCGCGTGATGCTCGAGCGCGCCGACCGCATTCGTCTCGGTGTCGAGATAATGCGCAAAATCCTCGGCGGCCCTGCCGTGAGGATCGCTATCGAGGCGAACAAGCCCGAGGCGATTGCCGCGATGGAGAAGGCGTTTGCCGACATCGAGGGCAACGTAGAAATCGTCGTCCTTCCCGTGCTCTATCCGCAGGGAAGCGAAAAGCACCAGATCTACGCGACGGTCGGGCGTGTCGTTCCCGAGCCGCCCGCGCTCCCGATAGACGTCGGCTGCGTAGTCGAGAACGTCGGGACGGTCGCCGCGATTGCCGACGCCGTGGAACTGGGCGAGCCGCTCCTGGAGCGCGTCACTACGGTTTCCGGCGATGCCGTCGTCGAGCCCAAGAACATCCTTGCGCCGAGCGGGACTAAGTACTCCGACCTCGTCGCGTTCTGCGGCGGCGAGAAGGAACCGCCAGCGAAGGTGATTTCCGGCGGCACGATGATGGGCTTCGCCGTCTCGACGCTCGAGATCGGCACGGCCAAGACGACGTCGGGGCTTCTTCTCCTCTCAAGGAGGAAGGTCTTCCAGTATGCGTCTGGCGCATGCATCAACTGCGGGCGCTGCCTCAGGGCGTGCCCGATGAACTTGAACCCGGCGCTCATCTCGAAGGCCGTAGACGCGAACGACATCAAGGCCGCCGAGGACGCGAGCGTCATGGACTGCATCGAGTGCGGCGCGTGCAGCTTCGGCTGCCCGGCCTACCGCACGATCACCCAGAGCTGCCGCCGCGCGAAGAACTCGATCCGCGCGCGCATCGCGGCGGAGAAGGCAAAGGCCCAGGCAGCGGCAGCAGGGAAATAAAGGAGAGGATGAGAGTCTATCTCGATAATTGTTGCTATAACCGCCCGTTCGACGATCAGCGAATTCTGACGACGGCGTTGGAGACGTTTGCAAAATTGCAAATACAGGCGCTGATGCGTGCCGGGACTATCGAGTACGTTTGGTCAGACAGCTTGTGTCATGAGGTGCAAAACAATCCTTTTACCAAACGATATAGGTCGATTATTGCATGGCTTGATGGTGCGGCAGAATACGTTGAGACAACGGAAGAGGTTATCGAACGAGCAAGAGAACTTGAGTCGATTGGCATCAAGAAAATGGATGCGCTGCATATTGCATCCGCTGAAATAGCGAATTGCGACTGGTTTTTCACCACGGACAAAGGCATTTTGAGAAAAATTGACATGTCCGGTTCTATGCGTGTTGCGAATCCGGTCGAATTCATCATTGGGAGACATGAAGATGAATGAAGACTATCGTTTTGAGTGTGATGCCGCACTGAGTGCGCGTTGCATGAAAGTTCTTGTACAGAATGTCGGACTTCTGGAGACAGAACGATTTATCGCGCACCTTAGTCGTGAGAGCATGGACTATACCAAATGGCGGCAAGATCAGTTTGAGGATATGACGCTTGATGAACTCGCCAGCGCAACGAGGGAGTCTGGGAAGATGGTTAGGGCGTCTTGTAGGGCTGAATCGGCCTTGCATAAACAGTCGGTCTGACGCCACATTGGAGAGATGTGCTACATGAAGTCTAAAGCAGTCTTGATCGTCGCGTTGATCGTCGTTTGCTTCGGCAATGCCTTTGCGCAGCAGTCGGCAGGGCAGAGTTTGCGCAGGCTGCAACGGCAAGGGCAGGAGGTTGCTGATCGAGATGAACATTGTTCTGCGGTGCAAGGAGTTCCTGGCGTAACTGCGCCTTTGATTCCATTTGAGGCGAAGGACAAAATTAAATACGAGGACGCTGTTGAGCGAGCGAAGAAGAATGACCCAGAGGCGTACTACTGGTTGGCGTATTATTTTGCAAAAGGTGAAGGTGTAAAGGAAGATAGGACAGTTGCTGGAAAATTTCTTCAAAAGGCAGTTGATCTTGGACATGTCAGATCTTCTTATCTCATGGGGGTTTTCTATGAGCGTTTTGCACTAACTGATGAAAACGGTGCGTGTGTAAAAAGTTATGGGATGTGGGGACGCCATATGATGTCTGGTTTGTTGTCAGACGAGGATATAGACGAACTGGACAATGTGTTGGCTGATTGTCATTTTTCACTAAAACGGCCTGCTTCGGTTGGTAATCTTGATTCGATGTGTTATACAAATGATGTTGTCGCAGGATATGTAAGGGAATTATATTCTACCGCTGCAAGGGGTGGTCTTTCATACGCAACAAATTGTATTGCGCGATTAAACAGTACAATTGTGAAATGTCGCGAACGCATAGCTGCCAAAGCCGCTGCGGAGAATGCGGCAAAGGAGAGAGCTTCGGTAGCATTGAGTTTGCTTGCAGATGATGATGAAAAAAGGCGGGGTGAAGAGGAGAGCGGCGAGAAATTGCGTCAGAAGCAAGAAGAGAAAAAGCGGCAACAGGAAGAAAGGGATCGCCAAAGAGAATGTTGGTCTACATGGCCGAGAGATTTATCGAATGAGGAATATGGCAATCTTTTGTGCGATGCCGAGAAAAAATATGATTCAGTTATCTTGGGGTTGGAATATCTTGTCAATTCTACACGTGCCAGTTCTACAAATACATGGAATATAGGATGTGGCAGAAACCTTATCAAGGCCGACGAATGTTTTGTGCGTAAGATTGATAAGGATGGGAGAGTTGTTTGGCTTGGAGGAAGTGAACGAGCTAACGATGTGGAAGAAATACGATGGTATAACGAGGAGAGGTCGAGACTCCTTGAGGCGAAGAGAGTGAAATGGGCGGAAGAACATGGCATGACAGTGGAAGAGGCATCGCGCAAATATGACGAATGGTCGAGGCGGCCTCGTAGTTTATTGGGCCTTTCTCGCCGTCCAACCGCACAACTGTTGCCAAGCGGTTCCAAACCGTTGTTAGGCACAGGAGGATCGCTGAGGGAACGCCGTGCCGCAAGGGATCAGGCGCGTCAGGAGGAGTTGGCGAAAGAAAAAGAGTTGGAGGCCAAGCGCCAGGCTGAGGCTGCTGAGAAGGAAAAGGAACGTGAAGCCCAGCGACAGTCGGAACGTGAGGAGCAGCGCCGTGAGCTTCAGCGGCTGCTGGACGAACTCAGGGTCCAGCGCGAGGCCGTAGAGCGAGCTCGCGCAGAGCGTGAGAGAGGTAATAACTAAATATGGCCAAAATTGAATTTCAAGGTGCGCCGAAGAACGGCGGCTAATAATTTGAAGGAGCAAACATGAAACCAAAAGATACCTCCGAACATTACATCCTCAGCTCGTCGCCGCACGCGCATTCGAACGCGAGCGTCTCGCGCATCATGCTCGACGTCATAATCGCGCTTCTTCCGACGACCGCGATGGGTATCTACTTCTTCGGCATGCCGGCCGTATGGACGATCGCCGTGTGCGTTTCGACGTGCATTGTGACGGAAGCGCTCTGCCGCATGGCGATGAAGCGCGAGAGCACGATAGGCGACCTTTCGGCGGTGCTGACGGGTCTTCTCCTCGCGCTGAACCTCCCCGCGGGGATTCCGCTCTGGATGGCGGTTCTCGGCTCGGTGTTCGCGATCGCCATCGCGAAGCAGGTGTTCGGCGGGCTTGGCATGAACCCGTTCAACCCGGCGCTTGCCGCGCGAGCGTTCATGCTCATTTCCTTCACCGGGCCTATGACCACGTGGCTCAAGCCGTTCTGGTGGAAGACTCCCGAGGCCGCGACGACTGCGACGCCTCTCGCGGTGATGAAGACGTGGTTCGTCGCCGAGGCGACGGCGTCTGCATCTCCACACGGGCTCTGCAACGCCGCGTGCAAGGGCGTTCCCTCGCTCTGCGACATACTTGTCGGCAACATGCCCGGCTGCATTGGCGAAGTGTCGGCGATTGCGCTCGCCATCGGCGCCGTCTATCTCCTCTGGCGCAAGGTCATCACCTGGCACATCCCTGTCTCTTTTATCGCGACGGTGTTTGTCTATTCGCTTGTCGCCGGCGGGGCGCCTGCGATGATGCAGGTCCTTACCGGCGGCGTCATGATAGGCGCGTGCTTCATGGCGACCGACTACGTGACGAGCCCGATTACCGCGAAGGGCAAGCTCGTTTTCGGTTTCGGCTGCGGGCTTCTCTGCATGTTGATCCGCCAGTTCGGCGCATATCCCGAGGGCTGCTCGTTCGCGATCCTCATCATGAACGCGCTCTGCCCGCTCGTCAACCGCTGGACCCAGCCCAAGCCCTTCGGCGCAAAATAGGCAACGGCAGGGGCAGTTGCCGGGTCGTTTTTGAGCAACTGGTAAGAAATTGAACGGCGGAAGGCGGATAAAGCGCCTTCCGCCGTTTGATTTTGCGTTGGCACGGATGTTGCAGAGTTTTGCTATAATGGTGGCGGCGAGAGGGTAGAAGGCATTTTTGAGATTTCAACTATAAACTTACTCAATAAATGAAGTAATATTTAAGCCTTGTTGCAGTTTCGGGGATAAAATGGTATAAATTACTTAAAACTTACTCAATAAATTGATGAATATTTAAGCATGAGAGTCCAAAGAAAACAATATCTTGAAGAACTGTAGCACAGGATGCACAATGGCCTTGTAAAAATCATTACGGGCATAAGGCGCTCTGGCAAATCATATCTACTTTCGGTTCTTTTCAAGGAATATCTGCTTGGCGAGGGAGTGGATGAAAGCCACATCATTGAAGTGCCGCTCGACAAAGATGAATTTCGGGACTATAGGGATGCCATTGCCTTGGGGGACTATGTGCGTTCGCGTCTTGTAAATGATGGCAAATGGAACTACGTTTTCATTGACGAGGTGCAGTTGGCACGAAAAATTCTGCCCGAGGGTGTGGACTTGAAGCGCCTTGCGCCAGAGGATCGCGACGAAGCCTACATAACGTTCTACGATACATTGAACGGACTTAGGCAAATGAAGAATGTGGATGTCTATGCGACAGGATCCAACTCGAAGACATTGTCGAGCGATATCGACACAAATTTTGCCGACCGCAGTTCGCAGATACGGATGCATCCTTTTTCATTTGCCGAATACTGCGAGGCAACGCGGGCGGAGGATAAACTTGCGGCTTTTGACCAGTATCTTGTCTGGGGCGGGATGCCCCTTGCGGTCGCGGAAACGGACGAACGGCTGCGGGCTGATTATCTAAGGAAACTATATTCGGAGGTGTACATAAACGACATCCGCAAGCGGAATCGCCTGCGCGACGACTATGTCCTTTCGTGTCTGATAGACGTAGTTTCTTCGGCGACGGGTTCACTAACCAATCCGCACAAACTGGTAGATACGCTGCGATCCACATTGAAGGTTGAGACGTCGGATGTCACAATCGCCAAATACCTCTCCTATTTGAAAGACGCGTTTTTGTTTTCAGAAGCAAAGCGGTGGGACGTAAAGGGGAAGCGTTACTTTGATTATCCGATGAAGTACTATGCCGAGGACACTGGTCTCAGGAACGCAAGGCTGGACTTCCGCGATGTCGATCCGTCCCATGCGATGGAAAACGCGATTTACAACGAGCTTGTGCGCCGTGGCTGCACGGTTGATGTCGGTGTCGTTCCTGTCGTAACCGTCAACTCGGACGGGCGGCAGGAGCTTCGCTACCACGAAATCGACTTCGTGGTCAATCGCGCTCCGGGCAAGCTTTACATACAGAGCGCGTATTCGATGCCCACCCAGGAAAAAACGGACCAGGAACTGCTGCCGCTCAGGCGTAGCGGCGACTTCTTCAGGAAGATGGTGGTGACTTCCGGCTATTCCTCGCCGCGCGTCTCGGACGAAGGAATCGTCTATGTTGGCGTCATACCGTTTTTGCTTGATGCTACGATTTTGGACAATGCACTGCAGGAATAATCAACCATGATCAAGATAATCCAAGGCGACATAACGACATTGGCGGTGGATGCCATCGTCAACGCGGCGAACCAGGTGATGCTTGGCGGGGGAGGCGTTGACGGCGCGATTCACCGCGCCGCCGGTCCGGAGCTTTACAAGGCGTGCCTCAAGGTGCCGGAGGTGAGACCGGGCGTTCGCTGCCCGACGGGCGAGGCGCGCATCACGCCGGGCTTCAAGCTGCCGGCGAAGTTCGTAATACACACCGTCGGCCCGGTATATCGCGAAATAACCGCCCCTTGCGGGGGTTCGCGACCCATGGGGAAGCGAACACGCCGAGCGGAGCGAGTGCCGAGGCAGCATGGAGAGCCGGAGAAGCTCGCGGCTTGCTACCGCAACTCGCTCGCCCTCGCGGCGGAGAACGGCTGCAAGTCCATCGCCTTCCCATGTATCTCTACAGGCATCTACGGCTATCCGATTGAAGACGCTGCGAAAATCGCCGTGCGGGAGGTGGAGGAGTTTTTAGCCGCAAAGAACGCAAAGGACGCAAGAATGGAAGTGGTCTTCTGCTGCTTCTCTGCGCGAGATGCTGCGGTGTATGAAAAGCTTTTGTCATGACCACCTTTCTTTCCAACCGCGACATCTACACCTCCGTCGTCTGCAGGATCGTGCCGCAGGCGAGGGAGAGATTGTGGATCGCGACCGCTGACATCAAGGATATGTACGTTGATATTGGTGGTCGCGACATGGTGCCGTTCTTGGAGGTGCTTGACGGGATGGTGAAACGCGGCGTCGAGGTGCGGCTCATTCATGCGAAGGACCCTGGCCCGAACTGGCGGGACGACTTCGACCGCTATCCCGACTTGTGGACGGGCATGGAACGCATGCTGTGTCCGCGCGTACATTTCAAATGCATCATCGTCGACGGCGCGAAAGCCTACTTTGGCTCGGCGAATCTCACCGGCGCGGGGATGGGCGCGAAGTCGGAGAAGAAGCGCAATTTCGAGAACGGCGTTCTCACCGACGACCCCGCACTTGTCGGGCCACTCACCGAGCAATTCGATTCCGTATGGCGAGGTGACTTCTGCCGCGAATGCGGCCGCCGCGACTTCTGCGGCGATCCAGTGGCGTAGGTTACAATCCCCTGCCGCGTGAAGTAGACGCGTCTGCGTCCGGGATGGTATAATATCCGCCCATGAGCTCAGAGCTATCGAATGTAAGGAACATCGGCATCGTCGCCCACATCGACGCGGGCAAGACGACGACGACCGAACGCATCCTCCTCTACACCGGCAAGATCCACCACGCCGGCGACGTCCATGACGCGAATACGACGACGGACTTCATGATCCAGGAGAAGGAGCACGGCATCACGATCCAGTCCGCCGCGATCTCCTGCCAGTGGAACGGCCACGACATCAACATCATCGACACTCCCGGCCACGTCGACTTCACGATGGAGGTCGAGCGCTCGCTACGCGTCCTCGACGGCGCGGTGTGCGTCTTCTGCGCGGTGGGCGGCGTTCAGCCGCAGTCCGAGACGGTCTGGCGCCAGGCCAATCGCTACAACGTGCCGCGCATCGCATTCGTCAACAAGATGGACCGCATGGGCGCCGACTTCCAGCGCGTCGTCGGCGAGCTTCGCGACAAGCTTAAGGCGAACGCCTGCCCGATAGAGCTCCCGATCGGGCGCGAAGACGGCTTCAAAGGCGTCGTCGATCTCGTAAACATGAAGTCGGTGATCTGGAAGGACGACGATTCCGACCAGGGCCAGACGTTCACCGTAGGCGAGATTCCCGCCGAGCTCAAGGACGAGGCGGAGCTCGCGCGCGCCGAGCTCGTCGAGAAGGTCGCGGATGCGGACGAGGGAGTGATGGAGGCGTTTCTCGAAAGGGGAGACCTCACGCCCGAAGAGCTTGTTCCCGCGATCCGCCGCGCCACCGTCGCGGGAGCGATTGTCCCGGTTCTCTGCGGCAGCTCCTTCAAGAACAAGGGAGTGCAGCCGCTTCTTGACGCTATCTGCGCCTATCTCCCCGCGCCCACCGACCGCCCGCCAGTCGAGGCGACCGACCTCAAGAGCGGCGAGAAGGTGACGCGCAAGCAGGAGGACTCCGAGCTTCTTACCTCGCTCGTCTTCAAGATCGCGACCGACCCGTTCGTGGGGCGGCTCTTTTTCGTGCGCGTCTACGGCGGTGTCCTCAAGAAGGGCGCGAACGCCTACAACCCGCGCACCAAGAAGCGCGAGCGCATAATGAAGATCGTGCGCCTCTTCGCAGACGACCGCACCGAGGTCGACGAACTTCGCGCCGGCGACATTGGCGCAATCGTGGGTCTTAAGGAAGTCACGACTGGCGACACGCTCTGCTCGGAAATGAAGCCGTGCCACCTCGAGCGCATCGTCGCTCCCCAGCCCGTGATGTTCATGGCGATCGAGCCCAAGAGCTCGGCCGACAAGGACAAGCTCGTCGAGTCGATGAAGGCGCTCGCCTCGGAAGACCCCACGTGCCAGTTCCGCGAGGACGAGGAGACGGGGCAGACGATCCTCTCCGGCATGGGCGAGCTGCACCTCGAGATTCTCGTCGACCGCCTGAAGCGCGAGTTTAAGTGCGCGGCGAACGTCGGAAAGCCGATGGTGAGCTACTGCGAGACGGTGACGAAGAGTGCGGTAAAGGAATTTACCTTCGACCGCGAGCTCGGCGGCAAGCGCCACGCGGTGACGCTCAAGATAGAGGTGAAGCCGCTTGAGCGCGGCAAGGGCGCGAAGGTCGAGCTTTCGCGCGACTTCGTGAATCTCGTGACGGAGAAGCGCCTCCAGGAATGCGTTAAGCAGGGTCTCGAGGATGGCGTCGTGACTGGCGTTCTCGCTCGCTATCCGATGACCGACCTCGAGGTTACGTGCCTTTCGGCGACGCTGTTCGACCCCGAGGTTTCCGACGAAGTGGCGTTCCGCTCGGCGGCGATGATGGGCTTCAGGGAGGCGGCGGAGGCGGCGGCCCCCGAGTTCCTCGAGCCGATCATGAAGCTCGAGATAACGACGCCGCCGGAGTCGGTCGGTGAAGTTCTCGGCGACCTAAACGGGCGGCGCGGCACGGTGCTCAGCATGGACATGAAGGGCGATCTACAGCTTGTGAACGCCCGCGTCCCGCTCGCGTCGATGTTTGGATACGCGACCGCGATACGCTCTCTCACGAAGGGCCGTGCCTCCTATTCGATGGAGACCGACCAGTTTGAGCTCGCCCCGAAGAACGTCCGCGAAGAGATATTGAGCAAATAGCGTCGAAGGCGTCATTGGCGCGGACGCGGTGGGGCGTGTTTCGGCTTAGGGCTCGCTAGCTTTGCCTGTGCTGAGCTGGTTTGCCTGTCAACGTGCGGCTTTGTTTCGGGCAACCGTGCTCGCCTTTCTGAGCGGGCAGCTTCTCCGTCCACGCGGCCGCTTGGCGTATACATATACGCCGTCGGGCCGCGGTCCTGTCGAATCCGCCGCGCTCAGAAAGGTTCCGCCCGGCTTCGGCCCGAAACAAAGCCGCGCTTGGCACCTCTGGTCGAGTTCGGCGCGGTGCTCGGGGTCTCGGCCTCTCTCCCGCTCCCAAGTCGGATCGTAGCCAGGTCGTTCTGTGAGCCAAGGAGTTGATGATTTGGTTTGTCTTCCTAAGCCCGCTTTGGCCTCCGACTTGATTCGACAGGACCGCGGCCCGCCGGCGTATATGTATACGCCAAGTGGCCGCGTGGACGGAGAAGCCGCCCGCCCAGAAAGGCGAGCACGGTGGAAGTCGGATCGTAGCCAGGTCGTTCTGTGAGCCAAGGAGTTGATGATTTGGTTTGT
>JAZSOG010000014.1:0-33410 GCA_045536845.1 Kiritimatiellia bacterium | reverse complement strand
TGCCAAGCGCGGCTTTGTTTCGGGCCGAAGCCGGGCGGAACCTTTCTGAGCGCGGCGGATTCGACAGGACCGCGGCCCGCCGGCGTATATGTATACGCCAAGTGGCCGCGTGGACGGAGAAGCCGCCCGCCCAGAAAGGCGAGCACGGTTGCCCGAAACAAAGCCGCACGTTGACAGGCAAACACGCACACAGCATAACCACTGTGCGTCGCAAATTTATCTGTCGAGGAGTATTCGCATCGAACCAATGCGGGCGGCCATATTCACAATGGACATATCACCGCCACCTGCAACAATCGCATCGCCCGCAGCACCGTGAATCCACGCTGCCGCAGCCGCAGAAAGAAACGCCTCGCCGCCGAGATACGCCCACCTCGCAGCGACAACGCCAGAAAGCAGATCCCCCATCCCGCCAAGCGCCATAAATGGATTGCCCGTAGAATTCTCGTACACCTTCTCGCCATCCGGCGAAACAACAAGCGTACCAGGGCCCTTCAGAACAACGGTAGCGCGATAACGCCTTGCAATCTCCTTCGCGGCGGAACGCCTGTCGCGAGAAACATCGGCAGCAACAACGCCCAGCAGCCGTGCCGCCTCCCCCTCGTGCGGCGTCAAGACGATCATCGCGTCACCGTCGCGACTCCCGGACTTGCATGCTGCGGCAAGGTGCGTCAGCGCATCGGCATCGACTACGAGCCGCTCTTCCTTGGAAAGAAGCTCGCGCACAAGAGCAGCAGCTTCCTCGTCAAGCCCAAGCCCCGGCCCGACGACAGTCACGTCGGAAAGCGGAATGTCGCCGCCAAGGTCGGACACCGTCGCCTCGGGCAGCAGCGCCCCTGCGGCGAAACGCGACTCCTCGGGCACTACGAGACGGACGAGCCCCGCGCCAGCGGCACGCGCGCCAAGCCCTGCTATCACCGGCGCGTGCGGGAAGCCGTGCGAGCCGCCGACGACCGTAACGGTGCCGACGGAACGCTTGTGCGCGTTACGCGGACGCGGACGAAAGCCACCTGCTATCTCCTTGGGCATCTCCATGTGAAAGTGATTATAGCAAAAACGCGTCCGCGACAAAAGTGCCTGCTATGTCAGCGTGATTCGAGGAGCGCCTTTGCGCGCTTGTTGCCGAGACGCGCGGCGCGATAAAGCCACGTCTCGGCGGAGGCGATGTCCTGCTCAACGCCGATACCCTCGAGGTAGCATTCGCCTACGAGCGCCTGCGCGGGAGCATGACCGTTCTTCGCGGCCTCGAGCGCAAGGGCAAAGCCGCCCTCGGCGTCCTTCTCGACGCCTATGCCGTGAAGCCGGCAGAACGCGAGGTCGTTCATCGCGGCGAGGTTCTTCTGTTCCGCTGCGCGAGTGTACCACACTATCGCTCCGTCGATGTCCTTCTCGCAGCCCCAGCCGCGCAGTAGGCAGAGCCCGAGCGACGCCTGCGCATCGGAGTTGCCCGCCGCGGCCGCAGTACGATACCAGCGGACGGCCTCTTCGAGATTTGTCGCCGTTCCCTGTCCGTACATATACGCCTCGGCAAGTGCGCATTGCGCCACCGGACTTCCATCGGAAGCAAGCTGCTTGAGACGCACGAAATACGCGGCGTAGGACTCGTCGTGCGCCTTTGCCACCGTAAGGACGCGGGGCGGCGCGTTAAACCGCTTTCCAGCCCAGCGGCGCAAATCGTCGAGATGCCCAAGCACGACAAGTCCCGCGGCCACTGCGACAAGCAACATGACGCCAAGGAAAGAACGGAAGTAGTTGCGGTGGCGAAGCGCCGCGGCAAATGCGTCTGCCGACTCATAGCGGTCGCCTGGAAGTTCGCGCGTCGCCTTGCGGATGATCGGCTTCACGCTCGCTGGCGGACGCCCCTCGTAGAGCGCGCGGAGAATCTTCCCAAGCGCAAAGACGTCGCTCTGCACAGACGCCTCGCCCTTCAACAGCTGCTCTGGCGCGGCGTAGTCGAGAGTCCCGACGCCGACGGGCTTCCCGTCGATGATCGATATGCCGCGGCCGTGGCGCACTATCGGGTCCGACACCGCCGTACCGCGCTTCTTGACGAGCCCGAGGTCGATGAGGACGGGTTCTCCGTTCGCGCGCCTCAAGATGTTGCCTGGCTTCAGGTCGCGGTGTATGTAGCCCGCCTCGTGAAGCGTGTGGACGGCCTTCGCCACCCTGTTCATGAAGCGCAGAACCTCCCTGCGCGGCATCGGGTCGGGCAGCGGCTGAAGGTACTCCATCACATAGTATGGCGCGCCTTTCCACGTGCCGCCGCCCATAAAGCGCGGGAGCGAGCGGAGCGAAAGGAAGCGAAGCGCATCGGCCTCCGCGGCGAAGCGCTCCGCAAGACCGCGCGAGCCGTCGACGAGAAGCTTGAGCGCACCATCGTGGCCAAAGCGGGCGTTCGTAACGCGGTAGACCTCGGCGGAAAGCCCGCGGCCGAGATATGCCTCGACACGCCACTCGTCTACGACCTCGCCGTGCGCAAGCAGCCCGACGCGGTTTTCGCCAAACGACTGGGCCCCGAGCCAGCTCTCCACGCTCGCGGCAGACGCGTTCATGACGACTTCCGACGCGAGAGGAAGTGGGCGCAGCCGATCCAGAAGACGAGCATCACGCACGACACGGCGAACACCTTCATCCACCCCCAGTCTATGACGAGGGTGAACGCAAACGCCGTCCAAAGTCCGCCGCCCATGATTGGCTCGTGGAGAAGTTGCTTGTAGCCGAAGCTCGCGGCGGCGCACGTCTTTGATTCGGGGTCGACCGTCCTAAGAAGCATAAGTCCCGTCGCGGTGACGCCTGTCGCCTGGCCAAAGTCGGCTATCGCGCGCTCGAACCACGCCTCCTTGATGCAGCGCGGCCCGAACCACAGCACGGCGAAGACGCTCCACGCGGCGCCGGCGAAGATGAGCGCAACGAGCGGAATCCAGTTCGCCGCGACGACATCGATGCTTATCGTAGCGACAGCCGAGACAACGAGGAAGTCGAGAGATGCGCCCGATATGCGCGCCATCTGCCCATGGTCGATCAAGAGGTTCTTGCCTATCGCCTTTGCTACGACCTGGAGAAGTATGCCGCCGATCATGCATAGCGGAAAGAGCGGGAAGCCGTTGAAAACCTTCCAGCCGGTGAGACGGAGAAGCGTGAGCATGCCCGCGCCTATCGCAATCGAGACGCCGACAATCGCGAGGTGCCACGCAAGCGAGTCTATGGAGTCGCTCATGACAGTCTGAAAGCCGGCCGCGGGGCGTGATGACTTCAAATGAACGCCAAGGCGTTCGCGCCAACGGCGCCTCTCGAACGGCACCACTTCCTTGACGATGCCCTTAGCCTGCGCCCAGTTCACAAGCGCCATCCCGACGACGATTCCGACGATCATGCCTGCCGTCGCGACGGTGAAGCCGAGAGCTGCGCCGTCACTCCAGCCCGCCGCGAGAAAGCTCTCGGTCATTCCGCCGACCGTGCCATGCCCGCCCTCGAAGCCGATCTCGATGAGGTTGCCGAAGCACGGGGGAACGCCGAAGAGCCGCGACAGCACGAAGCCCGCGAGGCCAAGTCCGACGACATACTGCCCCCACGCCATGATCTGCCCGAGGACGAGCTGTGGGAACGCGAGCGACACGACACGCCGGAAGTTGGGGATCGGGACGCCGAGGAAGAGCGTCGCGAACACGACGTTGATGAGAAAGCCGGGCACGCGCCGCATCGCGCCGGGGATTTCGGGGTCTATTGCATCGCCCGCGATAGACATCACGACGAGGCCTATCGCGCCGCCGATGACAGAACTCGGCAGATACAGCCGCTGCAGAAGCGGGATCCTAATGCGAACGAACTTGCCGGCGACGAGAAGCCCGCACAATGCGATGAATACGACGACGGCAGACGACATGGCTACGCGAGGCGCGCGAGCTTCTCAGCGAGCCCGATGTAGGTCGAAGGAGTCAGCTTCATGAGACGCGCCTTGTCATCCTTCGGGAGCGGCAGCGCCTTGACGAAGTCGCGCATGATCTCAGCCGTCACGCGCCTTCCGCGCGTCAGCTCCTTGAGCCGTTCGTAGGGATGATCCATACCGACCTTACGCATGACGGTCTGGATCGGCTCAGCGAGAACTTCCCAGTTGCGGTCCAAGTCCTCGGCAAGACGCTCGGCGTTGAGCTCGAGCTTTCCGAGACCCTTGAGGGTCGAGCGGATCGCGATGAGCGTGTAGCCAAAGCCGACGCCCATGTTGCGCAGCGTCGTAGAGTCGGTGAGGTCGCGTTGCATGCGGGAGATCGCGAGCTTCCTCGCCATGAACCCGAGGACTGCGTTCGCAAGTCCGAGGTTGCCCTCGGAGTTCTCGAAGTCGATGGGGTTCACCTTGTGCGGCATCGTCGACGAGCCGATCTCGCCCTTTATCGTGCGCTGCTTGAAGTAGCCCATCGAGACATACATCCAAATGTCGCGGTCGAAGTCGAGAAGCACCGAGTTCCAGCGGCAGAACGCGTCGAAGAGCTCGGCTATTCCGTCGTGCGACTCGATCTGCGTGGTGAGGCGGTTCTGGCGGAGCCCCAGCGACTCGATGACCTTGCGCGAAAGCTTCTCCCAGTCGGTCTTCGGATACGCCGAGAGGTGCGCGTTGAAGTTGCCGACCGCGCCGTTCATCTTCGCGGGCATGACGAGACGGTCTATCTCGGCGGCCTGGCGCCTGAGGCGAGCCGTCACGACGGCAAGCTCCTTGCCGACGGTTGTAGGCGACGCGGGCTGGCCGTGCGTGTGCGCGAGCATCGGGACCTTTGCCCATTCCTTCGCCATCGCAGCGATCTTCGCCGTCATCTCGTCCATCGCCGCGCGCAGGACCTTCTTGCCGTCGCGGAGCATCAGCGCGTGCGACATGTTGTTGATGTCCTCGCTCGTGCAGGCGAAGTGGATGAACTCGCCACGCTTCTCAAGCGAAGTTCCCTTCACCTTCTCCTTGAGAAAATACTCGACCGCCTTAACGTCGTGGTTAGTCGTCTTCTCGATGTCCTTCACGCGCTGCGCGTCGGCGACAGAGAACTCGGACGCAATCGCGCGAAGCGCCTTGCGCTCCTTCGCGGAGAGCGGCTTGCACTCCTTGATCTCCTTCGCGTCGCACAGCGCCTCGAGCCAGGTGCACTCCACGAGGACGCGGCGCTTAACGAGGCCGTATTCGGAAAACACATCCCGCAGTTCGGGGCACTTGTTAGCGTAGCGTCCGTCGATCGGGGAGATTGCCGTCAGGTTGTCGAATGTCATGTCGTTTCTCTACTTTGTTTTCGTGAAAAGGAAGCTTTCGCCGTAGCCAAGGGGATGGACGCGCGGCCAGGGGAATTCCCTGTTTCCGAGGCGGTCCTTGCGCGTATACATCTCGTGGTACGATTCGCGATGGTCGACGCCGTGGCCGAGTTCGTTTTCGTGGGATGGCAGCAGCACGGACTTCGTGCGGTCGAAGCCGGGCGCGCCCGCGCAGCAATTCACCATGCCCTGGACGTTGTTCCATGTCGAGGCGATGATGACGTCGGCCGGCGGGCACTTCGACAGCATCCGCTCCTTGTCCATGACGGAGTTGTCGCCGTTGTGCGCGACAAGGACGCCGTCGATGTAAATGAGATACACATTGCAAGGCACGTCCTTGCCCTGGTTGCCGAGGAAGTTCCTCACTTTCACCCCGCCGACATCGACTGGCTCGAGATGGTCCTCGGTCAGCTTGACGCAGCACGGAGCTGTCGTGAGAATCTCCTTCTCGACCACATACTTGCCGCCGGGGCCCTCTTTCGGGGGGCGGTTCGCGGTATACGCCACGAGATCGCACGGAACGACGACCGGCTTCTTGGCCTCGACGAACGCCGCGATCCCGGTGCGGTCGTAGTGGTCGCCGTGGGGATGGGTGACGAAAATCATGTCGGCGAGATTCGCGAGGCGCTTCCAGTCCGACTCGCACCATACGACTACGTTTGTGTCGGGCATAAAGCGCCCTTCCACGACATCGTAGAACTTGGGACGGGCTGTTATGTCGATCGCGACAGTGTGCTTCGACCCTTTGATGATGTAGCCCATGTTGTAGATGCGCCAAAGGCGCAGACTGCCATCGGGAATCTTTGCGGCGGCGACCTCCGCAAACACCCTCTCGCGGGCTCCCGCGCAGTATTCGCGGACGACTTCCTTGAACGCCTGCCTGTCCTCCGGGCTCGAATTCTTGAGATCGTAGTTGTCGAGATGAAGCGGATAGTCAATGATCCTGAGCCCGTGTTCGCGGTTTTTGTCGTTGAAGTCGCCACCCTCGCTTGCCTTAAGGAGCTCAGCCCCGCGCTTGATCGCGGCACGCATCCACTCCGCCGTGCCAGACGCGTCATTTACGGCCTTCGCGAGCTCCGTCTCGCCGACGCTGTTCGCATAGGCGACGAGGTCGGCCTTGAGCTCGGCGGTCGGCTTCGGCTTCCAGTCGAAGGCGGACGCGAAGACGACGACAGCCGCCAATGCCGCAATGCGCAACACATTGGCGAGAGGTCTCGTCATCGAAACTTCAGGGGTCATATTTCCCTTATTATACCAAAAACGCGCCACCCCGTCAGACGACTACGGCATTCCGGGGCATGCCCACATAGTCTCCATCCAGTTGTCTAAGTTGTTTCCCAACAACTAACGACTAACGACTACTCGACCCTGATTTCGGCGAGAGAGGCGAATTCGCGGCCGTTATGCTCATTGAGCCCCGTGAAACGCCAGAAGCGCACAGGCGACGGCGCGGCGAACGCGAACTTCTGCTCGGCCGCGCCGGGCTTAAGCTGCGACGCAATCACTTCGCGCCATTGCTTGCCGTCCGCCGAAACCTCGAACTTGAAGTCCTTCACGTTTCCGTTAGGCCCGTTCTGGCGCTGCCAGAACGAGACGCTCTTCGCGTTCACGGTGCGCCCGAGGTCAACCGTCACCGCGTGCGGATACTTCGTCAGCGTCACGCCATACTGCGAGTGCCAGATTGTCGAAAGGTCGCCGTCGACGAGGTGATCCGCGTCGCCCTCGCCGGGCTCGGCCGAAGTGCATGCGACTACGGTCGGAACGATGTCCTCACCCGTCCGCACGTCTGGCGGCAGTTCGGCAGGAGGTAGCATCGGGAACTTCTCGCTTCCCCTGTTCGGAATGCCGATCATGAAATCAAGCTTGAACGTCTTGTTGTTGCGAATGATGTCCCGTCCGAGCGGACCAGGGCCACAAGACGCACCGCCGAGCCCGCGAACCGCCGCGTAGATGCCGAGTTCCGTCTTCGTGGCCTCGGGCAGCTCCTGCGGATGCATCGTTTTCACAAGCTCCGTCGGGGAATGCGGAATCGCCGCGAACGAAAACGGCTCATTGAGCGACGTCACGCCAAATCCATGGTAATTCGTGTTCGACGATCCAACCGCGACCACATACGTGTCCTCTCGGTTGCCCATGTCCTGCGGCTTCGCGTATCCCTCGACCATTTCGGCAACCGGGCGTCTCCAGAAGCTCTGCATCGCGCCGCTTTTCCTGTCCGGATAGTTCTCGAACGGGCCGGCACCAGCCCATGCCACCTTGTCAAGGCGCTTGTCGAGCGTGAAACGGTAGCCGATTCGCGCCAGTTCCATCACACGGCCGCGCGAACGGATCTCCGACTGGCAGGTAACCTTGCCGTCGGCGAACACCGTCCATTTCTGCGCGACGACGAAATGCGGGTCGTGCTTCGCGACAGGGCCTAGCGGAACGATCTCGCACGGCTTTCCGTTGTTGCCGCCAAAGCCGACGATGCGCTCCTTCTGCTTTCCGCGGACGTCCGCGACGACTGTGAACGACTTCGAACCGTCGGGATTAGTCGCCACCTCGGAAATCGACGTGGCCTTCTGGACGAGTTCGCGCAGGCCCGCCTGCGCCCACCTGTTTCCGAGCCCAACCTCGTTTGAACTCGGCGCGCGGAACGCATCGACCGTCATAGGCGCAAGAAGATACTCATTGCCGTCTTTGACGTAGGAGACAAGCGCGCCAGTTTCGCGGCAGAAGCGGACCGTTATGTTTGTGGCGCTGAACACGAGCGACTTTTCGTCCGAAGCGTCCTTGACCTCGCCCTTTACCGAAAGCAGCTCTCGCAGAGAAGAGAGAATCTTGTGGTTTATGAATTCGGCGTCTGCGACAAAGTGCCCCTTCTTGAGAATCCCTTCGTCCCGGGTCAATGCAATGCCCACGGCACGGCCGATTCTCTCATCGCCATTGGACCCGAGGCTTGGCGGCAGGTCGAACGACTGCGAGCCGCGCGGCGGCATCGAGAGTTCTGCTTGAAAACCTTCCGTGACCAACTTGTACCCCTCGCCGCTCCTGAAATAGTTGAGGTTCTTGACTGTCACCTTGCGCCCGTCATCCGTAAACTTGATGTCGAACGGCTGGAACACGTGCTTCACCTCGTAGTATCCCGGCTCGGGCGTACGATCCGAAAGCACAGTCCCGTTCATCACGAACTGCCCGTTGTTCGGTTTGTCGCCGAAATCCCCGCCGTAGGCGATGATCATCTTACCGTCCTTATTCTTCTTCCAAAGCCCCTGGTCCACCCAGTCCCAGATTGCCGCGCCGAGGATCACGTCCGACGACTCGATCGCGTCCTGGTAGTCCTTGAGGTTGCCCATCGCGTTGCACATGTTGTGCGCGTACTCGGAGATGTAGAACGGCTTCTTCGCCTTGTGGTCGTTCGCCTTCCACACGGTCCAGTCCACGCCCGGATACTGGTTGGAATCGACGTCCGCCACGGAGTTGTCGCGCTCGTACTGGATCGGACGCGAGGGATCCATCTCCCTGATCGCGGCGGACGCGGCCTGGAAGTTCTCGCCCGGCCCCGCCTCGTTGCCGAGGCTCCAGAACACGACGGACGGATGGTTGCGGTTTCTGCGCACCATGTCGAGATTGCGCGCGACAGTCGCCTTCTCCCACTCCTTGCGGTGCGAGAGCGACGCCTCGCCGTAGTAGTAGCCGTGCGACTCCACGTTCGCCTCGTCGAGCACGTAGATGCCGTAGATGTCGCAGAGGTAGTACCAGTAGTCGTCCTGCGGGTAGTGCGAGTTGCGCACGTGGTTGATGTTTGCCTCCTTCATGAGACGGACGTCCTGAAGCTGCCTCTCGCGCGGCACGTAGTGCCCGCACATCGGATCGCTCTCGCTGCGGTTCACGCCGCGAAACTTGATCTTCTCGTTGTTGAAATAGTAGCGCCCGTCGCGCACCTCGGAAGTGCGGAAGCCGACGAGGCAGGAGACGTATTCGAGACTCGTGGCTCGTGGCTCGTGGTCCGTGGTTCGTGACTCGTCTCTTGTCGCGCGTCTCAAGTCAACGACACTCAACACCAGCTTATAGCAATTGGGTTCCTCGGCACTCCAGAGCTTGGGCGACGACGCGAGCAGCTCAAATCCTCTTAACCGACTTCCACATTTCGCTGGAACACGTGCGCCATCCATCGTATACAACTGCGGCTCTACAAAAAGCGCCAGTTCCTTCCCTACAGGCGCAATAGCATCAACGTCTATATCAAGCACCCAGTCTCCATTTAGGTTGCTCTTGTCAACCGGTCGGGGCGTTACGGTGAAATCGCGGATGCGCATCTTCGGGCGGGCGAGAAGCCAGGTCGAGCGCGCGATGCCGGAGAGGCGGAACATGTCCTGGTCTTCGAGATACGATCCATCGGAGTAGCGATAGACCTCCAGCGCGACGACATTCTTGCCGGGCTTGACGAACCTCGTCACGTTGAACTCGGCGGGGTTGCGCGAATCCTTCGAGAAACCGACGTACTCGCCGTTGACCCAGAGGTAGAAGAACGAATCGACCGCATCGAACTTGAGGAAGATTTCCTGTCCGTTCCACTTCTCCGGCACGTCGAAGTCGCGGCGGTAGGAGCCGACGGGATTGCGCGCGGCGTAGGAGGTCCAGTCCTTCGGCGGTTCGCCCATGACGTCCGGCTGGTCGCGCTTGAAGGGATACGTCTGATTCACGTAGAGAGCCGTGCCCCATCCGCCCTTTCCGTCCGCGCCGTACGCCTGCCACGAGCAGGGAACCTTGATCGTCTCCCAGCCAGAGACGTCGTAGTCCGGCTTCTCGAAGCCGACCGGACGCGACGCGGGGTCGGGCGACCACTTGAACTTCCACGCCGTCTCGGAGTCGAGCGAGATCGTGCGCTCCGAAAACTCGGGGAGGATCTTCAGCGCGCTTTCAAGCGTGTCGAAGCTGGAGAACGCCGCGCGGCGCTCTTCGCGTCCGAACGACAGGTTCTCAGGCTCCTTCCATTCCGTGCCCGTGGGCTGCGCGGCAAGCGCAGCTGCACACGGCGCAAACATCGCAAGCGAATACGTGGCAATCTTTTTCATCGTCTCGTTCCTTTCTTTCGTCGCGGCACGGCAGGAACCACAATCAGGTGCGCTGCCGGAAGCAAATGCGGTTGATGATCTGGTCGAAGCTCTCGCGGCCGGAGATTATCTCGATCGCGATGCGCAGATAAAGGCAGCGGACAGGCGTCGTCTCAAAGCGCGGGAATCTGACGGCGTCCTTCTCGGTAGTGACGAGCGCGTCGGCCCCCATGTCGGCCGTGCGGTTGAGCGCGTAGAGGACTTCGCTCGAGTCGTAGCGGTGGTGGTCTGCGTATCGTTCGCACCACACGACCTTCGCGCCGAGGTGCCGCAGGGAGTTCTCGAAGCCCTTTGGCGAAGCGATGCCAGAGAGCGTGCAAGTCGTCTTTCCCTCAAGCCACGAAAGCGGATACTCCTCGCGGCTCCACACGTCCCTCAGGACGCGGGGCGCGTGGTTGCACTCGACGATTTCGGCCGTGGCGTTGTATCGGCGAATCTCCTCGCGCACCGCCGACACGTCGCCGCGGCACTTCGTGAGGAAGATTATGTCCGCGCGCTTCAGGTGCCGCGCCGGTTCGCGCAGGACGCCGCGCGGAAGCATGTTCCCGTTGCCGAAGGGGTTCGTCGCGTCGACGAGCACGACCTCGATCGAGTGCTTGAGCTTCTGGTACTGGAAGCCGTCGTCGAGAATCAGCGTGTCGCAGCCGAGCCGCTTGATCGCGTACCGTCCCGCCTTCACGCGGTCGCGATCGACGACAACGGCGACACCCGGGAGATTTGACGCAAGCATGTATGGCTCGTCGCCACCTGTCGCGGAGTCGAGAAGGACGTGCCTGCCGTCCGAGACGACGAGAGGCTTCGAGACGACCTGCGTGAACATGCGCACCCACCACGGCGCCTCCTTGCGGCGGTAGCCGCGCGAGAGGATCGCGACCTTGCGCCCCTCTGCGGCGAGCGTGCGCGCGAAGATCTCGGTCACAGGCGTCTTGCCCGTGCCGCCCGCGGTCACATTGCCGATCGAGATCACCTGGATGCCGAGCGGATAGCGGCGCTTGAGGCCGGTGCGGTAGAGGAAATAGCGAATGGCGACGCCGGCCGCGAAAAGGCAGCTCGCGAACTTGAGGAACGCGAGAAGCATGCGGATGCCGAAGGGCTGGTCGAGGTCCGCGCCCTTCTCCTGTATGAGCTTGACGAGATAGCTCTCGAGCCGCTCAATCCCGCTTGGCCGCGCCTTGCGCATCGTCAGGCGACCGGCGTAACGCCCTTCTTGAGGATGATGTTGCCGTACTTCGCCGTCTCGCCCGAGACGACGACGGCATACGCCTTCTTCGCGCGCTCGTAGAACGCGAAGCGCTCCATGCGCTCGATCGTGCCGTCGTAGCCGAGCGCCTTGCGGTACTTCGCCTCGACCGCGGGATCGAGCGTGTCGCCGGGAACGGCGGCCATCATGACGACAGGCGTCGCGTAGGCGTCAAGCTCGAAGAGCGGAATTATCCCGGCGAGGAGCCTGTCCGCGCCGATGCCGTCGGCGCGCAGGGTGCGGGCGTTGAAGGTGTGGCCCGGGAAGTGAGCGTCGGAAATGACAATTTCGTCGCCGTGGCCCATCTCGGCCAGCGTCTTAAGGAGATCCGGCGAAACAACCGGAGAAATGCCCTTTAACATGCCCTGTCCTTCCTTTCCCTTTTCGGGTGGATGGGCCGGAACACACGACGCACACGCGACGCACGCCGCCGAACCGACTAGAAACTCCCTGCGCGAGACATCCATCCCTGCGCATATTATACCATAACTTCTACTAGTCTTCGCATCACTTCATCATGAGCGCCGCGAGGAGCTGCGCGAACTTCGCACCGTCGGGAACGGGCGAGCCCTCGGCGACAAGCGCCGAGTCGTAGAGAAGCGTAACGGCGTCCTTGAGCGCGTCGCCCTCGAGCCCCTTCACCTTCGCTATGAGCGGATGGTTCGGGTTCACCTCGAGGATGCGCTTTTCGTCAGGAACTTCCTGCTTCATCGCGCGCATCATGCGAAGCATCGACGGCGGAAGCGCATGCTCCTGCTGGACGAGGCAGCAAGGCGAGTCGACGAGACGCGTGGACACGCGGACGTCGGAGACATGCGACTCAAGTTCCTTCTTCACGGCGTCGAGGAACGGCTTCAAGTCCTTCGCCGCCTTTTCGTTGGCGTCCTTCTCGGCCTTCTTCTCGTCGTCGCTTCCAAAGCTGACGTCGCCCTTCGCAACGTCGACGAACTTCTTGCCGTCGAACTCGCGCAGCGACTCTGTTAAGTATTCGTCGACAGGGTCGCAGAAGAGCAGCACGTCGCAGCCGTGCTTCCTCGCGGCCTCGAGCTGTGGCGAACGGCGCGCGTCTTCCTCGCGCTCGGAGACGAGATAGTAGATGTCCTTCTGTCCAGAGGCCATGTCCTTCACATAGTCGTCGAGGAAGATGCGCTTCCCGGCATCGGTGCGCGCAGACGGCCACTTGAGGAGCTTCTTGATGCGGTCGGCGTTTTCCCAATCGACGTGAACGCCTTCCTTCAGGACCGTGCCGAACGAAGTGAAGAACTCGTCGTAGCGCTTCGCGTCCTTCTTCTTGATTTCCTCGAGCGCGGAAAGAACCTTCGCCGTGACTGCGGACTTGATCTTCTGGATCACAGCGTCGTCCTGAAGCATCTCGCGCGAGACGTTGAGCGGCAAGTCGCTTGAATCGACAACGCCCTTCACGAACCTGAGCCATGTCGGGAGTAGCATCTCGATGTCGTCGCCGATGAAGACGTTCCTGACGTAAAGCGAAAGCCCGCGCTTCTGGTTGGGCATGAAAAGCTCCATCGTCGCCTTCTTCGGGATGAAGAGAAGCGCCTTGAACTCAACCTGGCCCTCGGCGCCGAAGGGAATCGTCTCGAAAGGTCCCTCCCAGTCGTGCGTCAGGTGCTTGTAGAACTCGGCGTATTCCTCGTCCTTGACGTCCTTCTTCGCGCGCTTCCATAGGGCGACCATCGTGTTGAGCGGCTTCGCCTCGCGCTCCTCGCGCGACTTCTTCTCCTCTTCCTTCTCGTCCTTCGGCACGTCTAGCTGGCGGAAGGTAATCGGATAGGCGATGAAGTCGGAATACTTCTTCACGAGGTCGGAGACGCGCCACCAGTCGAGATAGTCGAGCTGGTCGTCACGGAGATGCAGCGTGATCGAAGTTCCAGGGAAGTCGCGATCGCCGTCGGAAATCGTGTAGCCGCCAGACATGTCGGACTCCCACTTGCACGAGACTTCGGTGCCGCGCTTCATCGTCTCGACCGTCACCTTGTCGGCGACCATGAACGCCGCGTAGAAGCCGACGCCGAACTGTCCGATGAGCTCGGGAAGCGACTCCCCGCCCTTCTCCTTCAGCATCTCGCGGAACTTCTTCGTGCCGGACGACGCGATGGTGCCGAGATTCTGCTCGAGTTCGGCGGCGTCCATGCCGATGCCGTTGTCGGAAATCATCAGCGTCTTCGCGCCCTTGTCGGCGGCGATCTGGATCTTCCACTCGGGATTGTCCTGGACGAGCGCCTTGTCGGTGAGCGAGAGGAACTTCGCGCGGTCGATCGCGTCGGATGCGTTCGAGATGAGCTCGCGGAGGAATATCTCCTTCTTCGAGTAGAGTGAATTGACGACGAGATCGAGCATTTCGGCGATCTCGGCCTTGAACTGCTGTGTCTTCTTTTCCATAGATTATGTCCTTTCGCCGCGAAGCCATGCGACTGCGGCCTTTAGAAATTCCTCTGGAGTAGATGCGCCGGAAGTCACGCCGAGATGCGTCACCCCCGAGAGATCGAGCAACTTCACCTCGTCCATCGTTCCAGCCCTGAACGCCCTGCAAGGCGCACATTCGCAGAGCCGCGCCGTGTTCGACGAGCTTGCGCTGCCAAGAACGAGAACGGCATCGCCGCCGAACGCCTTTACGGCGTCCTGACGCAACTTCGTAGCGTTGCAGACCTCCGCCGTCGTCTCGACCTTGAATCGCGTCTTGAGTACAGCGACGATCTCGGCAACCTCGTCCGCGTTCATCGTCGTCTGGCTGACGACGCCGAGGCACGTGGCTGTGTCTGCCGCTGCTGCGCAAAACTCCTTCGCCGCCGCGACATCGGAAATCACAACGGCATCCTCAACTTCACCGACGATGCCCTTTGCCTCGATGTGCCCGGGATGACCTATGACGACTATTCGATGCCCCTTCGCGGCGAATTCTCGCGCCGCCTTGTGGACTCGCTCGACAAAGGGGCATGTCTCGTCGACGACGCGGATCCCCCGCGTATTCGCCGTCTCCCGCACCTGCGGCGCGACGCCATGCGCCGAAAAGAGCACCGTCGCGCCGTCCGGAACCTCGTCGAGACTCTCGACAAATGTAAATCCGCGCTTTTTAAGCTCTTCGACTACGATCTCGTTGTGGACGAGTTCGTGAAGGCAGTAGAGGGAAGTACTTGGGTCGTTGCGGCGAGCGGCCGCGAGGGAAAGGGCCTTCTTCAGCGCGGCAGTAACTCCAGCGCAAAATCCATGGGGCTCAATGACGCTAATCGTCATCGTGCTTCTTTGCCTCGTTCCAGAGCTCGTCCATTTCGTCAAGGGTCATGTCCTTGAGCGAACGGCCCTGGGCTTTCGCCCCCGCCTCGACGGCGCGGAAGCGGCGAGAAAACTTCGATGTCGAAAGCTCTGCGGCGCTCTCGGCGTCCACCTTGAGATGGCGGGCGAGGTTGCACACTGCAAAAACGAGATCGCCAAGCTCTCCCTTCACCTTGTCGGAATCGGCGGGCTTGTCGCTCTTTCTCGCGGCAATCTCGGCCTTGAGCTCGGAAAGCTCCTCCTCGATTTTCTCCATGGGACCGTCGGCGTCCTTCCAGTCGAAGCCAACGCGCGCGGCCTTCTCCTGGGTGCGCTGGGCCTTGAGGAGTGCGGGAAGCGCGGCGGGAACGCCGTCGAGCGCGGAATGGCGCGCCTCCTTCTTGTGCTCCATCTGCTTGATCTGTTCCCAGTTGCGGAGCACTGTCGCGGAGTCCTTTGCGTCGACGTTGCCGAAGACATGCGGGTGACGATGGACGAGTTTGTCGGAAATCGCGTTCGCCACGTCGTTGAAGGAGAAGCGCCCCTCCTGCTCGGCCATGACGCACTGGAACATGACCTGGAGGAGAACGTCGCCAAGCTCCTCGACGTAGTTGGCCTTGTCCTCCGGGCGGTCCATCGCCGCAAGGAGCTCGTGCGTCTCCTCGAGAAGGCAGGGCTTTAGCGACTCAAGCGTCTGCTCGCGGTCCCACGGGCAACCCTTCTCGGGATCCCTGAGCCGAGTCATTATGTCGTGCAGTCGCTCTATGCCGGACATGTCAGACCCTGAGAACCTCGAGCACCGCCTTGGCCGCGGCGGAATTGAGCTCGCGGACAACCTCGTCCGCCCCGCCGAAGTCCTGATAGGCGACATGCGGAGTAAGGACGGCGACGGAACCCATTCCTGCGACAAGCGCAGACTTTACGCCATGCCCCGAACCGGTGACCGCAATCGTCGAGAAGTTACGCAGCTTGTTCATCGCGCATGCGCGACGCCAAGCGTCCCACTTTACGCTGCCATAGGTAGCCGCCGTCTCGTGATAGAGGACGACATTTTCGCCAAGGAGACCCTCGAACGCCGGCCGCACCGTCTCTATGTCGGCGCGCGTAGCGATCACGACCTTGACGCCCTTCGAGGCGAGCGCGGAAACAAAGTTCTTGAAGGATGCGGTGACCGCCTTCGGCACCGCCTCGTTGAGAGCGGCCTCGAACGCGGCGGCAAGATCCTTGGCGGCCTTTGCCGCGGTCTTCTTCGTCTTGACTATGGCGAAATATTCGGCAAGTGCTCCCTGGTAGTTGCCCCCGGCAAGGTGCTGGGCCTCTATGCGCTCGTCGAAAGGTATCTTGTCGAGCGTCGAAAGGAAGCGCTTCGTGACGGAGAAGAGAAGCTCCGCTCCATCCATAGCGGCAAAATCGAACTCGACTATGACACCCTTCTTGATGCTTTCTGCCATAAAGACCTCCTTTCCTCGGGGGAGACTACTCAGACCGGACGATTACTTCGCGGTGCGCTTCTTGCGCGGCTTGGGCTGGCCAATCTCGGACAGCATCTTGCGGAACGAGCCCTTGCGAACGTTGAAGGGCTTGCCGCCCTTGATGCTCGGGAACTCGCATGCGCAGATCTTGGCACCCTTCCTCTCGTCGGGACCAACGACGCCGCTCTCGCCAGAGAGCGCGCAAGCAACGGCCTTGCGGGCGCACTTCTCGATAAGCTTGAGGTCCTTCTTGCAGGGAGCCGCCGCGCGGGCGAAGTACCCCGACTTGAACACCTGAACCTTCTCAGCGCCGAGAATCTGGCCAAAGCGCTTGCCGATGTACTGGCCGACGTTGACCTTGTCGAGCCGCGGATGACCGAACGCGTCGGTCGGAACCTCTTCGCCGCGCTTCGCCATCTCCTTGATGATGTCCTTGACGCCTGCGCCTTCGGAAACGAAGATGTTGACGGAATCCCACTTGTCCATGATCTTCCTGAGACGCTCGCCCTCGGCCGCGAAGTCGATCTTGGACTCCGGCACGTAAACGGCGTGGACGTCCTGGCGCTCGGGCGTAAGCAGGAACTCGGGCACGAACTTCGTGCGCTTGAGCATCTTGCGGTAGCACTGCGCCGTCTTGTAGGTGAGCCAGCCGCAGTTGCGGCCCATGACCTCGTGAATCGTGAGAGCGCGCGGGTTCGCGCTGTTCTCCTTGACGACGTTCATGAAGAACTTCGCGCCCTCCTCGGCCGCCGTCCAGGCGCCGAGCGACTGCTTGATCGGGTAGACGTCGTTGTCGATCGTCTTGGGAAGGCCGACTACGATGAGCGGATAGTTGTTGGTGGCGAGGTACGCCGCGAGATCGGCCGCGGTAGTGTTGGTATCATCACCGCCGATGGTGTGAAGGACATCAACGCCATCCTTTACGAGCTGGTCAGCCGCAACCTTGAGGGGATCCTCACCCTCCTTGACGAGACCGCGCTTGACGCAGTCCTTGACGTTCGTGAGCTTCACGCGGCTGTTGCCAATCGGGGAGCCGCCGTGCTTCGTCAGGATAAGCGCGTTCTTGCGGACTTCGGGCGTCACGGGCACGGACTCGCCCTTGAGGAGCCCCATGTAGCCGTTGATGTAGCCGATCATCTCGACGTTCGGCGCCTTCTTGGTGTATTCGTCGATCAGGTAACCGATTGAGGAACTTAGGCAGGGAGCAAGACCACCAGCCGTCAGAAACGCAACCTTCTTCACTTCTTTCGCCATGTTTTTCCTTCTTTCTTGATTCAATCACAAATTACAACTTTTTCGCAACGTTTGCCGTCTCAATGGCGGCCTGCATCGCTGAGAAACCCTTGTTGCCCTGCTTGGTGCCGCAACGCTCGACCGCCTGTTCAAGGCTCTCGGCGGAAACAACGCCGTCGATTACCGGAACACCGGACGAGACGGAAATCTCGGTAAAGGCCTTTGCGGTCGCCTGGTTGATCAGGTCGGCGTGGGCCGTCGCACCCTGCACGACGGCGCCAAGGCACACAATCGCATCGGGCTTCGTGGCAGCGAGCTTCGCCGCGACAAAAGGAAGCTCATACGCACCAGGAACCCTGACGAGGGTCAGGTCTTTTTCAGAACCGCCCATACGGATAAACGCATCTTCTGCGCCCTTGACGAGCTGTTCGACGAGAAAACTATTGAAGCGGCTTGCAGCAATCGCAATTTTAAGCCCCTTGGCCGACAGCTCACCGTTGATTTCTTTCATTTCCAATACTCCCATTTGCAAAATAGTGCGGATATTGTATCAAAATCGGCGTATACTGTCAAAGCCGTGGACTTTGCGAACCTATGATTTGTGCACTCAAAGCCCTAACGCCTTTCGCACCGCCCCGCCAAATGCGCGAGCGAGGGACATCATTCCCCAGTCGTTTGGATGGCAACCATCTACAGTTCCTTCCAAATCGCCAGTGTACATATCGTCTTTCGGCAGATATACGAGATTCTTCCAACCTTCAGCAACAAGTTTGTCGTAAAGCTGCTTGACATACTTATCCTTTGCATCTTGGCCGCCGCAGTAGACATCGCATGCCTCTGCCATGACAATCGGCACATCTGGCCGCTTGGCGCGCAAGTTCCTTATGAACGGCTCGTAGTTTACCTCAACGGACCGCCCCGCCCCCTTGAGAGTCATGTTCCAGAGGCAGTCAAGCACATAGCAACTCGCGTCAATGCGGGCGAGGTGCTCGCTCATCTCGAACTCCATCACGCCCGAGCCCGAAAAGCCGAGGTTAACCACAGGAACATCAAGGTCGCGGCCGACGATATTGACAAACGCCATTCCAGGGCGGGAGCAGCATCCGCCATGGGTTATAGACGTGCCGTAGAACACGACGGGCTTGTCGATGCCGCTCTTGCGGGGGCCAAGCGCCGAGACAGTCGCGTTCGGCTCGACGCCAAGCGAAAACTCCCTCACGCCGTTGTAGAGCGGAAGATTCACAAGGCACGGCGTGCCAGGCGTCCACGGAATCTGCATCTGTGCACCCTTCGCGTTGGTGATGCGACCAGTCTTGACGTACAGCCAGCGCCCACTCTTGGCGTCAAACCGGTAGACGTCGATTCCGCTAACACCAGAGGCCGGCATATGATCCATTGCAAGGCTCTGGTTGTACGGAACCCACTTGAACGAGAGCTTCTTCGAGTCAGTCACAAACCGAAACTGCATCCCGGACGTATGGTGCTTCATCGAGCGCACTCCGCCGTTCACGTTCGTCGTAACGCCTGCAGGCAGACGATCGTAGTAGTGCTCAACGTCATTGAACGCGCGACCCTCGATTGGCAGGAGCTTCCCGTCGACCCACTTAATGCCGTTGGTGACGACAATGCCTTCTACGGCCATATTCTTGTCATACTTGGCGATATCGTCTGCAAAAGCCACACCCGCCACAACAACTGCTGCCGCGCATGCCATAAGCTTGGCGGACAGCTTTGCCCTATTTGCCATATTCAATTCCTTCCTGCTAATAAATGTCGTTTTTGATGTAACAATTGTATCATATCTCCCTCGACACTTCAACGCGCGAGGTTTTTCATGCCGCTTTCCTCGCTGCTTTGGCCTTGGCGGGGTCGGGAGGCGTTGTCTTGACGAGCTCGACGATCTTTGCTGCCAAGTCGGGATTTTCGCGCAAATATGCAATAGCCGCGAGCGATCCCTGGGCAATCTGCTCGCCGCCGAAGGCAAGCCAGCTGCCTCGTCTCTCCACGACGCCGCGCGCGAGCGCCGCATCAAGGACAGAGCCCTCCCACGAAATGCCGCACGAATAGAGAATGTCGAACTCGGCCTCGGTAAACGGCGAGGCAACCTTGTTCTTCACGACTTTTACGCGCGTGCGATTCCCTATGACCTCGCCGGCGACGGACTTTATCGCGCCAATGCGCTGCACCTGTAGTCGGCAGCTCGCGTAGAACTTGAGCGCCTTGCCGCCAGGCGTCGTCTCTGGATTCCCGAACATCACGCCAATCTTGTCGCGCACCTGGTTTGTGAAGATGCAAAGCGTCTTCGTCTGAGCGATAGCGGCCGTGAGCTTTCTCATTGCTTGCGACATCAGCCGTGCCTGAAGCCCCACATGGCTATCGCCCATCGCGCCGTCAATCTCGGCCTGAGGCGTCAGCGCCGCGACAGAATCAACGACAACAATATCGACAGCTCCCGACTTCACAAGCTCCTCGCATATCGTGAGCGCCTCTTCGCCGCTCGACGGCTGAGAGACAACGAGCCCTGCGAGGTCAACACCTATCTTTTTCGCGTAGCTGGGATCGAGCGCATGCTCTGCGTCGATGAACGCCGCCGTTCCACCTGCCTTCTGGACATTCGCGACTGCATGTAGCGCAAGCGTAGTCTTGCCCGAAGACTCGTGGCCATAAAGCTCGATAATGCGCCCCTTAGGGAGTCCACCGACTCCAAGCGCAAGGTCAAGCCCGAGCGCCCCCGTCGAGACGGCCTCGACATCTCGCCTCGCCTCGTCGCCTAGCTTTAGTATCGACATCTCTCCGAACTGCTTCCTGATTTCCTTCATTACATTTTCAAGTGTCATGGTTGTTTTCCTTTCCAGTTAAATTCAAAACTTCTTTTTAGCCGTGTAGAACATGTAGAGCGTGTAGAGTTTCTGCATGTTCTACCTGTTCTACATGGTTAATTCATTATCAATCTCCCCAGCGCACATACCGCTCATTCTTCTCGAACAGCTGAACGCCGGGGACATGGTCGATCTCGGCCCGCATGCGCGAGTTTGGCTCGCCGTAGACCTCGATTACGTCGAATCTGTAGCCGCCCTTCCAATGCTCCTTGGCAAGCCAGGTGCGGCAGGCTCGGCGCAAAAGGTCCTTCTTGCGCCGTGTTATGCACTGGAGGCGTCGCGCATACGGGCTTCGCCTCGCATGCTGCTTAACCTCGACGAACGCCATCACGTCGTACATGCGGTCGTAGGCGATTAAGTCAATCTCAAGCCGCTGATCGCGGCGGCAGGGGCGGACGTTGCGGTCGACTATCTCGTAGCCGTGGACCCGCAGGTACTCGACCGCAACATCCTCGCCCCATGCGCCGTGTTCTACGCCGACGTTTGGCACTTTAGGCCGCAGCGGCATTGCGTCCCTCCCGTGCCTCGCGGCGATAGGCCGTCGTGTCATGTTCGACAAGCATCGGGATGCCGAAGCTTATGACGCCGAACGAATTCTCGATTGCAAGCCCGAGCCCAAGCGCCTCGGCGTCGGAGAGGATTATCCTTGCGTTCGACTCCTCCTTTCCGTCGTTCGAGGTGCGGTAGAGCTCGAGCGAATAACCGACCATCGGCTCGACCATGTGCCTGAGGACTATGCGCGTATAAAAGCGGGGCGCCCTGTGGTACAGGCCCTTGCCGTCCTCTATCGACTCGCACTCTCCCCTGAGCACCTGGACGATGCGCGTCAGGTCGGAAAAGTCGAGCTTCACCGTGAGCCGGCCGTCCCAGTCGAATTTCGGGAACACAGGATTTGGAGCCATGCGGTCGCCGATTGTCAACTGGTTCGCCATCGTCATCATTATGCACCCGTCCGTATCGTCGTGCGCCGGATGAAGCGAAAGCTTCAGCGCACAACCCGTACCCTTGGCGTTCGCATGGTAGAACGCCAGGTTCGGGCGGTATTGGCCGACCTTTGCGGGGCCGGCGCCTTGAGTTGTATTCTCGTTCATGGTTATTCTCCTTTCTTTTGTTTTTGCCTCGCCGGGCCGTCAGGCCCAGAAAGAATCAGATCCATTGTCGAGCTGGCGATATTGGGCGGCACGGAAAATATCTTCTTCCGCCACGTCAGCACGCCCCTCCAAGTCGGCGCATGTGCGCGCGACCCTGAGGACGCGGTCGTAGGCGCGCGCAGAAAACTGAAGTCGCTCAAGTTGCTCGCGGAACTTCCGCGCCGCCTTCTCGTCCAGGCGACAGATGTCCTTTAGGTCGCGGCTCTTTGCGTCGGCATTCGTGGATATCCCTGGCATGCCGCGATAGCGCTCGCGTTGCAAAGCCCTCGCCGCAACTACACGCGCGCGAATCACCGCACTCGATTCTCCCGGCTTGAGGGAGTCAAGCTCGTCTGGCTTTACGGCAGCAACACCGCACTGAATGTCTATGCGATCCAGGAGAGGCCCAGACACGCGATGCTGGTACTTGAGTATCTGCCGCTGGTTGCAGCGGCACTCGTGCGTCGGGTCGTTGTAGTATCCGCAAGGGCAGGGATTCATCGCCGCGACAAGCATGAAGCGCGACGGGAAATCGAGCGCAGCCGCCGCGCGCGACACTGAAACATGGCCGTCCTCTAGCGGCTGGCGAAGGACTTCAAGGGCGGGGCGAGGAAACTCTGCGAACTCGTCGAGAAAGAGGACGCCACGATGCGCGAGCGAGACTTCGCCGGGGACCGGCTTTGTTCCGCCACCAAGAAGACCGATTGAACTCACGGTATGGTGTGGCGCGCGGAAAGGCCGGGAAGTTACAAACATCCCGCCGCCCTTCTCACGCCCCGCGACGGAATGGATCTTCGAGACCTCAAGAGCTTCCTCTACGCTCATGGGAGGGAGGATCGACGGTATCCGCCGTGCAATCATCGTCTTGCCAGACCCTGGCGAGCCGATCATCAGCAAATTATGCCCGCCGGCAACTGCAACCTCTACCGCCTTGCGCAGGCTCTCTTGGCCCTTCACATCCGCAAAGTCGTCGCCATGTCCTTCGTCCGCCGCGACGAGCGAGGCGAGGTCGGTCGAGTGCGGCTCTATCTCCAGTTCGCCGCTAAGGAACTTGACCGCCTCGCCAAGAGTCCTCACGGGGATGACGTCGATTCCCGGGACTACGCTCGCCTCCTCTGCATTCTCCTCTGGAACGAGCACCGCACGGCGGCCGATGCGCCGCATCTCGACGACGATGGGGATGATGCCCCTAACGCGCCTCACGCCGCCCGCGAGCGACAGCTCCCCCACGAGCGCGCACTCAGAAAGCTCCTCTGTGCGGAGCCGTTGCGTCGCCTTGAGAAGCGCGACGGCGATCGGAAGATCGTAGATCGGCCCTTCCTTCCTCACGTCTGCGGGCGCGAGGTTCACGGTAACCGCGTATTCGTCCTTAGACCTGAAGCCGGAATTCCTAAGCGCGGTAGAGACGCGATCCTTCGCCTCCTTTACCGCAGTGTCGGGCAGCCCGACGATCGCGAACGAGCTCGTCCCCTTGGAGGAGCTGACCTCGATCTCGACAGCCGACGCATCTACGCCGTTTATCGCACCCGAATAGCATCTTGCAACCATGTTCCCTTTTCCTTTCGCCCTGTTTTCCAAGGCGGGAACATTGTCGCAAATCTACAAATTTCGTGTGGGTCGCGAAAGGGTTTTTTGTGGGTCTTTTTTGACCCAATTGCAAGCACCACCGCGCTTGAGCATACTCCCTGTTATACGATCAGTTGCCGCACACGTTTTCAACGAACGAAGCTATATCAGACAACACGTCCGGCGATATTGTTTCTTCGATATTGGCATACTCTGTAAATTCGCCAGTCTTGCAATGCTGAAATAAATGATTGAGACCTGGATACGACTTAACTGTCATCCTTTCTTTAGGCACGAGATTTTCACGCAGCACTGACAAGTGCCTTTCGCAAGTCACTTGAGTATCCTTCTCGCCATTTAACGCGAGAACGGGGCAGTGCGTTGCCTTCACTGCATCAAGAGGATCGTAGTCAAGGTAGCGCCGAATCCCGTCATCTCTGATAAACGACTGCCTTAGGCCAGGAAGCTCCCTTGCAATCGTCTTTTCACTTTTCCCCTCGCTTTTTAACCGCTTGCGAAGCTGCTCGTCCAGCACATCACCCAGCTTCAATGCCGAGCCAGCCAAGCTCACGACAAAATCCACTTTCCCCTTCTGGGCCAGCATGAACGACACAGTGCCACCCTCGCTATGCCCCAAGACACCAACATGTGCAAAGCGTTTGCGGAGACATTCCACTCCTGACTCGGCGTCAAGCATAATGTCCTCGATGGAAATGTTCTTCATCTTTCCTTTTGATTCGCCAACGCCACGATCGTCATATCGAAGGGTCGCAATGCCACGACGCGCCAGAAAATCAGCTATGACGGCAAAAGGCCTGTGGTAAAACATTTCCTCGTCGCGATTTTGGGGCCCGCTGCCCGTTACCATCAACAACGCCGGCGTTTTCTCGTTGCATACATCCGGAAGCGTCAACGTGCCGCTTAGCGAAGCATCCGAATTTGTGAAAACAACATTCTCCGTCCTATACGGGAATGGTGGCGTCGGTTCTTGCGGGCGCGGCATCTCCAGCTTCCCAGCGACCAAAGACAGGGGGACGATGCCAAGCCCTTGACGCCATACGCCAACCAAGTTGCCCTTTTTCAACTTTCCCTTGAACGTACCGCCAATGGTCTTGAATGTCATCTCAACCGCATTTGGCGCCGCAAACAGAACTGTGCCAGCAACGCCAAAGGCTCCCTGGGCCGGAACATCCAACGTGCATTTTGCCTCTTCAATATGGAACGCGACATCAAGCGACTGGAATCCTGCATTGAGTCGTCCCGTCCAATCTCCCACAATGGACATCTGCGAAGGCGAATTCCCATTCTTGGGCTGGCTCATTCCGCATCTCCAATAGGCAGCAACTCCAGCAAGCACGACCAGCAAGCACAGTAGGCCCACTTTCTCATAGACGCCACGACTGGGTATCACCATCAATTTGTCTTTCGCATCTACTTTTCCTTCCATGTCGCGCATTGTATCAAACTTAAAAATTCGCGTCCAGATGGAAGACCTGCGGGAACAGACCCCACGGTGACACGGGGACAGACCCCACGGAACCCGTTATTTTATTGTCCTTCATCGCCTTCCCTCCTTTCACGCCGCCCTTTCCGCCGCCTTCGCGAGCCGCCAGCCGTGCGTCGCGTAGCCAAGCTCCCCCACCTCCCGCGCCACGACGCTCCGCGACCGGAACCTGTCACCCAGCGCAAACGCCACCTCCATGACGAAGCCCCTACTTCCAAATATCTTCCCCGCGCCTATCTGCGCCACTCTCCTCATCAGCCTCTCCTCGGGGACAGACCCCGCGGAAGTGCCGTCAGACGTGGCGATCCAGCTCCAGGCGTAGTCGGCCGCGTGCTTCACTATCCCGGCGCGGACAGGGTTCATGTAGACGTAGCGCATGCAGATCGCGCGGTAGCGACCGTCCTCGACCAAGGTAGACTTGAAGCGCCCGTCCCATATCGAGCCGCTGTAGCCGCGTTCGCGCTTGTACCAGACGTTGAAGAGCTCCTTGAACGTCTTTATGAACTCGCTTACGTCGTTCATCCGCGCGCGGAGCCGATCCTGCGCCTCGACTACCGCGGAATCCATGCCGATGTCGCGAAGCTCCTTCCAATGCTCGGCGAGTTCGGCTGCCGCCCGCTCGCCCTTCAGCGCCGCGGTGCGACGGAGAAGTTCGCCCTCGGTCAGTTCCTCCCCGCCACGCACCACCTTGCAGACTATGTGGAAATGGTTGTCCATCGCCACATACGCCTCGAGTTCCACGCCCGAGAACGCCGCCGCGCGCTTCAGCGCGTCCACTAGCTGCGTCTTCACCCTCCCCTTCTCGAACAGGAAGCGCCGGTCGTTCGTGCGCGACATGAGGTGGTATCGCGCGGTTCCGTTGTTCGACTTCTTGATTCTTGCAGTCCTTGCCATTTGTGGTCCTTTCTGCCGACGCTTCCCGCGTCGACAGATGCATCATACCACATTTCGGCGAAAGAAAAATGAATCGAATATGAATTCGTTCAGAGGACCGTCGGCGACAGGGGATGGCCGGCGACGAGGGCCAAATCGTGGCCGAAAGTGGGGACAGACCCCGAGAAACACTGAAAAATAAGGCTTTCGCGGGGCCTGTCCCCATGAAAGTTCAGAGGGGTCAGGGGTCAGTACGAAGGGGTCAGTGTTTCTGACTACCGACCCCTGACTCCTGACTACTTTAGAATGAAAGCTGCTGAACGAGGAATGGGATGGCGCGCTCGAAGCTGACGCCGTACCAATGGTCGTCGTCGGTCGCCTTGATTGCCTCGCAGACGACGTCGGCCGCGAGCGCGGCGGCTTCAAGCGCCGTCTTGCCGCGTAGCACCGCGCCCGCAAAGACAGACGCATAGACATCGCCCGTGCCGTGGCTCATCTTCTCAAGCTTCGGATTGAAGTCGTACTGCACCGTCGAGCCGTCGGAAACGGCGCTCCCGAGCTCGTCCGGCGAGAAGCTTACTCCCGTGAGGACGACGTTCTTCGCGCCAATGCCGTGAAGCTTCGCGATAAGCGACTCAAGCTCGCCCTTCGTATAGCCGGAGAGCTTTGGCTTTTCGCCGACGAGCAGCGCCGCCTCGGTGAGATTGGGGAGAATGTAGCCAGCACCGTCGACGAGCCGCGCCATCTTCGAGGGGAAGTCGGGCGCAAAGCCAGTGTAGAGAACGCCGTTGTCGGCCATCGCAGGATCGACGACGCGGATTGCGCCCTTCTCGGCACACGTCTTGAATATCGAGAGAATCGGGTCGATGTGGCTCTCGCAGACATAGCCCGTGTAGAACGCGTCGAAGCGGATTCCCTGCTCGATCCACTTCGCCTCGACCTTGGGAAGCTCGCCCGTCAAGTCGGCGAATGTCCACGACTTGAAGCCGCCGGTGTGGTTAGAGAGGATCGCTGGCGGAAGGACCGCGCACTCGACGCCGCATGCGGAAACGAGCGGAAGCGCGACCGTGGTGGAACACTGCCCGACGCATGAAATGTCCTGGATCGTAAGAAGCCTTTTCATGGCTGGTCCTTTCACTTGATGAGGGACAGAAATTCCTGGCGCACCTTCTCGTCGGTCCTGAACGTGCCGAGGACGGCCGACGTCGTCATTTCGCTGTTCTGCTTCTCGACGCCGCGCATCATCATGCAGAGGTGCTTCGCGCGGATCACGACGCCGACGCCTTCCGCGCCCGTCTCGGCCATCACCGCGTCCGCGATCTCCTCGGTCATGCGCTCCTGTATCTGAAGCCGCCGCGCGTACATGTCGACGATGCGCGCAAGCTTCGAGACGCCGAGCACCTTGCCGCGCGAGATGTAGCCGATCGCGCACTTGCCGTAGAAAGGCAGCATGTGGTGCTCGCAGAGCGAGTAGAGCTCGATGTCCTTCAGGATCACCATGTGGTTGGTGCCCGACTTGAAACGCGCGCCGTTCACGACCTTGGCGATGTCCTGCCTGTAGCCGCGCGTCAGGAACGAAAGCGACTTCGCGACCCTCCCAGGGGTCTTCTTGAGCCCGTCGCGCTCGGGATCCTCGCCAAGCTCGACAAGGAGCTCCTTCACGAGCTTAGCAATCTTCGCCTCGTTCGGCACTTTCGCTGCTTTCTTCTTCATAGGCGTGATATTATACCATATCGTAAGGACAGGCGACGCAGCCCGAACAGCGTTTCAGATTAAAAGGCGACTTGAAACTCCGACGGTTGGCAAAATGTGCTCCACGCAAGCTCTTGCGACCGCTTCGCGGCTCACTTCGTTCGGCCAACCCGACGCCTTCGGCGCGGGTGCATTCCCGTTCCGCATATGCTTCGCGTTTCAAAACCGATTTTCTCCAGGACGACGCGTAACCTTTGCACCAGAAAGCAAAGGCAATGCGCATAGCCACACAAAGCGCGGCATGACATTGTCCACGATCCACGCATAATGCATAGATTCGTTAAAACCCAAGACGGCGATTCCCGCCGTCAGCGCGACGAAACATGCGGCAAGACCCTTTCTCGCGAGCAATCGCTCCCCATGAGTGACCGAAATAACGGCGACGAGCGCCGACAGACACACGGGCAGCAGACCGTTTCGAAGGAGCAGAACGCTTGCAAATGCACTCTCGGCGGCAACGCAAATCCGACGTGGCGACGGAAAAGAAAAGAAATCGAAGCCCTGCACATGTGCCCCATGCAGCATTGCAAAAACATTCCACGCCACGCCTGGGGAAAGACAGAGCGCCGCGCGCAACCACCACTTCAAGTCATTCTTCCCGGACTCTCGGCAGACGCCGCCGCAGAGCAGCAGCGCCGCGGCAAGAACCATGCATTCCAACCTAAACAGCGCAGCGACCCCGACCAGCGCCCACCCGCGCGTCCACTGCCCGCGCTTGACGGCATTCAGCCCCATCGCCACGAGCAGCGCCGCCATCGGCTCGGCATAATACCCCGCCGCCATCCTCATGGCGAGCGGCGACAGCACGAACGACAAGGCGATCAGCGAGCGAATCGGCGAACGCGGCTCTTCGCCGACGATTTCGAGAAACAGCAACGCCAGCGCAAGCGGAACAAACAGCTGCAGCAGATTTTCGCCGAAACCGCCGGAGACTGCGAACGATACAATCGCTGGAAACACCATGCCCGGGGGATATGACGGCTGGCATACCGCGAACCCTGGGCCTGCCCAGAAGCCCTGCGGGACTCCGCCGGCCGCAAGAAGAAGCTTCGCCTTCCCCGCATAGACGGCAAAGCCGTTCGGCGCGGAAAACCCCACCTTGAGTGAAACGGCTGAAAGCACTGCAAACGCAAGTGCAGCCAACGAGAGATCCAGCACCTTGAAACGAAACGCCCCGCCGCGGGCCGCAACCCACGAATAGACAAGCAATGCCAAAGCGGCGAGCGCTCCACCGAACTCCCTCGCGAGCGAGACACCTCTGCCGCAAGGACGGCAGAAGGCCTCTTTATCCCGCCTCCCCCACACCGTAGCCGAGCCATTCGAGGCAAGCGGCACAAATGAGGCCCTTTCAAAAAGCATCTTTCGCCGATTGGAAACATGGACCGAGTCCACGACAACCCCATTCCATTCCGCGAGCGCAGACTTCTCAATGGGCAGCACAGCATCGGGGAACAGCTCCCAGTCAAGAACGGCAAGCTTCGTCCGCTCGATAGGCGAGACATCGCCAGCATCATCGCACAACATGGCGACAGGCCCGGACGGCACGTCGCGGGCAATCGCACGATAATCGCCGACGAATTCCGGAGTCCGCTCGCGGCAAAAGACGTCATAGACCCTCGCCGCCCCAACGGCAACCGTAGCGACGGCAACCACAGCTGCGGCAACCCGCAGGATCCTCGCGCCTGTCACGCGGCGATTCATGGCCTGCCCGGGAAAAGGGAGACGGAGTTAACGGCGAACGGAACCGGCTCTCGTCCCGTCACGCCTATCCGCAACGCCCTGGCCTTGTTATGAAGCGAAAATTCGCAAACGCGCTCCTTGCCCTTCTGGAAAGACACCCTTCGCCACGTCCGCCCATCATAGGTCGCCTCGACGACGGCACCATGGGGGACTTTATTGCCAAGCGAATCGCCAAGCACGACTTTTACGCGGCCGCTCGCCGGGGCGGCAAAGTCTATCCGCCACCAATCGCCTTTCGAAAACGGCCGAGCTGCGACATACGCCGTCGCCTTCAAGCCGTCGGCGGCCCGTTCGGGGCCATGCGCAGTGTCTTCACCCGAGACCGACGACGTGCAGACGGATTCTGCGAGCGAGACAGGCGCGGCCGCGGCACCATCACGGCTGCGGCGCGACGCACCGCGCGCCGTGGACTTTGAGAACATCCAGTCCCACAGCGCGTCCTCGCGCCATGCCGCCGTCCAGGCGTCGTGCCCGGCCTTCGGATAGGTGCCCGTCCTGAAATCCCCGCCAAGCGCGTTCACCCGGTCCTTGAACGCATTGAGTTCGGCGAACATCCGCTCGCAGCCCGCGAAATCGAGCTCGTTGTACACGTGCCACCAGTTACCCGGGGACGACTCGCTAACGTATTCAGGATGCGGGCAGCCGGCGGAGATGGGGACTGCGGCGGCAAATTCGCCGGGATAGTGGTTTGCAAGCGCGTACACTCCGTCGCCACCATATGAAAAGCCGACGAGATAGATTCGGGACGCGTCCACCTTAGGCGCCGCGGCGTTGGACTCCATCCAGGAGACGATCGCGCGAAGCATCTGCTGGACGCGGCTTGGGCAGCCGAGGCCGCCGCCTACAAGCGTCGTCGCCTCCGAGGGCGGGGAGAGGGCGAGCAGATGGCAGGGATGTCTCGACTGGAATTTCTGCGAAGTGACGAGGTCGAACAGCGTACGCTGGTGGAATTGCTTGAGCAGGTCCGGCCCGATCTCGCCTTTCCCGGGGATGTAGACGACGAGGGGAATCGGCTTGCGCCCCGCATTTGGCGGAGTGTAGGCGAGGCACGAGAACTTCGGACCCCTGTTCACCGTCCTCCAGGCAGTCATTCCGTATCGCCCAAGTTCCTTCGCAAGCTCGCCCTCCGCCGCAACAGGCGTCATCTCGACTGTGCGGTGTGGGACGGCGGCAGAAAAAGCGACATGTGCCATAAGCACCGCCTGCAACAAGACGAACACAAAAGACAAGTACGCTATCGAAAGACGCCTTCTCATTTCAACTGTCCATTGGCATTGTTCGAGGTGGCGCAATCTGGTTGCGCCTCCTCGCGTTCCACGAACTCGACTTTGTCCACGTCGATACCTTTACCCCGCAACAGCTCCCTGACCCTTTCCGCGTCGCCCTTCTCGACATATATCTTTTCAATGGGACAACCACGGAAAGCATCTGCTCTAACGCTTGTCAGACTGTTCGGGATTGAACCACTATGGACCCCATAGTCCCCGCTTTTGCCCAGTGTCTACTTCATCTTCTTTCTGTGAATCGCCCGCTCTTCATCCTCTCTGCGTTTCTGCTCAGCCAATCGCTCTTTAAACTGCCGCAGCCTATCTGCTCTTTTCACTTCAAGCCGCTTTGCAAGTTCTTCCCCCGTTTCATCGCGCGGCGCAGCGCGGTCGATCTTTCCGGCCATGAAGATGACCTTCCGTAGGATGTTCGTGCCGTCTGGCGCGCACGGAACCTTAACGCGACCGACAAGCATTTCCTTCCCGTCGCGCGACATAATCATGCTCTCTTCGGGTATCGTAACCCGATGATCAATAGCATTTTTTATCCAGGACAGCCCTCTAATTGCAAGTTCCAACTCAAAATCTGCAGCATTACCGAACGACACAGTCTCTTTCGCGGCATTTAGATCGCGATCGTTAATTGCCACTATCAACCGCTTCCCAACAGCAACCGCCTTGTCAAACTCCTGGTTTAGATTATCAGATTTTGGCAACGCCATATCTTCAATTGAATAAATGCCTCTGTCCTTTCTCAGCGTGAATACGGCATCGAAAGCATATGGCCCCTTATCACCGCCACTGACATTAACCTTAGCACTGACAGTCACCTTTTGCTCAATGTTCGTGAACCAACTATTAATCCCCACTTCGCCGAGCTTTTCTTTTCCTTGCATCCAACGCAACCAGCGCTTTGAAGAGTTTCCGGACATTTTCCTGACACGCTCAATGTCCTTCGAATTGAACGCATTTTTGAATTCCTCAAAAAAGGTCTTAACCACGACAAGCTCGGAAGCAAAACATTGGGGATCTCCTGCTTCGCCTGCAAGGCAACGCGCACACACTAATGCGACCACGACAAAAAAGAATCTAAACTTCATGATTAATCCTCCTTCTCGATTGATTCCGCTGGGCGTGGTTTATTAACTTTGTCCAATGGCACCATATACGGACAAGAAAGCCCCAGTATGTATTTCTTATCCCATGGCCATTTTGGGCCCATGCTCATAGCCGTCCCGCTCGCTTTTGTGTAAAAACGCTTCTCCCTCCCCCATTCATGGTCATTCTCGGCATATTTGACCTCTACATATCCAACCTCCCATGTCTCTGGATAATAGGCGTATGGCTCTGTATATTTCCCATTCTGCCACATACACCTAGAATGATGCCAGCTGAGCGTATACACTATAGTTGACGGATAATACCAGCTCGGCAACCCCTGATCATATCCAATTACCGAAAGCGCCACTGAAACTGCCGGCGCGAACCAGTAAGATAAAAGGCCAACAATAGTCGATCCAGAAGCTAATAATTGATTAAGGCTATTGAATTCTCCTTTTGTTATCACATATGGGGTGCCTACCATGCCATCGCTAGCGGTCGAAACAAAGAATGTGCCCCGCTGCAAATACCCCAAGTTAGACTCTTTTTCTGTAGGCCTTCTATCTATCTCCTTTTCATCCGCCTTAATGGACGCATAATAATTCCCTACTTCACGTTGAGCCGACATTTCCCAGTTGCATTCACCATTCTCAGAAGTTGGTGCCGTCGCATCTTCGTATATCTTGGTATCAGAACCAAGTTCAACCACATAAATGCTGACAATTACTTTCTTTGCATCCCTGTTTAACGCATATTTTACGGTTGCTACATCTGCATCCTCCGCACACTGTTCCGCCAAGCTCCCATCAACCGTCGGCCTCCACTCGGGGTCGTCCCAGACCGGGTCATACGGCCAGGCACCGCCATCCGCGGGCGAATCGAGCTGTACACTCAATATCTCGAGCGGCGGAGGTGGAACAACCTTGACATGCGCCCTGTCAAACGCCTCGCTTAATGAATGACCAGCCGCAAGCCGCACTTTGCGCCCAGATTCCTCCTCGACTGGGCTATGGCCATGGATTCCAAAGCAGATGCTACCTATTTCACTGCATGGATACGATGCCTTTTTAGGGCTAACATGCACTGGTTTACCATCAAGAGATTCCGTAATCTCATACAACTCAGTGCCGACATCAATGGCGACATTTACAACACCAGGAACATCTGATGGCTTACAGGCAACACTGACTGGGAATAGGGACCGAAGGCCCGCCTTGGACAACCCGCCCTGCTCGTCATCGGACACATATATCACAGATGGAAGAGCCGTCTCATCGCCTTCTTCGCCGACCCCCGAAAGCACAACATCCACCTTCACCACTGTGAAGTTGGTCGAGCAGGTTTCTGCAGCATCCATGCCCTCAATTGTTACAGATGCTGTCAACGGCTCGGCACGGTAATGGCTACTACCTTCGTTCGAACCTGTTGCGCCATAAACCACGTCCTGCTTGTCCGTGTCACCAATGAATGTACACTGTCCACAGTCCATCCAATTATATGTCACGCTAGGCGGCTCAGGTTCGATCTTGACGCTAGCTCCACAGGTCACATATTCACCCTTACTCGCATCGCGCAAATCCAGCCCAAGAAACTCTTTAGGAAGATCGATTGACAGCTCATACACATCGATTTCGACGGAGTCAGTCGCCTTGTCTGACTCCACTTCGCCGTCGCATATGCTGCAAATCTTCCCAACGACTGAGAAGTCCAGCTTCTTGCCCTTCCCCTTCGTCAGATTCACAGTGAACGTATGGGACGCCGAATCCGTCTCCGCCTCGCCAGTCGCAGCGCCCGTCATTTTCCAGACATAGCGCTTGGGCGAGAACTCCTCCTCCTTCACGACATTGCCGTTCGCATCGAGTTTGCGGTGCTTGCCCTTCGTCGTGACCGTCGCGGACAGCGTTATGCTGACGTTCGTGCCGCCGTCAAGGACGGAGTAGGCGACGACCTTCGGCGCCGTGGCCGTCAGGGAAAGGACCGGCTTCTCGTGGTCGACGGAACCC
>JAZSOG010000055.1:0-15660 GCA_045536845.1 Kiritimatiellia bacterium | reverse complement strand
TGCGGCCCATCCCTTTGTCGGGCAAGACTCCCGCACATCGGTCGCCCTTTGCACGGCTTGCCGTCCTAATCGTATGTCGATTTCTTTACGATATAGCTCCTTCCGCTATTAGTTCTGCCGAGCTTTGCTTGGCGTACCTGTATCATAAGGGTCCCTCCAGCCCCTCCGACCGCTTCCTCTATCTTCGACAAATCAACCCTCATTCATGTAGGCGCCTCGCTCAACCACCTCGTCAAAAAGTGTTTTGCCTTCTCATCCCTCGACAAGTCCAACATCCCCGACATACTGGCGAAAATCTGATTCCCGTTTTTCTCGGAGTCTGTCCTCACTTATTTGCCCCCACTTATTCTAGACGGATGCGGTAGGCGAAGGACTTTGCGTCGCAGGAGACACTGAGAACATCCCCCGTCTGGCTCCATGATGGCGCGACAGCGCCGGCTCCCGGCTCCACGGCGTCCACGCTGACAACCTTGCGTCCCGCCGCGCCGAATGCTGCAAGATTGATTTCGGCCGAAAAGACGTCGGAATACGGCAGCGGGATGATCGTCCAGTCCTCAAAGCGAAATGAGCCATCCGTCTTCACTCCGCCAAACTGCACGGCGCGCCCAGCGCGGTTCACGCCTAGCAGATGGTCGCGCGCTACGGCCTCGGCGCGCAACGGACGCGAGACTGCGCCGTATGCGTTTATGGCGGACGGCTTGCGCGAGTCCACGAAGAGTCCGTTTGCAGACTTCGCGAAGGCGCAGCGCACTCCGTCCCTCTCCACCACGCCGCTCTCCGTGCCGCGTGTGCGGGCATAGTAGCCGTAGGACGGCAACACCACGCCGTTCGGCAGACGCCACGTCCTGTTCGTCTGGCGGTTCACCCACACCTCGCCGCCGTCGGAGAAGAACGCATGCTGACAATGGATATTGCCCTCGTACTTCAAGTCGAGGAACTCGGCGCGTCCGAGCTCGGCGCAGGCGTCGTGCTGGAGCCAGTAAGTCTTCACGGTGTCGCGTGTGAACGGACCACCGCACATCGGGTTGCGTCCGCCGATGATGCAGTTGGAAAGGTAGTCGTCCGAGGCATAGCCGTGAAGCTCCGCGTCGCCGCCCGTGTGCCAGCCGTCCTCCTCCTGGTAACGGCCGCCGAGACCGCCCGCAAAGAGCACGTAGTAGCCGTGCGTGGCGATGTCATGCCACGGCGTGCGCTCGCTGTCCGCGAAGTTCGCCCTGCCGAGCAGCCTGGGCGCACCGAAGTGGTCGCTCTGCCCGGCGTCCGCCACGCCCACGAGGTGGTCCTGACCGGCCTCGCTCACGCACACCGTGTCGGGACGCTTGAAGCCCTCACGGTACAGCTGGAAACCATGCCCCCAGCACGCTGACGTCTCGTTCTTCGTGTGAAACCGGCCCTCGCGGTCAAGGTAGTCGAACGGACAGTGCGCCGTGAATACGTCGATGAAGATTGCATCGGGGTCGTAGCCTTCCTTGAGCAGCTTCGCGTTGCGGAAACACCACGGATGGAACGCATGCGGCGCCCAGCGGTAGGAGCGCGCGTGGCGGCCAGGGTTGAACCATGCCAGCTGCGGAGTGCCGTCCAGGTTGAACACCGTGAGGTCGTAGGTGTATCCGTCGCAATCTGGATAGATGTCCGTATAGTTGTCGTGCGGACAGAACAGGATCCCCGCGTCGCGGCACGCTTCGCGCATCGCGCCGAACGCCGCCGCGTCACCAGCCGGCGGGTAGATTTCCGGCAGGCGGTAGTCGTAGCCCCAGCGCTGCCATACGTGCTTGACGAAGATCGAGTCGTTGAGACCGTACTTGGCCGCCTTCTCAATATCCGCCGCCGCCTGCGCGTAGTCGCCGCCCCACTGGTCGAGGCACATCCGCGAGCCAAGCGCAGCACGTCCGGGGCTCGCTTTGTAGCCCGACACGGCACGGAAGCGGCGCCCCGCCTCGAACGCGCCCTTCGACGAGGGCACGAACGTGAATATCGCGTCATGGTGTGCGTGGAGTGAGAAGAGGTTCTTCTCACCATCGCTGACTACCGAATCCTGCACCACGTCCACGGCCTGCACCACGGAAAGCCCGTTCGCGTACTCCGCGCCCACGTGGCGCGTGGAGAGGCCGAACCCGTTCGCGTGGAGCGTGAACTTCTTCGGACCTTCCACGACGTTGCCGAAGCCCATGAAGACGCGATACGGCGTCTCGGAGGCGGGTCCCACGGCGAGGTCGACGATGCGCGGGAACCCGGCCGCGTTGCGCGTCACGCCGGGAATCGACCAGGAAACGCGCAGCGTGCCCTTCTCCTCGCGGATCGACGCCTTCGCCTCGGGGGCCGGCGAACCGTCGTCCGTCTCCACCCGCGCGGTGAAGCCGCGGAACACAACCGACTTCTCGCCGTCCGTGAACGCGAGCACGCCGTCGATGAGACCGCGCGCGCCGTAGGCGACGCCCGCGCCGTACACGATGCCGTTGGCATCCAAGCGCCAGCGTCCCGCCGCCGCGTCCGTCCCGGCCGTGCGCGCCGCCTTCGCCGCCGCGAGCGCCGCCGCGCCGCGTGCCGTCCAGTCGGACTCGTCGGGCGCCTTCGGCTGCGGACCCACCAGCAACTTCACGTCACCCCAGCCGCCACCGTCGCAGCACGTGTTCATCTTCGGGCCCGGACCCGTCCAAAGACGGAGCTTGATCTTCTTCCCGGCCCACGGCGAGAGGTCGCCCGACATGTCGTACCACGTGAGTTTCTCCTTAACGATCTGCGAGCAGACGAGCTGCGGCTCGCGCCCTTCCTCCAATACGAACACGCGGTACTCCACGCCGTCGGAAGGCGGCTGGTCGTGGTTGTCCACGAGGTAGTTGGAGCAGGAGAACGCGAGCGGCGTCGCGGCCGGCAGATCCAGCGGGAAGTCGCTCCAGATGAAACCCGCGCCCTTCTTGTAGGGCGGATGGGTGCTGAAACCGCTCTTCGCCACGCCACGGGGGGAGGAATGCCCCTTCGACATGTGGGCGCCCCATTCCTTCGGCGCGCCGTCCACATCCACCTCCATGACCTTCCCCTTGACCTCGATAAACGTCGTGCGCGTGAAGCCGGCGTTGAGGCTGAACGCGCCGGGAGCGAGGCGCGGCGCCGCCGCCTTGCGCACGGGACGCGGCGCGTCGGGATTCTTGAACATGAAGATCGCGATCGGGTGCGGGGCGTCCTCCTTCTTCGCGCCCGCGGGCGTGAAGCACGCGTTGACCGGATAGAGGGCGTTGAGGGCGCGCGGACGCGCCGTGCCCGTGTACGACAGTTCCTTCTTCTCGCCCGGCGCGAGCGTGATGGCGCCTTGCGGGCCCACCACGTCCCAGTCGTCGTTCATCCACACTTCAAGTTCGCCGGCAACGGGCTTGTCCGTCTTGTTTTCCAGCGTCACGGGGAATGTGCGCGGCGCGCCAGCCTGCACCTCCGTGACGCCGAGAGGCCAGGCGTACGGGTTCTTGCCGGTGCGCTCGATCTTCTGCGGGAACGATCCAATCTCCACCTTCACACCGCACCGCTCTTCTACAGGCGGCAGGTATGCGTACACCGCTAGCACGAATATCACTGCAAATGCGGCAATTATTGTTTTCATGATTTTACTTCTGTTTGACAGTTTCGTGAGTTAGAAATTATATGATAACCTCTACTTCAACGTCAGGGTGCAAACTTCAAGATTTTGTGTAAAATGTCACAAAGAGACAATTCCACTCTCCACCCAAGGCTTTCGCGGTGCCTGTCCCCACAAAGTAGCCGACTGTCAAAGGGAGGCGCGAACCTTGATGACCAGCTTGCGGATAGTGCGCGAACCATCAGAGGAAAGACAAGGGGCATGCGCACCCTTTTCAGGGAAGAAAATCGCGAACTCGCCGGGCCTCAACGTCCACAGCTCGCCCTTCGCCATGAATAGCACATAGTCGCTCTCAACATTAAAACTGTCAAACACCGTTGACTCTGGCTCCGTTACACCAATCGTCTCGCTTCCTGTAATCGGCGCCTGAATGTCAATGAATGATCGGTGAACCTCGTACTTGTTCTCATCTGCAAACGGCTTCAACGAGACTTCCTGAATCATGGCCCAGCAGTTGGAGCCGTCAATCTCGTAACGTCCGCAAGGCAGATCGGCGAGGTCCGACCTTCGCATGAACGCGAACGCCCTTTCGAATTCAGGATGCAGGCCCTCGTACTGGGCGCATTCCACTATGCTACCGCGAAGATGCGCGGCGTTTGCAGCCGAATTTGCAGAAATGCAAATGTTGGCGCACCCTGCGGCAGCGGACAACGCGGCAACTACAATCAATGTCAATCTCGTATCGCTTTTTGTTTTCATGGCTCGAATTATATCCAATTGTTAATTTCTCCGACTGTCATTCTAGAATGAATCCTCTTCCACGACAAATCAATTCCGATCATACATCACTTGATCTCCCTTCTATAAGGCACAGATGCCTGTGCACCGGGGCGCATCACAGAAATGGCGGACGCCTTCTGCGCAAAATCGATTGCCTCGATGCAGGAACACCCCTCGGCAAGCGCAACGGCGAATGCGCCGTTGAACGTGTCGCCCGCCGCGACGCAATCGACGGCCTTCACCTTGTGGCACGGATAGAGCTTGAGGCAATCACCGCAGTACGCGCCCTTCGTGCCCATCGTGATGATTACGTGTCCGACACCTCGCTTCTTGAGGACATCCACCGCCTTCGCCGCGCTCGCTGCATCCACAACCTTCACGCCCGTCATCAGCTCAGCTTCGGTTTCGTTAGGCGTAATCCAATCGACCAGCCGATAGAGAGACTTTGGAAGTTTCTGCGCCGGTGCAGGATTGAGGATGACCGGAACGCCCGCATCATGCGCGACACTCGCCGCCCACGCCACCGTCTCGACAGGCGTCTCCAACTGCATCACAAGCGCAGCGGCGCTCTCGATCTCCTTCCTGAACGGAGCAACATCCTTCGGCATAAGCGTCCCGTTCGCGCCGAGCGCAACGGAGATGACGTTCTGCCCCTTCGCATCAACGAGTATGAGCGCGGTACCAGACGGCTCCTTTTTGTCGATGACGAGATGGGCAGTGATGCCGTCCTTCTTCATCCGTGCCGCCGCGTCGCGTCCGAAAAGATCGTCCCCGACCTTTGCAATGAACGTGCATGCACCGCGCTTCGCCGACAGACGCGCCACGGCCACGGCCTGGTTCGCGCCCTTGCCACCGGGGTTCATCATGAACTTGCCGCCGGAAACAGTCTCTCCAAGCATGGGAATCTTTCGGCCCGTCATCACCATGTCGGTGTTTATCGAGCCGAGAACAACGATCTTTTCTCTCTTCTTCATGGTGCAATCCTCTTCACATCAATGCTCAATGTGCCGTTTTACAAGGCTTTCTCGGGGCCCATCCCCATTTATCCAAGAACTCGTCCACGTCGATTCAAGCACGAAATTGGGAGAAACCCAACCACAACTATCGCAAGCGTACCGAAAACCAACGCCATGTTCACGTGAAATACCAACGGCAGAGGAAAGACCTTTTGTCCGAATGCCACCCATGCGAGCGCAAGAAATCCACAGAAGGCCGCCACCAGCGCCTGAACCGTCCCCGTGCGCTTCGCAAACACACCGATTATGAAAAGACCAAGCATCCCGCCGGAAAAAACGCTCTGCAGAAGCCACCATGAGGAAAGAACGCTTGCACCACCAGATAATCTCACTACACCAAATGCGATTCCTATCGACACAACTGCAAGCACTCCAGTTGCGACTCGCAAAAACACGACGTCCCGACTGTCATCGCGCCGATGCGAAAATCTTTTCCAGTAGTCTTCCCAAAGGACAGTCGAACCGGAATTCAGCGTAGCCGCGACTGTGGACATCGCAGCCGCAATAATCGCCGCCACTAGAAGACCAGAAACGCCGACGGGCAGCTTGTGCACGATGAACCACGGAAACACGGCGGCCGCGCGCATGCCGGAGGATATCTCGCCGGGATTTGCGTGAGCGTACATCCACAGGAGAGTGCCAATTCCCGTAAAGAGAAGCGTCATCGTCACATACAGACACGCCGAACCAAGTATGGACTTCACTGCAGCATTGGAATCCTTTGCCGCGATGTAGCGCTGCGTGTAGCACTGGTCCACGCCAAAGTTCTGAAGATTCACGCAGATGGAGTAGGTGAACATCACCCAGAATGTATTGCTCCCCCAGTCGGAAAGCGACATGGATCCAAGTGACAGCTTGCCCGCATCCCAGGCCGCCATTGCGTTGGCGGAGAAATTCGGCGTCAAGACCACGAGACACGTCACACATACAAGCGTGCCGACAATAAGAATGAGAGACTGTATCGCATCCGCCCATACAACGGCCGAGAAGCCGCCCATCATCGAATAGATCAGTGTCGCAAGGCCGGCAACGACGATTATAGACTCGCAAGAGAACCCCAAAAGCTGATTTACAAGTATTGCAAGGAGAAGGAGGATCATCCCGGAACGCACGCTTTGCACCAAAAGGAAGCAGGCGCTCGCGTATATGCGCGCCCACAAGCCAAAGCGCTTTTCAAGAAACGAGTAGGCGGAAACACTAGTCGACTTCCTGTAGAATGGCACGAACCATATTGCGGCAACTACCGTAGCAAGCGGAACCGTCAGGGAGTTTACCCAACCCTGCCAGTTCTCCGGACCATAGGCGCCCTCCGGGAGAGCGAGGAACGAAATGGACGAGACATGCGTCGCAAACACGGACAAGGCTATGGCCCAAGTCGGCAGGCGTCCTCCACCTGTCATAAAAGTTCGTGCGCCGTCTGCGTCACCTCTTTTTCTGAAGTAGAAGCTGCAGCCAAAGAGAGTCGTCCCAATAAGGTATGCAGCTATGATAGAAAGGTCAATCCAATTTGACATAGGTATTTGCCAACCGGGTTATAAAGCCATTTCGCGCCTAAGCACCTTAAGGGCAGACCGAACGGACTTCTGCTTGAGTCCATCAAACGGAACGAATGGCGCGGCGAGGACATTTTGTATGAGCCCCATCTCGGCCAAAGCACACTTGACGCCTTTCAGGAACCCGATCTGCCCCTGTCCCAATCCGTACAACAGGTAAGACGACATTGTGGTGAACCGCTGGAGCCGACGAACATTCTCAATGTCCCCCGCCTTGGCCGCAAGGTACATCGCCTTGAACTGTGCCGGCCACAGGTTCGCACCGGTGCATACCCCGCCGTCCGCGCCCATCAACACCGCTTCGCCCATCGCCTCGTCCGGACCCATGAACAGGGAGAACTTTTCCGCAAACGGCTCAAGTGCCACGCGGAACTTGTTGAAAAGCGCTATGACGGAACTGGAATCCTTCATCGCGATTATGTTGGGATGCGCGGCGAGTTTCGCGATCGTCGCCGGCTCGATGACGGTGTCCGTGTGGGCCGGCATGTCGTAGATGACGAGCGGCAGCGGCAATCGGTCGGCCATCTCCGTGAACCACGCCACGCACTCCTCCTGCGTAAGCTTGAAGTAGTACGGCGGCGCGGCCACCACGGCCGACGCGCCGTGCGTCTTGCAACGCGCCGCGAATGCCACCGCGTCGTCCATGTCGGTTTCGGTGATGCCGACGAGGACGGGTACGCGTCCCTTCACGAGTCCGCACACCGTCTTCACCAGTTCCTCGCGGATTGCATACGAGAGATGCGGACCTTCGCCCGTAGTGCCAAGAAGAAATATGCCGTCCACGCCGCCCTTCAGCAGGTGGTTCACCATGTTCTTCGTCCCCTTCTTGTCCAACCGCCGCTTCGCATCAAGCGGCGTCACCATCGGTGGAATCAATCCTGAAAGTTTCATCTTCTTTCCCTTGATTAGAGATCGCGGAGCCCCTTGTACGCTGGGCCGCCGGCGGCAAGGTAGCCGCTGGACTTTCCAGTGGCATCCTTCGACACCCAGAAGCTGTAGAACGTGCCGCAGTGCAGCTTAAAGCGGAACCGCACAGCACGACCCGCCAACGATGCGAGGGTGCCACCCTTCCACGCGATCTCGGCCTTCGTCGAGTCCGTCCGCACAAGCGGCACGCAGTCTGCCGCCGCGAATCCCGGCAGCACGTTACCGGCTTCGTCCAAAACCTCGGCCGCGAGCGACCCAAACCGGCATTCCGCGTTCACGAACAGGTGCTTTCCAGAGAACATTACTGGCCTCGTCGTCACCTCGCCGCGCCCGTCGGCCACAAGACCCACGAATCCATCGCGTCGCAACGTCGCCACGCCCACCGAGAAGTTCCAGTGCATGCCGTTGGCCAACATGACACGCGGCGGGTCGTTCTGCGTGGCGTCACCGCGCGCGCCCACGTAGTAGAACCACAGGCGCTCGTCCTTGATCGCAAAACAGCTGGAGATGTTGCCTATGTAGCCGGAGTCCCACGCGCCGCTCCCCCAGCCCGACCCGTCGATTGCGGGTGTGCGGTCCGGGCGCGTGAAGTGGAACCCGTCGCGCGAGTAGGCAAAGTGGATGGAGGTCGTCTTCGGCATTCCGGCGCGCGCAGCCTCGTCGTTCTCGTACCCGCACAGGATCTTGAAGAGCCCCACCATGAGCGATTCATAGGCGACGGCGTCCACGTTGTAGAGCTGGTAGTTCGTGTACATCTTCCCGTCCAGAATGCGCGGCCGGTCGGCGTTGTCGCACGCGAGCCAGAGCGCGCAGTCCACCGTGTTAGTCTTCGCCACGCCGCGTCCGGCCGGGAAGTTCCAGTCGCCGCCCGCGTAGAAGTCCCTGTGCGCGTGGTAGATGCGCGAGCGTCTACGCCAGTCCGCGCGCAGGCTCCACACCCACTTGCCGAGGAACGGATTGTAGAACATCGTCGTGCAGTCGTCATGCTGGCCAGTCTTGCGCAGGAAGCGCCAGCAGATGCCGTCGGACGAGACGTACTCTGCGCTACGCGTGGGATTGCCGCCAGGCGAGATGCTGATGCGCCAATTGTCATAGGGCGCGTCCGTGTCGTAGCCGGGGAACACGCTGAACGTGTCGGCCCTCTGGTCCGGCAACACGATGTTGTCGCCGTTCCGTCCCACGGGCGGACGCTCCCAGACGAGCCCGTCCTTCGACTCCGCCAGCGAGATGCGTCCGCTCCAGCCAGACATGTACCACATGCGGAAACACTGCCGCGTGGGATCCCACCACACGCCGCCGCCCGACATGCAGCAACCCGGCGCCGTCTTGTACAGGGGATCCCAGTCGCGCTGTTCGGCTCCCTTGGGGAACGGCTTGTCACCCAGCTCGGTGTTCAGCGCGCGCTCGGCCTTCGTCTCGGGCCACATCACTGGATTTCCCTCATACTTCACGGGCTTGCCGAACACACGTACGATGCCGTTCGTCGATTCGATCAGAAAATCGTCCACGAACAGCTGCCGTCCCACGTCGATTGGAATCACCTTCGGAATGTTTGCCGTTTGAAGATATGGCGCCGGAATCGGATTTGGATCGTTAGGGTCGATCTTCGGCGGCCACTCCTGCGGCAGTACGATGCCGTTGTAGAGCGTGCGTTCACCCTCGGGCGTATCCGCCACCGTCTGCGCCGACAGCTGTACCGCAGCCATCGCCGCAATCCAAACCGACACGCCTGCAAGCATTGAAATGTTCATCGCAGGATCACCATGAGTCCCCTGGCGGGCTGAAAAAGGAATGTGTCGGGATTCCGCCCTCCCTGGGAAACACGCCAATAGTCAAATGCCCCGCAAAAGCCGCCCCCCCCCAGAATGAACGCATCCTGCTTGAACAGCGACCCGAAGGGCGACCGTTTGTTCATGATCTGGCCCGATTTCTTGCCATCAAGATAGAGCGTCCAGGCCATATCTTCAGAGGGATCGTAGACAAGGGCGATATGCGTCCAGACACCGGCCGCAAGCGCCCCGTCGAAAGTTCCGCTCGCCAATGCGCTCCATGCATCTGCCGTCTGCGCCAGAAGCGCCAGCCCGCCGCCTGCGGCCACGGAAAGGTGCCACCCTCCATTCGCCGCGCCGGCACCCGTGCTGCAAATGGCGCAGACGGATGTCCCGTCCCATTTTACCCAGCCCTCGACGGAGAACGGGCGGTCCGCTTCCAGCCGCCCGCCAAGACGAGGCGAAGAAAGACGGCCTCCGGCGGCGAGGACGATCGAACCGGAGTTGGCAGACGGGTTGCCGACGAAATCAGGAGAGGCATCTGGGCACTTGATGCGCGAAACCGCCTGTTCCGACTGCCCTGCCGCCCCTGTTCCTTCCGCGTTGAACGCATACCCCTCCGTAACGGCGCTGGACAGATTCAGCCCGGCGCCGCCGTAATCCAGCGGCCAGCAGGCAAGCGCAAGGAGGTTCGTCGGAGGCACGGAAGGAGCGGTCTCGGCCGGAGTGGCGCACAAGAACTGCGACGGTGCCAGGACGCCCTCGCTCAGGCGCACCGAACTCATTGCTCCCGCAAAGGACTGCGAGGACGCTCTCCGTCCGCCCAAGCAGAAAGCGGAAATCTTGTATTCCTCAAATGAGCTGGTCGTCACCGTACCGCACAATTCTCCGTCAACATACGTCGAATGCGTGACCGACCGCGTCGTCGCATCGTAATGGCGCGTCCAGGCCAAATGCCGCCATGTGCCGACGGAGAGTTTCCCGTCCAACAATCCGGCCACGCGGTCTTTAGTATTGTCGTTGGCATAGTAGAGACCTAAGCAGTCCGTCGAGGTGACTCCCGTAACCTGATCCCGTAAAGAGGCCCTGTGCGTGAAGTTAATGCGTCCGACATTCTTGCCGTCCTCCCCCAACAGCGAATCGAAGCCAACTGCGAATATCTGCCATCCAGAAATCGCAGCGTTTCGACAGACATAGCACTCGAAAGTAAAATCGCGGGTCCCTCCTTCCAGAAGATCCAGCACGTTCCGGTCGGCGGTAACCAGGTAACTCCTCCCACCCGTACTCGAGCTTGCGTTCCGAAAGACCGTTGCCGTCGTTGGCTGCCTGGCGGCATCGCCGTCAAAGGCCACGCTTCTGTCCGGATTGTTGAGAACGGGCGCCGAGTTCTGCCCCGAAGGCGTGTCACCGTTGTCGGAATATTCGTCCGCGAGGACATCCCGTCCATTTCCCGAAATGTCCTGTACCATGAGCTGGTAGGGCTTCCCCGCCTTGGTGTCTATCGTCCAGAACGCGAGTACGCCCGTGGCCGCCTGCGGGTCGCCGGACTCGCAGAGGAACTGCTTCGGGACGAGCGCGGCGGCGCACAAGCGTACGCAGTCGAGGTGTCCGTAGGCCGTGTCGCCGGTTCCCAAGCCGACGACGCCCGTGCCCCCCATGCAGAAGTTCGTCGCCGTGAGCGTGCGCGGAGAGGCCAATGACGGTGTGCGGACGTTCTGCACGGTTCCGCAGGAAACCCCGTCGCGGTACAACGTCCATGTGCCATTGCCCGCCGAGGCGTCATAAACGAGCGCGACATGCTGCCAAACATGCGCCTCATCGGGGCCGAACTCCCCGCCTGAGAACGTCCCCTCGGCGAGGGCCGTGCCGCCTGATGCGGTTGCATCGTCCGCCGCATAGACGCCGAACCGGCGCATGGCGCCGTCCTTGAGAATGCGCAGCGACCACGACTCGTCCGGCACGGCGACGGAGAAGAGCCGCGCAAAGGTCTCGTCCGTCTCGGCGACGGAGTTCGGAGGATCGTCCGGCTTGTACCAGCCTTCCACGGTGAAACTGCCATTGGGCTGGAGAAGACTTCCCATCGCCGCCCGTGTCAGGCCTGCACCGGGCGTGTTGAAGAAAGCGGAACCGCTGTTGTCGGCGGTTGGTGCCGTCGTGTTTGGCGGTGCGCCCGCGAACGGCACGTCGACGGCATCGGGGATGGCGCCGAAGCACAGTGTGTTGATCAATTCAGTTCCGAGATGCAGATGGGCGTTTCCGACGTAGTCGCGCGTGTCGAGCGCGCCGTTTCCGTCCAATCCAAGTTTCCAGTAGGCGACCGTCGAAGTCGGCGCCTTGACAACGGAAGTGCCGCCATCGCCAGCATTGAGGAATGCCGATGGAGCGAGCGCCTCGTCTGAGACGCGCCAGTAGTCAAGGTCCACCGTCGACTCTCCGGCGCCTCCGGACAGTTTCCCCGCAAATATCGTGTGGTTGTCTGTTGGGGTCAGACTGTCGCACTTGGTAGACAGAACCGTGCCTTTGGAGATTCCGTCCAGGAAAAACTCCCACTTGCTTTTGCCGGCGGTTCCGCCGTCGTACGTGAACACTATGGCGACATGATGCCAGCTGTCGAGGAATGTTGTCTCAAAGTCTGCCGCCGTGTACATCCACTCGTCTCCCTGTGCGTCATGGAACAATTGGTCAAACCCGCACTCGTGCGTGTACAGATTGAAATAGACGCCCGAACGACCCGACATGTTGTTACGGACAGACAACAGCCATCCCCCCACCGTTTTGTTGGCTCCCGCAGAACCACACAGGATAAACCATGCGCCCGACGCGGGAACGGCCGTCAATCGCAGCCAGCCCTCGACCGTGAAATCGTGGAGAGGCCGGCAGAGATTTGCAAGATGCTCGGACTCGCTTTGCAGCAAGGGCGTAGTCGTGGTTCGGGCGCCGATGAACGACTCGTTGAATGGCTCGAAGAGATGCCGCGCCGTGTCGGGATTCGGCGGCAGGTTCCAGCCAAGGTCCTGCGTTCCGGCAATGACTCCCGAGTCCCTCGGCGTGAGGTCGTTGTTCGTGTTGATGGCGCAGCGCGCATCGATCATGCCCGTCGCCGCATCGTATTCGAGTGGCCAGAGCGCGACTGTCTTGGCGCTGACTGCACGACATGCGAACAGAGCGACTATAAGCAGACTCGCATACGCGGCTTTCCTTAGCATTGCATTCTTTTTCATCAGCAGTTGCCTCCTTACAAACGCAAACGGTTTAAACGATTTCGCGGCTATTTTACCACCGATAATTCCTCCTTGTCCATCATAGAATCGTTCATTGGACAATCCTCAACATTTCGGACTTGACCTCTGCGGAGGAGAAAGTATAAAATTCCGCTATATGCCCAAATCATCCTACGAACATCTCAGCGAGCGGCTGGACGCCGAAGACATCGGCCTCGGCTGGCTCGACTGCATTACCGTCCTTGAAAACGTCAAGGCCGTCTCCACGCGCCCACATGCCCACACGCATACGGAGGTCATCTTCTGCCTCAAGGGCGAATTGTCCTATCGAATTGCCAATGTCGGCGAAGTGTCGCTGGGCGCCGGCATGGGCATCGTCATCCCTGCGCGGACCCGTCACGCCCTGCAAGGCAACGTCGATACGCCAGGCAAGCGTCTGGGCTTCCATTTGCTCGCTCAGATGGCGTCCGGTCGGCGCTTCGCCATATTCACCTCCTCAGACTACGCCGATTTCCGAAACACGCTCCTCGCGAACGCCTGCCGTCCCTATAAGATGCCTTCCGCGCAAATCGCCGCAGTCAAACGCCTGTCTGAGTTTCTCGCTTCTATCTCCACCGTTCCTTCGTCTGCGGAGATGGGCCTCGTGCGACTACTCTGCTGCACCATCCTCTATGATACGGTCAATGCGCTATCCGGCCCACCGATTCCCGTGCGTCCGCAGCTGATGGAAGATGCCGTCAAGTTTCTGGAATCACATTACGCAGAACGTGTCCGCATGGCCGACCTTGTCCGCCACATCGGCTACGGGCGCGCGCGGCTCTTCGAGTTGTTCAAGCGCCATACGGGACTGTCCCCCAACGACTACCTTCTCCGCTTCCGCATACGCAAGGCGCAAGAACTTCTTGCAACGACGGACCTACCGGTCAGAGAAATCTCGCTGCACGTGGGCATCAGCGACCCAAGCTATTTCTCAACCTTGTTCAAACGGCAGACAGGCAGTACACCAGCCAATTACAGGGCTGATGTGCGAACGTCCATGTAAGATTCCTTAGGCCAACAAAGGCCAACAGGGGCCAACAGGGTCAAACTTGATTGCCACAGTAGGTTTTCCAGAACCAACAAGACCTAATTTCCACTATTCAGATTTTCCAAATAGTTGCCAGCAGCTTGGCGATCTCCTTCCGGTCGCGGGTGGTGTAGGAAGTGACGCGACGGCCGAGGCAGTTGATGAGCGAGCCTGGGCCATGCAGCTCAGAGACAAAAGGTCACGCCTGATTGCCACACCCGATTGGCTCATGGTTCTAAGGGCAGCATCGGCGAGGTAACCCACAGCCGCCTACACTCAGAGAAAAACTTCTTTAGCGAAACAATAACTCTCGCTCGGAGAAGATGAGGAACAACAGCTAACGCCACAATTTGGCGGAGATCGGCTTCAGATAGTTCTTTCGCAAGCCCTGAATGCCTTTGAAAAACTCGAATTCTGAAGGAGAAAGTCTCTCTCCTGACTGGAGTTTGAGCCGCGCCAATTCAAGTGTGCATAATGCATCCGCAGCCTGAAAAAGTCGATAGCTCTCTGGTTGCACATTATCGACATACTCAGTCCTGGCGGCATATATGGCAAAGGCCTCGCGAAGCAGTGCCTTGATTTGCGGCTGCCCGTCATCATAGTATATTTTGAGCCGCGAATATGCATTCAGACATTCAGAATTGTCGATGAGGAATCTGACAATATGTTGCAGAAGAAAATCATGCACAGCCGTTTCACCCGAAAGGAACTTTTTATCAAGGGCAAAACACTTGTAGGCAAAATCGGCATTTCTTATAAAAGACATCATCCGCGCAAATATGCGACGCCGCTCTTCGCGACGCATACCGGCATATTCCTTCTCGCGGCGCACAAGCGGCCCGGCATGGATACAGTGATTGCGCCCAAGCCCCATCGCATCGAGAGAATCTTCGAGAATGGAGACGGCCCCAGAAATATCTGCCGCCTGATCATGCAGCACGAGGCAAATCAAATAATAGCGAGAAGAATTGGAATCAGGGGCAAAACTGCCTGATTCATCGACGAAAACGCTTATATCCTTGTCACTCATCGCCGCACATTGTCTTTAAAGTTAATGGCGAGGATTTCTCCTCGCCATCAGCGGAGACCTCTCCGCCTGCCGGTGACTTTGGCTTTCGCCATTGCCGGAACGTATTGTACCATATCATGACTTTGAGATGCAAGTGCGAATCTTCCACTTTTCGACAAGACAGTTGATGGACGAGCCAAAGCCGTGCAGCTCAGTGTTGTCGATTCAAGTATCGTGGATGTGGGATGGTTGAGTCGAAATCGTTCTTGGATTCGACACGAAGGATGGTTGGCTCGTGGTTGAGTGGCGGTTGATTCCGTCCATATCGGGGTTGGGAAATGGTTGAATCGGCGTCGGTCTTCCGAAAGCGGGCGAAGTCTGTCCGTGGGAAAGCGGGCGAGGGGATTCCGAATGTGAGTCCGTCCGATTGACGCGCGGGAGCGCGAGCGAAGTTTGTCCGATGGAATGCGGGCGAAGTCCGTCCGATTTGCTTCGCGTGATTCGCGGACGATCCAACGGATCGGGCGAGACGCGGGCAACTGCGTTGCCCAAACCGAGCGCGGCGCTTTTCGCTCAAGTCCTCTTGCCGACAAACTGACGCCCCCGGTTCCCCGCCTTTGGCGGGCGTCTCGCCCTCTCTGTGCGCGGCAAAAGTGCCGCGCCCGCCTTTGGCGGTGCGATGGCGAAGAGGCGGGTCTGGGTAGGTTAGAGTCGATTGGGGTCGGCTCCGCAAGACGCGCGGAGCGCGGGA
>JAZSOG010000052.1:0-93299 GCA_045536845.1 Kiritimatiellia bacterium | reverse complement strand
CCTCACAAGGCCAACTTCAGGATTTCCGCGAGGGCCTCCGCCGTGACGGGCGGATTCGAGGCGAGCACTCCGTCCGCGTTGAAGCTCACGGTGCGCACACCCGCGATGATACCGGGGATGTCCCCTTCCGTCACGCCCTTCTCGCCAAGCGTCACCGGCACGCCGCTCGCCTTGATGAAGTCGCGGAACGCGGCGATGCCGGCGTCCGCCAGCTCGGCGTCGGACTTCCCGGCAGGGTCGATCCCCATCGCCTTCACCGCAAACTGCGCGTAGCGGGATGGCTTGAGCGCCTTGTGGTAGGTCATCCACGCGGGCATGACGATCGCAAGCGACGAACCGTGGTTGATGCCGTGGCGGCTCGTGAGGACGTGTCCCACCTGGTGCATGGGCGTCCAGGCGTCGCCCGGCGAGGCCCAGCCGTTGAGCCCGCACGTCGCGCACCACATGAGCTCCGTGCGCGCGTGGGCGTCCTGCGGGTTCGCGAGCGCCTTCGGGAGGTTCTCGACGATCGTGCGCATCAGCGCAAGCTGCCAGGCGTGGAGGAGGTCGCTCTCGTCCTGTCCGTTGATGTAGATCTCGAGCACGTGGCTGATCGCGTCGATCGCGCCGCACGCCGTCTGGAACGGCGGCAGCGAATAGGTGAGCTCCGGGTCGAGGATGGCCGTCTTCGCGAAAAGGCAGTCTGCCCAGATGTAGCTCTTCTGTCCGCGCGTCGTCGAGCTGACCACCGAACACATGTTCATCTCGCTGCCCGTCGCGGGAAGCGTGGGGATGAGGAGGAGCGGCAGCGCCTTCTCCGGCGGTTGCGCCGTCACGTTCGAGTGGCTGGCGTACACCATGTTCCACAAATCGCCATGCGTGTAGAGAACGCCCGCCGCAATTGCCTTCGCGGCGTCCATCGCCGAGCCGCCGCCAACGGCGATGATGACGTCGGGCTTGAACCCGGCCATCAGCTTCGCGCCCTCCTTGGCGCAGGCGAGCGTGGGGTCTGGCGCGACGTTCGAGAACGTCGTGAACATGATGCCCTGGTTTTCGAGCGAGCGCTCGATCGCCTTGGTGTATCCGTTCGCGTAGAGGAAGGTGTCGGTGACGATGAACGCCTTCTTCTTCCCGAGCTCCTCGCCGAGCTCGCGGAGCGCCACCGCGAGGCACCCCTTCTTCTGGTACACCTTCTCGGGCGCGCGGAACCACAACATGTTTTCTCTTCTCATTGCCACGGTCTTGATGTTCAAAAGATGTTTGACGCCGACGTTCTCGGACACGGAATTGCCGCCCCAGCTGCCGCAGCCGAGCGTCAGCGACGGCGGGAAACTGAAGTTGTAGATGTCGCCTATTCCGCCGAGGCTCGACGGTGTGTTGACGAGCAGGCGGCACGCCTTCATGCGGTCAGCGAACTTCGCGAGCTTCTCGCGCTCGCCGATCTCGTCGATCCAGAGCGACGACGTGTGGCCGAGCCCGCCGTTGTTGACGAGAAGCGCCTCCGCGATGTCAAGCGCGTTGTCGAAGTCGCGGCTCTTGTACAAGCCAAGTATCGTCGTAAGCTTCTCGTGTCCGAACGCCTCGGAGCTGTCGGTCGAAGTCGCCTCGCCGATGAGAACCTTCGTCGACTCAGGAACCTCGAAGCCCGCCATCTTCGCGATGGCGACCGGACGCTGCCCGACGATCTTCGCGTTGAGCGCGCCGTTGATGAGCATCGTCGCGCGGATCTTGTCGGCCTCCTCCTTGTTGAGGAAGTAGCATCCGCGGCGCTTGAACTCGTCCTTGACTTCGTCGTAGATGAGCGCGTCCGCGATGACCGTCTGCTCGGTCGCGCAGATCATGCCGTTGTCGAACGTCTTCGAGTGGATGATCGAGTTGACTGCGTTCACGAGGTCGCAGCTCGGGTCGAGTATCGCCGCCGCGTTGCCCGCACCGACGCCGAGCGCCGGGGTGCCGCTCGAATACGCCGCCTTCACCATGCCGGGGCCGCCCGTGGCAAGGATGATGTCCGCCTCCTTCATGAGAAGGTTCGTCTTGGGAAGGCTCGGCGCCTCGATCCAGGAGATGATGTCCGCAGGAGCCCCCGCAGCGACCGCCGCGTCAAGCACGGCCTTCGCCGCAGCCATTGTGCAGTTCTTCGCGCGCGGATGGGGGCTGATGATGATGCCGTTCCTCGTCTTGAGCGCGAGGAGGCACTTGAAGATCGCGGTTGAGGTCGGGTTCGTCGTCGGGATGACCGCGCCTATGACGCCGATCGGTTCCGCGACCTTCATTATCCCGGACGCATTGTCTTCCTCCACCACGCCGCACGTCTTCGTGTCCTTGTACGTGTTGTAGATGTACTCTGCCGCGTAGTGGTTCTTGATGATCTTGTCCTCGACGATGCCCATGCCAGTCTCCGCGACAGCCATCTTCGCGAGAGGTATCCTCTCTTTGTTCGCCGCAAGCGCGGCCGCCTTGAAGATCGCGTCCACCTGCTCCTGGGAGTACGTGGAATACGCCCTTTGCGCCGCCCTCACGCGTTCAAGCATCCGCTCGAACGCCTCCATTCCGTCGTCCGCGGCCGGTGCCGCGACCGGTTCCATTGCCTTTTCCACCATGTCCAGCCTTTCTTTCATATACGGCCCGGAAACCCTTTCCGGGCGAGTGCGGCATATTATAGCTCTTTTTATATCGGTATGTCAATAGCGATATTTTATTATCTTATTGGCCGCCGTTTATGGTATACTTTCCGTCATGAACGAGAAAAACCAGCTTGCGCGGCCCTTCGCGCTGCCATTGCCGACAATCTGCCGGTATCCCGTCTACCTGCGCTGCATCAACGAGATGATAGCGGCCGGCGAGACGCACATATCGAGCGCCGTAGTGGCCGAGAAGCTCGGCCTCGACTCCGTGCTGGCTCGCAAGGACCTCGCGATGGCCGGAGTTCCCGGGAAGCCGCGCCGCGGCTACCCGGCCAGGGAGCTCCAGGCCGCCATCACCGCCGCGCTGGGCTGGGACAACTCCACCGACGCCGTCCTCGTCGGCGTCGGTTCCCTCGGAAATGCCCTTCTCGGCTACAGGGGATTCGAGGAGCAGAGCCTTTCGATTGCAGCGGCATTCGACGCAAGCCCGGAAATCGTCGGGAAGACGATTCACGGCGTCAAGGTCCGCCCGATGGGCGATCTCCCCCGCCTCGTGAAGCGTCTCAACATCAGGCTCGGCATCCTTACGGTGCCGAACGCCGCCGGGCAGCCATGCGCCGACAAGCTCGTCGCCGCCGGAATACGCGGCATCTGGAACTTCACCTCGGTGCGACTCTCCGTGCCCGACGGCGTCATCGTCCAGAACGTCGACCTCGCACAGTCGCTGGCCGTGCTCTCACACGCGATCTCGGCCAAACGCTGAACCCAGCGTTCCCTACAGGGAGGGGAGAGAATGAAAAAAACCTTGGAAAGAAGAACTGGATGTTCCCGATGCCGGTTTTGAACGGCGAAGACGGAGCGCCTGACGTGATGAACTGATGAAAAATCATCTATAGCCATCAATCCCTTGCCGGACAGCCGCAATGAGGGCACTGGCAGCGGGCGAGACCGTGGCGTTCTTGCGCCAGGCGAGATAGACGTCGCTGACGAGCGCGGGCGCGAACGGACGGAACACGACGCGCTCTGCGAACTCCTGAGGGATCATCCCGTCGATGCAGACCGCCGCGCCGAGACCCGCCTCGACGAAAACGGCCGCGTTGTAGATGAGATTGTAGTTGGCGACTACATCCAGCTTTCCGAACGGACAGCCGAACCACCCGGCGAGAAACTCCTTCACCATCGCCTGGCGCGAGCAGATGAGCGGGAGGCCCCTTGCGTCCTTCGGCGAGATGCGCTTCTTCGCGGCGAGCGGCGAATCCTTCCTGACGGCAAGTCCCCAGTGGTGCGTGTAGGGAAGCGTCAGGTAGTCGAAGCCGCCATAGCGTCCGGGGCCGATCAGTACGCCAAGGTCGAAAATACCCTCGCGCAGGTGGGCGACGATGTCCTCGCCGTTGCCCAATGAGACGGAGAAACAAAGCTTCGGGTTCCTGCGATGAAGTTCTTCTGCGGCGCGGGCCACGAAGCGGAACGCCGGCGTCTCGCCCGCGCCGATGGAGACCGTGCCGACGATCTCGTCCGTGTCAGATGCCTTGATCTCGGCCTCCACCCGCTCGGCGAGCTCCACGAGGTCGCCGGCGCGCTGTCTGAGCGCGATGCCTTTCTCGGTCAAGGCGATTCCGCGCGCGCTACGCTCAAAGAGCTTGTGCCCGAGTTCGTCCTCCAGCGCGGCGAGCTGCGTGGAGAGCGCAGGCTGCGAGACGTGCAGCCGTTCGGCGGCGCGGGTGATGTTTCCCTCGTCCGCCACGGCGAGAAAGTACCTGAGTATCCGTAAGTCCATGCCGAGTATTATACCACACGAAGGCATAAGCATCAATTATGACTAGCCGTATGTCATTTACCGATATGGATTTCCCCTTGCACAACAAGCCCGAAATGTTGATATAACAGCAATTTGCAATGCTGCAAGAATCGTTTGGATCAAAAGTGCCTGTACAACTCCGACTTCATCGCGGTACATTTGCCGTGACAGACACACGCAAGGTCGCGTCACTTTCGCGCCGCGTCGCGCTTCTCACGCCCCCCCCTGTAGCCACCGCTTCGCGGCTCGCCTGTGCCTCGGGGGATACCCAGCGCGTCGCCCAGCCCGTCGCGGCAGATACGCCGTCCAGTCAAAAGTGCCTTGTGCTATGTTAAAGAATTACGCGGTAAATCGTGTGTTTCTCTTGCATAGCGGCGCGTTTGCCGCGCTTTCGCTATTGCCAGCAGGCGGCAGTTTTTGATATAATCTACCATTCCTTTTGGGGAAGGTTAGTGCCAATGACAGCAAGGAAATCCAATTTGGGGAAGGTTAGTGCCAATGACAGCAAGAAAATCCAATGCCGAGCAGCGCGGCGTTTCGCAGGTGAGTGCGAAGCGACGGGGCGTATTGTCCAGCGGATGGCATGCTGATCGTATGAGAGTTTTGACACAGTCGATTGGATTCTAAGCTATGCGAAATATTGTTCTTACAAGCCGGAGGGATTTTGTTAGGGGGTGTTTACTCTTTGCGTCTTTTGCTGTTACAAATAGACTTGTCGCAAGTCAGCCTTTGCTTGATGTCTTTAAGTACACAATGGATCAATATACCGCCGATGTTGCTCTGTTGGGTTTAGAAGAGACTTGGTGTAGAATATGCGATTCATTTCAGGTTATGGGGTTGCCACAATCTGGCATATGCGCAACAAGAAATCTGCCGAGGCTTTATCAATTAGGCGTGGAAACAACTGGTAGGCGTGATGTCCATATTGAAATTGACGATAGTGTATCAAATGCAGTAGTGAAGTTATTGAGGCTGTCGGAGTGCGATAGTGTTTGTTGTGTGAATGGCGGAATATGCATACCTCTCGTAAGTGCTCTGGTCGCTAACGGGTCTAGAAGACTGCTTGACGATAATCGGATTTTACTTGTTGACAGAGATTCGTTAGCCATGAAAGTGTGTGCAACTATTATTGCAGTGAATTTTGGTCTTACAAATTGTGGTAACATAACGTGTAAGCGTTTGACAGATGAAGACGGTATCGACATGGGGTGTTCCTCTAGCGTTTTGGCTTTTTGCACAGCAGTTGATGATCTGTTGGTAAGGAGAACTATAAACGAATGCCAATCCGCCATCATACTAACTTCAGTGGACGTAAATGAGATTGCCTATCCATCAGAAAGTAAATTTTGGAGAGGAACGGCCATGACTTTCCCCGAGCCTAAAGTTCGTACAGGAAAGTTGTCATTGTTGGCGATAGATAAACGATATGAACTCAGGAAGGACTCAGTATGATCGATCGTGTGTTTGAAAAGATTGTCTCTGGTCCAAGACCGGCATTTTCTGAACGCCATAGAATGACAGAACAGGAGTTTCGTGGCCATATAGAAGCTCTGTGGGGTGTCTCTTTGCAAAATGGAAGAGACAAGTCACATGCACAAAGAATAAACACCATCCGAAGGTTCTATTTTAAAATCGTGGTTGAATGACCATGAAAGGAGTGCGCATGAATAAGTCTGAATTTATTGAGAAGCTAAGAACTGCCGTCAATACGTTTGTTGATGGTGTCCAGGACGAAGAGGGGGCTTGGACGGTGAAAGGGTTCATTGATACTCATCGGGACATTTATACAATATCTACAGACACCAAAGTAGTTTCCAAGATTGTTGAGTTGTACATATTCCCGAAGATTTGTAAGTTTGCACAAGACAACCACTTGCAGTTGGAATTGACCAAAGAGCAGAATTTCTATCCTGACATGACTTTTGAGGATGAGGATGGAAATCTATTTGCTGTAGATATTAAGAGTAGTTATCGTAAGAATGACTCTACCATTAATGGCATGACGCTTGGTGCTTTTACTGGCTATTTTAGAGAGCGTTCAAGTACGAAGAATACAACCCATCCATATGGGCAGTACAAGGCTCATGTAGTTCTGGGCATTATTTATTCCCTGAACGAAGGCGGTGATGATGAATTTAAGGTTTATCAATTGGCAGATATTGATACGATAAGGTCGGTCATAAAGGATTTTACTTTTTTCGTTCAAGAGAAATGGCGAATCGCTATTGATCGTGCAGGAAGTGGCAACACAAAAAACATTGGCTCGGTTAGCAGCATTCGACAGCTAATTGAGGGCACTGGACCATTCGCAGAGCTTGGAGAAGAAGTTTTCGATGACTATTGGATGAATTATTTGACACAAGATATGGCAAGAAAAGCGGAATTGCCGAAGCCATATTACAAGAATCTTGCTGAATATAAGCAGTTTAGGAGACTGGTGTAATGACTGATCATAAGCAAGAAAGCCTCTTTGACGCGCAGAGTGGGAAATTCCCATCGACGCGTTATCAAGGCAGTAAACAAAAATTCATCGAATGGATTTGGCTCTGCCTTAAGGATGTTAAGTTCACGACATGTCTTGATGCCTTTGGTGGCACGGGGTGCTTTGCCTTTAAAGCAAAACAAGAGCGAAAGAGTGTGACATACAACGACCTTCTTCCGTTCAATGCGATTATCGGGAGGGCGTTGATTGAGAACCAAGGCACAAAGTTGACAGAAGGCGATGTTCAATACTTATTAGATATTGAAGACGTGCGTGATGCTCCTACATTTATTGAAGATACATTTCACGATGTCTATTATACGGACGAAGAGAACCGTTGGTTAGACAGGGTTAGTTACAAAATACGAAAGATGGACGATGAGTGCAAAAAAGCAATGGCTTATTTTGCACTCTTTCAAGCATGCATTATTAAAAGGCCATACAACCTATTTCATAGAAAGAATCTGTATGTCCGTATGCAGGATGTAGAAAGGTCTTTTGGCAATAAGAAAACATGGGACACCCCATTTCCGGTACACTTTAAGAAATTTGTAAAAGAAGTAAATGCGGCCTCGTTTGATTCGGGCGTAAAATGTTCTTCTCAGTGTGGAGATGCCCTGTCTGTTAAGGGAGATTTTGATCTCGTGTACATTGATACTCCATATATTGGAACAAATGGGAAGTGTGTGGATTATGCAGACTTCTATCATTTTCTAGACGGGATTGCTCAGTATGACAATTGGGCTCAAATGATAGACGAGGGGTCTCTTCATAAGAGGTTGAAGCGAGTTGATAATCCTTGGTGTGACAAGAATAGGATTACGAGTGAATTTGAAAAATTGTTTTCTCATTTTTCGAAATCAACGTTGGCCATTTCGTATAGGTCTGACGGGATTCCTTCGGTTGAACAATTAGTTGAGATGTTGCGGGGTTTATATCGGAATGTTAAGGTTAGTGAAAGTTGGGAAATTAAATACGCATTAAGCAAATCAAAGTCGAAAGAGGTTCTGTTGTTGGCGACTAATTAGAGGCTAAGACAAAAGGCAAACAGAGATATGTTTTGTATGAGAGTAGTGGGCTTGTTGGCGGTTGCTTTGTTCTCCGCAGCAACGCCGCTTGCCGCCCGTGCGGAAAAGGCTAATGTCTTTTTCATCCACGGCGCGAACGTGAGCGAGCAGAATGCTCGTGCATGGGCATCGGAAATGTTCAAACGTCTGTATCATGCTGGCGCGAACATGGAGTTTTATCCGATAGCGTGGGAGTCAGACATCGGGCCGTCCTACAACTATCAGGTCAACGCCTCAAATGCGTTTGTGACGGCCTCTCGCCTTGCGCCGTATGTAAACAGCATACCCGGTCGCCGCGTAGTCATTGCCCACAGCCGCGGCACGATGGTTGCCGCAGCCGCGATTCAGGACTACGGGATGCAGGTCGAGAAGCTGATCATGCTCAACTCTGCCATTCCGTCGGAGGCGTTCGACCCATCGCTTGCGGACACCTCGCCGACAAATATGCTTGTGCATGACGAATGGACGGGCTACACGAATGCTTGCTGGACTTCGGAATGGCATAAACTTTTCGCCGCTGGCGACGTACGCAACGCCTTGACATGGCGCGGCAGATTCGCCGCGGTTGTGCCTGTCGCGGTAAACTTCTATTCGTCAGGCGACGAGGTTTTGGAACTGTACACGGATGCGCACAATCCATCGTGGTATAACGGATTCAGTCCGTCGGGCAACTGGGGCGAGCGCTATTCATGGCACAAGCAGGAACTCTACAAGGGGCGTAAATCTCTTCTTGGTTTCATCGGCACGACAACGTGGTCAGGCTGGTGCTTTAAGAGCAATATGCTTGGAGCGCGGGTTTGGAGCGCAGAAGATGCAAATGCCGTGACAGATCTTTCCGTGTTCGCGACAAACACGGTGTTCAATCCCAATCCGATCTCAATCACTAACGCAGTTGCCACGCGCCTTGAAATAGACTCCCATCTTACACAGGGCATACCCGCGCTTTCACCGCCGACAGGGAGGACGAATCTAGCAAGCGCGGGAATCACCTCGTTTGACATGAATACGACGCACTACATGGCGAACACATGGCCGCGTCCAGCTGACGGGGATCTTGGAGGGCGTTTCCTTCATTCGGATGTAAAGAACGTTGCCTATTTCTTCGTGCATCCTGTCTTTCAGAAGATTGTTGAAGTTGGAGGGTTGAGCCAATGAAAACTCTTGTTTGCCTTTTCGTGACAGTTGGCATCGTCCAGTCTGTTGTCGCATACAGCCCCATCATTGATGGCGCGTTGGCGGATGTCAAAATCAAAGTCGTTGACGACGTGGGCGAAGCCGTGCCAGACGCTACAATCTCCGTCACGTTCTACACGACACCGCAGAAGGTTGATGTAAAGCGCGGCACAACTGACGCGGAAGGTTGTTTTTCCGCCAAGGGGCGTTGCATCGGCGAGGCTCATGCGTGGATTCGCAAGGACGGCTACTATGAAACAAAGATAGACCCGACTTTTAGGGTGCTGCCAGACAAAGACGCGGCTCGTTTGCGCAAGTGGTCAGATGGAACTGTCGAAACGACGGCGACGCTAAAGAAAATGCGCGACCCCGCCAATCTTGTGTTTCACTATCTGGAATACAAGAAGTTTCCCGCAACGAACGAGGTAGTAAAACTCGATTTGGAAATGCTCGATTGGTGTCCGCCATATGGCAAGGGGCTGCATGATGACATGCATTTGGTATTCGATGGATGGCGCAACCCGAAGGATTGGTATGACTTCCACGAGCATCTGTCTGTCAGCTTCCCGAATTGCGTTGATGGGTTCTACCGTCGGACGGCAGACGTGACAAGCGGCTTTCGCTATGGCTATTCCGCGTCAACCAATGAGGTGTACTGGAAAGATCTTGATTTCCGTTTTGCCCGCGTTATGAGTGGCGTGACGAATCGCGTATGCTTGGCAAACGACGAGTATCTTGTCTATCGCGTGAGAACACAGACTAATGAATTCGGACAAGTCACACACGCGAACTATGGAAGAATTGGCGAGGGCATGAGCCAGCAGATTGGACTATCCATGCGCTCCTGGTTCAACCCCAAGGACAACGACACGAATCTTGAAAACGCACGGGTGTGGTGATGGAATTGCAGAATGCGCCGAGCAAACGGCCTCTGCCGCCGCCCATTCGGGCGGCGGTTTGAGCATCGGTTTTGCGAGCATCGAAAGATAAGACACTTGGCCGCGGCGAAATTGCCGCGTTTCTTTTTTCCTTCGCGGGAGTTTGCAGCGAAGTAGTGTCGACGACCTTCTGTGCGGGTTCTTGCAACTGTTCGCATTGCTCGTCCAGTGACCTGACAGTTTCGCTGCAGGTGTATTTCGCGTCCGCCCATGTCGTAGGCGATCTGGATGACCGTGGCGATGTTCGCCTTGCGCGAGCCTCCGCCGAGAAAGGCGCAGCCGATGATGGTCGCGATTACGGTTGCTGCAATTGCCTTGTATACGATACAGGGCATGAAATAAGGACAGTGTAATAATATTAGATTATGACTACTGATATAAAATCGGTATTTGTTATTGCATCCCGAATGTCCTATAATGTCCGTGTTTTCTTTTTCACCCCAAAAGGACAACTCAAAAGGAGAATGAGAATGATGAAAGAACTGACAATGGCGGCATTGGTCGCAGGGGCGACAGGCCTGACGAAAGCCGATGCCTGGGACAAGACGTTCCCGAAGTCGGAAAAGGTCGAACACTGCAAGGCGACGTTTGGAAACCGCTTTGGCATCACGCTTGCGGCGGACGTTTATAAGCCCAAAGAGGGGAACGGGGAATTGGGAACGGGGAACGGAAAATTTGCGGCGATTGCGGTCTCGGGTCCGTTTGGCGCGGTGAAGGAGCAGTCATCTGGACTCTACGCGCATACGCTCGCAGAGCGGGGCTTTCTGGCCATTGCCTTCGATCCGTCCTTCACGGGGGAGTCGGGCGGCACGCCGCGCTACGTGGCCTCGCCCGACATCAACACGGAGGATTTCCAGGCGGCGGTCGACTATCTCATCTCGCGCGATGATGTGGACTCCGGCAAGATCGGCATCCTCGGCATCTGCGGATGGGGCGGTCTCGCCATAAATGCGGCGGCGGTAGATACGCGCGTCAAGGCGACGGTCGCCTCGACTATGTACGACATGACGCGCGTGACGGCGAACGGCTACTTCGACAAGGAGGACAGCGCGGCGGCGCGCAAGGCGAAGAAGGAGGCGATGAACGCCCAGCGGATCAAGGACTTCAAATCAGGCACTTACGAGCTTGGCGGCGGCGTTCCTGACAAGCTGCCGGATGACGCCCCGCAGTTCGTGAAAGACTACTACGCCTACTACAAGACGCCACGCGGTTACCATGCGCGCTCGCTCAACTCGAACGGCGGCTGGAACAAGACGTCCGCGCTCTCGTTCATCAACGCGAAGCTGCTTGCCTACGCGGGTGAGATCGAAAGCGCGGTGATGGTGTTGCACGGTGAGAAGGCGCACAGCCGCTATTTCGGCGAGACCGCCTTCAAGATGCTCAAAGGCGACAACAAGGAACTTGTCATCGTTCCCGGCGCATCGCATTGCGATCTCTACGACGGTGGTGGCAAGGGAGCGATTCCCTTCGACCGCATCGAGGCGTTCTACAGAAATAACCTGAAATAGGCCACAACACCAGTATTTTGGGTGTCATGAGGATCGGTTTGGCGAAAACAACATTGACAACTATTAAAACAACTTCATTTCGCGGCGGGCAACTCGGCACTCGCTTCGCTCGGCGTGTTCGCTTACCCATGGGTCGCGAACCCCCGCAAGGGGCGGTTACGCCCGCCGATTTAAAAGCGCCGCACGGTTGTGCGGCGAGAAAGAAGATGTTGTTTATACAAGTTGTTCTGGTTGTTTCCAAAAAAACTTATAGGCAGGGGGAAAATGAAGATTGAAGAGTTTAGGCGTGCGATGGCGGAGACGAAGTACATTCCAGCAGGGAGCGAACTTCATCAGGCGTTTCACGCATTCTCGCAGGAGGCGCTGAAGATTACGGCCGAGCTGAACGGCGCGTACCATACGCCCGAGGAAGTACGTGCGCTCATGTCGCGGCTGACGGCGAGCGAGATCGACGAGTCGTTCGGTCTGTTCCCGCCCTTCCACACGGACTGCGGCAAGAACACGAAGATCGGCAAGCGCGTGTTCATCAACGCCGGCTGTCAGTTCCAGGACCAGGGCGGCATCACAATCGGCGACGATGTTCTCGTCGGCCCGCAGACTATCATCGCGACACTTAACCACGATCCCGATCCCGACAAGCGCGGCGGAATGTTCGCGAAGCCAGTCAAAATCGGCGACAAGGTTTGGCTCGGCGCGAGGGTGACGATTTGCCCAGGCGTGACGATTGGCGAAGGCGCGATCGTCGGTGCGGGCGCGGTTGTGACGAAGGACGTCCCGCCGCGCACCGTCGTCGCCGGCGTGCCGGCAAAAGTCATCAAACAATCCTGACCCTTCGCGTTCTTTGCGCTCTTTGCGGCGAAAAAGAAAGAGAATCAATAATGAAGAGACTTGTTATTGGAGGAATTGCAATGGCGATGGCAATCACGGCAAATGCCGCCGAACTAACGGCGAAGGAAAACGCAATCGTCGACATCGGTGCGGCGGTGGCGCGCGGCGAGCAGGACAAGCTCGGTGCGGCGTTCAAGGCGGGGTTCGACGCGGGGCTCACGCTCAACGAGGCGAAGGAACTCGTCGGACAGCTCTACGCCTACTGCGGCTTCCCGCGAGCGCTCAATGCGGCGGGAACGCTGATGAAGGCGCAAGAATTAGCCGCAAAGAGCGCAAAGGACGCAAAGGAAATCTCGCGCGGAGACGCAGAGTCGCAGAGAAAGGAAAATGAGGCGGGCCAGCCGTTTGTTTTGGGCGACAAAGCGCTGGAAATCGGGACGGCGAACCAGGCGAAGCTCTGCGGCGGACCCGTGAAGACGGAGCCGCAGATGAAGGCGCACATCGCGATTGGCAAGGTGAACGGCGTCACCGACAAGGCGTATGCCGAGGCGGCGAAGTAGTGCAAGAAAGGAACACAATCTATATTCCGCCGGATATGCGTCCACCAAGGGTGTTGCCAGTTCCGTCGCAATTCACAAACCGCTCATGTTGTAAACTATCTGGGTGGGTGAAATATGATAAAATACTAAGTAATTGGAAATGAAAGCACGATTTGTCAGCAACTTGCCCGAAAAAGGCGTACTCGGAGCATTCGCCAATGCGCTACGTAGGCTTGCGCAGACGAAGACGTTCGAGCAGATCACCGTACGTGCAATCGTTCAGGAGGCGGGCTTTTCGTCGCGCACGTTCTACAACCACTTCAAGAGCAAGTACGACCTCGTGTTTTGGTATTACGCATTCTTGGACTATGCATACTTGAAAGAGTCCGCCAAAGTTTCGTTTCCCGAGATTGTCCTTCGAGGGCTTGAGCGGCTTGAGTCCGACCGTGAGCTTTTCAAGGGGGCGTTCAGCGATTGGGTAGGACCGGAAAGCCTGTGCAGGACACTTGTCCGCCACGGCGTAACATATATATCCAACTACATTCGCTGGCGTCATGGTGCGGGGGCGGTCACGGAGGAGGTCGAGAATCTCGTGCGTTTCTACGTCGAAGGAGCGGTCAGCGAGCTTGCCATCTGGTGCTCGACGCCGAACGGTGCGCCGCCGGAGGAGTTCGGCGGTTTCCTGATAGAAGCTATGCCGACGAAGTTGAGGGACTTGCTGGACGAGGGAAAGTGTGTCAACGCTGAACGGTGTCTAGGCCGCGAAATGAGCCGTGTGCCGCCTTTTCAGACATCAAATAAAGAAAGGCAAAACAGATGAACGAACAAGGGCAAATACGCCGCCCGGACGACCGAAGAGCAAGCCTAATGCCATCGAAGGCCAAGTCAATAAAACTACTTTTGGTTCTAACCACAACACTTGCGACGTTCACATAGGGCATCGCCAAAACATAGCACGCGACTGCCGTGTTCAAGCTTAATCAAGAAAGGGAAGCAAAAATGAACATCCACGGAAAGACGAAGGGGACGTCCCTTGAAAAGACGATTGCCAGCTCGCCGCCGGCGAAGCCATGGGCGGAGCGATGTACTACGCGCTCGCGCGCATTGCCAGACACCTCGGATACGAGGATGTCGCGGATGAGTTCATCGAGCTTGGCAACCAGGAGACGAACCACGGCGGGTTCTACGCCACGCTTAACGGAAAGTATCCGATTGACAAGGCCGCGTTCTGGAAACTCGTCGCCGGGCTTTCCAAGGCCGAGTTCAAGGGCGAAACAAACATCGGCGCACTTGCTCAAAAGCTCTCGGACATGGGCATTCCGGAGGCGGCGGAGGCTGTCAACGAGTTTGCCGAACAGGAAAAACACCACGGCGAGGTAACGAAAGCGATACTGGAGAAATACGCCCCTGAGTTCCTTGAGCAGAAGCTGGACGTCAAGAAATTCGTCTGCCCTCTTTGCGGCTACGAGTACGAGGGCGACATCGGCTCCGAACCGGACGACTACAAGTGTCCTATCTGCGGAATGCCGAAGAGCGCGTTCAAGGAAGAGGCCTAAGAATCGGTCGAGAAATGAACAAAAACGAGATGTAGGTAAATCCTGTAAAACAAAAACATCCCATAACAGAAAAGAGAAACAAGCGATGAACATTCTGATTCTCCAGGGTTCGCCGAGGGCGAACGGAAACACGGCGTGGATGGCCGAGGAATGCCGCAAGGCTGCGGAGGCGGCGGGGCACGAAGTCACGCTCGTCGATGTGGCGCACAAGAAGATCGCCGGATGCATGGCCTGCGAGTACTGCCACGGCAAAGGCAACGGAACGTGCGTCCAGAAGGACGACATGCAGGAACTCTATCCGCTTCTTGCCGAGGCGGAAGTCCTCGTTCTTGCTGCACCGATCTACTACTTCACGATGTCCGCGCAGATACAGGCGCCAATTCAGCGCATCTACAATATGCAGAAGCCGCCGAAGGTGGCGAAGATGGCGCTGCTGCTCTCCTCCTATTCCCCAAACGTGTACGACGGCGCAATCGGGGAGTATCACGGTATTCAGCGCTATTGGGGCGTAGAAGATGCCGGCATCGTCACCGCGAAGATCGACGAGCAGAAGACTGACGCCACCCGCGACAAGATCCTCCAACTCGTCAGTCGGCTTTGATTTATCCTGCCACAATCAGAGAAAGGAACTATAAAAATGAGCATAGCGATAAAGCCCGTCCGTTTCGCCGAAAACGGCTTCATGACGCGTCCATTTGCCCTTGGTGGCGAAGGTGCGGAAGGACTCGACCCTGCGGTCAAGTACCGCTCGTGCCTCCAGAACTGGGTGATCGACACCGGGAGCGAAGTCATCCTTGTCGATACGGGCGTCCCCGAGGACTTCCCCTTTGGTGAACCGACAGAGGATGCGACAATCTATGTCGGCAAGAAAATCAAGCCGTACATCGAGGCGCTTGCCGACCTTGGCTACAAGCCAGAGCAGGTCTCGAAGATTCTCATCACCCACAAGCATGCCGACCACACGGGCGCACTGCGTTCCTTCCCGAATGCGCAGATTATCTGCTCGGCTGCCGAGGCGGAATCGGACGAGATCAAGCCGTTCAACCCGACCGTGGCGACGTTCCAGGATGGCCCCTATTACGAGTTCCCGGCGTCGCAGCGCATTGCGGACGGCGTGACGTACATTTCCGCGCCCGGTCACACGAACGGCAACTGCATCGTCGCCGTCGAGTCCGACGGGCTTTTCTACCTCATCCACGGCGACGTCACCTACACCGACGTGGCTTTCTACGAGAACAAGCTGTCCGTCGTCTACGAAGACAAGGCCGCTGCCCGCGCGACGCTCGACCGCTGCCGCGCGTTCTGCGCCGCGCGTCCGACCGTCTGGCTCGGCACGCACACGCCGGAGGCGCTGGAAAGCCTTGAGGCGAAGCGCGTCGTCGATCTCGCAAATCCGCCCGCCGTCATCCCGCCGGGAGAGATTGTGTTCAAGACTCCGACAGGCAAATACGTTTGTTCTGTGTGCGGCTATGTGTACGATCCGGCCGAGCACGACGGCGTCGCGTTCGAGGACCTTCCCGCCGACTGGCGTTGCCCGCGCTGCCGCCAGCCCAAGGACAAGTTCAACCGCGCTTAGGAGCCGACAATGAAAATTGCCTCAAAGCTCATCGCGCTCGCGTTGCTCGGCCTGGCAACGCTGCTGAACGGGCAGTCGTAAAAATCACGATCCTCAAGACGACGCTCGACAAGGAGCTTGCGGCTGAATACGGCATCGACGGGCTGGCCGCCTGTCCGATGATGAAGGCCGGCGACGTGTTCTACGCCGACTACGCGAAGCCGCAGGGTTTCTGCGACGAGGCGTGGAATCTTGCCAACTAAGGTAGAGAATATATGATATAATACATTTCAGTGCTTGTCGAACAAAGTCAACAACTTAGGGGAAAAGCATAGTTGCAGATGCCTGGCTTTGGACAGTTTGGGCGAATGCGCCAAAGGACACGACGGATTCTTGCCGCCGTGGGCGTTGCCCTTCTACTCGGGTTCCAGATTCTCTCGACTGCGTATATCATACACGAGGCCGACCACGACTGCTGCGGCGAAGAATGCCCGGTATGCGTCCAGCTTCGGCAGTGCGTCGCCAATTTCCATCTGACAGGTTCGGGAATTGAAGCTGACACGACGGCCGTGTCGCTCCCTGTCTTCGCAGCTGACGCGGCGATTCCCGCCGAGGTTCAACTGCCTAGCCTGTCTCTTGTCTCACAGAAGGTTCAGTTCAACGAGTGAGTGCGTATGCGGTCCGCATTTTGCCGCGGACCGCTTCATTTGCCGCGGGTGGTAATCCGCCCGACACAGGAAGCCGCTGGCGCGGCCTTCCCATATTGCATACAACACAATACACATTCACTCAAAGAAGGAATCTTCATATGCATGAAATGACGGTAAATCCCGTCGTTCGCGCGGCCGTTGCCGCGCTGACGCTGGGTGCGCACGCGGCTTTTGCCGACGGCGCGACAAATGAACTCACGGAGGCGGAATCGTCCAGCAACTTCCCGTCCGTCGAGGCTGGGGCGTTCTACCGCTCCATGAAGATCGAACGCGGAATGGTCGAAAACAAGGAAAGTGTTTTCGGGTATGAAGCCGAGATCGAATGGTACGGATTCTTCATCGGCATCGAGGCGTGCCATGACATGACCGATGCCAACCGCAGAATAGGACGCTACAACGAAATCGAAAGCTTCGCCGGCTACGGACTCTCGCTCGGAGACTTCTCCGCAAAGGCCGCATATGTCCACAAGACACGCGCCGGCGACGAAGCAAACACGCAGGAGTTGGAACTGGAACTCGAATACGAGACGCCGTTCTTGACTCCGTTCTTCGAATGCAGCGTAGACGTCGACGATTGCGCCGGTGCGCTCTACGGCGCGTTCGGCGTCCGCCGCGAGTGGGAGCTGGTCGAATGGGCGAGCCTCTGCACCTGCGGCGGAGTCGGTTTCGGAAACGCCAAGCGAAACCGGGAGGACTTCGACACCGACCGATGCGCGTTCCGCGACATGCATCTCGGTCTCGAACTCGAACTCGAGCTGTGTCCGCATGTGAAGCTCATACCAGGGGTCGACCTGTACGACCAGTTCACCAGTGCCGGACGTCACGAATACCACAAGGGGTTCGCGGCTGTCGGAGGCGTGAGGCTGGCGATGGAGTTTTGACGCGGTCGGCATAGCCAACACTTAGACAAGAAAGGCCATCAACATGAACAAGACATCATTGCTCATCGCCGCGTTGGTCGCGGCATCATGCGTCTCGCTTGGCGCGGAGTCCGCGGCGGCTCAGGCGGCAGAGGAAGGACAACCGCGCGTTAAGATCGTCGCGACGACGTTCCCGATCTACGACTGGACAAGAGAAGTCCTCGGCGATCGGCTGTCCGAGACGGATCTCGTCCTGCTCCAGCAGAGCGGAGTGGATCTCCACAGCTACAGCCCGTCCGCCGCGGATCTGCGGAAGATCGCCGCATGCGACCTGTTCGTGTTCGTCGGCGGGGAGTCGGACGAATGGACGGAGCGCGCGCTTTCCCAGAAGGGTAATCCGCGCCGCCGCGTCCTGAACCTCGTGAAGGCACTAGGCGCCGCAGCCAAGGAGGAGAAGGTCGTCGAGGGGATGGAACACGAGCATCACCATCACGACGCAGACCACGACGAGGATCACGACGAAAATGACCATGACAAGGAGCATGGACATGACAAGGACGAGGATCACGACGATGACGGCCACGAGATAGACGAACATGTCTGGCTGTCGCTCCGCAACGCCGCGACGCTCGTAAAGGCAATTGCCGCCGATCTTGCCTCGCTCGATCCGGCGAATGCCGCGACGTACAAGGCCAACTCCGCCGCGTACTGCAAACGACTGGCCGACCTTGATGGCGCCTACACCGCGGCGGTTGCCGCGGCGAAACGCAAGACGCTGCTCGTCGCAGACCGTTTTCCGTTCCGCTACCTCGCGGACGACTACGGCCTCGAGTACTTTGCGGCGTTCGCGGGATGCTCCGCGGAAAGCGAGGCGAGCTTCAAGACAATCGCCTTTCTCGCGAAGAAGACCGACGAGCTGAAGCTACCGGTCATCCTCACGATCGAGGGTGCGCGGCACAAGATCGCCGAGACGGTGAAGCGCACGACAAAGTCCGGGGATCAGCGCATCCTCACGCTGGATTCGCTCCAGTCAACGGCCGGAGAGTCCGCCGCCAGGACCCGATACCTCGACGTGATGACTCGCAACCTTGCGACGCTCACGGAAGCCCTTAACTGAAATTCACCGGCTATGGCGAATCTCGTTGAATGCCGCGACCTGCGGCTTGGCTATGGCTCAAGCGCCATGCCCCCCTGCCCCGACTTCACGGTCGGGGCTGGGGACTACCTCTCGATAGTCGGGCCCAACGGGACCGGCAAGACGACGCTTCTCAAGTGCGTCGCCGGACTCATGAAGCCGCTCGGCGGAACGCTCGCGCTTGCGCCCGGCCTCTCGGACGGCGGCATAGGCTACCTTCCACAGCAGGGGCCGTATCAGCGCGACTTTCCTGCGTCCGTGCTCGAGGTGGTGCAGTCCGGCTGCCAGGCGCTCCGCGGACTGAGACCGTTCTACACGCGCACCGAGAGGCGCAGGGCGGCAGAGACCATGGAGCGGCTGGGCGTATCCGCGCTCGCGAAGCGCTGCTACCGCGAGCTTTCCGGAGGACAGCGCCAGCGCGTCCTCCTTGCCCGCGCGATGTGCGGCGACTGCCGTCTTCTGCTTCTCGACGAGCCCACGGCCGCGCTGGACCCGGATGCAGGGGCCGAGTTCTACGCATCGCTGCGCGAAATCAATGCGGAAGGCGTCGCCGTGATGATGGTTTCCCACGATCTCGACGGCGCGCGGCGGGACGCAACGCACATCCTGACGCTTGGCGCCCGCGCGTCATTTGAAAGGAGCTGCGCACATGCTTGACCAGATTGTCGAATACTTCAGCTATCCGTTTGTGAGAAACGCGCTTGTCGCGGGCGTGCTGATATCGCTTGCCTCGGCGCTTCTCGGCGTTCCACTTGTCCTGAAGAGGCTCTCGTTCATCGGCGACGGGCTCTCGCATGTCGCGTTCGGCGCAATGGCGGTGGCGGGCGTGCTTAACTTCTCCGATTCGATGGCGCTCAGCCTGCCGGTGACGGTCGCCTGCGCGCTCGTCCTGATGAAGTCGTCGCGGACGGCGAAGACGGCTGGCGACGCCATGCTGGCGATGCTCTCGGTCGGAGCCATGGCCGTCGGATATCTGCTGATGAACTTGAAGCCGTCCTCGTCCAATGTCGCCGGCGATGTTTGCACGACGCTGTTCGGGTCCGTGTCGATCCTCACGCTCACGACGGCCGACTTGTGGATATGCATCGCCCTGTCGCTTGGCGTCGCCGTGTGCTGGCTTCTTTCCTACCACCGTCTTTTCGACGTCACCTTCGACGAGGGGCACGCCAAGGCGTGCGGGACCAATACCGCAGTCTTCAACGCCGTGTGGGCTGTTGTCGTCGCCGTCGTGATCGTGATGTCGATGAGGCTTGTCGGTACGCTGCTCGTGACGGCGATTCTCGTCTTCCCGGCGGTCGCCGCAATGCGCGTCGCGAAGTCGTTCAGGGCGGTGACCGCAGTCGCCGCCGTGTTCTCTGTGGTCTGCTCGCTTGCGGGGATACTCGTGGCCGTCGTGGCTGGAACGCCCGTCGGGTCAACGATTGTCGGCGTGGACATTGCAGGCTTCATTCTTCTTTCGATTATAGGGAGGTTCCTGCCATGAATATTCGAGATGTTTGCACGGTCGCTGGCATTGCGGCCGCCGGGCTTGTGATCGGTTCGGCGTGCACGCCTGCCACAGACTGGGATGTCGCGCCTGACGTATCTGCGTCCGCAACGAACATTTCTGCGGAAGTTGACATCGACTTGACGCGGATGAGCCAGACTGCCCGCTTCACGTGCGAATACCGGCTCAACGCGAACCCGGCCGAGTTTGAGGGCAAGACGCTTCGCATATTCGGCAGTCTTGTCACCCGCGTCGACGAAGAGGACGGCAAGCGGTATTTCGGGTGCAGTATGGACACCCCCGGCGGCTGTTCCTGCTGTTCGACGGGTTTCGTGCTTGAGTTCGTTCCGTCCGATTCTGAAGGATGGGCGGCAAAATGGCAGTCGATAGACTCTCCGATAACCGTGTCCGGACGGCTCGAGATGGTCGAGGCGGGTGACAGCATATTGCGGCAGTCGGTCGTCAGAATTCCGCGACTCGTCGACGCGGATGTGTCGACATCGGAAAAAGCGCAGATTTTGTCTAGGTGACGCAATTCCCGCTCGGCATGATTCGTAGCTGACGCTTTGACATACCCTACGGGGGTATGGTATAATATATTGCCAAAAGGTCAAGGAAGGACTGAAGATGAGGAAATGCATAGAAGACGTGACGGCGCTTCAGCTGCGGCTGAAGAAGATCATCGGCCAGCTGACTGGCGTCCAGAAGATGCTCGCAGAGGACATTCCATGCGAGGACATCCTCACGCAGCTCAACGCGGCGAACGGAGCGCTCCACCGCCTGTCGTTCATCGTGCTCGACGGGCATCTCCGCCACTGCGTGCGCGAGGGCATCGAAAAGGGCAACGCCGACGAGACGATCGAGTCGTTCGCGGAGGCGCTCGAGAGTTTTTCGAAGATGGCGTAGGCAATCGAACTACCAACTATCATCTATCAACTACCAACTATGAAAGACATACAACTATGAAAGACATATTGATTGCGTTTGTCCACGTGTTCGCCATGATGGCGCCGTGGCTTGTGTTCGGATTCCTGATGGCGGGGATCATCGCCGTGTGGATTCCTCGCAGCTGGGTGAACCGCATGATGGGCGGCAGCTCAGGCTTTCGCGGAATTCTCCGCGCCGTCGCGATCGGAGTTCCGCTTCCGATCTGCTCGTGCGGCGTGCTGCCGATTGCGGCCGGGCTTCGCAAGCACGGCGCGGGGAAAGGTCCTACCGCCGCCCTTCTCATCTCCACGCCGCAGACGGGCATCGATTCAATCCTCGCGACCTATGCCCTGCTCGGACCCGTCTTCGCCGTCGCGCGTCCGATCGCCGCCGCGCTTACGGGCGTCGTAGGCGGAGCGGTGGTCTCCGCTGTCGGCGGAGAGGATGCGTCTACCGTCGCCGTCGAGGAATCGGCCGCGGGTTCTCGCGGGATCAAGGCGATATTCTGGCAGGCGTACAGGCGGCTTCTCGGCTCGGTCGCAAAGCCGCTTGCCGTCGGACTCGCCGTCTCCGCTCTCGTCACGGTGCTTGTCCCGGACAACTTTTTCGCAGACGCCTTCCACGGCAGCGACTGGATCGCAATGCCTGTTATGGCGCTTGTGGGTTTTCCGATGTACGTCTGCTCGACGGCGTCTATTCCGATTGCCGCGTCACTTGTCGCAAAGGGCGTCTCGCCCGGCGCGGCATTCGTCTTCCTGATGGTAGGCCCTGCGATGAACGCAATGTCGCTCACGACCGTCGCCGCGCTTGTCGGGCGCAAGGCCGCCGCCGCGTACGTCGCCGTGATCGTCATCGGCGCGATTCTCTGCGGCATCGCGATCAACTTTGTCCCGGATGCGCTTCCCGCGACTTCCGTGACCGCCGCCGCGGGCCATTCGCTTTCCGCCGTCCACTGGGCGTCGGCCGCGTTCTTGGCGATAATGATGGTCTACAACATGGTGCGACCGGTGGCTATGGGCCATAGCAAGTGCTCTTCAAAGTAGGACAGCCTCGCGGCGCAAGACGCAAGACAATGTAAAATGAACTGCTGGAGGGTATGAAATGACGTTCAAGGACAAGGTTGTGGTTGTCACCGGCGGGGCGCAGGGGATCGGCAAATGCATCGCCGAATGCTTCACGCACGAGGGGGCGACGGTTTACGTAATCGACATCCAGCAGGGGCCGTGGTTCGTGGGCGATCTCGCGGACAAGGCGACGCTTGAGCGGTTCGCTGCGGACGTCGTCGCGAAGAGCGGAAAGGTCGACGTTCTCGTCAACAACGCGCTGCCGCTATTCAAGGGCATCGACGATTGCTCATACGAGGAGTTCGCCTACGCGCAGGCGGTCGGCGTTGCCGCGCCCTTCTATCTCGCAAAGCTTTTCAAGGGCAACTTCGCCGAGGGAGCGTCTATAATCAACATCTCGTCCTCCCGCGACAGGATGAGCCAGCCGCAGAGCGAGAGCTACACGGCGGCCAAAGGCGGAATCGCCGCGCTCACGCACGCGCTCGCAGCGAGTCTCGCGGGGCGCGTCCGCGTCAATTCGATCTCGCCCGGCTGGATCGACACTTCGTTCAAAACCTATGACGGGCCGGACGCCACGCAGCACTTCGCGGGACGAGTCGGCAATCCGATGGACATCGCCAACATGGTTCTCTACCTCGCTTCCGACAAGGCGGGCTTCATCACGGGCGAGAACATCTGCATTGACGGCGGCATGACCCGCAACATGATCTACCACAACGACTTCGGGTGGCGGTTCGAACATGAAGCATAGCTTTTCAATCGTTCTTCTGCGTCCTGAAATCCCGCACAACACGGGGGCGATAGGCCGGCTCTGCGTGGGGCTGGGCGTGCCGCTTCATCTCGTCAGGCCCCTCGGCTTCGCCCTCGACGACCGCTACGTCGTCCGCGCTGGTCTCGACTACTGGCCGCATCTCGACGTCACGCTTCACGACACTTGGGATGAGTATCTTGCGGCGGCAAAGCCCAAGCGACTCTTCTTTCTCTCGACGCACGGCGAGAAGTCACTATACAAATGCCGTTTTTCCGAAGGCGACGCGCTTGTGTTCGGCAACGAATCGTCAGGACTTCCGAAGGACTTCTACACCCGCTACAAAGAATCGCTTTTCAAGATCCCCATGCCCGGCGAACACGCGCGAAGCATCAACCTTGCAAACGCCGTATCCATCGCCGCATACGAGTGCTACAGGCAACTATCAGGAACATAACAACTAAGATGAAATCGTGCCTCCGCGACTCCGCGTGAGACAACATAAAGAAAGGACAAAGACATGAAAAAGAACCTTGGGAAAAAGAACTGGATGTTTCCGATGCCGGTGTTGATGATCGGAACATACGGGGAAGACGGAACGCCTGACGTGATGAACGCCGCATGGGGCGGGATCACGCTCGAAGACGAAATAACGATTTGCATCGACACCTCGCACAAGACTTGAGGCAACATCGCGGCGCGAAAGGCGTTCACCGTCGCCTTCGGCACTGCTGACAAGGTAGCGGCTTGCGACTACTTGGGACTCGTCAGCGGCAACAAGACGCCCGACAAGGTCGCCAAGAGCGGCTTCACGCTCACGAAGAGCGAGTTCGTTGACGCGCCCGTTGTCAACGAGCTGCCGCTCGTTCTCGAATGTGAGCTTGTCTCGATGAACGAAGAGAACTGCAACGTTGTCGGGAAGATCGTCAACTGCGCGGTCGAGGAAGCGGCGCTTACCGACGGAAAGCCCGACGCCGCGAAGATGAAGCCGATCTGCTTCGACACTTGCGGCCACGTCTATCGCATCATGGGAGATGCCGTGGCAAAGGCGTTCAACTGTGGCAACGAGCTGATGAAGTGAAAGTAAAATGATATGACGCTCTGGAAATTCATAAAGCACTACGCACTTGAGATCTATACCGTCATCGCCATGACGCTGCTGACGGTTCCGGCGTTCATGGGAGAGTTGTCGTCGATCCAGAAGTTCATGGTCATCTATTCCGTCTTCTTCGTTCTGCATGAATGGGAAGAAGGCATGTATCCAGGCGGGTTTGTTGACATGATAGCAGGACTCATACAAATTGATGTCAGCGGTGAAATCAAGCGGGCGAGCCGCATTCCTGCAGGAATCCTCCTCTTGCTGATTACGGTCGTCCCTTTCATCTTCGACTCCACGATTCTTCTTGCCGTTGCCGTCGCCACTTTCGGCATTATTGAGGGCGCTGTCCACATTGTGGGAATCCGGCTTTTCCAGCGTAAGACTCCCTACACGCCCGGTATGGTCACTGCCATCCTTGAGGCAACCGAGAGCGTTGTCCTAATCGCGTATCTTGTCTGCAATCATCTCGGCGCATGGTACGATTATGTTTTCGGCCCCTTGCTCATGATCCTTTGTTTCGGCATGCTGCAGAAGACGATGACACTTCTCGTCGGCATCAGATACAGCGACATGCCAAAATACGTGAAAGCGCAGTGGAAGCGCGGCAACAGGGCATGAGTCGGCGGTTTTGCAGCAGGCATCGTCCTGTTGAGCGGGGGTAGCGTGATGGCAAAGCCGCAGCAGTTCTACGCCATCTATTGGTTGGAGAATCCACCTACCACGAAGGGCAAGGGCAAGGAGTTCTCCGCTGCAGAAGATTTTAAATTCACCTTGCCCATTGACACATCCAGGACATTTTGCTATACTGCTAAATGTTTTTTAAGGCATATCAGATGAAAAAGTACGACAAAGCGGCACTACAGTCCAACGCGGACTTCTTCAAAGCACTCGGCCACCCGACGCGCCTGTGGATCGTCGAGCAGCTTTCCGACGGCGCGGAGCATTGCGTCTGCGAATTCGTGAAGGCCGTGGGCGACGAGTTCCCGACCATCAGCCGACACCTCTCCGTTCTGAAGGACGCCGGCGCGGTCACAGACGAGAAACGCGGAAAGCAGGTCTATTACAGGCTTTCCTGCCCGTGCATCGCCCAGATGCTCGACTGCCTGAAGTCACGGCGAGGGTAAGGCTCTTTTTTCGCCCGATTATTTAGCAACTCAACTAAACGACAACAGAAAAGGAATAGCAAGCAATGCTCAAAGGATTCACACATTTAGCCAACTGGCTAACCTACAACGTCCTCGGATTTGCCGAAGGCAGCAAGGCGGGGGACGCCGTGGCGTTCTTCCTTGAGGACATCCCCAAGATGTTTTTCCTGCTCGCCGTGATGATCTACGTCATCGGCTACGTCCGCGCTGGCGTGGACGCGAAGAGGATACGCGACTTCCTCTCCGGCAGAAACCGTTTCGTCTGCTATTTTCTCGCGGCGGCGCTCGGCGCGCTTACGCCATTCTGTTCGTGTTCGTCGATACCGCTCTTCCTCGGGTTCGCGGCGGCGAGGATTCCCATCGGAATCACGATGGCGTTCCTAATCACGTTGCCGACGGTGAACGAGGCGGCCGTCGTGATGCTCGGCGGCTCGCTTGGCTGGGTGCTGACCTCGCTCTACGTTGCGCTGGGAATGGGAGCGGGCGTGATCGGCGGAATGTTTTTCGACGCCATCTGCGCCGACCGCTTCCTCGACCTGCCCGACGAGACGGAAACGGAAACAAGTTGTTGCTGCTGCAAGAAATCCGCCCCTCAGAAGGTCTCGCGCCACCGCTTCGCGCTGAACGAGACACGCACGATCCTCGCCGCCATCGCGCCGTGGGTCGTCGTCGGCATCGGGCTTGGCGCGGCGCTCCACGGGTTCGTGCCGGAGGGGTTCGTCTCCGCGCACCTCGGCGGCGGCGAGTGGTGGAGCGTCCCGCTGGCGGTTGCTGTCGGCATTCCGACATACGCGAACGTGACGAGCGTCGTGCCCGTCGCCGCCGCGCTCATCGAAAAGGGACTCCCCGTCGGCACGGCGTTTGCGTTCATGCTCCCCGCCGCAGCAGCCTCCGTGCCGGAGTTCATCATGCTCAGGAAGGTGATGTCAGTGAAGCTGCTGGCCGTTTTCGCCGCCTATCTGCTCCTGTTCTTCACCCTCACGGGCTGGATTCTCAACCTCGCATACTGAAAGGAACGCGAAAATGAAACAGTTGAACGGCATTTCCTTCTTCGACCGGCACCTCACGATCTGGGTCGCCCTTTGCATGGCGGCGGGAATCCTCATCGGAAGATTTCTCCCCGCCGTCCCCGCCTCGCTGGAACGCTTAGAGGTCGCGCACGTGTCCGTCCCGGTCGCCATACTCATCTGGCTAATGATATTTCCGATGATGCTCAAGGTCGATTTCACCAGCATTCGGAACGTCTGGCGCGAACCGCGCGGTCTCTTCGTGACCTGGGTCGTGAACTGGCTCGTCAAGCCGTTCACGATGTTTGCGGTCGCGTGGCTTTTCTTCCGCGTCGCGTTCCGCGCGTGGATTCCGTCCGACCTTGCGAACGACTACCTCGCCGGGGCGGTTCTTCTCGGGGCGGCTCCCTGCACGGCAATGGTCTTCGTGTGGTCGCAGCTGACGAAAGGCGACGCGGCCTACACGGTGGTGCAGGTGGCGACGAACGACCTCATCATCCTCGTCACCTTCGCGCCGACCGTGAAGTTCCTTCTGGGCGTGGGCGGAGTCGCCGTGCCGTGGGGCACGCTACTCGCGTCTGTCGTCCTCTTCGTCGTGGTGCCGCTCGGTCTCGGCGTGGCCGTGAGAGGCGTGGTGGTGAGGCGGCGGGGCGAGGCGTTCTTCCGCGAGAGGTTCATCCCGAAGTTCTCCCCGCTCACGATGGGCGGACTCCTTGCCACACTCGTTCTCGTGTTCGCGTTCCAGGGGCGCGTGATCCTCGGCAACCCGCTGCACATCGCGCTGATCGCCGTGCCGCTCGTGGTGCAGACGTTTCTCGTCTTCTTCCTGACGCGGAGCGTCTGCCGCCGTCTTGCGCTCCCGCGCGAGATCACGGCACCCGCCGCGATGATCGGCGCGTCCAACTTCTTCGAGCTTTCCGTGGCGGTCGCCGTCTCGCTCTTCGGCACGGCCTCGCCCGTCGCACTTGCGACCGTCGTGGGCGTCCTCGTCGAGGTCCCCGTCATGCTCACGCTCGTCGGCATCATGAACAGAAGCAACGCAATAAGAAAGGACAAACGAAATGACTAACGAAGAAACTCCCTGCTGCCCCTGCAAGTGCAAGCAGAAAAAGCCCGCATGGAAGCGGCTCGTCGGCCTCGCGCTTGTCGCGTTCGCGGCAATTGCCGCCCTGCGCGCGTTCAACACCGCGAGCGAGGCGCCGCCTCCAAAGGCGGAAGCCGAAGCTCCAGGCGAATCCCGGAAGCTGACGGTGTTCTACTTCCACGGACGCCAGCGGTGCATGACGTGCAACCGCATGGAGCAGATGGTGCGCGAGGTGGCCGGTAACATCCCGTCAGTAGAAATCAAGGCCGTCAACCTCGACGAGCCGGCAAACGAACACTACGTCGCGGACTTCGGCCTCACGATGCGCACGATCGTCCTTCGGGACGGCACCAGATTTGCCGTCCTCGACAAGTGCTGGTCGCTCGCGCATGACGAGGCGGCGTTCAAGGACTACGTCGCCAGGAGCATCGCGGACTTCGCCGCCGCAAAGGAGTAGCCGTGCAGACCGTCCTTGCAATCCTTTCCGCATCGTGGCTGGGCCTCCTGTGCGCCGTCAGCCCGTGTCCGCTCGCAGCGAACGTCGCCGCCGTGGGCGTCATCGCCCGCAACGCGGCGAATCCGCGCCATGTCGCGTGGAACGGCCTCGCCTACGCGCTGGGGCGCGTCCTCGCCTACGTCGCAATCGCCGCCGCGCTCGCCGCCGGACTCGCCTCCGCGCCGACGCTCTCCCACGCGCTGCAAAAGCACATGAGCGTCCTCGTGGGGCCGATCCTCATCGTCGTGGGCGCGGTTCTCCTCGACCTCGTGCCGCTGCCGTCCCTGCCGAATTCCGGCAGACTCGCCCGGCTTCGCGCCCGGCTCTCTGCAAGCGGTTTGGCCGGTACGTTTGCGCTTGGAGTCGTCCTGACGATGGCGTTCTGCCCGTCGTCCGCCGCGCTCTTCTTCGGGGGACTTCTCCCTCTTGCAGTCGAACGAGACGCGCCGGTGCTGCTCTCCGGCGCATTCGGCGTCGCGTCAGTTCTGCCCGTCCTCGCAGTCGCGTTCACAATCGCATTCGCCTCCAGCCGCACGGCAAGGATGCTCGACGCGCTTGCAGCATTCGAGCGGTGGTCGAAACGCATCACCGCCGTCATCTGCCTTGTTGTGGGATTATACCTCACTCTCTCCGCCACATTTTAGCAAACCATTTTCTGCTGACATCTGACGGCATCGACGAGTGCAGATGCGGTAGGCGAGAGCGCGGAGTTCTTGCGCCATGCGAGATAGACGTCGCTGACGAGCGCGGGCGCGAACGGACGGAACACGACGCTCCCGGAGAATTCCTGCGGGATCATGCCGTCAATGCAGATTGCCGCGCCCAGCCCCGCCTCGACGAAAACGGCCGCGTTGTAGATGAGATTGTAGTTGGCGACCACGTTCAGCTTCCCGAACGGACAGCCGAACCATCCGGCGAGAAACTCCTTCACCATCGCCTGACGCGAACAGATGAGCGGAATCCCTCTCGCATCCTTCGGCGAGATGCGCTTCTTCGCGGCAAGCGGCGAATCCTTTTTGATGGCAAGTCCCCAGTGATGCGTGTAGGGCAGCGTCAGGTAGTCGAAGCCGTCGTAGCGTCCGGGGCCGACAAGCACGCCAAGGTCAAAGGTCCCCTCGCGCAAGTGGGCAACGATGTCCTCGCCGTTGCCGGACGACACGGAGAATTGCAGTTTCGGATTCCTGCGGCGGAGTTCTTCCGCAGCGCGGGCGACAAAGCGGAATGCCGGAGTCTCGCCCGCGCCGATGGAGACCGTGCCGACGATTTCGTCCGTGTCGGACGCCTTGATCTCGGCCTCGATGCGCTCGGCGAGATCAACGAGGTCGTCGGCGCGGCGTTTGAGCGCGATGCCTTTCTCCGTGAGCTCTATTCCGCGAGCGCCACGCTCGAAGAGCTTATGCCCAAGTTCGTCCTCCAGCGCGGCAAGCTGCGTGGAGAGCGCAGGCTGCGAAACGTGCAGCCGTTCGGCGGCGCGGGTGATGTTCCCCTCGTCCGCCACGGCAAGAAAATACCTGAGTATTCGCAAGTCCATGCCGCATAATATACCACATTAAGGCATAAGTGTAAATTATGCCTCGTCGCTTGACTTCTGAAGTGCCGCGCTGCGTTGTCCAGCCCATCGCATCAGATGAGCAGGCCAGACAAAAGTGCTACGCCCTATGTTCTATTTTGTGCGGCAAAACGCCCATTTATCTCGCATAGCGTCAAATTTGAAAGCAAACCGCCGTACTATAAACAGTCAGATTTTGGTATAATTGATGCCATCCAGAAATGCGACAATATCGCCACAAGCACCTATCGCGGCAGATTTGCCGCCGCCTCGCGGGATCCCTTCTCGCGTTCGCGGCAATTTTGCCGCCGCTTGCCGCCAGTGCGGAAAAGGCAAATGTCTTTTTCATCCACGGGGCGAACGTAAGCGAGCAGAATGCCCGTGCATGGGCGTCTGAGATGTTCAAGCGACTGTGGCAGGCCGGGGCGAACATGGAGTTCTACCCGATAGCGTGGGAGTCCGATATCGGGCCGTCATACAACTATCAGGTCAACGCCTCCAATGCCTTTGTGACAGCCTCTCGTCTTGCGCCGTATATAAACAGCATCCCCGGACGCCGCGTTGTCATTGCCCACAGTCTCGGCACGATGGTTGCCGCAGCCGCGATTCAGGACTACGGGATGCAGGTCGAAAAGCTCATTATGCTCAATTCTGCCATCCCGTCTGAGGCGTTTGACCCATCGCTTGCTGACACATCGCCGACAAATAGGCTTGTGCATGGCGAATGGACGGGCTACACGAATGCCTGTTGGACGTCGGAATGGCATAAGCTTTTCGCTTCCGGCGACGCGCGAAACGCCTTGACGTGGCGCGGCAGATTCGCCGCTGTCGTGCCTGTCGCGGTAAACTTCTACTCGTCCGGCGACGAGGTTTTGGAACTGTACACGGATGCGCACAATCCATCGTGGTATAACGGATTCAGTCCGTCTGGCAACTGGGGCGAACGCTATTCGTGGCACAAACAGGAACTCTACAAAGGTCGCAAATCTCTTTTAGGTTTCATCGGTACGACGGTGTGGTCTGGCTGGGGCTTCAAGAGCAATTTGCTTGGAGCAAGGGTTTGGAGCGAGGATGATGCAAATGCCGTGACCGATCTTTCCGTGTTTAACACAAACACGGTGTTCGATCCCTTTCCGATCTCAATCACGAACGCAGTTGCCACACGCCTTGAAATCGACTCTCATCTTACGCAAGGCACCCCGGCACTTTCACCGCCGACGGGGCGGACAAGGTTCAGGGAGGATATAATGGAGTCTATCGACATGAATGCACCTCTGTATATGGCTAACACGTGGCCGCGCCCTGATGACGGGCAGTTGGGCGGGCGGTTTCTTCATTCGGACATAAAGAACGTTGCATATTTCTTCGTGCATCCGGTCTTTCAGAAGATTGTCGAAGTTGGAGGGTTGAACCAATGAAATTATTTGCTTGTCTTTTCGCGGCAGTTGGCGTTGTTCATTCTGTTGCTGCATATAGCCCCATAATTGACGGCGCGTTGGCGGATGTCAAAATCAAAGTCGTTGATGATCTGGGCAAAGCCGTGTCGGATGCGGCGATTTCTGTGACGTTCTACACGGCACCGCAGAAGGTTGATGTAAAGCGCGGCAAAACTGACGCGGAGGGCTGTTTTGCTGCCAGCGGTCTTTGCATAGGCGAGGCTCATGCGTGGATTCGCAAGGACGGCTACTACGAAACAAAGATAGACCCAAGTTTCAGAGTGCTACCAGACAAAGATGCGGAGCGTCTGCGCAAGTGGTCTGAAGGAACTGTTGAAACGACGGCGACGCTAAAAAAGAAACGCCATCCTGCCAAGTTGATTCTTAATGGCGGAGCGTTTCAAGAACTTAAATATCCGGCTACAAATGTTGTCATGGGTCTTGACCTAAAGCAGTTTGAGTGGTGTCCGCCATACGGAAATGGCAAGTATGATGATTTGCAGATCAAGTATGATTTCTGGCGTTCTCCTACAAACTGGTTTCAGGTATATTCGCATCTTGATGTTACGATGACTAACTGTCTTGACGGCGTGTATCTTGTGCCGACGGATGATTTCAGCAAGATGAATAGATGCTATAGCGCAGATACGAATGCAGTTTATCTGAAATCCCTTGAATATGTTTACGACCGCAAGACTGGTAATGTTGAGCGCAACGTCGAAATGCCCAGAAACAAGTACATGGTTTTTAGGACACGAACGAAGGTAAATGACAAGGGCGAACTCGTGTCGGCCAATTACGGCTTGATCTTCGAGAAGTCGGAATATGGCATCCGACTCAATATGCGTACGGCATTCAATCCAAAGCCAAACGACACCAATCTTGAATGTGAAGGTGGGTGGCGGTGAGTTGCCTGTCGCATAGTATTCAGAATGCGCCATACAGACGGCCTCTGCCGCCGACCATTCGGGCGACGGTTTGAGTATCGGGTTTTCGAGCATTGCACGATAAGACGCTTTGACGCGGCGGAATTGTCGCTATCATAATCATCAATTATGGCATCCGATACGAAATCTGTATTTGTTATTGTTAGCCCAATACAGTATAATGCCCGTGTTTTCTTTTTCACCGCAACAGGACAACACAATCAAAATGGAGAATGAAATGATGAAAGAACTTGCAATCGCGACATTGGTCGCGGGCGGCGTCTGCACGGCGGACGCGACAAGCGTGTCCCTCCCGCTCGCAGAGGAGTGGGACAAGACGTTCCCGAAGTCCGAGAAGGTAGAACACGCAAAGGCGACATTCAAAAACCGTTTCGGGATCACGCTCACGGCGGACGTGTATAAGCCGAAGGTGGGGAACGGGGAATGGGGAACAGGTAACGGTAGGGCGGGCGCGCCGCGCACGCCGAAATTTGCGGCGATTGCGGTCTCGGGTCCGTTCGGCGCAGTGAAGGAGCAGTCGTCAGGGCTCTACGCCCAGACGCTCGCGGAACGCGGCTTCCTGACCATCGCCTTCGATCCGTCCTTCACGGGCGAATCGGGAGGCGAGCCGCGCTATGTCGCCTCACCGGACATCAACACGGAGGACTTCCAGGCGGCGGTCGATTATCTCATCTCCCGCGATGATGTGGACGCGGAGAAGATCGGCATCCTTGGCATCTGCGGCTGGGGTGGACTCGCCATCAATGCCGCCGCAATCGACACTCGCGTCAAGGCGACGGTCGCCTCGACGATGTACGACATGACGCGCGTCACGGCGAATGGCTACAACGACGCGGAGGATTCAGCGGCCAAGCGCAAGGAGAAGCGCGAGGCGATGAACGCCCAACGCATTGTCGATTTCAAGACTGGCAAGCCCGAGCGCGGCGGCGGTGTGGTTGATCCACTTCCCGCCGACGCGCCGCAGTTCGTCAAGGACTACCACGCCTACTACAAGACGCCACGTGGCTTCCATACGCGCTCACTCAATTCGACGGACGGCTGGAACAAGACGTGTTTTCTTTCGTTCCTCAACGCAAAGCTGCTCGCCTACGCGGGCGAGATCGAGAGCGCTGTCATGGTGTTGCATGGCGAGAAAGCTCATAGCCGCTACTTCGGCGAAACTGCCTACAAGATGCTCAGGGGCGACAACAAGGAACTCGTCATCGTCCCCGGCGCGAGCCACTGCGACCTCTACGACGGCGGCGGAAAGGACGCCATTCCCTTTGACCGTATCGAGGCGTTCTACAGGAAGAACCTAAAATGACAGTTGAAGAATTCAGAAAGGCGATGGCCGAGACGAAATACATCCCAGCGGGAAGCAAACTGCACAAGGCGTTTCACGCTTTCTCGCAGGAGGCGCTCAAGATTACGGCCGAGCTGAACGGCACGTATCACACGCCCGAGGAAGTGCGCGCGTTGATGTCAAAGCTGACGGCGAGCGAGATCGACGAGTCATTCGCCATGTTCCCGCCCTTCCACACCGACTGCGGGAAGAACACCAGAATCGGGAAGCGCGTGTTCATCAACGCTGGCTGCCAGTTTCAGGACCAAGGAGGCATCACAATCGGCGACGATGTGCTGATCGGTCCGCAGACGATCATCGCGACGCTGAACCACGACCCCGATCCCGAAAAGCGCGGCGGGATGATTCCGAAGCCGGTCAAAATCTGCGACACGGTATGGCTCGGTGCACGAGTGACGATCTGTCCTGGTGTGACAATCGGCGAAGGTGCAATCGTCGGCGCAGGCGCAGTCGTGACGAAGGACGTTCCGCCGCGCACGGTCGTCGCTGGAGTCCCCGCGAAGGTCATAAAAGAACAGGGAAATGATATAATATTAGGGCAATGCGCGGCAGCGCACCGATTCTAAAACCCAACGGAGAGTTAGCAATGTCCACCAAGAAGACAATTAAGAAAACCAAGAACGTGCTGATCATCTCGGCGTCGTTCCGTCCGAACTCCAACTCCCACGCGCTCTGCCAGGAGGTCGCCAAGGGCGTGAAGGCCGCGGGCAACAAGGCCGAGGTCATCCGGCTTAATGGCAGGAAGATCGGGTTCTGCACCGGCTGCTATGCCTGCCAGAAGCTCGGCAAGTGCGTCATCAAGGACGACGCCAACGCAATCGTCGAGAAGATATGCAAGGCGGACGCCGTCGTGTTCGGTACGCCCGTCTACTACTTCTCGATCGCCGGGCAGCTCAAGGCGCTCTTCGACCGCTGCGTCGCGAAGTGGCCGGAGCCGAACGGCAAGCCGTACTATCTCGTCGCGACGATGGCCGAAAACATGGACTGGGATCTCGTGAAGGCGCCGCTGCAGGGCTTCGTCGACTGCTTCGAGGGCGCGAAGATCAAGGGCTTCCTCAAGGCCGGAGGCGTCTACGAACCCGGAGCCGTGAAGAAGACGAAGTTCATGAAGGCGGCCTTCGATCTCGGCAGGAGGATATGATCATGACGCCGACCCGGACAGCGTTTCGCGTTCTCGCCCCATCTTTACGTAAAAATCAAATTTCCGTGCGAATGTTCGGTCAAAGATAACGCTTGCGGTCCAGGCCCGAGACTCCGGCGTACAGTTCGACAAGCGACTGCGCGGGGCTCATCGACAGCTTCTGCATCAGTACTTCCTCGACCTGGAAGAATCCGACGTCAGCATCCATCTCGACGTCGATCCGCATCGGCTTCTCTTCGCCCGGCAGGATCCTGACGCGGAGAATGGCGTTGGCCGAGTATTTGTGGATGTCGCCGACATGCGGCCGGTCCGAAAGCGCCATCGAGATGCGCGCGCGGCCTTTCGTCATGTCGCAGCCGTCGCCGATCAGTATGAGTCCCGCCTCGAGCGAATGGATACGCGTCGTACCCATGTGTCCGAGAATCCCCTCCAGCGCCATCGAGCGGATGACCACGCGCCGCTGCTTGTCGTCCGGCAGCAGCGTCAGCAGGACGCGGTCAATGATCGGCAGGGCGAGCATAGCCGAAGTGCGTTCATGGCATTCCCTTCCGACGGACATGCCGAGGTCATGAAGGAATCCCGAGAGCAGAACAGACGCAAGACTGTCCTCGAAGCGTCCGGCTCCGTCTTCCTCGAGCGTCGTCTTCACCCCCGCCCCGTGAAGGATGACGAGCGCCTTGATTGCGTTGTAGGCGACCTGTCTCATGTGAACGGGACCATGGTCGTTGAACCCGAGGCGGCGGAGCGACACTACATTCGCGTATTCCTGGATGTGCTGCGTCTCCTCGTCCGAGAACAGGACCCTTGCCAAGGCCTCCGGGAACGCGTACCCGGCGAGCTGACGCAGGATCTTTTCCTCAAGTGCGGTTTCCTTCGGTGATTTCATGCCTTGCCTCCTCTGGCTGGATTCGCTGTGCCCATTAAGGATATTATACCATAGGCATTCGCAGCGAACAATTGCGAGACCGAAGAATCCTCGACAAAACCGGGTTTTCCGCCTGAAAGAACACTGCCGACGCTTCACCCGAGCAGACTTTCTCACACAATTCTGACAATTTTGTGAGATAATATACGCTGACATGGACAAAATAGTTCTCATCGAAGACGATCCGGGAATACGTACTGTAATCCGGCTCGCACTCAAAGGCGCGGGGTTCGCTTCGATACGCGAAGCGGGGAATGGCACGGAGGGTCTTGCCCTCGTCCAGAGGGAAAAGCCCGCTCTTGTAATCCTCGACTTGATGCTGCCGGGGATGGACGGGCTGTCCGTGTGCAGCGCCATACGCCGGACTTCATCCGTGTCCGGAACGCCAATTGTCATATTGACGGCCCGCACCGCCGAGGAAGACGTTGTGCGCGGACTGGAGCTTGGCGCGGACGACTATATCGCAAAACCGTTTTCAAAGGCGATTCTCGTAGCCCGCGTCAAGGCCGCGCTTCGCCGCTCCTCGCAACCTAAAGGGCCAATCCGCACGCTCGGAGCGCTCGTCCTTGACGAAACCACGCGGACAGCATCCATAGACGGCGCCGCACTGTCGTTGACGCGCAGCGAATTCGATCTGTTGGACATTCTGTCCGCGCATCCAGGCCGCGTCTATACGCGGCAGCAGATCATCTCACGCATCCAGCGAGAGGAGAAGGATGTTACAGACCGCACCGTCGACACGCTGATGGTCGGACTCCGCCGCAAGCTTGGAGAGTGGGCGGGGCATGTCGAGACAATCCGTGGAATCGGCTATCGGATCACGCCATGAAAAGTAATTTTTCTTTCTTTTTCCCTCCCGCGCTTGCCTTTGCCGGCGTCATCGTCTGCTGCGCCATTTTATGGAACCAGACCGCGCGGTTCAAGCGGAGCGTCGATAAAATCGCGGAAGACGTGCGCGTTTCGCTCATCGACCTGAACGGGAAGGTTGTATACGACTCCGCCGGGAAGGACCTGCCCAACCATGCGGACCGCGCGGAGTTCGAGGCCGTCTGCGCGGACGGCCTGCCCCGCAGCGCCATCCGCGAGTCTGAGACACTTCGCATCTCGATGTTCTACTTCGCACGGCGTATCGGCGACTACGTACTGCGCATCGCCGTTCCGTACCAGTCAGTGACCGACGCCAAGGCGGACGCGGTTCGCGGGCTTATCGCAGCCGTCGGAACGGGTGCCTTGATCGTCGCCGCGTTGTTCTTCCTCACGCGGCGCTACGAACGACGTCTTTCGCGTCTCTCCGCCGAACGCGACCTTCAGGACAAGATGATGGAGGAGATGCGCAAGCTCGAGCGCTTCCGCACAAATTTCATATCAAATGTCACGCACGAGATCAGAACCCCGGTGACCGGCATTCTCGGCGCTACGGAAATGCTCGCTGACGATACGGCGCAGCTTGACAGCGCGGACCGCGCCGAACTTCAGAACGTCATCAAGAATCACTCTTCACGACTCGTCGCGCTCGTGGATGACATCCTCGCGCTGGCCAGGCTCGAAAAGGCCGAGGCGGAACATGACGCGGCATTCGCACCATGCGCAGTCGCGGACATCGCGCAGACTGCGGTCAACCTTGCCCGCCCGTCGGCCAAGAAGGCGGGCGTCGCCCTCTCATTCGTTCGCAAGATGCAAGAGACGGATGAACTTGTCCGTCCGTGCGACGCGCGGCTGGTTGAATCAGCCATCGCCAACCTCATCCAAAACGCATTACGTTACAGCGGCTCGACAGAGGTCGAGATCAGCGTTGAGCGGACAGCGGACGGCAAAGCGGCAATCAGCGTCATCGACCACGGAATCGGAATCCCAGAGGACTGCCAGCCGCGTCTTTTCGAGCGGTTCTATCGGGTTGACAAGGACCGCAGCAGTGCCCTTGGCGGCACGGGACTTGGACTCGCCATCGTAAAACACATCGTGCAGCTGCATGGTGGTCAGGCGACGGTTTCGTCCAAACCTGGCGAAGGCGCGACGTTCACGCTTGTCATCTAGAATCTAGGCAGAGGGAAGACAATGAGTCAGGTGTTTTCAATATTGATAACCGTCAGCGGTGGGTTGGGCTTGTTCCTATTAGGCATGAAGCATCTTTCGGAAGGATTGCAGGCCGTCAGCGGATCGGGCCTCAGGCGCTTCATGTCACTTGCGACGACACACCGTCTGGCGGGAGTGGGCACAGGCGTCATTTCAACCGTTATTGTCCAGTCGTCCTCGATCATCACGGTCATGGTAGTCGGATTCGTCTCGTCCGGGCTCATGAACCTGTCACAGGCGATCAATGTCATCATAGGCTCGAACATCGGAACCACGGCCACGGCATGGCTCATTGCGTTCGCGCCAGACGTGGAGATGCTCGGACTGTGTGCCGTTCTCGTGGGTGCGGCGCTCTACTTCTTCTACTTCTTCCAGCACAACGAACGGCTTCACAATATCGGTCTCGCCTTCATGGGGCTCGGCTGCATCTTCATAGGGCTCTACTGTATGAAAGAGGGAATGGAACCTGTCCGAACCATGCCGGCGGTGGTTGACGCGTTCAGATCCCTTGATGCGACAACGGCTTGGGGACTTGCAAAATGCGTCCTCGTTTCGCTCGCCTTTACCGCAGTCGTGCAGTCCTCCGCGGCTACTACAGCGATTGCCATGACTCTCGCACAGCAGGGGCTTTTGAGTTTCGAGGCGGCATCCGCCACTGTGTTCGGGATGAACATCGGAACGACGATGACAGCGTGGCTTGCCGCGTTCAACAGCTCCGCCGAGGCGCGGCAGACGGCGCTTGCACATACGCTCTTCAACGTCGCGGGCACGGTCCTGCTTATTCCGTTCTTCATCCCCGTGATCCTTCCGATGGCGACGTCATTCTTCCCCCGCTACGCGGAAGCCGTGACAGCGAACGGCGTGACGACGTATCCGCACATTGCCGCGCCAATGGCTGCGGTTCATACGATCTTCAATGTCATAACGACGTTGTTCTTCCTACCGTTCTCGCGACAGTTCGCGCGTTTCGTCTCTCGCATCATAAAAGCACTGCCTGCTGAAAAACCGCATTTGAGTGCGCTCAGGTTGTCCTCGTACATCTCGCCCGTCATCGCCTGCGATCAGGCGCTTCTTGAAGTCGGGTTCATGCGGGACAGCGACATTGAGCTACTGGCGGGTGTCAAGGATGTGCTTACGGGCGAGGCAACCAATTCCGCAGAAAAGCATATCCTGCATCGCGAGGAGGTTTTGGACAACGTCCAGCGGGAGATCACGGAGTTTCTTGGCAGGATCATGGTCAAACGCGCACCGACCGAGGTATCCGACAGGGTCCGGCGGCTTCTGCGGCTTTCGGACGAGCTGGAGTCCGTCTCGGACGAGGCGGCCACGATCCTGAAAGCGACGCGGCGGCTCAGGAAAGGCGGACAGAACTTCTCCGCACAGTCTTGTCAAACATTGCTGGGCGTCCATGAAACCGTCTTTGAGTTTGCGCAAACGGTGTCAGGGCTCATCAAGTCTCCACGCCCGATGTTCGACCTCGCCGCGCTTCAGGCGAATTCGCATGACATTGGCGGATGCATCCACGACGCCAGGGGGAAGCAGCTCTCTCGCGTCGGCTCCGACGATCCGGATTCGCCGGTGCGCGTTCTCGCCGAGCTTGACATCCTGAACGCCTACGAACGCATCCGGTCCTGCTACATCAACATGGCCGAGACATTGGCCGACCGCAAATGAGCAATGCGGAGGTTTCCGCCAGCGATGATGTTTGTTCCTCGTTGGAATCGTGTGAGGATCGCGTTAAAATTTCCAGACGAGCTCGATGCGTCCGAATATCGCCGTGTGGTCGTTGTGGTCCCTGAAGTAGTTTCCCTTGTCGAAGCACTCGACCTGGAATGACAGCTCGCCTCCCCTCAGGATGTCGGCGCCAAACAACTTGTCGGGGTGGATGGTGTATTTGACCTGCGCGTAGAACCCTCGGTAGGATCCGTCGGCATCGTCCTCGCGCACTGCGGTGAAGAGCGGACCCGCCTGGCACGCGAGCTTCGAGAAGTCACCGAGCTCGCACTCGCCCGCGAGGTGCGGGTAGACGAGGTTGGTGTAGTTGTACTTCGAGTACATTGGCGCGATCGACTCGCCGAGCCCAGTTTCGCGGTTGAATACGGCGTGCCATGAGGTGTTGCCGCGCTCGCCGTCAGAATCGCCCGAGAGACACCACAGTGCACCAGTGAGGCTTGGCTTGCATGCCGTCTCCGGTTTCCATGTCAGGCCCGCGTAGCACTGCCCTGCGAGCTTTATCTCGGAGCCCACCTGTCCGGCGAGTTCGAGTTCTCCGTATAGCGTCTCGGTAAACCGAGGGAGGAGCCTCAAGCCGAATGTGTGCGAGTCGGCGTGGCGGCCTTCCTTCCTGTACTTCGCATGTGATGGACGGCGTTCGCCCTTGGCCACGTAGTATGCGTCGTATCCGAAGTCTTCATTTGATCTGTCCTGCCAGTAGAGTCCGAGTCCGTATTCGTCCTGCCCGTACCCCGTCATGTCGTAGTCGTGCGGCTTCTCTCCGTTGGCGTGCTCCTTGCCGAGGGTCGGAAGCCAGTCGTCGAACGTCTGGTAGATTCCGAACATGTCGAGGGTGCGCTTCTCGTCGGCATGCCAGGTGACGCGCAGTCCGTCGAAGTACGCGCTTCTCGATCCGTCGCCACCCGTGCCGTCCGATACGATGCGCTGGGCGCCGAACGACATGTCCTGCCGTCCGAGCTTGAAGTCGAGGGCGTCGAATGCGCCGTTCCATGCGACGTAAAGGTTGTCGATGAACAGGACGTCAGGCCAGCGCTGCTTGCGCGACAGCGCGTCCGGCGCGCGGTAGGCGCGGAATTCGTCGGACAGTCGGACGAACATCCCGATGTCCTGGTATTCGGCCTTGAGCCACGGGCGTATGCGGATGCGTGCGTAGTCACTTGGGACGGACTCCCTCCTTGATGTCGTCGGGAGGTTGTCCGTTCCGTCGTAGCGCAGGCGGACGTCCGCACCGGCTGACACGTTGAGGTTGGTCGAGGATCCGAATGAAGTCGCCGACAAGATGATGGTGCCTGCCGCTGCAATGCATGCGAGTGCGGTTTGCGTTGGTCGTTTGCCGTTCATAGCATGGTGGCGGCGCGGGGAGCGGCTGGATGCGGCAGGCGCGAAAGGGTGAATGAGAATGTCGTGCCTTGTCCGGGAGACGAGACCACCGAAACCGATCCGCCGTGCAGCTGGACGAGGTGCTTCACAATCGCCAGCCCGAGCCCGGTGCCGCCCAGCGACCTGCTTCTCGACTTGTTGACGCGGTAGAATCGCTCGAAGATGTGCGGAATGTGCTCCGCAGGTATTCCGATTCCGAAGTCGGTGACGGATACGGTCACCTCCGTCGGCGTGGCCGCAGAAGAAACGTCTATGCGGTCCGATCCGGAGTAGCGCAGGGCGTTGTCTATCAGGTTCTCGAGGATTTCCTCCAGCCTGCCGACGTCACCCTTGACGTGGACGTCGTCGTTGCGCACGACCGCGATCTTCACATGTGCGGCGTTCGCCTTGGCTTGCTCGCGGGTCGCCACTGCATCGACCAGTTCCGCCAGGGGAACGTCCGCAAAGTCGTGGGAATGTTCTATCTCCTCCTGCTCTATCTGGGCGAGAGAAAGCACGTCTCCGACAAGAGACCCAAGTCTTGCGCTTTCGCCGTGTATTATTCCGAACAGATCCTTGCGTTCCTCTTCCGAAAGGCACGATCCGTCACCAAGGACGTCAACGGCGCCTTGTATCGCCGTCAGGGGGCTTTTCAGCTCGTGCGTGACGTTTGTCGTGAATTCGCGGCGGAACCTCTCGTTTGCGGCTGCGATCTCCAGCCTCTTGGATTGCTCGTCGAGTCGCCTTGTCAGCCTTCGTGTCACCACGAAGACCAGCACGATCACGCATGCGCCCATCGCCACGGCGGCGCAAAGCCCGGCCCAGGCGAGACGCTGCGACCTTATCACGCCTGTGTACGGCACGGCAAGCCTGACAACGCGGCCATCGACCGTGCGCGCACAGTAGAGGAAGTCGCGGTTCAGGGTGTCGGAGTGGCGCAGCACGGTGCTGTGCCCGCGCGCGAATGCCTGTCGCACCTCCTCGCGCGTTGCGTGGTTGTCCGTTGCGTCGTCGGTGTCGTAGAAAACCGATCCGTCGGCGTTGACGATTGTCACGCGGGTGCCGGACTCCGCCATTTCCGCTATCGACGAGCGGAAGCTGCGAGCGACGGCGAAGAGGATCAGCGAGAACACCACGATGCACGCGCCGCCGGCGGCAGCGGCCGCCAGACTTCTGTCAAACCGTTTTTTCATTTTTCGTCCAACCGGTATCCGACTCCCCTGATCGTCTCTATGTGTCTGGCCCATGTGCCAAGCTTGCGGCGCAGACCCACCATCTGCACGTCTATGGTCCGCTCCGTGACAATCTTCTCCCCGCCCGATATGCGGTCGATTATCCGCGCGCGCTCGAACACGCGTCCGACGTTGAGCAGCAGCAGCTCCAGTATTCTGAACTCGGTGAGCGTGAGCTTCAGGTCCGCTCCGTCCAGCGTGACGCGGTGGGTGGTGTTGTCGAGGACAAGACCGTCGAGCGACAAATGCGTCGCGTCTGCGGCGCCGCTTGTCCGCAGCGCGGCCCTGATGCGGGCCAGCAGCACGTCCTTGGAGAAGGGCTTGGCGATGTAGTCGTTGGCTCCTGCGTCCAGTCCGGCTACGACGTCCCGATCTGCGCCCTTGGCGGTCAGCATGACGATTGCCGCAGCGGCCGTCTCGGGATTCGACCGAAGGGCCCGGCACACCGACAGCCCGTCCATTCCGGGGAGCATGATGTCGAGCAGGACAAGGTCGGGACGCATCCTGAACGCGGCTTCAAGCGCCGCATCGCCCGATGCAACCTCCGCTATCTTCGCGTAGTCCGCGCTTTTGAGTGCCAGCACGATTACGCGGCGGATGGACGGATCGTCCTCGACGACGAGTATCTTTGGCTGATTCATGACTTGTATTATACCAAAACTCACCGTGGCCTGCGGCGCCCTAGACGGCGCTCGAAAACCCCCTGGCCCGCACGGCGATGTTTCCGATGTGGCGGGAAATGTCGCCGAGGCACTTGAATACCGACACCAGCGCAAGGTACTCGCTCGTGTGCGCACCGCGGGACGGCTGGTCGTTCCACAGCTCGAGAGTCGCCATGCGCGCGGCGGACCTGATTCCGCTGTCGATGCTCTTCGGGTCGAAGGCGGGCGGCTTGCCGTTTCTCATCGCGTCGATTGTGTCGTGGGCGAACTGCCTGACCTGTGCCGCCACGCCTGCTACGAGGGAAACGGCACCGGGGTTCGCTATGCCGCCTCTGACGACGTCTCCCTTCCTGCAGACCTTGAGCGCCAGGTCGCTGATTCGCTCCGCGTCGTTTGCGCAGTGGATGAGCTCCGGGATCATCAGCGCCTCGCGCTGGGACAGCTTGCGCTGGGAAATCTCCACGAGGTACGCCTTTATCTGCTCGCGCATCTCATCTACCTTGCGTTCGGCCGCTTCGATCGACTCTGGATTTACGGATGTCTTGCCGAGGCTGTTGTTGAGCGCAACCGAGGCGACCGTCCATGCGCGTCGTGTCATCTCGGCGACTGCGGAGGCGGCCGCCTGCAAAGCCAGGGCGGGTGCGACGAGCAGTTTGGGTTCGAGCGTGAGCGTGCGCGATTCCCCCTTGGAGCGTATGATCGTCTCGCAGATCCGGGCAAGCGCGGGAATGAAGGCGGATAGCAGGATGACGTTCCCGACGTTGAAGAGCGTGTGGGCCATGGCCACGTGGCGCCCCGGGTTTGCTCCCGTGAAGCTGTCGCCTGGAACGCAGAGATCGACCAGATGGAAGAACGCGGGCGCGCCGACTCCGTCCGACGCGGTGAACACAAGGGCGAACGACGCCGTCAGTATCATCGTCCCGAGCAGGTTGAAAAGCGCATGGGCCAGCGCCGTGCGCCTTGCATTTGCATTTGTGCCGATCGCCGCCAGTCCGGCTGTGACCGTCGTGCCGATGTTGTCGCCGAGGACTATCGGGATTGCCGTCCATATGTTGATGGCTCCTGCCTCCGCGAGCGCGATGGTGATGCCTATTGTCGCCGACGAACTCTGGACGAGCATCGTGCACAGGGTGCCGACGGCTATCGCGCCGAGCACGCACCCCAGCGGAAGGTGTCCCGTTGCCGATGGCGTGCAGTCGAACGTCGAGAAGAACCGGATGAACGCAGGCATTTCCGTCAGTGACTTCAGTTCATGGCTCATGACCTGCATGCCGTAGAAGAGGAAGCCGAATCCCAGCACCGTGCGCAGAATCCCGCGCATTGACTTGCCGCGGGCGGCTAGTAGTCCGGCCACGCCTATCGTGATGGCCGGAAGTGCGAGGTCGTCCAGTTTCAGCGAAACGATCTGTCCCGTGATGGTCGTTCCTATGTTGGCGCCGAATATTACGCCGATCGCCTGCTCCAGCGACAGCAGACCGGCGTTGACGAATCCCACGGTCATGACGCTTGTCGCGGAGGAGCTCTGGATGAGCGCGGTCACCCCGGCTCCCGCCGCTATCGCGAAGAACCTGTTTTTCGTCATGTACCCAAGCACGGCCTTCAGTTTGCTCCCGGCCGTCTCCCTGAGGCCGTCACTCATCAGACCCATTCCGTAGATGAATAGCGCGAGTCCTCCGATCGCCGTCACGGCAATCTGCACACTTCCTGTCATTGTTCCTCCTGTCATTGTTGGACTGGTTTAGCGATTTGCACGTAAAACCAGAATTATGTTTGTCTTTTTTTTCTGTCGCCCGGTATTGTCCCAAATCCATGTTATTCGCCCGTGAGGATTGTGTTAGAATCGTGTTAAATCGAATCTAAATTATCTGCGACATCGTTCGCAGCCGACGGCGAATAGACGAGGAACACCTTCAAGACATTGTGCTCACTGGTGGGTGCAAGGTGCATGAAGCCGGTCCGTGTTGTTGCCCGAAGCAATTCCAAAGTAGTCCGCGACGTCCATGTGCGCCTTGGCGACACACTTCCATTCTCCGTCGATCTTCAGGAGAAGAAGGACGTCCGTGAAGTCGATCTTGCCGCCCCAGCCATAATATTTTCCATGAGCGCAAGAATGCACTTTTTTGTATCATACTAACCAAAAGGAAACAAAGGTTGGCAAAATGACCAAGGGCGAGGCGAAGAAACTGCATTGCACGGTGGAGGCGGCTATCGCCGTCATCGGCGGGAAGTACAAGGCCATCATCATCTGGTGGCTGAACGAGAAAGGCGTGATGCGCTACAGCTCAAAGGAGAATCACATGTCCAGGATTTTGATTGTTTCGCTATTCGCCGCCGGATTTCTGTTCGCAGGATGCAAGTCCGAGAGAACGGGCCGCCACCACGAAGGCTGCTACAGGAGCGGATCCCACCGCGTCGGGCGCAACAACGGAAGCGTCCACCACCACTACGCCATGCCCGCCACACCGGACACCGTCAGAACGAGACGGTGACGCCCATTCCGCCGTAGAAGGTCCAGGAGTGGTCGCAGCTCGATCCCCACGCGCCGTTGTAGGCACGCGCGCCATCGCGGAGCTTCGAGTCGAACCAGTAGTCGCTGTAGGCGATGTAGGCCGTGAGCGCGACGTGGTCGCAGATCGCCCACTCGAACTCGCCCTTGATAGTCGTGTCCATCACTCCGCCGTGGTCGTCGGCAAGCTCGTACCCGCGTGTCCTGTGCTTGTCGCCGAAGCCCTGCGCGATCGACGGCCTGAAGGTGAGCGTCGGGTCTTCGTCGTCGCCGACGAGCGCGAAGGTGTGTCCGACCTCGAGGTTCACGTACGTGCCCTCGTCGGCCATCAGGTCGCGCTCGATTCCGAGTGTCGGCTCAAACCAAAGGTCCCCGAGCGAAAGCTCCAGGTTGATGTACTGCGTGTCGCCCATGTCGCTGTGGTGGCGGCGAAGGTACTCGTAGATGTAGTTGACGTCGACAGAAAGAGCGCCAAGTGTCTCCCCGAGGTCGAACTCGTGCGAAAGGCCGACGATCATGTCGAGCGTCGTCCACTTTCCGGCGCGGTTGCCGTAGTCGCCGCGCTTGCCGTTGCCTTTCGTCAGGTCGAAGATCGACTCAACGCCGACATACGCCCAGTCAAAGAACGTAAGCTGCGCGCTCGGCGTCAGAATCGGATCCTTGCCGTCGATCACGCCGTATGTCATGTACTTCGAGTCGAACTGGAGGCCGAACTCGGCGGATACGACCGGCGCGTCCTCCTCGACCTCGCCCTTCTCCGCTTCTGCGACCTCGTCAGCGGCAGTCGCAAGCGAGACGCAACCGCAGACGGCAGCCGCGCATGCTATTTTCTTGATGTTCATCTTGTTGCCCCTTTCCTTGTTAGTTGTGTCTAATTTATGTTTTACAGAACTAATTATATTAGTTAGCGCTAACTTTATATCTATTGAAAGATCACCAGCAGTGACAGTCTTATAGGCTAGTTATGTTTTAGCCACAAAGGGCACAAAGATCACAAAGGCCAATAATCACTTCTCTGCACTTTCGTCGTGTTCGCAGCAGCAACATTTGCCGCCGCAGGCCTTGCGCGAACCGCCGCACTCGCACGGTGCGCCCTTCTTCGCGACCCGCCAGGCGGCAAGCGCTGCAAGAATCAAGACAACGGATAGAACTATGATCGACTCGTAGTTCATTTCCCGCTCCCCTTCCTGACGATCATCCAGAGGCAGAAGAGGTCGGCAAGAATCGCGACAGCCGTCCAAATACCGAAGCCGCCGCCCGCGAACAGCACGCCAAGCCTGTACACGCTGAGCGCGAGGACGTATCCGACGAAGAGCTGGAAGCCGACCGCGAACCAGCCCCACTTCTGAGAGCCCATCTCGCGGAACGTCACGGCGATCGCGACCATGCACGGCGGGACGAACAGGTTGAACACCATGAACGACAGTGCCGCAAGCTTCGGGAAGGCGCTGATCGCCGCAAAGAAGTTCTGGATGTGCGCACCGCTGGAGACGCCCTCCATTCCGACGGTGACGAGCTTCAGCGTCGCAGTCGCCTGCTCCTTCGCTATCTCGGCGGAGACGGACGCCGCCGCGCCCTGCCACGAGCCGAAGCCGAGCGGCTCGAACAACCATGCGATCCAGCTGCCGAGATCGTGCAGAATCGACTTCTCGATCTCCTCGTCGGCAAGCAGATTGAGCGACCAGTCGAAGTGCATGATGAACCAGAGGAACACGCATGCGGGGAAGATGACGAGACCGGCCTTGAGGATGTAGCCCTTGAGACGGTTCCACGTGTGGTGCCAGACGCCGGATATCGTCGGCATGTGGTACGCGGGGAGCTCGAGGACGAACGACGACGCCTCGCCCGCAAAGAACCTCGTCTTCTTGAGCGCGATGCCGCCGAGGATGATTATCGCGATGCCGACCACGTCCATCATCGCGGCAACGTACCACTGCTCGCGGAAGAAGAGCGCCGCGAACATCGCGATGATGACCGTCTTCGCGCCGCACGGGACGAAAGTCGCGAGGATAACCGTCATGCGACGCGCCCGCTCGTTCTCAATGGCCCTGGCCGCCATCACGGCCGGGACGCCGCAGCCCTTGCCGACGAGCATCGGGATGAACGACTTGCCGGATAGGCCGAAGCGGCGCAGGAGCCTGTCCATGATGAACGCGACGCGCGCCATGTAGCCGCAGTCCTCGAGAAACGCGAGGAAGAGGAATACGATGAAGATCACCGGGACGAATCCGAGAACAGTGGCAACGCCTCCCCACGCGCCGTCTACGACGAGACTCCTCACCGTGTCGTTCACGCCGGCCTTTTCGAGCGCACCCGTTATCAGCGCACCGAGACCGGGAACCCATACGCCGAACTGCTTGGGATCGGGCTCCTCCCACTCCGAGGCCTCTTTGTACGCCGCGAAGTCGACGTCCCAGAGGTCGGGCTCGTCTTCGTTGTCTTCCTTCGCGATCGGCTCGCCAGTCTCCTCGTCCTCGACGAACACGCCCTTCGCGACAATCGTCGCCGCGACCTTCTCGTCAATCTCCTCGGGCATCTCCTCAACCTTGTCGTCGTCGGACTTGCCTTCGTTGATCTTCTCAAGATACGCTTCTTCCCAGGCGGACTTCGAGGCGTCCTGTTTGGCGAACTCACCCTGCGCGTCCTCGAACTCCATGCCCTTGTACTTTCCTTCTTCGCGGCACTCGTGCATCGTGAACGGGAGATGCCATCCGTCCGCGAGGAATCCGTCGTTCGCCCAGTCGGTTAGAACGGTTCCAGGACCGTTCTCCGCGACGGCGAGGAACCACATAACGCAGAGGGAGAGGATGAAGATCGGAAGCGCGAGGATGCGGTGCGTGACGATCTTGTCGATCTTGTCCGACATGGTCGCCTTGTCCTTGCGCTTTTCATTCAGCGCCAGCGACTTGTCCATGAGTCGCTTTATGAAGTCGTAGCGCTGGCTGGTGATGATCGACTCCGCGTCGTCGCCGATCTCCTTCTCGCAGTCGCGGATGTGCTCCTCGATGTGCTTCATCTCGCCGACGCCGATGTCGAGCTTCTTTATTATCTCGCGGTCGCGCTCGAAGACCTTGATCGCGTACCAGCGTATAGAGCGGAGCGGGACCTTGCCTTGTATAGACTCCTCGATGTGGGCGATCGCGTGCTCGACCGAGCCCGAGAACACGTGCGGGACGTCGGGGAGCTTCCCGGGGCCCTTCTCGACGACGGCCTTCTTCGCCATCTCGACGACCTTCTCTGCGGCCTCCATGCCGCCCTCGTTCTTGAGAGCAGAAATCCCGACGACCTCGCAGCGGAGCGCCTTCGCGATCTTGTCGAAGTCGATCTTGTCGCCGTTCTTCTTCACGACGTCCATCATGTTGACGGCCATCACCATCGGCAGCCCCAGTTCCGCAAGCTGCGTGGAGAAGTAGAGGTTGCGCTCGATGTTCGTGCCGTCGACGATGTTGAGAATCGCGTCCGGCCCCTCCTCGACGAGGAACCTGCGCGACACCTTCTCCTCGATGGAGTAGGGCGAGAGCGAGTAGATGCCGGGGAGGTCCTGTATGACGACATCCTTGTGTCCGGCGAGTATTCCGTCCTTCTTCTCGACTGTGACGCCCGGCCAGTTGCCGACGTACTGCTCGGACCCAGTAAGCGCGTTGAAAAGCGTCGTCTTGCCGCTGTTCGGGTTTCCTGCGAGAGCTATTTTCACGCTTTTATTAGACATTTGCCACCTCCACATCCTGCGCAGTCGCGTCGTTGACGGCGATGCGGCTCTCGTGCACGGCGAGAATCATGTTGCCGTAGGATTCGCCCACAACGCGCACAATAGTGCCCGCCACGAAACCGAGTGCGCCGAGGTGCCGCTTCACGGCCTCCTCGCCCGACACGCGGACGATTCGCGCCCGCTCCCCTTCCTTCATCTCCGCCAGAGTCATTTCAGCAATCTCCTTGTTCCAACGGCATTTTGCCGTTCCTAATCTTGTTAGACGCCGCAAAGTTTACCAAAACTAACTCACGTCTGTCAATAGGGGTCATAGAAAAATTATTATCTGTGAGACAGCGGCCGAATGCCCGAGGCCGGAGAGCCGACTGGCGCACGAGAGCATGTTTGCGGGCCCGGCGTGATTTTGACCGCCAGCGTAAAGGGCGCGCGTGAAGGCGCGCGCGTCAAAATCATGCCGGTGGGGCGCCCGCAAACTGCGGGTCGGGCGAGCAGGTCGGGCGCAGGCCTCGGCCGCCGCCGAACGAACTTAGGCTAAATGCCGACGATGCCGCCGCCGAGGGCCTTGTAGAGCGCGATCAGGTTGACGGTAATTTGGCCGCGCGAAATCACGAGCGCCTCCTCGAGCGATAGGAGCGAGCGCTGCGCGTCGATGACCGCCGTAAAGTCTCTGAGACCGTTCTTGTAAAGGTCGTTCGAGATCGCGACTGCGTCCTGAGCCGCCTTCACGGCGCCCTGCAGCGCCTGATAGCGGTGGTACTGCTGGGTGTACTCGGCATAGGCGTTGCGCACTTCGCGGTACGCCTCCTGGATTGACGACTCGTAGGCGAGGAATGCCTCGTCCATACGCGCTTCCTCGGCCTTCACGTTCGCGTAGATGCTGCCGCCCTGGAAGATCGGCCAGCTTATCGCAGGCCCGATGGAACCGTAGAAGTCGCCCTTCCCGAGGAACTTGTGAACCTTGACCGACTCCACCCCGAGATAGCCGTTGATGTAGAGCTTCGGGAACCAGAGCGACTTAGCGACGCCGACCTTCGCCGTCTGCGCGGCGAGTTTGCGTTCTGCGGCGCGCACATCGGGACGCGCGCGGATCATGTCGAGCGGAATTTCCGCGATCTTCTCGGGAGCGAGAAGCCAGTCGCGGTCGGGGCAGTTCTTAAGCTCGTCGTGGCGGGCACCGGGAATGTCTCCCGTGAGGACGGCAATCGCGTTGAGCAGTCTCTCCTCCTCCGCGAGAAGCGGCGGAATCGTCGCAAGCGTCTGGTCGACGACGTACTTCGACTGGTTGACAGCGAGCTCGTCGCCAATGCCGGAGTCAAAGCGCGACTTCAAGATGTCGTACGTCTCGGTCTGGAGAACGAGGTTCGTGCGCGCGACCGCGATGCGCTGCTGGGTCGTGCGGAGCTGTATGTATTCGCGCCCTACTTCGGCGGTGAGCGTGACCCAGGCGTCCTCGAGACTCCAGTATGATGCCGCCATTTCGGACCACGCGGCCTCGGTGGCGCGACGGCTGCCGCCGAAGATGTCGATTTCCCACGACGCGTCGAAACCGGCGCGGAAGATGTCGGAGTAGTTGCGCTTAGAGCCGGACGAAAGCCACGACGCGTACTGGGACGAGGTGTAACGCTCGTGGTGCCCCATCGTGCCGCTCGCGCCAAACGTCGCCTTGGGCATGAACGCGGCGTAGGAGCCGAAGAGCATCCAGGCCGACGCCTGCAGACGCTGCTGCGCCATGCGAAACGTCAGGTTGCTCGAGACGGCGCTCGCTACCAAGTTCGTGAGGACATCGTCGTCGAAGCGGCACCACCAGCATGAAATGTCGTTCGTCGTGACGAGCGTACGAATGTCGTCATCGCCCTCTGCCGGCTTCCACTCACCGACTTCCGTGCGATTCGTCGTGGGGTATCCGGCGTCAGGCATCGCGTATGAAGGAAGCCCGTCCATGTCTGGGCTTTTGTAGTCTGGTCCGACGGATGGAAGCAGGCAACAGCCGGCAGCGGCAATCACAACAAGCGGAATCAGTCTTTTCATACATCACTCCTTGCTTTTAGCTGACGGCGGCGGAGCGCCGTTGTGGAAAGATAGGCGAAGAAACGCTTGATGCGTTCGCGCCAAGTCTGGAAGAGCGCGTAGAGTCCGGGCACCAGGAGGATTCCGAACGACACGGACGCGAACATGCCCCAGAACTCGGTCGTGCCTAGGTGGTTGCGGCTCGCCGCGCCAGCGCCCGTCGCGATCATCATCGGGAGAGTGCCGAGAAGCGTCGTGAGAGCGGTCATGAGAAGCGCCCTAAGGCGCTCGCCCGCCGCCGCGCCCGCGGCGTCCGCAATCGAGTAGCCCTCGTTCTCGCGCTTGTCCTTCGCGAACTCGACGATCAAGATCGCGTTCTTCGAGGCAAGACCTACGAGAAGGACGAGGCCGAGCTGCGCGTATATGGAGAGCGGATACGGCGAACCAGTCATCCAGATGCCGAACCACTTGAGTCCCACGAGCGCGCCGAACACGGCGACGAAGATCGAGAGCATCACGGGGAGAGGAATCGTCCACGACTCGTACTGCGCGACGAGGAAGAGGTAGCCGAACAGGATCGCGAGCGCGATGAGCGGCGCCGCTCCGCCCTCGTTGCGCGCCTCCTGGAACGAGAGCGCCGCCCAGTCGTAGCCGTAGTCGTCCGGGAGGATGTCCTTGAACACCTTCCTCAGGTCGTTCATGACCTTGCCTGACGCGACGCCGGGCATGGGCATTACGGTTATGCCGCACGAGACGTACTTGTCGCGCGTGTAGACTGTGCGCGGTCCAAGCTCGCGCGTGATGTCGCCGAGGGAGCCGATCTGCACCATCGCCCCGTTCTCGCCGCGCACGTAGAGGCGCGAGACCGCCTCGGGCGTGGCGCGTCCGTCCCAGTCTGCCTGCACTGTCACGCGGTTCACCTGCGTGCCGAGGTTGACGTCGTTGACGTAGCGCGAGCCGAGGTAGTTCTGCAGCGTCGCGTAGACGGTCGAGACCGGCACCTTGTACATCTCGGCCTTCACGCGGTCGAGGTTGAAGCGGAGGTGCGGCGTGACGGCGTTGTAGCCCGAGTAGGCGACCATGATGTCGGGATGCTTCGTCTTGTCGTTGAGCTCGGCGAGGACGCGGTTCTTGACCTGATCCATGCGTATCGGATCGGCCGTACCCTTGTCCTGAAGGTCGACGCTTATTCCGTTCGTCATGCCGAGGCCGGGAATGGCCGGAGGCATGAATACCTTCCAGTTCGGCTCCGGGACCTGCGCAAGGTAGGCCTGCAGCTTCTGCACCATCGCCGCAGCGCTCTGGTCCTTGCCCTTGCGCTCCGACCAGTCCTTGAGCTCGATGATGACCATTGACTGGTTCTCGCCGCGACCGCCGACCATCGAGAAGCCCGTGATCGTGAGGACGCTTCTCACCTCGGGGACCTTGAGCAGCATGTCGACGGCGCGGAGCGACACGTCTCGCGTGCGGTCGCGAGTCGAGCCCTCGGGCATCTCCATCGCGGCGAATATGACGCACTGGTCCTCATCGGGGAGGAACGCCGTCTGCGTCGAGCGGAACATCTGCACGGTCAGCAGGATAGTAAGTATGAGGAGCGCGAGCGCGAGGAAAATGCGCGACGCGAGCCACTTCGCGAGCTTCACGAAGAGCCCCTTGAACGAGTTGACCGCCCAGTTGAACCATGCGAGCGGACCATGTTTGTAGGGCCTTGCCTCGTGGAGAATGAGCGAGCAGAGCGCCGGAGCGAGCGTGAGCGCGCACACGGTCGAGAAGCAGACCGCGGCGGAGAGCGTGACGGAGAACTGCTGGTAGATGCGTCCCGTGATACCGCTCATGAAGCCGACTGGGACGAAGATGCCGAGAAGGACAAGCGTCGTCGCGATGACGGCGGACGTCACGTCGCTCATCGCCTGGATCGCCGCCTCCTTCGAGTTGAGGCCGCGCGTCTCGATGAGGAACTGCACGCGCTCAACGACGACGATGCAGTCGTCCACTACGACGCCGATCGCGAGGACAAGCCCGAACAACGTGAGGATGTTGATCGAGTAGCCGAGGAAGGCCATCAGGATGAACGTCGAGGAAAGCGACACGGGGATCGTGAGGCACGGAATCAGCGTCGCGCGCCAGTCCTGGAGGAAGAGGTAGCATACGAGCACAACGAGTCCGAACGTGATGAGGAGCGTGTACACGATTTCGTCGATGCAGGTGCTCACGTAGTCCGTCGCGTCGTAGGGGATGACCCACTCGAGGTCGTCGGGGAACGACTCCTCGAGCTCGGCCATCGCCTGCCTTATCGCCTTCATCGTAGCGATCGCGTTCGCGCCCGGCTTCTGCTGGAGCGCGATGGAGACGGCGTTGCCTCCGTTGAGCTGGCCGGTGAACATGTAGTTCTGTTCGCCGATTTCGGTGCGCGCGATGTCCTTGAGCCGCACGACGCCGCCGTTCGCGTCACGCCTCACGACGATATCGTCGAACTCCTCCGCGGACATGAGGCGCCCCTTCGCGAGGAGCGACATCGTCCACGCGGCGTGGTCGCCTGTCGGCGCGGCGCCGACCGAGCCGAGCGAGGCCTGGATGTTCTGCTTCGAGACGGCGGCCATCACCTCCTCGGTGTTCATTCCCTGCGCGGCCATGCGCGCGGGATCGAGCCACACGCGCATCGAGAGCTTCGGACCGTACACCGTCGCGTCGCCCACGCCCTTGACGCGCAGGAGCACCGGCTGGATGTTCGCGTAGATGTAGTCCGAGATCTGCAGTCGCGAGAGGGTTCCGTTGGGGGACCTGACCGCGATGAAGCCGAGCATGTCGGAGTTCTGCGCGCGGATTCGTCCGCCGAGCTGTCTTACCTCCGCGGGGAGCTTCGCCTCCGCCTGCGAGACGCGGTTCTGCACCTTGACCTGGTCCATGTCTCGGTCAGACTCGACCTCGAACGACACGTTGAGCGAATAGCTGCCGTCGTCGCCGCACTGCCCCGTCATGTAGAGCATGTCGTCCACGCCGTTCACCTCGTCCTCGAGCGGCATCGCGACGGTGTTCAGCACCTCCTTCGCATTCGCGCCCGGGTAGGTGTAGCTCACCTGTATCGAAGGCGGCGTCACGCGCGGATACTGCGTTACCGGCAGGTTGAAGATCGCCATCGTGCCGGCTATGGACAGCACGATCGCGATGACCATCGCAAAGCGTGGACGCTCCACGAACGTCCGCGAGAACGTCTTGATCTGGTCTATTGCTGGTCTGAGAGGAAGTTTCATCTGGTCCTCACTCCTCGATCGGGGACTTGTGGTTGGCGTTGATGTCGTCGTTGGAGGTAGGCTCGGCAAGCGCGACCTTCACGCCGGGACCGAGCTTGGAGATTCCGGAGATGACGACGCGCTCTCCTTCCTTCACGCCCTTCACGAGTGGGGTCCATCCGCCGAACGCCTCCTTCGTCTCCACGGGACGCTGCTCGACCGTCATGTCGTCCTTCAGGATCCACACTCCCTGGTTCCCGCCGGGAAGGTCGACGATCGCCTGTTGAGGGACGGACGGGTAGCTCGGCGGCTCCTGGTAGTCAGTGAGGAGCGTCACGTAGCTGTTCGGGATGAGCAGGCGTTCGGGGTTGGGGAACCTGAGGCGCATCATGATCGACGCCGTTTCGCGCGACATCTGGTTGTCGTCAAAGTCCCACGTGCCCTCGCGGTCGTACTCGCTGCCGTCGGGGAGGATGAGTCGCATGCGGAACGCATGGTCCGTTCCCTCGCGCTGCGCCTGGCGCCACGCGATGTAGGCGCGGTCGGTGAGCGGGAACGAGACGCGGATCGGGTCGATCTGCACGATCTTCGCGAGCGCACCCTTCGACGGCGCGACGTAGTCGCCGACGTGGGCGGACGACTTGCCGATCTGCCCGGAGATCGGAGCGAACACCGTGGTCTTCTTGAGGTCGTACTCCGCGACGACGAGGTTCGCCTTCGCCTGGAGGACCGCAGCCTTCGCCTTCTCCGCCGCGGCCTCGGCGTTGTCGCGCTCGAGCTGCGTGATGCCGCGCTCGTCCGCCTTCTCCATACGCTCGAAGTAGCGCTCCGCCCTGCGCGCCTCGGCCTCGGCCGCCGCAAGGTCGGCCTTGCGCTGGTTCGCGACGGCCTGGTAGCGCTCGTCGTCGATCACGTAGAGGACCTGCCCCTCCTTTACGACGTCGCCTTCCTTGAACTTGATCTCGCGGACGTAGCCGTCGATCTGCGGAAGGAGATCGACCTCCTGCACCGCCTCTGCGTGGGCGACGAACCTCTCTGGGAGGTTGTAGACGCGCAGCTCGGCGTTCGTGACCGCGACGGTCTGCTGCATAGCCGCGAGCTTCGCTGCCTGCGCGGCCGCCGCGCCGCCGTCGCCCTTCGGCCACATGTCCTTCCCTATCCAGCCGCCCGCGACGCATACCGCCGCGAGGACTATGGTCCCAATTATGCTACCGACCGTTGATTCCTTTTCAGCCATTGCTTGACTCCTTTGTACGTATGCGGTTCCAGATTGCCTCGTAGGCGTGCCTTAGCGTCTGCTCAAGGTCGCGCGTGAGGAAATGGTCTATGCGGGCCTGGACGAGCCCGTCCCAAATGGCGATCGAAACGACCGCAACCTCGTCCGCGTCAACTTCCGCGCGAGCGCGGCCGGCGGCGATATCCGCAGCCACGGCGTTCCTGAACGCCGACATAGGGCCGCGATTCTCGTTCGCGAGAAGATCCTCGCGAACCTTCGCCATCGAGTCGTCCGACCACTTGATCTGGCATTTCATCAGGCGGAAGAACTCCGCGCTCTTCGGATCGTCCACCATGTGCATGGCGTTTTTGATCATCACGTCGGCGACGGCGGGGAATGTCAGCTCGCCGGTCGGCATCATCTCGTCGAGCTGCCGGCGGAACTTCGCAAGCGCCTCCTCGACGAGTTCGACGAGGAGCCGCTCCTTCGACTCGAAGTGCCAGTACACCGCGCCCTTCGTCATCTTGAGTCGTGCGGCGATGTCGTTGAACGTCGTCCTCTCGTAGCCCTTCTTTACAAAGAGCGAAAGCGCGCTCGCAAGAATCCTCCTGCGCGTCTTCTCGGCGTCTTCTTTCCTTCTCCTGGCCATGGTCGCCGCATATTATACATACCTACGGGTATGTATGTCAAGGGGCTGCGGAAAATTCGCGGTCGATCTTCGCCTTGTGATTTACGCAAGTTCAAAAATATGGTATATTTGCATCATGATGAAAGCGACATTCATGTTCGGCCTGCTCTTTGGAGCGGGCACCTCCTTAGGGATGTAAATCAGCGTAAATGCTTGTACAAGGTAAACAATGCCGATTTGCCGAAAACCCTTGATTTTATTGGGTGAAAATGGGATAAAAAGTGGTCGGGGCGAGAGGATTTGAACCTCCGACATTCTGCTCCCAAAGCAGACGCACTACCAGGCTGTGCAACGCCCCGTGTCGGAAAGACGGGTGATATTATACCAAAAAATCAGCGCAGGTGGAGGATGCGCTGGTTGGCGCTGCCGCGGAACTGGAGCGAGATGTCCTTCTGGGCCTCGATAAAAGGCCCGTCGACAAGCACGTCTATGAGCGACAGAAACTCGTCGGTAAGCTCCGTGCGCCAGTGCGATGGCGACTTTAGCTCGGTCTCGAGGACGCACCCCGTGTACACCCAGATCGTCTTAGAGAGCCCGAACCTGTCGCGCACGCGCCTGAGGAAAGGCACGAGCGCGCGCTGGTTCTCCGGCTCCATCGGCTCGCCGCCAAGAAGCGTGAGGCCGTCGATGAAGTCGGGTTCCAGCGCGGCGAGAAGCTCGCTTTCTGTCTTCTCGGTAAAGGGCTGCCCGTAGGAAAAGTCCCACGCCTCCTCGTTGAAGCAGCCCTTGCAGCAGTGCGTACAGCCGGAAACGAAGAGGGAGACTCTCACTCCCTCTCCGTTTGCGATGTCGCAGGTTCTTATGGACGCGTAGTTCACGAGACGTGCAGTACGCGTTCCTTGATTTCCTGCGTACGGCCCTGGTTCCAGAACTGGGAGCCGATGTAGCCGCAGGTGCGGCGCGCGACATTGAGCTTGGACTCGTCGGTGTTGCCGCACTTCGGGCACTTCCACACGAGCTTGCCGCTCTCGTCCTTGACGATCTCGATCTCGCCGTCGAAGCCGCACACCTGGCAGTAGTCGCTCTTGGTGTTGAGCTCGGCGTACATGATGTTCTCGTAGATGAACTTCATGATCGAGAGAACCGCCTTCAGGTTGTTCTGCATGTTCGGCACCTCGACGTAGGAGATCGCGCCTCCGGGCGAGAGCTTCTGGAACTTCGCCTCGAGCGCGAGCTTGTCGAACGCGTCGATCTTCTCGGTCACATGCACGTGGTAGGAGTTCGTGATGTAGTTCTTGTCGGTAACGCCCTTCACGACGCCGAAGCGCTTCTGCAGGCACTTCGCGAACTTGTAGGTCGTCGACTCGAGCGGGGTGCCGTAGAGGGAGTAGTCGATGTCCTCGGCCTTCTTCCACTTCGCGGTGTACTCGTTGAGCTTCTCCATTACCTCAAGCCCGAACTTCTCGCCCTCCGGCTCGGTGAGCTTCTTGCCGGTCATCGCGAGGACGCACTCCCAGAGCCCCGCGTACCCGAGCGAAATCGTCGAGTAGCCGCCGTAGAGGAGCTTGTCGATCTTCTCGCCTTTGTCGAGACGCGCAAGGGCGCCGTACTGCCAGAGGATCGGCGCCGCGTCGGAAGGCGTCCCTTTCAGGCGCTCGTGGCGGCAACGGAGAGCGCGGTGGCAGAGCTCGCAGCGCTCCTCGAAGATGTCCCAGAACTTCTTCATGTCGCCGTGCGCGGAAAGCGCGATGTCGACGAGGTTGATCGTGACGACGCCCTGGTTGAAGCGGCCGTAGTACTTGGGCTTGCCGGGCTCGTAGTTCTTCGCGCGCGCCACGTTGCCATAGCCGTCGCCAGAGCGGTCGGGCGTGAGAAACGAGCGGCAGCCCATGCAGGTGTACGTGTCGCCGTGGCCGACGGTCTCGCCCTTGGAGAGCTTGTACTCGCGCATCTTCTTCTCGCTGATGTAGTCGGGAACCATGCGCTTCGCCGTGCACTTCGCCGCGAGCTCGGTCAGGTACCAGTAGGGCGACTTCTCGGTGACGTTCTGCTCCTCGAGGACGTAGATGAGCTTCGGGAACGCGGGCGTGATGTAGACGCCCTGCTCGTTCTTGACGCCCTTGATGCGCTCGTTCAGCACTTCCTCGATGATCATCGCGAGGTCTTCGCGCTCGCGGTCGTCCCTCGCCTCGCCGAGGTACATGTAGACGGTGACGAACGGAGCCTGGCCGTTGGTCGTCATGAGCGTGACGACCTGGTACTGGATCGTCTGCACGCCCTTCTGGATCTCCTTGCGGACGCGCTTTTCGACGATCTTGTTGAAATCGGCCTTCGACATCTTGACGTTGGCGAGCTTGCACTCTTCCTTCAGCTCTTCCTGTATCGCCTTCCTTGAGATGTCGACGAACGGCGCGAGGTGGGTGAGCGAGATGGACTGGCCGCCGTACTGGTTAGAGGCAACCTGCGCGATGATCTGCGTCGCGATGTTGCAGGCAGTGGAGAAGCTCTTCGGCTTCTCGATCATCGTCTCGGAGATCACCGTGCCGTTCTGCAACATGTCCTCGAGGTTCACGAGGTCGCAGTTGTGCATGTGCTGCGCGTAGTAGTCCATGTCGTGGAAGTGGATGATGCCCTCCTTGTGCGCCTGGACGACGTCCGCTGGGAGAAGAAGTCGCGCCGAGACGTCCTTCGAGACCTCGCCCGCCATGTAGTCGCGCTGCACGGCGTTGATCGTCGGGTTCTTGTTGGAGTTCTCCTGCTTCACGTCCTCGTTGTTGCACTCGATCAGCGACAGCACCTGGTCGTCGGTCGTGTTGGACTTGCGCTTGAGTTCCTGCTTGTAGCGGTAGACGATGTAGCGCTTCGCAATCTCCCTCGCGCCAAACTCCATCAACTTCGTCTCGACAATGTCCTGAATCTCCTCGACGTGCATCGCGCGATCGCGGGCCGCGCACACGCCGGCAACCTCCTCCGCGATGAGCTTGATGCGACCTTCCGAAAGCGCATCCTTGTAGTCGACGGCCTGCGATGCCTTGCGAATTGCGTTCTCGATCTTCGTGATGTCGAACGGAACTTCCTGTCCGCTGCGCTTGGTGATCTTCATCTCTTTCGTCTTCATCGCCTGATCGCCCCTTCTTAGTGTTTGGACTTTTTGTTTATGATTGTTTTAAAGTAAATCTCACTACTATTGGTAGTTCGGATGAGTATGATACACTAAATATTGTGCCCTGACAAGGGTAAATTTATAAAATCTTATCAACAGGTTGTAGACATGACCCTGCAAAAACACAATTTCTTGTATTTTACCGCCTCGCCGACAACAATCGACAAGTTTTCAATCTGCGCCGAGCCTTTTCATCCTTTCACCGCCCGCCAGGAAACAGCCGCTTCGCAGCCCCACACAGATTATAGCCGTGTAGATCGTGTAGGAAACGCTGCCCCAATCGACGCTAAACAACCTTAATCGACTCTGATGTTTAAGCCGCAAAGAACGCAAAGGTCGCAAAGAAAGAACTCCGTGGGATGCCGCCCCAGATCTCATTACGACATCTTGTCAAATCATGCGGCTTCCCGTCCAAAATCACAACCATCAAAGGGGTCTATCCCCGCATTTTCCCGTGTATTGTTACTGGCCCTCCCCAGATCAATGATCCGATTCCTTGAGATTAGCGACCTGCCGAAAATGCAACAGGGGAATTCCCGAACAGAGTGCGATCGAACTCGCTTCCCAAAGCATTGGCCCGGAGATAAACGCAACGCGCAGGGACATTCCGTTGCAACGATGCAATCTTGATCTTGGTCCCCCAATCACATCCCGTTGTATTGAGCCGATGCATCCTGACGCCACTTGAACCATTAACTGCATACGGCCGCAGTGAATTCAACGGATTCGGTGCAAACATAAACTCCGCCGCAACATCTTCGCAGGGAACAGCAAAAGAAACATTCACTTCAACCTCATCGCCAAGACAGACCTTCTCCTTTCCACTTGGATGGCGAAATTCCACATAATTAGCCGGTTTATCCAGCAAACTCAAACCGCCAAATTCAACATTGAGACCATAATCACGAAACGTGATCACTTTTCTTGTCCTTTTCGGAGGCGGATAAAACCGAATCGTATAAATTCCCGCTTCTTCCGGTTCGCCCCCCAATGACGCAAGCAACTGGCTTTCTTCGCGTTCACAAGGTTCATACCGAAAATGCCAGGCCTTGTATTGCCCAACTTTTTTTGGAACCAACTTCTTCATGTCAATAACCGCCCATTGGGGACGTGCGTCCACGGGCAAACTCCAAGAAATCGAGTTCGTAAGCACCGTGTTTTTCCCATACGTCACAACAAGACCCCGATCTTTACGCGGTGCGACATTCGACTTCATTGTGCCAACAGTTCCGCCTACAGACTTCGGAAGTTCAATCTCATAGAGTTCGACCTCGTTGCGGTCCCCCTTCCCCGCCGGGAAAGAAATCCGAAGACAATTCGCCCTGATGGACTTTCCAAAATCGACTTCGCGCATCCACTCCTCATCACGGACACTCTTGGGAACAAGCTCTTTCCACGCACCGTCAATCAGAATCTCCGTCTTGAGATTCTTGAGTCCGAATCCATAGACCCTGACTTTTTCAAAAACCGGTGAAAACTTCGTAAATGACATCTCAACATAAGGGTTCGCCTTGTTGGCAGACGCTGCCGCCCACATCTCCCGGCAACCGTCGATGAGCTTGTAGTACTTACCCCACGGCCCATTCATATTGGAAACGAAACGAACGGCATCATGACGCTCCAAGAGCTGCGAATCGTGAGATTGTCGTTCCTTTTCCAATGACACAACACGAGCAGACATCGTCGCATACGATTCCAATCCAGAATCGCAAGGAGCAGTCGTGGCAATAAAGACCTCAAAGGGCTTCAGCTGAATCCCTACATCCACATCAAGGGTTCTTGAGCCTCTGAACTCCTTAAATCGTCCACGAACCCCCGGAAACTTTGCACACTGAATATCCTTCGTAAAATTCAACGCAACGACAACGCATTCGCCGTCCAAGTCGTAAAGGGTTGTTTCCGTCGTCTTGGACATGGTCAACGTCGTGCGCCGACCGTGTAGCAGATAGGGTTCAAGAGCCCGGATACTTTCGTGAAGATAACGTGTTCCCTCCCAAAGCTGCGCACGGTCCCCCATGTCATGAGCCGCATACGGCATCACGGCCTTGACGCCACGGACTATTCCCGCCCACGACGTGCAGAGGTATTCTTCTAAAGCCGGGTAATCATTGCGTGTCGAGTACCAGCGATAGGCAAAACATGCCGGAATAATCCCAACAACCTTGTCCGTTCGCCGATCGACGATCTCGAATGCATCGACATAAGAACCGACATCACACGGCTCCACGCCATATCGACGGACACCATCCTCGCAATTCACCGCCGCCAAATACGGATGCGTCTGGAAAATGTCAGCGGTATCGACATAGGTCTTGCCACCACGCGAATTCGTAAAGACGAGATGATAGGGGTCCTTTTCGACAATATAATCGTAAATATACTTCAGCCAAACAGGGGAAACGTTTCGACACTCCGGCTCGTCAGTAATAAAATAGACCGCAAAATCTTTTTCTTCATTCTCCGCCATTCGACGGTCGATTGCCCGCAGGACTTTTTCACTCGGCCTGCCATCGCGCATCCCTTCACTCGACTCCGAACCCTTGACTAAACGCCCGGGTTCGACCGACACCACGCCAAACTCCTCGGAAAGCATGAACGACTTGCGCTCGGACTGAAAGCGCGCATAGTTCCTGCGCCCCTGATTATAGTTGACGCCGAACAAGCCGATACGAAACGTCGGCTTACCATCGACAATCATGTTGCCATTCTCGATCCATGCCATACGATGTCCGCTCTTCGGCAAATTGCGGATGCGGACCCTTTCCAACTCTTCGCCTGAGACAACGGTCAGTGTTGCGTCTCCGATTCCAAACCCCTTCGTATCAAAGGAGAAGTTTCCGCGCCCTGACACGCTCGCCTGCCGCGTCTCGAATCCAGGCCCTTCAAGAGTCAGATGTGCAATCCCGCCATCAGCGACTTCAATCTCACCGGCAACAACATCCGTATTCTGCCCAGGATAGAAGTTATTTCGAAAACCGGGCGTCGTCAACCTGACCTTGATCGGACGGTAGTCTACCATTACTGGATAACCCCGCTCACAGGTTCGCTCAAACCCGCGTTTTGCCACCTTGAAATGCGTCAACGCACGGCCATTCTCCTTGAATACGCACGGTAGAGACACTCGGTTTTCACCAGCCGTCAGTCTGATGTGAGTTGTATTTGAACAACACGAGGCACTGACCTCATATTCGCCAGTCCTGCCGACGAAAACGACGAGATCAAGCAAACCCGTCAAACCCTCTTTTGTACGACACTTCATGTTGGCATGAGCCGACCGAACAACAACATCCTCTTCCGCAGCGCGGGCGGGAAACCCGCCAAGTGTGCGGAAGTTTTCGGGCTCCAAGCCCTTTGAAACGAGCGGAGACCACGTATAAACGTCCCCAGATCGACTTCCAACACGCGTCGTACGCCGGAAGTTGAACAACCAGTCGGACTTCCAATCCTTGTTACGAGTCATGTACAGCGCAGACAACGGAATGGCCAATTCGGCCGTCCATTCTTTGTCTCCGAAGGCCAATGCCTGTCGCCAAGTCGGCTTGTACGGATCCGGGCGAATGTGACCACCCTCGGAGTAAAACTCCGCATGAGTCACCTTCGTCACCGGACTGACGGCAAACTGATAGAACTCAAAGGTTGTCTTACCCGGAGAGAAGAAGAACTCGACGCATTCACTCCAGATGGCGCCATTGTCAGGGCGCGTCTTCATCTCGTCGACCTCCGGTTCTGCACAACGAACTGCCAGATAAAGAGCCGACTCGTCACATCTAACAGCGAATGCCGTCGGCTTGAGCGATTGACCATCGTCTTCAGCCGTCCTCATCAACTGCATGTCCGAATGAAACTCCGCATCCTTCCAGCAAGGATCGTCCAAGCGTCCGTCGATGACAGGCGGCTGGGCGATGAGTGTCGACGCTAAAATCAGAACTTGCGACAACATAGACGAAATCTCCAACATAGACGAAATCTCCAACTCCTCACCTGACGATCAGGACAAGGCCGCTTTCCCCCGCCCGTAACAAGACACTCTTGCCGTCAGACGACAGTCGGACCTTTGCACCAGCAGAAACGATCTCGGGATCTGAATTGAGCTCGGCAATCCGGTCAGGTGAAATCGTCATCTTTTTGCTCGCCGACATAAGGACAACATCCCGACGACTGGGCAACGATTTCGCGTAGCGAGTGGCACCCACAATCTCAATACGGGATGAATCGTCGAACGTGACAGTTTCTGCCGAAAGAAGGGCGACGTCTGTTCCATATCCGCCCTCTGGCAACTCAAACCGAACCCGCGAATCACGCTTCACAATCAATTCCGTCCTTACGTCGACGCACGGACAATCTCCCTGAAGAACAAGACAGTCGTTGGTGTTCACCGTCCAGTTTGTGTCATCGCAAACGGTAAACGATCCAGAAGTCGTCCGTACCGTGCCGTTCGAGACCACGAACTCATTCCCGACGGAAGCGAGACGAATCGAGGACACCGACATGACACTACCCGATCCGACATACACTACATTCGTCCACGCAGCATACGCAAGACTGCCGACATTAAAACTATTTGTCGCAACATACTCCGCCCCGTTCAGCAATTCAAACCGACAATTCCTGACAGTGCTGCCATAAGTTGCATTGAAATCGGCCGATCCCCCGATAAAGTTATTCGTCCAACATGCACCGTCAAGCGAAATCAGGCACTCGGGGGCTCTTGCAAACAGGGCACACGTTCCCGCTTCCTGAATGTCAAAAACCGTCTGGCGACCTTTAATCCGGACGGAACAGCCCACTGCGCCGACTTTCATTCCAATCCTCGGGAATCGTCCGTGATAGGTCGCATTGGAAACAACGAACTCGCAATTTTTGGAACTATCACTCTCTCCCATACGAAGCTGACCTGACGACATCACGCCTCCGTCCAGCACCTCCACCCGCGCCCGTGGGCCACTCAATCCGCAATAAAAGATGTCCGACCGATCTTGATCAAAGGACGCACCACTCTCAATTCGCAGCAACGTATTGCTGGAACCCGAGCTGTAATTGAGCGCGAATATGCCGTCCACCGACAATGAAGCGCCATTTCGAACGAGCATTTTGTTGTTCAATGCCGCCCGTGAAACATAGACCGTGCCGGTAACGCAAACTTCCGTACCCGCGCCATCCACCACAAACGCCTGATCTCGACAGGATCCTCCTTCATCCAGGGCCAACGCAACTCCTTCACTGTTCGACGCCACCAGTTTTGCCCCGCCCGAAAAGGACATAACGCCGCCCTTGCCGCCATAACGCGAAACACTGGCGGACTTCGTATAGACACATGACGCGCCGTCGACATAAACGTAGGCATCACCACCCGTCTGGTCTCCATAACTGCCACCGCTAAACGAAGAGAGATTTGCAAGAAGAGCTCCGTCCGTGACATACACGACATTGGATGGAGCCTTGTAAATGTCGCTGTAGAGGAACGTCTTGCCGCCACAGTCCCACAAGCCACCCCTGAATATCGCCGTTAGGTTGTGCCCCGGGAAATAAAGATTCCCTCCAAGCGTGATTTTCCTCGGACCTGGATTCGCACCCGTTGTCACATCCCGCATGTCGAATGTCATCGTCGGATGTCCACGCCAGCTTTGCCACGGATTCGTCAACTTGATGCCGCCAGCAAACGAGACGTCATTCGACGCCGTCATGACGGCATTTGCCATATTGAATTCCGCCCGATAGGCCGAGAAATCATCCACACCCCAAGCTGCCTTGGAGGAAATGTCGTTTGACCCGTCCTTGTTCTCGAAAACAAGGTCGGCCGTCAGCCCTGTGAGCGAGCTGAAGGCCATAAGCAGCGATACGCTCAACACTAGTTTATTCATAGTGAACCTTTCTCCTTTTGTTTGGGTTGTACTTCAGATTCAAAATAGCGGACTTCGCCGCGTTTCATATCCACCTCAAGATGCTTTCCGTCTCGTGACATGAATTGATGTCGTCCTGGCATCTTAGCCGCCACCGCGAACCAATCAGGCCCGGCAAAGACCTGGTCGCCATGTGGTGAGTAGACGTGAACTCCAGCATCCTCGGCAAAGCGGCGCAACAGGTCGGACGGCAAAAAATTGACCGTGCAAAGGACGCTTTTCCATTGGGAAAACGTTTTTTCAACCAACACGGCCCCGTCGCGGTCGGTTGGACGAGCACAATTCGACGCATGAACACGCCAACCTATCGTCCGCACCCGAGAATCACAGACCGTCAACGTCGGATCGGACGTCAGAGTCGATCCGAAGACGATGCGACGACCGTCGACAAAACTCTCGGTTTGCGCTCCATCCGACGAACTCTGTTTTCGTACGACAATCCCCGTCAGATCCTGTACTCCCGCCTCCCCTTGCCGATCCTCCGAGTTCCAACCGGCTGGGCCGAGGAAGACAACGGTACGCCCATCACAACAGAGATGACGCTTGATGTCACGGCGCAAAGCACAGCTCACCGTATGGGCATTCAGAAGAACAGCCATCTTATACGAATGGAGACCACCTTTCCGCGCCAGCAGGGCTATGTCTGACAAATGATAGACGTCATACGGCGCACCGATGGCACAAACCTCGGGCATCTCACCGCTGATAAGTTCGGCCGACAACATCGTCGGCGCCGCTCGCTCGTATGCAATCGCGTCAGGATGGGCAAAGACGGCGATCTCGGCAACACTCCCGCGACGGGAGAGATGGCGCTCGGCAAACGCACGGCATTCGCCGAGCGGGATTGAAAACCAGTCGTTTCGGTACCAGCCGTCCGACATCAGATCCATCCACCACATCGCACCGCCGTGTGAATAGGAGTCAAAGAAGTTGCGCAGGATCGTCCAATGTGACTCCTCCTCGTTGCCGGACGTTTGATTGCCCTGCCCGTGTGCGAGGTGCAATCGCGAATCCTCTTCCGCATAGTAGAGCTTGCCACGAACGGCCACCGCACCCGGCATGCATTGGGCGTACGCGACACCGCCAAGCTGACGCGTCGAATAGTCGAGCGGCGCAGCGATGAAGTCGACATCCGGCGAAGAATAGACGGCATCCTGTGCCTGATGTCCGTCGCAAAGAAGACCTCCGTCATTCACATGCCGACACATATAGCCGTAAAATACGCCGCAGATCTTGTTGCGACCCATTTTTCCCAGCTCGTCCTTTACTGTTCGCGCGAGCCGACAGACCGTCTCGGCCATAGCCGTGGACTGGAAACGGCGAAACGCCACGGCATCCCTGTCCGAGACCGGATCGAGTAAGCGGCGAAAGTCAAAGGGACTCTGCGCAAAGAAGCACATCGGGTCAGGTGCGGCATGACCAAATGCCTTGATGTGACAGGGCGAAAAGTCGGCGATGTTGTTACCGTACATGTACATATTCTCGGTGCTACTGCATGCGCCAGGATTGTACCCGAGAACACGATCTGGCCACTTCTCTTCGCAATGACGAACGATCTTCCGCACGGCATTGTACATTACCGCATTCCAAGAAGGAGAAGATGGGGACGCCCAGTCAGCATATTCGTAAGCCCCGGACGCAATATTGTAGCAACGGACACGTTCTTCAGGATGCGACAGAATCCACCAAGCCGTGAACGGAATGCGCGTTCCAACACGGACAAGGACCTTTGCATCCGGATCAATCCGAACGATGCGCGCAATCTTGGCGTCGAGTCCCTTCAATTCGCCCTCAAGGACGTCACTGCCCCGTTCAGGATCGTCACCATCAACCGAGCAACCGGTATTATAAAGATGAATACCGGCTTTGCACATCACCTCAATGTCCTTATCGGAATCAACGCGGCCACTCCAAAACATACAACCCGTGGACGGCTTGCCATTGACCCACAAGGCCGGAACGCCCTCATAGATCTTCACTTCCGAAACGACGGCCTCCTTCGCGAGACCCTCAACTTGCAAAGCACATATGAATGCCAATGCCAGCCCGTATATCATCCTCATTTCCATATTCGTCACATAGTATATCTTAACGTGAACGGCAAGACAATCCCCTCAAAACGGGGTATCCCGATAAAACCTCAAATTTGCTACACTACCCGCATGCGACTCGCCTCCTTGAAATCGTCGTGGAACGGCAGTTCCTTCCAACACGCATCGTCCAGTCTCCCGTCGATGGAAGGCGCCTCATTCACCACAGCCACATCCGCACAAACACGCAACGCAGCACCAAGCGCAAAAACACCTGCGGCCGCAACGCCACAGGACAGCGCTTTTCGGCCACCGCTGAATCCTCCGAGCACTGTTGTTTTCATTGTCTGCTCCTCGTTTTAAAATCTGCGAAATCACGAAGCGAAGGGACACTCCACCCGCAACTGTCACCAAGAAGTTTACCAATGTTCCGCGAAACAGCGAACCACCCGTTTGGGTGGTTGGGGGCGGGAGGGCTTATAAGAGCTGACCCCATAGTGTTGCAGCGACTGGCATACAAACACTCCTGCCGATTTTTCGGTTTAAACCGCCATCAGTCTGCGAGTTTGTCTATATGCCGCGAGAAGCAATGGCGGCCGGCATGGCCAGTCGCTCAATACAGAAAACCAAACAGCCAAAGCGGGATCTTGTTGCCGAAGCCCACTTCGACGTCATCGTTGACGACATAGCTGTCGGGCAAGTTCTTGATCTGGTCAAACCCCTTGCCTTTCCCGCCGACCTCGAACGTCCATTTGCCGTCAACAAGAAAATCACCACGCTCCGTGAACACGACGGCGTGGTCGTTCCTGACCTGGTTGCAAAAGAACGTCTCGCGCAATGTGCCGATGTTCGCATTCTGCACAAGCGCATACATCAGATTCGTGTTGTCACAGTATATCTTCTCCGGCTTGGACATGTTCTTCAGCGTCTCGCCTTTCGGCGGGAGAAGCGCAAGAAGTCCGGCGCGTTCAAGCGCGGAAAGCATCTTGAGCCCCTGCGCCCGCTCCGTTCCCAGTTCCCGATAAAGGGCGGACATGTTCGGCGTCTGCGGACAGGATGACGATAGAATCATCAACATCTTCTTCGCCTTTCTGATGGTATCCTGCGAAACTTCCTCTATTCCCGGATAATCAACGTCCAGAACCTTGTGGACGGTTTCAAGCAGCTGATCAAGATAATGCGTCGGCGAACGCTTGTAGAAAGGGTAGAATCCGCATCGACGATATTTGTCAAAATACGGCAGAATCTTGATGTCCGAGCAAATGCGGGATGCCAGCGAAATGTGATCCTTCACTATCTGACCCAATTCGAGCGGTTCATACCGTCCGACGCCTTCGAACTCAAGATACTCGCGAAATGAAAGGCCGCGCAATCTGTATATCGACTGCCTCCGCGACAAATCCCCCCTGCCCTTGTCCAGCTTCAGCAAAGAAGAACCGCTGTAGGCGAAGGACATGGATGGAAACTGATCTGAAAGATTCTTGAGAAGAAGAGACCAATCCTTTCCGACATGGTGGACTTCATCAAGAAACACATGCGTAAAGCCGTGGCTGTAAAGGTATTCTACCGACTCCAGCACACTATTGTTGGAAAACCACAGGCTGTCAAGACTCATGTAAATGGCCTTGTCGCTTCCTTCTCCAAAAGTCTCCTTTATATGCTGAAGCATCAAGGTCGTCTTACCCGCCCCGCGAGCGCCCATAATGCAGACAAACGGCTCATTCCAGTCTATTTCTTTCGACAAATATCTATGGAATCCGCAATCTGTTTCACGAATTAGACGATTACTTGTCCGAAAAATCGGCTCTATTTCTTCTGCTGTCATCACACACCTCGATTCTTCATGTTCTGAAAATAAGGTAAAATTAGAATGTAGAGATTCTAAAATCAAGCCATTTTCAGAAAGTCAAGTTACAAGAGCATTATATCATATAGACTTTTTGCCGTCAACCACCACCATTGCCTGCAGCTTGGCGATCTCCTTCGCGTCGCGTGTGGTGTAGGAAGTGACGCTTCACTCATGATAGCCACACTGTTTATTACCAATCTTCCGCGAAACCGCAAACCACCCGTTTGGGTGGTTGGGGGCGGGCGCGGTATTTATGGTATAATCACAAATATGAAACGCACCCTTCTTCTTGCTGTCCTGGCTCTCGCCGCGCTCGCGCACGGAGATGGGGATGTGCGTTTCAAGTCCATCGCGGAACTTGAATGGACAATTACACACGCGCTTGCCCATGAAGAGCGATTCACGGTGACAGGTCAGGTTATCTCCATCTTCCGCACCGATGGAATACGCAGACTCACATTCACCGACGGAACAAACGTCGCAACGGCGGCAGACATGTCTGCCGCATCTGACGTCCGGCACGGCGACATCATCGCAATCTCAGGCACGGTCGTCCGCGACCCCAAACTCGACAAATCAGGCATAATGGCGGAGAAAGTCAAGCGTCTCGGCAACGGACCCTTCCCGGCTACGCCGCCAATCGACTGGAAAGACTTCACTGCGTCGTTCTGCAACAACCAAAGGTTTTCGTTCGCAAGCGGCGTTGTGACATCCGTGACACGCGACGCGCTTGATCCAACATGGAACTGGCTCACGCTGCGCAGCGGACCACATTCCATTCCTGTCGCAGTTACAGAAGATGAATATCCTTTGGACTCGCTGACTGGGCTTGTTGACGCCGAAGTACTGTTACGCGGATCTTTCTGCCAGTCTTTCTCCGTATTCTCGAAAAGATACATTGCGCCATTCGGTACAAACGGCATCGGGATTGTGCGCAAGGCCGGCGACCCGTTTGCCGCGCCACACCTCGGAGATGGCGATCCCAGCCATCGGCAAACCGTTCGCGGCGTAGTGAGGGCCGTCGGGGACAAATGGGTTTTTCTCCAGGCGGAATCATCTCTGGTGAAAGAGCACAACTTCATGTCTATCGGCCTCTGCGAGCCGCATCGCGGCATAAAGCCAGGTGACCTCGTCACGGCCTCGGGGTTCCCCAACCTTGCAAGTGCCAATCGCCAGCTTGTCGGCGCAGTCGTCCGTATCGAAGGCGAAGCAGACCTTGAAGGCGAATGCGCGGATGACGTCAGGATCAAAGACCTCTTTGTCTCCTCCATGGGCATGAAGAAGGTAAGCCAGAAATGGCACGGCAAGCTCATCCGCGTCGAAGGCACGGTCGTCACGACGACGGGAGAGTCTGCGGTCACCGGCGTCATGCGCATCAGAGAGGGCGACATGACAATCGAGGTGCAGGTTTCGGAAATCGCCGAGGAAGACTACAAGGACATTGAAGACGGCTGCCGCGTCTCCGCCACGGGCGTGTGCATCGTCGAGCTGGACAATCCAGACGACTTGTCGGCACAGCCCGTCTTTCGCCGAACGCTTATCCTGCCGCGCACGGCGGACGACATACGCGTCGTCGCGCACAGGCCGTGGTGGACGCCTGCACGCCTCGTTGCCATGATTGCGTTGCTTTCGGCTTTTCTCGTCGGCGCAATGCTGTGGAACAAGACTCTTGTGGAACGCGCCCGCAGACAGGCCGAGGCGCTCTTCAGGGAAATGGCCGCGCACAAGGAATCAGAAGTCAAGGTGGAGGTCCGCACACACCTCGCCGTGGAGCTCCACGACTCCATCTCGCAGTCGCTTACGGGCATCGCGCTGCAGCTCGACTCGGCCGAGCGCGCCAACCCGCCCGAGAGCACGTCCGTCGCACGGTTTCTCGGACTCGCGCGGCAGATGCTCGGCTCGTGCCGACGCGAACTCCAGAGCTGCCTCCTCGACCTCAGGAACCGCACGTTCGAGGAGAAGGACCTTTCCGAGGCGATCCGCCGCACGGTCTCGCCGCTTTCGGAAAACGCCGAGGTCTCGGTGCGATTCAACGTGCCGCGCGAAACGCTCTCCGATACCGCCGTCCACGTCATCCTCAAGATCATCCGCGAGCTTGTCGTGAACGCCATCCGCCACGGCGGGGCGAAGCATGTGAGAATCGCAGGCGAGCGCCAGGGAGAGAGCTTGCGGTTCTCGGTGAAGGACGACGGAACAGGATTCGATCCCGCGGCGGCACCGGGGCCGTTTCAAGGCCACTTCGGCCTTCAGGGGATTCGCGAGCGGCTCGACGACTTCGACGGAGCGGTCGACGTGTCGAGCGCCCCGGGATGCGGAGCGAAAGTGACGGTGACAATGAAGATGACGAGGGAGGACTGAAAAATGTCGGGGAAGATCAGAATTCTCCTGGCCGACGACCACATCATCGTGAGGATGGGCATCGCGTCGGCGATTTCGTTCGAAAACGACATGACGGTCGTGGGCGAAGCCGGCAACGGCGAGGACGCCGTAAGGCTGGCCACCGAACTCAGGCCCGACGTCGTGGTGATGGACCTCATGATGCCACGCATGGACGGCGCAAAGGCTACATCGGCGATCCTGAAAGACCATCCCGCGACCGGAATCCTGACTCTCACCTCCTTCATCACTTCGGCAGATCTCGGCTCTGCGATACGCGCGGGCGCTCGAGGAGCCGTCTCGAAGACCTCATCGCAGGACGAAATCGTCGCGGCGATAAGGAAGATAGCCGCCGGCGGAAAGGTCATCCCAAGGTCGATGGAAAAAGACATCGCCCTTAGCCGGCTCGCCCCGGAGCTCACCGCGCGTCAAATAGAGGTCCTGCGCCTCGCCTCGCGCGGGTTCTCGAACCAGGACATCGCAAGCGTCCTCGGCATAAGCCCCAACAGTGTCAAGGACCACATGAAGCTCATCTTCCACCGCCTCGGCGTATCAACCCGCTCGGAGGCCGTGGCCATCGCCCTTCGCGACGGTCTCCTGGTGCAGCAGTAGGGTCACCCATCTCTACGGGTCCAACGCCGCGTTCGCAAAGTTCATCCACGCCGAAACCCGCAGCGCTCATGGCAGCATTGCCAGCAGCTTGGCGATGGGTTATTGGGAGATGGCGGGATACGGTTGGAGCGCGGACAAGCGGCTTTTTCAGAATCTGGGCAGCTTTGCGAGAGATTCGACCCTGCCTTCGGGCTCAAAGCGCATGCGCCAGACGTGTCCGTGGAGGTCGCGGAGCTCGCGCAGTCGCCGCTCGTCGCGCCTATGGCACGAACATTCGAGCAGGAGCGCCGCATAGGAAATCTCCTTCGCCCAGTCGCTTCGGTCAAGCCAGCGCTCAAGCGCAATCCGCACGCCGCGCGCGACTGCCGAGACGTCGTCGAGCACGAACTGCGTAAGCCCCGGGTGGCGCGAGTAGCCGACGTCGCCAGCGAGTATGTTGAAATACTCGGAGGAGTCTGGCTTCACGGCGCCGCCACGGAGGTAGAGCGTACCAAGTTTCTGGAGAAGCCCGCCAACAGGAAGATCCATCACCGAGCAGAGGTCTTTCTCCAAGTCCATCTTTGCCGCGACGCGACCCGCGGTCATGAAGTTCCCGGCGAGGATTATCGCGGGAAGCGACACGCAGAGCGGATGCCACGCATAGCCGTCGGAGAAGTCCGTCACGACGAAGCGCGTCGCCTTTCGCTCGGAGCCCGCAGCCTCGGCGCGCTCCATTGCCTCGCGCATCTCCTCGATGCGCCCGCAGAGCGAGCGCGCGGCAAACGTCGGCGCGACTACTGTCTTCGCGTCCGCCTCGATTTCGCGGCGAAAGTCCTCGCCCACGACCTTGAAGCCGATTCCCTGCATACGGCAGTAGGCCTCAGTCTTCGCCGTCTCAAGTGGCACTTCCCGCTCCTTCGCCGTATCGTAAAGGTAGAATTCGTTGTAGCCGAAGCGCGCGAGCACGTCAACGAGCTCCTGCATCGTCCGCCGGTTCGGGCACCGGTCGGTCACGTCCAGGAGGTAGACCCTCGAATCAAATCCATACGCGCTTCTCATGGGGAGACAGGCGGGCGGAGACGCGAGGCGTCAGTGGACGAAGAGGATCTCGCGGTATTTCGGAAGCGGCCAGCGCGAGTCGTCGACGAGACTTTCGAGACGGTCGACGGTGCGGCGGAGGTCGTTCATCGCGACGATCTGCGACTCGTGGCGCTTGCGGGCAAGGGCCTTCTCGAGACGGTCGCACTTGACGTGCAAATCGTCGAGGCCGGCGCCAAGCTTGGACGAAAGCGCAGTAAGACCGCGCATGCCGTACTTGAGTCCGTCGGCCTTGGCCTGGCCGAGCGCCGTTGCAAGGCGAGAGAACTCGTCCGCGACGACGGGGCGTATCATCGAACGCGCGATCTCGAGCGAAATCGACGCCTCGATGCGGATGCGGCGGTGGTAGTCTTCCATGCCGATCTCCCAGCGGGAGAGCATCTCGCTTTTCGAGAGAACGCCGTACTTCTCGAAGAGGGCGACGTTGAGCGGATCCTTAAGCGGCGCAAGCGCAGCCATCGTGTCGCGCAGGTTGGGAAGCCCTCTCTTCGCGGCCTCCTTCGGCCACGCGGCGGAATAGCCGTCACCCGAGAACACGACGCGCCTGTGCGCCTTGACGAGACGCTGCAGGAGCTTCTGGAGATTCTCGTTGAAGTCGCCCTTCATCGCCTCGAGCTTGTCGCAGATCGCGTCTATCGACTCTGCGACGATGGTGTTCAGAACCATCTGGCTCTGCGCGCAGTTCTGCGACGAACCGGGAGCGCGGAACTCGAACTTGTTGCCGGTGAACGCAAACGGCGAAGTGCGATTGCGGTCGGTCGTGTCCTTGGGGAGTGCAGGGAGCGTATCGACTCCGACACGGAGCTTCCCGCCCTTTCCGCCGCGGCGCATTTGCCGCGTTCCACTCTCTATCGAGTCGAGGACGGCGTTCAGCTCGTCGCCGAGGAAGATCGAGATAATCGCAGGCGGCGCCTCGTTCGCGCCGAGACGGTGGTCGTTGCCAGCGCCGGCGGTGGACATGCGGAGAATGTCGGCATGCTTGTCGATCGCGCGGATGACGGCGAGGAGCACCGTGAGGAAGATCGCATTCTCGCGCGGGTTCGCGCCAGGCGTAAGGAGATTGCGCCCGCCATAGGCGACCGACCAGTTGCAGTGCTTGCCAGATCCGTTGACGCCCTTGAATGGCTTCTCGTGGAGAAGGCACACAAGCCCGTTGCTCTCGGCCGTCTGGCGGAGAACTTCCATGATGAGCATGTTGTGGTCGACGGCGAGGTTAAGATCCTCGTACATCGGCGCGAGCTCGAACTGCGCGGGCGCGACTTCGTTGTGGCGCGTCTTCGCGGGGATTCCGAGCTGCCAAAGGCGCTGCTCGACCTCAGTCATGAACTTCAGGACGCGCGGCTTGATCGCGCCGAAGTAATGGTCGTCAAGCTGCTGGTGCTTCGCGGGCGCAGCGCCGAACACCGTGCGGCCCGTCTGCAGAAGGTCGGGGCGCCTCATGTAAAAGCGCCTGTCGACAAGGAAATACTCTTGCTCGGCGCCGAGCGTGACTTCGACGTGCGCCTTCGGCTGAGAGAACTTCGCCATCAGCCGCTCCATCGCGCGGGTGAGCGCCTGGAGCGAGCGGAGAAGCGGGGTCTTCATGTCGAGCGTGTCGCCAGTGAACGAGCAGAACGCCGTCGGTATGCACAAGGTCGCGCCGTTCTCGTGGCGCTTCACGAACGCAGGGGAAGTCGGATCCCACGCCGTGTAGCCGCGCGCCTCGAAAGTCGACCTGAGGCCGCCCGAGGGGAACGAACTCGCGTCCGCCTCGCCGCCGATCAGGTTCTTGCCGGAGAAACGCTGCACCGCCTGCGCGGGGCCGGTCGGCTCGAGGAAGGCATCGTGCTTCTCGGCCGTGCCGCCGGTGAGCGGCTGGAACCAGTGGGTGAAGTGGGTCGCGCCCTTCCCGACGGCCCAGTCCTTCATGCCCGCGGCGACCGCGTCCGCGATGGACGGATCAAGGGGCTTGCCGTCACGCATCGTCGCAAGCAGCTTGGCCGCGACGGTCTTTGGCAGGAAGGCGCGTATCGCCTTCTCGGAAAAGACATCCTCGCCGTAGTCCTTCATCACTGTGTCCTTCATCGTTTTACTCCTCGACAATGTCCGCAGAAAGGTCGTACACCGCCGACTCCGACAGCACAAAAACGGCATCCGACGCGCCAACGGTCGCAAAGCACCCGCCATCGGTCGCATCGCCGACAAGAATGTTGCGCCTTATCGCGTCCTCGCGTTCAAGATCTATCGCAACGGTAAGCCGCGGCTTGTCCAGCCCATAGCCGCCGAGATCGTCCGCCGACACCTTGAGCTTCACGATCCTGCCGGCCTCAAGCGGATTCACCACGCCGAGGACGCGCGTTATGCCGCCTTCGGACACAGTGCCGGAAACGGAAGACGCCTCGACGCTCCATGCGCGCCTGTCGCGGTCATAGGCAACCGACTTCATCTTGTTCGCGTTGGTACCAGTGACGGAAAGCCGCCTTACGGAAGCGGGGTCTATCTTCAGTATCTCGAGACTGCGGAGATTCTCGAGACGGAAATGCGTGCCAAGCGACCCGCGGGCCACATGCACCTTGCGCTCGTCGGCGGAGATCGAGACCTCCACGCCCTTCTCGTCTGCATCGCCGCCGCGAAGCGCAAGCACGGCCGACACAAGCGACTCGACGGCCGTAAGCGACGCAGGCGCGGAAATGGGCGAATCCATGCGCCACGAACCGTCGTCGTTCTTAGCCAGCATGCAAGTGACTCCACCGTCAACGATCGAAATGCCGTTGACCTGCGAGGCCTCGTACGGGAAGAGACGCGTGTCGGCAAACGCGGAATTGCCAAGCGATGCCATGTCCTTCAAAGACCCGTCGACGGTGACTATCGCAGAGCCGTTGTGGACGAGAGCATAAACGCGGCCTTCGCCGGCATCGGAACCGAAAGATATGCGCCTGTCCGAACCGTCCGTGCCCTTCAGCGTCAGCGTGACTGCGTTCTCGGCGCCAAGGCCGTAGCCGGCGAGAAGCGCGCCCGACACCTCTGCAACCTCGTTGGAGCCGCCGATGGGCCACACGAAATCATAGGCGCTCGCAGACATCACGTCGGTAAGGAGCTTCTTGATCTTCGGCGCTGACGCAGGACCCTCGGTCGGCTGCACCATGGCCCAGCCGTCGCCGTCTCTCTTGAAGCGCATGAACTCACCGGTGCCGCGCTTCACGTCGAACGAAGCGACCGATTCCTCGCCGGAGGTAAACAGCGTGCGGCGGCGGAAACCAGACGCCGGCACGTCAACGGCGGCAAGAGTGTTCGAAGGAACGACAAACACCGCGTGGACGCCTTCTATCGCCGCATAAACTCCAGACGCCGAAGGCGTGGTTGTGCCAAAGGAAATCGAAGTCTCGGTATCGCCTGCCCTCACGCGTATGCAAAGGCGCGGATTCTCGAGGCCGAAGTCGGCGCGCGTCCTGCCGAGTTTCAGGAGCTCCTGGTCGCCGAGCGAGTCGTCCAGCGGCGCATACGCGAGCGCGTCGAGAAGCTTCAGCACGACGGATTCGTCTACGCTGCCGGGAAACGGCTCGACGAGACGCCAACTGCCCGTGCGCGTAAGGACCGACTCAACAGAGCCGTCGCGCGATATCTCGAGCATCGAAACGGCATCGTCGGGAACTGTCAGCAGACTCCTGCGCTGCACGATCGCAGTTTCCGGCGTGTCGTTGAACGAGAGGAAGAAGTTCGCCGCGACGAGCAGCGAAATGCCCGCAAGAAGCCAGACGATTATACGCATGTTCTTCATGCGCGACGCCTCCTTCTGGCGGCGACCGCCATCAGCAGCAGGAACACGACGAACGGAACGGCGCCGGCGATTACGGCGGCGAAGTGTATCCGCGCGGCGCGGTCAAGCCCTGTCGTCAGCACATTCGTCTCGGCTCCGCTCGCGACCGACGCGTCCGTTCCCGAGAGATACGCGACGCAGTTCAGGAAGAAGTCGCGGTTGGCGTTGGCGCGCGCCGCGAGCTGGCCGTTCATGACGAAGCCAGCGTCGCCTATCGCCACTATGCGCATCGGGCGTATCGAAAGGTCTGCGCCCGCTCCCACTCCGCGCTCAACCGCAGCCGCGACCACAGCGGTGCCCGCCTTGGCGAGCGGAGTGAACTCTATGCGGTCGGCACCTGTTCCCGTTTCCGCGGCGGCGGACGGCATGAAGCCGACAGGCCGCTCGAGGACGATGCGAGAGCCCTGCAGCGGCTTCGAAATCGCATGTTCGGAGAACTCTCCGACGATGAGGTCGGTTCCCGAAAGAGACTTTGCGCCGGTCGTCGTCACCAAAGAGGGCCTGAGACCCCAGCCGGGGAGCAGCGAGGCGACGCCGCCGAAATCTGCCGTCGCGAGAAGGACGAGAAGACGACCGCCTGCGCGGAGATACGAGTCGATGCGGCCTGCCTCTGCGCGGGAGAAGTCTTCCTTCGCGCCGGCGACGACTATGAGAGCGCAGTCAGACGGAATCTGCGCGTCGCCCGCGAGGTCGATCGGCATGTTCCTGTACCCTTCGCGCGAAAGGTCGCGCGCTATGTCGCTCATTCCGAAGGTGCCGTATTCCTCGCTAGCCGCCTCGCCGTGCCCGACGGTCCAGTAGACGTTGCGCCTCTGCGGCGGCACCGTGAGGCTCTGTATGGACGACGCGCATATCCGCTCGCCATATCCCTCGGCAAGCGGCAGCACGACGTTGCGGCGGCCCTTCTCGAAGACGAGACTGCCCTCGGCAGCGCCAAGGCGCACGAGCCGTTCAGCCGGGCCGAGATCCCACAGCGGATCTACGAAGCGGAGGTCTATATTGAGCCCGCCGAGCGACGCCGACTCGCGCTGGAGACGACGGAGGAAGCGACCAATCGGGCGGAAGCGCGCGTCCTTGCGGGGAAGGAAGCACGTCACCGTCATTTCACCCTGAGCCGAGGAAAGTATGCCGCGTGTCCTGCCGGAGAACTCGGTCTCGAGGTTTCCGACCGGCAGGTCGAGCTTCGAGTCGAGACGGTTCACGAGTTCGACGACAAGCCCAGAGAAGACACCGGCGAGGACTATCGCAAAGGCGGTGGAAAACCGCAACGAACGGCCGCCTCGACCACTGTAGCGGTACATGGCGACGTTCTTCGAGGCGACGAAGAGGAAGAACGACGAAAGGACGAGATACGAGAGGACTGTGCCCGACGAGAAAAGACCCGAGGACATGTCGATCACATGCGCGTCGAGAATCATCTCCCCGAACGCCGTCCTGCCCTGCGGGGCCCAGGCGAGAAGCGCGGCCCATCCGCCGCGAGGGATGCCTACCAGAAGGAGGAGCGACGCACACGCTGCCGCCGCTGCATGCCGGAAAAGGGAGCTCATCGCGACCGAAACCGCGCACCAGAGGACGCTCTGGAGCATAAGCGCGAGAAACGCGGGGCAGAAGCCGAGAACGCCGACGCCAGCGAGCGCAGACGGCGCATATATGCGCAGCGCGACTACGGTCGAGGCAAACGAGAGGAACGTTGAAATCACTACCATCGAAAAGACGCCGAGGAACTTGCCGAGCGTAAATTCGCGCTCCCTCACCGGAGTAGTAAGAAGAAGTTCTACGCGCCCCGACTGCAGCTCGTCGCTCCATACGTCCATCGCAAAGAACGCCGCGAGCGCGGGGAGGAACGGAGAGACGCTCGCCGCCCAGACGGATGCGACCGAGAGACTGGCGCCTTCTGCCGCATCGAGCTTGAACGCGAAGAGAGCCGCCGCGGCCGCAAGGAACCCGCCAGCTGCGAACGCCGTAGAGTAGAGGCTGCGCGCACGGCCGATGGTGCGCCTCCAAGTGACGCGCACCGGACTCATGAGATGCTCCCCTTTAGCGCCGCGGCAATACGGCCGCGAATGGAACTCCTGTCGACGCCTACGGCCGACACGGACGCGGAAATCACCCCGTCCCTGAGAATGAAGAACCTTGTCGCCCACTTTGCGAGATCGTCAAGCTCGTGTCCTGTCGCTATGACCGACGAGAACGCGGCGGCGTTTGACAGCACGGCGCCAGCGGTTTCGCGCATGTCGCTGTCGAGCCCCGCGAGGAAGTCGTCCAAGAGCAGGACGCGCGGCCTCAGGAGAAGCGCATCTGCGAGCGCCACGCGCTTCTTTAGCCCAGCGGAGAGACTTCCAATCGGGGAACGCAGGAATTCCGACACCTTGCACATCTCGCACGCCTCGTCGACGCGCCTGCGGATGCGCTTCACCGGCTCGCCCTTCAGCGCGGCGCGGTAGTTCAAGTACTCCTTGACGGTCATCTCCTCGTAGAGAGCGACGCGCTCGGGCAGATAGCCGAGCTGGCGGCGGTAACGCAAGGGTTTCGCAAATGCGTTCTGGCCGTCGACCATCACTACGCCGGAATCGGGCGCGGCAAGGGTCGCAAGCACCTTGAGAAGCGTCGTCTTGCCGGCTCCGTTGGCCCCAATCACGCACACGACCTCGCCTGGAGAGACGACAAACGACACATCCCGCAAGACTTGCTTCTTGTGGTAGGTAAACGCGATGTTCCGCACTTCAAACATTGTCCGCTATATTATATCATACTTCGGCAGGGGTATGGGCAATACGGCTCGCGAGGGCGAGCTCCTCGGGTTTGCCGTAGCCCCATGTAACGCCGACTGATTCGATACCGTTGTCCTTCGCCGCAATAAAGTCGCTCTTCGTGTCACCGACAATTGCACATTCCTCTGGCGTCGCGGCGTATTTCCGCATGAGAAACGAAAGAAGCACCGACTTCGTCATCTTGCCTATCGCGGGATCGTCCTTGAACATGTCACCGGCGTAGATGCCGTCAAAGACGCGCTCCCAGCCGAACTTCTCCGCAATCAGCCTCGCACCGACATAGCGCTTGTTCGTCGCAACGACGACTGTCGCGCCAGACGCCTTCAGCTCGCGCACGCGGTCGACGATTCCCGGATACTCGACAGTGTTCGGAAAGCCGTCGTTGTCGTAGTGCTCGCCGAAGCCCTTTCGAATCGCCGCGCCAAGCGCGTCGGTATAGATCTCGGGGAAAAGCGTCCTTGCCATGTCCTCGATCGGCGGACCTGCGACAAAACCGGCGTCGAAGCCGGGGCACTCGAGCCCGAGGTCGGCAAGCGTCGCCTTCCACGCCTCGCGGATGTCTCGGTCGGTATCGGCGAGAGTGCCGTCGAGGTCAAAGAACCAGAGCTTCTTCATTTAAGCAGACCCTCCTCCGCCGCGCGGACTATCTCGACGACCTGCTCCGGACTCGTCGCCTCGTCGAGTATCTGGAGAAACTCGGTTGCATGCGCCATGACTGCGAGGCGTGCGAGAATGTGAAGATGCATTTCGTGGTCGGTCGAGCACACGAGGAAAAAGTGACGCGTGCCCTGCCCGTCGGGCGCGCCAAAGAATACAGGCCGCTCGCTGCGCCCGTAGGCGATGAACGTCTCCTGGAACATATACGGGTCGTGGAAGCGAGGATGGAGAAATGCCGCACCCTCGCCGACAGCCGTAGACGCCGTTTCCTCGCGAGCGACAAGCTCCTTGAAAAGCCCGTCAGGATCGTAGACGAAACCGGTCGCGTCCGCGATGCTCGTCATGTCGCGCAGTATCCCCGCCTTCGCCTTGCCAGGGACATCGAGCACGATCCCCGTCGGCGCGAAAAGCCGCCATACGCGCCAGTCGGAACTGTTTGAGCGGCGCTGCTCTTCGAGGATGACGCTATGCTGGCGAAGTTGCTCCTTGCGGCCCGAAGCGAGCAAGTTGCGCTGCGCCCACTCGTCGAGGACGCGATGTTCAAACCAAAGGTCACCGCCGTGCTCGTCGAACTCTATCTCGCCGCGCTGCGCCACGTGCCGAAGCTCGTTCGCATCCATGTGAACGTGCTCCGCGGCGTTTTTCAGGTTTAGCATCTCGCGGCTCACCGCGCAGCCCTCCTGCGGCAGACCTGCGCGAGACGCGCGACAACGAGGGCGTCGGCGGATTGCGACGAGACGGCGCGTTCGCGCAGTTCGAGAAAGCGGAAGCGCGCGGCGCGAAGCTCGTTCAGCGACCAGTTGCGGAGAAATCCCTGGTTCTTCCTCGCGGCATACGGGTTCATGCCCTCGGTCGCCTCGCCGAAGCGTCCTTTCGCCTCGGCGTCCTTAAGCTCCGCAAGCTGTCGGAAGAACTTCTCCACTACCGTCGTAACAAGAACCGCAAAGCCATTCTCGCGCTCAAAGCGGCTAACGGAATCGAGCACCTTCGCAAAGTTTCTCTCGCCAAGCGCGTCTGTTATCGCCCATATCTCCGGCTCGACGCCAACGCCTTGAGAAGTGACTTCCGCGATGTCGGCGGCAGTTATCTTGCTGCGCTCGCCGCCGAGGTAGTCGCGCATCTTCGCAAGTTCGCTCGCGAGCGAGCGCGAATCTGGACCGACGCGGGCGACAAAGATCTCCGCCGCGCCGCGCTCAAATGAAAGCCCCATCTCCTTCGCAAGATCGATGACTCGCACGGCTGCGGCCTTCGCCTGCTCCCACGGTTTACCGGCGGAAAAGACGACCATCTCGACCGACGCCTTAAGCGTCTTGGCGAAAATCGAAGTCTGGAGTAGGCGCGGGCCAGAGAGGATGAAATGCTGGTTTTCAGGAAGGTCTGCGGCGGCGAGCTTCTCGGCAAACTTCTCAAGCGCCGCCTTGACCGCCTCGGACGAGCCACCCTTCCCGCTTTGCGGCAGGAACCCGACGTTGCGCCACCATGTCGTTTTCTTGGGGTCGAGGAAAGGAGGCGTCAGAAGCGACGCCTCGGCCTCGCGGAGATCTCTTAGCTGAAGTTCCTCGTTCGTCGAATTGGCAGAGTCGACCGTCTCGAGCCCGATGCCGTCGCCAACGATCCGCTTCGCGGCCTCCGACACGAGATAGTCGTCTTCGCCAATTATGACATGAACTTGCGACACTTCTTAGATTAACCCCCCGACGTCACTCGTACTTGAACTGAACAGTCGCAGTGCAGTCGCAATCCGCAACAGCACGCACCCAGTAGGCGCGGATGCCGCCAAGGTCGATGCTACGCCACTTGCCGGCCTTAACTTCGACGTTGTAGAGGGGAATCCAGGTGCCGCTGCCGGTGACATCGAACTCCAGGCGTATCTTGGCGTTCTTGTCGGTGGCGATGGCGACCTGCTTCCTGTCGAAGCCCGTCACGATGTAGGGATCGGACGGAACCTCGGCCTTTACGGCGGTGTCAAGCCACGGGCCGCCAACGCCGACAGGCTTGCCGATCTTCCAGAGGTCGTCGGCGACGCCGACCCAGAGCGCGGCCTTGCCGTCGTCGGACTTGACGAAATGCTCGCCCGCTTCCGCCGCAGCAGGATCGACGCCCGAGATGGCGAAGAGTCCGCGCCAAGTGCAGTAGTCGTAGACCTGGCTCCTGTGAGTGGCAATTGCGCGCGCCTTCGCGAACCCGCCCGCGTTCTCGGCCGGGAGCTCGTAGAAGGTTCCGCCGATGTTGAGGAGGTCGCGCTCGGTGCAGCACTCTCGGCAGAGGCGGCCGGTGCGCGCATGCGCATCCGTCGCATACGGGAAGCGCCAACGGCGGCCTTCGTCGTCCGTAATAACGGCGGACGCCTTGTCATAGCTGTCGCCGAGATCCTGCCCGGCGTCAATAGCAAACTCCTTCTTGACCTGCGCGAGCTTCTTCTCGTTGTCGGACTTCTTGAGTTCAAGCTTGCCGCCCTCGCCGGGAAGCATAATATAGAGCTGGTCGTCCTGCACCATCTCAAGCGGAAGATTCTCGTCGCCCTCGCCGCTCCTGACAATGCCCCTCGAAGCGGCAGGGGCCTGAGAATGGTCTGGATCCAGCGCGTCAGCGCTCACGAAACCCGTGAACATCCCGCCGGGCGCGACACCGCGACGTGGAACGGCCGTGCGCTTGTCATCGTTCCAATACTGAAATTCAGCCGTCACGTTCTTGAGGTCGGTTTTCGCACGAAGACGAACCCAAGCAATCCTGCTCTCGGAACCCAGTTTCATTGGCTTGCAGCTCTCGCCGTTTACCGACACCCAGCTCGGGATAGGCGCCTTTTCAACGGATTCCCATTCCCCGGTGCCGCGACGATCGACCTCGAAACCGATTGAGCCGTCACCGTCCATCTTGAGGAACATCATCTTGTGGTCATAGCCATCGCAAAGATAGGGGTCGGACACTTCACCCGCCTTTATGTCCTCGCCCTGCCACACTGCGCCGCGGCCGATGACCGGGCCGAACGAATCGAGATCCTTGGAGTCGAGGAACCAAAGCGAACTGTTGGACTGGCCGGGGGCGCCGATGCCGCCCTTCGCCTTGCGCTTGTTGAGGAACTCGTTCTTCGCAGTGTCGTCGCAGCCAAGCACGACTTTGTCGCCCCAGCGGCAGAAGTCGCCGACGATCTTGAGGTAGTTGGAGCGCGGACGGATTCCAGCCGAGTTCTTCGCGCTCATCGTCGCGGGGAAGTGCCAGAACGTGCCGTGCATCGTCATGAGGAAGTCGTCGCCTTCGCCGATTTCGCGGATACGCGGCCACTCGGTGTTCCAGCCGTGCGCGCCGTCGTAGCTGTGCGAGCCCTTGGGAAGACGGTACTTGTGCCACTCTCCGCCGTCGAGAATCATGAGGATCACGCTCTTGTAATCCCAGCCGATTGCCCAGAGGGGGTCTTTTTCGGGATTCGCCGCGCCATAGATGCCGCCCTTCGAGGTGATGTCGGTGAACTGATTCCTGAGGACGATCTTCCAGTTCTCCTTGCCGGGCTTGCCGTTCCACTCTGCGAGAACGCCGCTCGTCGTCGTGGGGTCTTTCATCGCGGCGGAGGAGAACTCGCCGTTATTCGCGTAGACGAGACGCCCCTGGCCGGAATAGCCGCCCTTGCCGTGGTATCCGGGGAGAAGATTGCCGTCGTGCCTGCCATAGCCCTGGATGTTGCCGTCACGGAAAAGCTCGGTGACCTTAAGCGTATCGACATCAATCTCGTAGACGCCTTCCTCCATCGTCATCGTGTAGATCTTGTGCGCGGGATCCGTGAGGTGGCGCGCGCTCGCGGTGAGACGTCCGTAGAGGTTCGTCGAGCCGTCGTCGTTGATGGGCTTCATAACGCGGACGTTGCCCTTCTCGTCGATTGCGTACGGCCCGATGAAGAGCTGGTTCGACTCCTTGTGGATGAGTCGGTTCGCCGGCGTACCGCCAATCGACTCGGCGCGGATGACGCGCGTCATGTCGGGCTTTATCTCGTAAAGCTTGTCGGTCGAGCAGTTCGGCATGTGAGGCGCGTACGAGATCGCCCACAGGCTTCCCGCCCACGGCACGACCGCGCCGGTTCCGCATTCGCCCTCGTGGTTGAAAGTATGCAATTCAGGATTGACGCCAGAGATGAACGTCGCGGCAAGGAGAATTGACAAGTTCATAGGAGTGTATTATATCAATTTTTGACGGATTTGAGGACGGCATAGCCGCGACGGCGGATAATTTCCACTTCAGGGAAATAGCGGCGCTGGACAGGTTCAAGACCATCGGCGTTCTTGCAGACCGTGTAGCAGACGCCGCCCGGCTTTAGCGCGCGCTGTGCAGTCTCAAGGAAGATGTCGGCTATGCGGTAGTCGCTGTAGTACGGAGGATTGCCCGCAAAAACATCGAAAGAGCCATCCATCTGCGCAGGAGTTCCATTGTCGGAAAGTATTACCTCGGCAGGGATCCCGAGCTTCCCCGCATTGAGATTTGCCGCCTCGACCGCCCGCGTATGAGAATCGACCATTACAAGACGAACAGGAGCCTTCAGGCTCGCCGCGACAAGGAAGCCGACGAGACCGCAGCCACAGCCCATGTCGAGGATTGCGCGCGGATTCTTGCCAGAGAGTTCCCTGCTAACCACTTCCGCGAGTGCAAGCCCCCCGTCGTCTACGCGGCGATGGCAAAAACAGCCGGGAAAACTCGTAAGCATGAGCTTCTGCCCCCCTGGGACGCTCGCGGGCCATGTCGCGGAAAAGTCGCGCACGCGATCTGGATCATCCTTGATCTTTGCGAGGAGATCGTTCCTGTCGCGCTCGCGACCGTCGAACTCAAGCTCGAAGCGCTTGGGGTGAAGCAGGTGTATCTCTTGAAGGAGATCGAGCGAAAGCTCGCCCGACATCAGCTTCGGACCCGTCTTGAACTTTATGAGGTCCCAGTCGCCCTTCGGCAAATGCGGCGAGCAGACCGCCTTCACGCCGCAAGACGAGTTTTCGATTGCATGGCAGTGGTAGATGTCGAGCGTGTGGCAGGTGATATCGCCGTCAAGCCACGAAACGGGGTGTCTCGTGCCGCGCCTGTCCACTTCGAAGAGATCCTGGGCCTTGTATCCGACAAGCAGTGTTTTCATTGAGTCACCCCTTTCCAAGACATATCAAGACGACGCCGACTACTATCGCCGCGAGGGCGAGCCCCTTGCGGACGAGATTCGTCTCGTGGAAGAACCGCGCACCGAGGACAAAGGTTATCACGACGGAGAAGCGGCGAAGAAGCGACGCCGCTGAAACCGGCGCGTCCGGGCAGGCGAGACCCTGGAAATAGAGCCAGTCGGCCGCGGCAAGAAGTATGCCGACAAGCGGTATCGTGCGACGCCATTCAAACGTAATCTTCTCGGCGTGGAAAAGGCGCGATGCCGCGAGCGCGACGGAATAGAAGACGACGAGCCCCACCTGAAACGCGAGCTGGACCGACTCGACAGGAAGCGCGCGCACTTGGAAGAGGTATTTATCCCATATCGACGAAAGCGCCGAGCAAGCGGCGCCCGCGAACGCGTACCACACGGCGCGGTTCCTGAAGAAGTCTATCCCTTCGTGCCGCCCCGCCCACGAGAAGACGAAATAGCCGGCGAACACCGTCGCCATGCCGATCAGCTGAACGAGCGAGGGCCGTTCGCCGTAGAGAACGAACGCGATGACGAAGACGAGCGCAGGCGCGGACGCGCGTATGGGAGTCGCGATGGAAATCGGAAGCGACCTGAGCGCGCGGAATGTGAACACCCACGATGTGCCGACGATGATGCACTTTATCGCAGACAAGGCAAGTAGCTCACGCGTCATCACCGTCGCATCGCCAAGACGCCCGCAAATAGCGACGCCGGCGACATACGCGACGCACCCGAAGCAAGTGGAAATAAGCAGGGTCGGCAATACTGCGTTGTCGCGAACGCTCGCCTTTTTAGCGAGGTCGTAGAGCGCGAGGAACACTGCACTCGCCAGTATCAGGGAAGTCCAGCTCACCGCTCGCTCCCGCCAGCAGCTTTCCTGCGAAGTGTGATTTCTGTTATCTCAGCCGGATTGAAGAACCGCAGGGGGAAGCCAGCCCACTGGCCGGTCCCAGGAGAGACATGAAGATAGCGCCCCTTTGCAAACTCGTAGAGCCCGCGCACGTGCCCCTCGTTCGCCCTCGCAACAAGCCACTTTACGCCCGGCATCGCACCTCCGTGCGTATGGCCGGAGAGCTGCAGCTTTACGTCCGCATCTTCGGAACAAATTTCCTTCGTGTGAGGGCGATGGTAAAGAAGTATACGAAACGCACCCTTTGGCGCATCAGCGAAGGCATCCCGCGCAAATGATTGGATTCCAGAAAACTGAAAGAAAGCCGGGTCATAAAGCCCACCAAGCGCAATCGCATCGTCGCCCCTTCTTATGACGCTCTTCGCGTAATGACGATGTTCTGCGAGAATCCAAATGTTCAGCCCGAAAAGAGCGTCGTCCCACGCGTTCCACTCCCAATACCACTCGTGGTTGCCGACACACCCCCAGACGCCGTCTCGCGCGCGAAGATGGGCAAGCGGTTCCATGTCGCCTATCCGCTCGCACACAAGTCCATCGACGAAGTCTCCTGTAATCGCGACCAAGTCTGCGTCGAGTGCGTTGACGCGCTCGACGATGCGCTCGAAGCGCGGGCGGCGCGCAGAGGTGGAACAATGAAGATCGCTGAGGTGGACGATGCGATAGCCGTCAAACGACTGCGGAAGATCATCGTACTCTATTTCGATGCGCTTCACGTCGGGAGTCCTCACGCCCTCGTATATTCCCCATGCGGAAAAAAAGGCGGCGACGACGGCGAACGCGGCAAATACGCCGCGCGTCGTCCGCACGGAAACGCGTATCTTCGCAAGGTCGAGCAAATAGCACAGGACGTCAAACGGAAACGCCAGCACCAGAAGCAACATCACCGTCGCATATATCCACCCATAGCCCAAGATTACGGCCGGCGCGAGATTCGGCGTGAACTCGTCGCCGCCAACAATCGCAAAGAAAGCGAACTTGCCAAGCGCGAGGGCAAACAGTGCGGCCGCGGCAAATTTGCCGCGGCGGGAGAGCTCAAGAGGCCGTACGACGGTTATGAACGCGATGATCCACGCCCCGATGGGAACGACCTGGAATATGAGTCTCCACATATGTAGCGCGTCCTCGTATACCTAATTTCCCGTCAAAGGAGACCGTCACCCCATGATGATGTTCGAGAACTTGTCGTTGGCGCTTATGCGGCGAATCGTCTCTGCCGCGAAACGCGCCTGATCGGCGAACGAGAGCTTGATCGGAAGCTCCGTCGACAGCCCGAGATGCGTCAGGACGATCTTGAGGATTGTCGCCGGATTCTCGAAATGCGCCGGATGAATAACGCCGAGGACGAGATAGACAGAACCCATAGGGGCGATTCCCGCGCAGACCGTCATGCCCTTCACGTCGCCTTTGCTGAAGCTCGTCTCCATGAGGAACAGCTCCTCGCCAGTCAGAAGGTCGCGGCACTTCATGCCGACGCCGGACTTCACTGCAAGGACTTCAAGCCACGTATAACGGTAGTTTTCGTAGTGGGCAGCCGCTGCGCGGTCGTATTCGTTCTCAAGTTTGTCCTTGCGCTTCAGGATGCGCTTGATCGCCGGCTCTCCATGCTGGTCGTCCATCATCGCAGCAAAGTCCCCAGCCACCATGTCAAGATTTGCATCGAGGATGAATCCCGTCTTTGGGTCGGTCGTGATGCCGAGTCGCTTCGCTGCGTCACGCCGCTCTTCCTGCGTCAGTTCGTGCATCACCACGTGACGAACGAATTCGCGAGTTACGGCCCTTACGCCATCATAGTCCCAAAGCATTCTGTCGCGCTCCTCAGGATCCTTCACGAACTTGAAGTCGACCGGCCCCGTGTATTTCGCCGGCGGCAGCTCCTCCAACTTGACCAGCTCGCCATCTTCGACGTCGTAGTCATCATCTTCATCGTCCATAAACTCAAACGACAGAAACGCATCCTCGTCAAAGTGCGGGAAGTCCACTTTCGCAAACGCCTCGCGGGCAACGGCTACACGCTTGTCAATCAGTGCAAAAATCTCCTTGTCGGTCGGTGGTATTTTGCTTTTGCGGATATCATCTTCCACATCGATCAACGTTCGTTTGACGACAAGACTATCACCGTCATTATTGTCGCACCAGCAGGCAAAGTTTATGCCGAACTCCTCAAGCAATCTGTCAAGAGGCGTGCCGTCGCCCTCTTTGCTGTCGGCTACCCGACTCATGAATCTACCTAGCTCGTTCTCATCAAGTGTATCCGAGACGGGCGACTCATGGCCTTCTGCATACTCGTTATAGATTTCACAGAAATCGGAAAATGTCATTACCCCGCGCAAATTGACGGCCGCGTTGAGACAGCGGATCATAAACTCGTCACGAGTTGGGTGCCACTCTGCAGCGACATCCTCCGCCGAGCAATCCGGCTTTTCAGCACCATCATCAATCCACTCGCCCTCCGGCCCAACGATTCTGTCAAATGGGTTTCTCAACTTAACGCCCTCCTACCATGTTTGAAGCCCCCCCTTGATGCACGGAAGCACTTTTGCTACAATGCTAGGCGTTGAGGCACTTGAGGCGTGAGGCGTGTTTCCGGAGACCACCTCTACTTTACGATCAAGTGCCTCCAACTTTATCGCCCCCGCCAAGTTGATAGCAACATCACGCATACAGCAAGCCCACACCTCCTTAACATGCCAAGTCAAGCGGCAAGTCTGATATGTCCTTCAGTCGTTTGCCCTCCACCATCGTATCCAATTGCTCGATGAGATCCTCCCGCCCATCTTTCCCATATTCGTGGACGGATTGAATCAATTCTTGAAGAGCAAAATGGTAGATACAGTCAAGGTCTCCTGTCCCAAGCGCAAGCGATGCAAGTCTGGACGGCAGCGGTTCGCCGGTTACGACGACAATGTGCGGAGTGCGTCCCTTTCTGTTGCGAATGAGATTCAAAGCTTCGGTGCGACTATTTTGCGAGCGATCGCTTCGCATTGTCCATTTCACCGAAACGGAAGCATGCATGATTTCAAGCGGATTGTTCTTTAGCCGAAGGTCTGATCGCAGTGCGACATTGTCGTCGACAAACCGCGCGATGTCGTTTATCTCATTGTCATCGCAAGGCGTACGCGACACGACTATATCAGGCGCAATAACATAGTCATTGCCAAGCATTGTCGCAAGCTGGCTGTCAGACCGTATTACCTTGGCGAGGTGGGCCAGATGCTCGTACTGGACAAAGCTGGAAGTCTTTACCGCATTATTGTTACCAAGGTTCAAGACATTCCATTTCCCAGGGCGCAAGTTCTGCAGTTTCGGAAACGTTGCATTCAAGAATTCGCAAACAAGTTCCTCGAATATGCTTCCCGCCGTCTGAGCTGGGAGTTTTGCACCCTCCCCTGCGCATAATCTCTTGGCTATCAATCCTCCAATTGCGCAGGATGGTCGGTTGTCCTTGTCACTGTTTGACGCAACTCCTGACTTGTCAACAACTAGCACGCCGCGTTTCACAAGCGACCTGTGAAACTGCTTGCGCGCTTCTGCAAAAATAATTTTACTCTTCATGGTTTAAGCATCTCCTTATCTGTTGCCCGACCGCTTTTGCAACTGGCGGGGGGAATGCGTTTCCAATCATGCGGCAAGCGGCTGTCTTGCGATTGCCAAAGCTCCAACTTGAAGGGAATCCCTGTATACGCGCAATCATTTCTTTGGTGAGCTTGGGATTGCCAATAAAATCTTTCGCTGGCGGTTCATTTGCAATGCCAAGTCCGTCAACCCCAAGCTCCAGCCATGCGCGACGAGCCCGTGTTGGACCAAGGTCTGGACCGCCGTGCTTTTTGCTCCCGCCGACGATCGTAGGCGCTATCGTGTCAGCCTTTTCAACCCAGGCATCAAGTCCCTTCCATCCTTTTGCGCCCATGAGATCCCGCAATGCTACGCCAACCGAGGGTGCCGCGCGACGGCTAGCAACCGGATAGTGGAATTCACCATCTTCGTCATTCCGTATGCCGACAATCACGACCCTCGGACGAATCTGCGGCACGCCAAAGTCGCTCGCCTGCAAGAGCTTGATATCAGCGCGATAGCCAAGCCGCCGAATCGACTCCAAGATGGAATTGCGATATGCGTCAAACTTCGGATCGAGAAACCCACGCACATTCTCAAGCATAACCGCACGTGGACGAATCTCTGAAATCAACCTAATCGCCTGCGGAAACAAATCCCTTTCATCGTCTTCGCCAAGCTGCTTTGACGCGACCGAAAATGGCGGACACGGTACACCGCCAGCAAACAAATCGACGCCTTGATATGGAGTACCGTCAAAATCGTGGACATCGCCGCAGATGACATTCCATTCAGGCCTATTCTCCCGCAAGACTTTACAATACTCGCCCTCAAACTCAACAAGCGCCACATGCTTAAACCCGGCTCGGTCCAACCCAAGCGCCTGACCTCCAGCTCCTGCACAAATCTCAACGCACGTCAGCTCACCATCCCTTCTCGCCTCAGCAACAATCCCACGCGCGACCTGCAACCCGTAATCAAAACCAAAATTCTCTTGAAAGAAATCCCCCTGCACCGGATTGAAGGTCGTCGCAGACTTCCATTTCTTGAAGTAGGGTTTGAGACAGTCGAAGACATAAGGCATCGACTTGCCGCCAGTGACTGGATAGGGCTTTGAATAGAATGCTTCGTCGATCTTCACACACGGACAGCGCGAAGAGCTGACAAAAACCTCGGCAGACTTGACACCTAGCAATTTCGCGGGCGTCGATTCCTCGCACAGCTCGTAAAGCGCGTACTTCTCGCCATGTGGCTTTGCGGAAAGCGAATACCCATTTTTCTTCAACCAAGCACCGTCGACGACATCCTTGAACTTCGCCTTGAACGCAAAGTTCGGATGACCTTCCGCAAAAAGCACAACACCCGAAATCTTCTCATGAAACGCAAGATGCCCGTCAGCTGTGGCAGCACAAGGAAGCCTCGCATCTCCAACTTTGCGCCCTTTGCGTTCTTTGCGGCTTAAGATCTTCGGCAACGGCAAGTTGTATAGGCGACGATCCCGAATCCATGCCTCATTCGCAGGACGGTAGGTGCCGACAAGAACAACACGCGACTCTTTCTCTGCCTTTTTCATTTGCCTACGTCAATAAATTCTACACGATCTACACGTTCTACACGGCTTAAAACATTTCCGCCTATTCTATCAGTTGGTTTGCTCGGACGCCAATGTTTCAGCCGCATGACGTAGACGAGCCAATGTCTTTTCGCGGCCGAGAAGCTGGAGCATCTCGAAAAGCCCGATGCCCTCGCCGCGGCCAGAGACCGCGACGCGGATAGGATGCACCCACGGGCCCATACCGTTGCCCTGCGAAAGCTCCTTGACGACGGCCTCAAGCGCAGGGGCGGTCCAGTCCTCGACCTTGGAGAAGCGCTCCACGAGGTCGAGCAGAAGCTCCTTCACGCCCGGCTTTTTGAGGCGCTTCTCCACCGCCTTTTCGTCAAACGGATAGTCGTCCGACACAAAGCACCTAATTGCCCCCGGAATGTCCTTCAAGAACTTCGTCCTCACCTGTATCTGCGCAGCGAGATAATCCCACCAGGCCTTTTGTTCGGCGGCGGAGCGAAGGTCCGAGCGAAGGGATACGGCGTATTCGCCGAGGGCCCCTGAGGAGGAGCCTTCGGACGCCGCCGAACGAACCATCATATCCCTAAACTCATTCGCCGGGATCTTCTTGATGTACTCGCCGTTCATCCACGCGAGCTTCTTCGGGTCGAACATCGCGGCGGTGACGTGCACCTTCTCGAGCTCGAAAAGCTTCACCATCTCCTCGCGCGTCAACACCTCGCGGTCGTCGCCCGGATTCCAGCCGAGGAGAAGGAGGTAGTTGAAAAGCGCCTCTGGGAGATACCCTTGCTCGCGATACTCGCCGACGAACGCCGCGCCGTCGCGCTTGGAGTACGGCTTGCCTTGCTGGTTGACGATCATCGAGAGATGACCGTACTTCGGGACCTCCGCGCCGAGCGCACGGAAGATGCAGATGTGCTTGAACGTGTTCTCGACGTGGTCGTCTCCGCGGATGATGTGCGTGACGCGCTGGTCGATGTCGTCTACCACGTTCGCGATGTGGAAGATCGGCGAGCCGTCCGAGCGGACGATCGCGAAGTCCTGTATGTCCTCGGCCTTCTTCGCCATGTGGCCTTTCACGATGTCGTCGAACTCGATGACGCCCTCCTTGGGCATCCGGAACATCGTGACGACGCCGGTCTTGCCGTCGCGCGAGGTCTTCTCGACCTTGTAGGCGTGGCCGCTCGCGAGAAGCTGGTCGACGACCTCGAGGTGGCGCTTCACGTTCTTCGTCTGGTAGAACACTTCCTCGTCCCAGTCGAGACCGAGCCACTTCATGCAGTCGAAGAGGACTGCGATCGCCTCGGGCGTGGAGCGCTCGAGGTCGGTGTCCTCGACGCGAAGGAGGAACTTGCCGCCGGTGTGGCGGGCGAAAAGCCAGTTGTAGATGGCGGCACGGATGTTGCCGATATGCACCTTGCCGGTCGGTGACGGGGCGAAACGAACTCTTATTTCGGACATAGTTTAGATATTATACCATTTTCGATGGCTTGGCGGTGGCCGAAGGCTTATGAAGCAACTACGAGCAGCAGGGCTCTCGAACGTGCCACTATGGGGTCAACCCAATGGTGGCTAGCCACAAAGGACAGGAGAAACAGGAGAAGCTCGGACCGCCAAACTTTGCCGCATTGTCTGGATTACACGAAAAGATGACGAGCCGTGTAGAGGTGGAGATGCGGAGAAGAAGCCGTGTAGAACGTGTAGATCGTGTAGAAGCTACAATCCGCAGGCATCCGAATCATATACAGTGAATCTTCTATAGAAGGGCCCGACCCTTTTTCGATGTTGGAGCGCGTGATGAAATCGCCGTTGGTGAAAAGGACGATCTGCGCGTTCACGACGAATTCAGTCCGGCAAGTCGGCTTCGGGATAGGCGACAAGTTCGTTGATGGCGTTGGTGACGTAATTTGTCAGCATTGGATTCCAGCATCTATTCTGAGCAGACCGCATCACTTCCAGACGCCGCTTGCTATGGCGATAGGTTGAATCGGCTTCGCAAATTGCCTCATCGAGACTTTTGTGCATTATGCTTATGTTCTGCGCATAGTCAACCGCAGCATTCAGACACAAAGGTTTAAGATATGTCAGACTGGGTGATGTTGAAACTTCCTTGAGCAACCATTCGCACACATCCGAACGCTCGTAATCCATCTGCTGAGTAAAGGCATTGGTAACAGCCAGATAGCCGCACGTCGCGGCCACCGAATTGCTGTTCACGCCCTCGATGGCGAACACGGCCTTCAGCGCCTTTGCGCCGTAGACTGCGTTCGTGGCACAGGAATACAGGAACGGGAGGCTCTCGGTGGTCTTGTATCGACCAAGGCTTGCAATCGCCCATTTCGTCTCGTTGGTGTTCTCGACCGCAAGCTCGCGAAGTATCCGCGCATAGCGGTTTGTG
>JAZSOG010000032.1:0-14675 GCA_045536845.1 Kiritimatiellia bacterium | reverse complement strand
CCAAATGCGCTTTTCCCGCCTCATCCCTGCATTCATCCCTCTGCAATCTCAATTTTCCCCCAATAAAATCAACATTTTTCAAGCCTAATCAAACTCCCTCAACCCTCATCAACCCCCGCCATTTCTTTCTGTTGTAATCGGTACGAGTCCGCGAAATGAATGTACTATGGGTAAAAGCCCATACGGACACGGAAACACTGATAGGTTATGGAACGCCGACAGTGATCACACTCAACGGCTGTCCAGACGAAAGAAGTTGGTTTGTAATTGCGACAAAGCGGTCTCGCATCGCCCGCCAGTCAGGGTCTAACCCTCCCGCTCCCAATGCAATGGTTATGGGTTGTTCAGCGCGTTCTCGATTGCATTTGTGACACCGATAAAATAAGCGTTCTGCTCCGACCAGGAATTGGTGCACGATAAAACATATAACGCGGCGGCAAGACGGTTCGTGCTGAACTCATAGCCCGGCAGGGAGGCGACCAGTATCTCGTCTACTGGGATTGCCCGCGAGCAGTCGGAAAGTCGGTTTGTGTAGAGTCCGGCGACTCCACGCTGCCGAACGTTGCTTCCAGGAGGCAGGGAGTGAAGGCGCGACGCATATTCACCGACGATATCCCCACGCTCCTCGAACGTCATCTGCACGGCATTCGTCTCTACGTCAAGGCAAAAATCCGTCATTGAATCATCAAGTGGTCCATATTGCTCGTAAAGCTCTCCGGCATAGCCGCGATACGGTGCACTCGAATTTAGCGCGATCCCTTTCAATGACTGCCAGGCATTCGTGTGTTTCAGATCCCTGCATTCATTCAAGGCGATACGCACATAGTTTGTCTGATCGTCAGAGAAATTAGCGCAGCAGTTTGTTGCAAGATGGCCAAGATACCAGTCGAATGACGCCTTCTTGGCGGCACGCGTGACCCCATTCGTCTCGTCTTCACCAAGGAAACCCTCCCACGTCCATGTCGGTATGACCAACTGCGTCGTGTAGTTTATCCCGTTCTCGTCAACCAAGTCAATGTTATCCACAACAGCCCCCCATGCCCTGAAAAGCAGAGCCTCAGCAACACGGTTTGTGACATATTCCGGTCCTGGCAGGGACGGTGGCTCATACGGCTCGTCCACTGGCTCGGGATCGTCCGGCGGACGCGTGGGCACAACCGTTGGCGCCTCTTCGCGCGGGGCGTCAAGGTCGAGATCGAACACGTTGGGTATGTCCGCCCACGCAAACGCCATGAATAAAACTGCAAATGCCAAAAAGAACGAATGTGATTTCATTGACTGTATACCTCGCTGTTGTTTTGTTTTATTGCCGAAGCACCGACAGGGATATGGTATGCGGAACCAACCGACATTGCCTTGTTTGAAATGCTCAAGACGGCCCCGTCGGGAATGTCGACCGAGGTCTTGCCATCCCTCCCATACATGAGGAAAGACGATTGCACCAAGGCATACTTGTCCGACTTTGCGTAGAACCCTCTTCCAAGCGCACTCCCCCAGTCGCGCATTCGCGATGCAAAGCAAGCCACCGAAATGTCGATTTTAGAAAAATCTTTCGTCGTGTTAGCATTGACTTCGGAATAGTTATAGCAATCCGATAGCCCGAGGGCGTGTCCAATTTCATGGGCGACGACATGCGAGGTCGCCAGCTGCGACACGGCAATTCCTGGCACAGATCTAAATGCCGCAGCATTGTTGTTGGTAATCATGCCGACAAAATACAATTCGACACAGTCATGGTTAGTATAGGAATTCATCAACGTAATAGCCTGAGCAGATATCTGGTTCCGATTCGTCGCCCCTGTCATCGGGTCAACGTCATATTCGGCAAGAACCCAGTCGTTGGTCGTCCCCACATCGCGGCTTATCGAAAGGAGATTGAAGCGTATTCCAACCTGCTCGTATATCCTGTTCGCATATTCGACCATGCCGACGACCCTCGAATTCGGTATCTGCGACTTTACATTCGGTGCCTTGACTACGAAAGCACGGACGACAAACGCGCCCATCTCAGCAAGCAGCGTCAGGTGCGAGTTGACAAGCGTCCGCACCGTAATCGCGTCCGGCAGCATGAACGCCGTCGCAATCTCGCCCGAGTTGCCGAATCCGACGCCCAGCGGATTCGCCGCGAAGAGCCTCAGCCCCGCAAGCCAAATCTTCGGCCTGTTCATCACCGCCCCGTCCAGCGCCAGCCTCGGCCACATCCACCAGAGAGCGAGAAACATGACGACAAGGGCTGACAATGACCCGAGAAGAATTGTTTGAGTTTTTGGGTGTTTGAGTTCTTGAGTGAGGCTTTCACTCGTGCGAGCGCATCGAGGAAGCTCCAAGGCATCCTCTGCGCGCTCTGCGTCCCTGCGCCTCTGCGTTGAAAAAGGGAAGCGGGATTGCAGCAACCACAACGCCCCCGCCTCGGTTGCAATGAGCAGCATCCCTGTCCTGGAGTACGTCATCGCGAGCATCACGCAAAGCGCGACGCCCGCGATTCGCCCCGCCCACCGCCATCCGCCCCGCCACCCCCAGCAGAACGGGAACAGCGCGCAAATCGCGGCGGCGGCGTGGTTGGGGTTCGCAAAGCCGAACCCCTGCTGGACAACATCACCAACGACGAAATCCACTACACGCCAACCCTCTGCCGCTCTTGATGGCCTCCACCATCCGCTCGGCTACAAGTACGACCTTCGTCCTTCTCTTGTAGCCCATCTACAATCCACGCCTCACTCGTGAGCTGGTAGCGACTATATCCAATTATTGTTTCCCCTGCTTTTCGTCTGGATTGCTCAAAGGCAACTTGGCAACGACGGGGAACAGGCCCCCGTCCTGAAGCATCATCTCATACTTTAAGATCAAGCATTCCGAATCGACGCTTGCAGATTTAAACAATAGGTTCTTCCCATACTTACTTTGCGAATCAACCTTGACGGACCAGCCTGAATCGGCCGCAGACTTGTTTAGAACGCAACGCAAGACAACCTTATCAACAACACCACTTTGAGCCATCGCCCACACACAGGCATTTACCCCGCCATCCTTGTCAATGTAAAACTGCCCGTCAAACGCATATTGCCCACGTGACTCCTCATGCGCAAATACCAAAGGCATTGGCTGAGGAATACAAGCCCCAAATTTTATCTTCTGCGAATAAAAGGATCCTGGATGGCCTGGAAGCTGCATAACACCTTCGCTGTCTTGATCTAGGAGCACGCCTCCCCTAAAATCGAAGAAACACAACCGGATTTGATGCCCCGTAGCATCTGAGTGGGCTAACGTCTTGGGCAACCCATCCAGATAATAACTGATTAGCAGCTTATCATCATCACTAAACTTAACACTGCGCGATCCATTTTGATGCTTCATCCACGATGCATCACTCAAATGACATCCAGACATCAGTGTTGCCAAGGCCAGGGAACCAAAGCACCAACAGGCACACAAGCGAAGACTTTTCATGTGAACTCCTTTCAATGGATTACTCACACCGGGTTTTATTGACAGGTAAAAAGCTATAGAGCAAACCATACTTGAGCTGATTACTTAGATATTCCTTTTTGCCTTCTCCATTAAGTTTATACTCTCGCATATATACTGGATGAGCAATAATAACTCCATCCATATACCCCGTCCCATCATGGTGTTTTGAATCGCATTGGTAACCAGGTAATGAGATTGTATATTCACCACGCTTGATCTCAAAAGTATAAGTAGGGCTTGACAAACCTGAAATCTCTATTCCTAGTTTCTGAAGAATTATGTCGGCAATTTTTGTAAGGTCAACCTTAAAGCTAAAGGAACCCGAATTGCCAACAGTAACCTTAATAGTTGTAGGCTTCGCTCCACAATACACCTTAAAAGCCTTAGGCTCCACATCAATAGGAATTGAAATATCTTCATCAATATAAAAGTCATAGGGATTCTGTTCCTCTGGTCCGTCAAACCAAGAAAACGGATTCCACCAGACACAACCAAACAAGTCAACACCAGACGAAGGGTTATTTACACCATACTTCATCTGGTTCCAGCCGTCGGGATAACCCATAGGATCGGCGGTCTGCCACTTGGCGAGACCCGCGCGGTAATTGCGCATCCAGAAGGCGTGACCGAGGCCTTCGACCATGGGCTTACCAGTGAAGAATGCCTTATCGGCGTCAGATCCCTCGCCAAAGGCCGTAAGGGCTGCGGCGGAGTACTTGCCGTTCGACTTTGAGCCGACGGTCGTGCCGAGCGCGTCGTTGAAGTACGAGGTGCCCTTGGAGGACGCGACAGGATTGCCTCCTCCGACGTGCGGCTCGTTGATGAACTGCTCGTCGCCGCGCTGGATGAGCGCGAGGCCGTCCCATTGGAAGGTTTCGGTTTCGGACAAGGGCGTGGCACCGCGGTCGGCACGGAGTGCCGACCCTACCGTGGCTGACGCCAGCTGGCCGTCGGCGTGGTAGGTATATGTGCAGGTCGTGTCGCTGTCTGTAACGGAGAGAACCTTGTCGAGATAGCCGTAGCGGTAGGTCTTGCTGCCTTCACGAACGAGACGACCCGCGGCGTCGTATGAGTAGCGCGTCGTCACGCCGTCGGTCGTGGACGAGACAAGCTGGTTCGCAGAGTCGAACGTGAAGGTGGTAGTCTTTCCGTTGACGGTCTTCCTGAGCATGTTGCCGGCTTTGTCGTAGGCGTAGCGCTCGACTGCGTTGCCGTCCGCGTCCTTGACAGCGAGAAGTTGACCCTTCTTGTCGTACTCATACGTCTGGCGGACGCCGTTCGCGGTACGGGCGACGATCTGGCCGGACTTCGAATATTCGTAAGTCACGGACGCATCGGGATTCAGCTTTCCTCCGAGGTGTTTGCCCGCGAGCTGACCGTATTTCGTGTACTCGTAGTCGATGGGCGAGCCGTCGACAATCTGGCGCGCGAGGCGGCCCTTGGAGTCGTAGGCGTACGTCACCTTCGCGCCGAAGCCCGCCGCGGTCTCGGCGAGGCGGCCGAACTTGTCGTAGGCGCGGTTCTCCTTGGAGACAACCTCTCCCTTGCGGTTCTTCGTGACGCGCGAGAGGCGGTTGCCCCAGGCGTCGTAGGTGTAGGATGTCGTCAGGCCATTCTCGCGCTTCTCGACGAGGCGACCGAAGTGGTCGTACTTGTACGTCTCCTCCGTCTTGCCGCGCGTGTGCTTGGCGAGGCGGTTCCACTTGTCGTACTCAAAGCGCTCAATCTCGCCGTTGCCGTAGTCGGCGTAGGTGAGCCTACCGAATTCGTCATACTCGCTCTGGATCCTGCGGTCTTCGCTGCCGTTCCACTTGGAGACAACTTCCTTGACGAGCCCCAAGTCGTCGCGGACGTAGTCCGTGAGCTGGCCTGCCGCGGTCGTGCGGGACTTGAGCCCGAAGCGGCCCCAGCCGAAGCGGATCTCGTGTCCGTTCTCGTCGATAATCGACGTGCGGCGTCCAAGCGCGTCATAAGAATAAGCGCATTCAGATCCGTCGGGGAACTTCTCCTTGAGAACCTTGCCGAACGCGTCGCGCTCGAAGGACTTGGAAAGACCATCCTGGTCGGTGTACGAAACCGGGCGCCCCGCGCCGTCGTAGGACACGACGAGCGACGTCAGCGTCTCGCTTCCGTCGAGGCGTTCCATGCGGGTCACGAGCCCGGCATCATTGTATGCGTACTTCGTCACGATCCCGTTTGCGTCCGTCACGCTGACGGGCGCGTTGAAGGTATTGTAGCAAATCTTCGAAACATTGCCGAGGGGGTCTTTCACAGAAACCGGGAAGCCGGACTTGTTATACGAGACCTCCGCCTTGCCGCGTCCGTCGTCCACGGATGTCACATTGCCCATCTTGTCGCGGGAAATGCGCGTCGTAAGCGCCGCGGTGCCGTCCGCGTTCAGGAGCGAGACCGCGACCGGCTCGCGCCCTTTCGCGTATGAAAATGTAGCGACGGGCTCGACCGTCCGCTCTCCGCGCGCCCTGCGCGAAGCCCTCGCGAGCCTTCCTTCCGCGTCGTACTCGAAGTCTCGGTCGTTGCCGAAGCGGTCGCGGACGCGCGTGACGTTTCCGCTCTTCGCATCATAGCGGTACGAGACAAGGTCCTTTTCCTCTCCGTCGACGATCTTCCTGACCTTGCCGAGATAGGCGACGTCGTAGCGCATGAAGTAGTAGATCGTCGCCTTCTTGCCGCTGAAATCGGAGACGGAGAACACACCGTTCTTGCTGTCGTAGCTGTAGTGCGCCGTGCGGTTCGCCTTGTCGCGGAGCGAGACGCCGTTCTCGTAGGAATAGGCGAAGTTCTCGTCGCCGGTAATCCGCGCCGTGCGGTCGACTTTCTCAAAGACGATGTTCTCGCGCATCGCGCCCTGCGAGATAGCGGCTAGGTAGTTGCCGTTGTAGCCGAACTGTACGGCGTCGAGCGAGCCGCGCTTAACCGAGACGAGTTGAGGCCTGACCGGATGCGCCACCTTGCCGTCCTTCGTGCGAGGTTGGATCTCGAGCTTGCGGCTCTCGTAGGAAAGCATCGTCGTCACGCCGCCTGCCATGACCGACTTGGCGAGTGCGCCGTCGTATGCAAGAGTGACGAACGCCGTGCCGTCCTGCGAGACCGCGACGAGGCGTCCGTCGGCGTCGTAGGAGAAGTCCGCCGTGCGGCCCGTCGGAGCGACGATCTTCGCGAGGCGTCCAGACGAATAGGAGAACGTCCAGCCTATGAGGGACTTCTTTCCCTTGATAATCCAGTTGCCGTCCGCCTCTGGCTTTCCGGACGATACGTCGGCCTCCCACTCGGAGTAGGGCGCGAAGTATCCGCGCCCCTTCTTCGCCTCTTCGACGACCTCTATCTTGACGGCGTCCCTCGGCGTCTTCTCGTTCTTCGCAAAGAACTTCACCTTCTCGCCCCAGGGAGAGGTCCAGAGCATTCCGTCCTTGTCCCAGACTGCGGACGACTCGAGCTGCGGCGAGCGCCACGCGAAGCCGAACACGCCCGTCTTCTCCAAAGAAGACTCATAGACGAGTTCGATTGGCATCGTCAGCTCGGGGGCCATGCGTGCAACGCCTATCGTGCGTTGCTCGACATAGCCGGTCTCGGTGAGCGACGCGCGGCCCGCGAGAAGCGGGCAGTTGGAGAAGTCGACGCGCTCGGCGGCGACGGTGACAAGCCCCGCCATAACGACAAAGGCCAATGCGATTTTCTTGATGTGTTTCATATTGACGTTTCCTTGATGCGTCCGAAGACGGCGCAAAGTATACCACATTTTCCACGCAGCCGAAGCCCTGAAAACGCAGATTTTCCGCGAAGTATACGCAAACGTATACTTCAAGGCCGTTTTTCTCGCAAACGTATACTTCACGTATACTTGCGGAATGCCGTATTCTGCTATACTCTCGCCGCCCGCAAGGGATCAGCGGACGGAAAGGAAATCATCGAGAATGAGAAAATTAATCCTGATTGCATTAGCCGCAACGAGCGCCTTAACACTCTGCGCGGCAAAAGAATACGAATGGCCACAGCTCCCCGAGGGAACTCTGCCGGACTCAGAGGTTTCGACAAATGTCACGCTCCACGTCAACATGTCGCGTCTCGACGAGTTCTCCCTGTGTATTGAAGCGTCCAACTGCGTCTCGAACGAGGTTTTGGTCGCGATTGGGCACGACGCCGACGAAGACGGCGACCTCTCTTTTGACGAGACATCGTTCGTTTTCGGCATCGACTGCGGCAGCCGCTATCTCGCCGACTATGCCGCCGGGCGCGTTTTAGACGATGTCGGCGAGACGCTACGCATCAGCCACCGCGACTTCGATCCGTCATGGAATCTCGCCAAGGTCGTGAAGCGCGGCGAAGGCGAAGTAGACGCAGTAGTGACCGAATGCGTCGCGAACAAGCATTTCTCGATAAGAATTCAATAGGAGGCAATGGCGATGAACTGCACAAACTGGAATCTCGTCGGCACATTTGCCGCGCTCTCGTTCTGCGGGCTTCTCGCAGCGATGTTGCTGCGCAGGCCGCTCAAGGCGGCGTGTGCCAGCTTCATGGCGATGCCGAACCTTCTGAAGGTCGCCCTCGTGAGCATTGCAGTCGTTGCTACAGTGCAGGCGCAGAAACATCAAAACGGCGGCGATGGTACGCAGGGGCTACCGATGCCGCCGCGACTTTCTCCAAGGATGCTTCCGCAGACAGTATCTGACGAGGAGATCGCACAGGGCTACCGTTTCGCCTACGAGACAAACGACATCGGCCACAGCTTCACGATGCCGACAAACGCGGCATACGTCGGCAACGCACACATCCACGGAGCGGCGTCGAGCCTTGGGCGCAACTTCGTCGACTTCGGCGGATGGTCGTTCCTCTTCGGGACGAGCGACACGCGCTATTCCTCCGCGTGGTGGTTCATCGACGGGCGCGTCCGCTTCGCGCCGCACGACGCAAGGAGCGAGATATCCGTCGGCGTCAACGGCGGAGTTCTCGCCGTGCAGGGCCGAAGCCGCATCTGGCACGGGCCATGCGACAACGGCTACGCAATCTGCTGGGAGAATGTATTTCTCGGCGGCGACACAAACGCCGCGGCGAATGCGCAGATCATAATGAGAGACAACGGATGGTTCGAGACATGGTCAAACGAGGTTGGACGCGTCTACAAGCGCATCACCCCATACGATTGGGATGGCGACGGACTCGACAATACGATTGACTCCGCACCGAAGACATACGACGGCGACTGCTTCGGCACCGGCGTGGAATGGCTCAACGCGAACTGCGGCGCAATCCTCTCCGCATCGCTCGACGCCGACGATGCAATACGAATCGATTGGAACCTCAACTCCAGCGAAAACGCCTACTACTGGCTCTCCTTCACCGCGACTCACGACAGCACACGCATCACGATTACATGCGACGGGCCAAGCAATCTCGGCGACATGGTTGTGATTGCGAACGAAGGTCAGGCATGCTCTGTGCCGCTTCTCATTGGAGCCGTCTACAGGGTGCAGTCGAATTGGCCAGTCGACGAGATATCGGCAAGCGACCCTGCGGCCACGATAAGACTGGCCGAGCCCATGCATCTGCTGCGCGGCGGAAACGCCGCGCCGCGCGGACCTGGCAGCGACTTCGATATCGAAAGACCGCTGGACTTTACCGTGTCGGACGGCGAGAGCGGCGGGCATATCTCCACCGTCCCGGATGTCGGTGCCGCCATAGAATCGATAGTCGGCAGTTGCTGCCCCGTCAATCTAAACGGCAGCAACTACGTATGGAACTGCACTGGTTGCCACTGTGCCGGCTACTGGCAGTCATGGCATATTGGGGCAACATGGGAGGGATACAGACGATTCTTCTGGACGACAGTCCAATGTCCGTGCCAGCGTAGCAACGAGCAGAATCCCGACGCCTGGTTCTCGCTGTCATGCCCCTCAGTAATCATAAAGGGCGGGAACAGCCATGTCGTCGCGGGATCGTTCAATCCGCCGTGCGAGACGAACGCGACGATGTCGCTCGCCTGTATCGCAGGTGCAGAGAAGATAGAAGTCCTCGACTCAGGCGACGACTGGCAGGAAATACGGGGCGTTGCGAAAAGCGGCTCTATTGGCGATGTCGCATTCGCGCTTACGCTCGAGATAGGCGGGGAAACACACTGTAAGACCCAGACGCTCACCGTCGCGGAGGTCGTCAGAATGGATGTCACATCCCCCGTACAGGGCGCAAGCGCAAACCCACCGCCGTTCATGACCGGCGTCGACTATCCCTTCTCGGTCACCAACAGCCCCCTTCCCGACAAACACCTCGTCGTTCCGTTCTGCAATGTCGCGACGCTCGCTGAGGGCGGCTTCGAAGTTGCGGACTTCTCAGTGAGCATGAATCTCGTCCTTGAGGCGGAGGGCGTCAACGCCTCCTCACTTCCCTGCGAATGGGAACTCATCGAAGCCCTGCCACAGATGAGCGGATCCCTCTCCCACGCAGGTGCGCTTACGGCGCATTTCGTCAATCCAAGGCAAGGTGGCGTGTACCGCTTTAGAGGTCGCTGCGACGGCTCGCCGTGGACGCATGCGAACGTCGTGCTGCCGCTTTGCGGTGCGAGCATAGATGCCGTGTTTGACGCCGACATGGCCGTTGTCGCCAGCGCCATGCAGACGCTGCGAGACACGAAATCGTGGTATCAGAAGCAAGACGGAGACTTCGGCGACAAGTGGTTCTACGACCACAACGTCATGGACTACATCGGACGAGTCGACAATGCATTCCGGCCGACAGTCTGGCGATACAACCAAATAACCGACGATGTTCTCAACGAATACTACAGAATGGGCGCGGTCGCAACGTTCCGAGGCGTACCGACGCCTGTTGCCAAACTCGGCAACTTCATGGCGGGGTATGGGACGGAAACCGTCGGAGTGTGGCGTATACTGCGCTGGGCATCCCAATTCACCCGGGGGTTGGCAAACGATGCCACGGGGAGCATGAGCTGGGCTGTTGGCGAGGACTTTGCGACCTCTGCGGGAACCAACCTCGTCAAATGCACAACGACACTTGCGACAAACATGTGGTCTTTGGTCGCCAGCGGACAAGTGGAAAACGGCAAGGTCTTTGCGCTTTGGCCGAACCCGTCAAATGCAGACAACCATGCCGACGAATTGACGGTGGGCTTTGACCACAACCGACAGTTCCTGTCACCTGGCATCGTTCGCCAAACCCCGCCGCCGCAGAACTAACACACAAATAAGGAAAGACAAATGAAAGCAAGAACAACGATCATGGCTGCCATATCGGCCGCCGCCCTCACCGTCGGCGCGACGCCGACCCAGAATACCTACCACGCCGTAACCAACGACTGGCGAAGCGGGGCGTACTCGAACGTCCTCGAACTGGCGCAGTCGCGTCTTGCGGCGAACACGAACGACATCGTCGCGGCATACATCATGAAAGACTACGACATCATGTTCTCCGACTTCACGGCAATGTCGAACTCTCTCCAACGCCTCATACGCGCCGGATCGCTCGTCACGCTTCCCGCCTACACGAACAGATTCCCTCGATTGAGGCAGGGCTACGAGGATTTCCTAGAATTCGTCATTCCCGCCCACGACGACAACTTCCGGATCCAGGAGCAGCAACGCCCCATCCCGCCCGGAACGCCGATGAACAGCGAACATCTCCTGAAGATATTCTGGGACAACAACTTGTGGTAGTCAGTCAACAAACTTTTGAGACACCTATCTCTTATCGCCCTTTTTTGCAACCAGCAATGCAACTCGAGTCATAGTCAGAACAGTAGATTAAACATCATGAACCAGACATCAAGCGACATGTCGCAAAACTTCACTATCGGCGATCTTGCTTATGACGTCCAGCTTCAGGCACTACGGCATGGTAAACGCTTGGAGTTCCTCACACTCTGCGAGTCAAAGATCGTCGCCTATCTTTTCCGCAATCCAGGGCGGCAAAGTCTATCCGCCACCAATCGCCTTTTGAAAACGGTCGAGCTGCGACATACGCCGTCGCCTTCAGGCCGTCGGCGGCCCGTTCGGGGCCATGCGCAGAGTCTTCACCCGAGACCGACGACGTGCAGACGGCTTCTGCGAGCGAGACAGGCGCGGCCGCGGCGCCATCCCTGCGACGACGCGACGCGCCGTGCGCCGTGGACTTAGAGAACATCCAGTCCCATAGCTCGTCCTCGCGCCACGCCGCCGTCCAGGCGTCGTGCCCGGCCTTTGGATAGGTGCCCATTCTGAAATCCCCGCCAAGCGCATTCACCCGATCCTTGAACGCATTGAGTTCGGCGAACATCCGCTCGCAGCCCGCGAAATCGAGCTCGTTGTACACGTGCCACCAGTTGCCCGGGGACGACTCGCTAACGTATTCCGGATGCGGACAGCCAGAGGAGATGGGGACTGCGGCGGCGAACTCGCCGGGATAGTGGTTTGCAAGCGCGTACACTCCGTCGCCACCATACGAAAAGCCGACGAGATAGATTCGGGACGCGTCCACCTTGGGCCCGACGGCATTGGTCTCCATCCACGTGACGATCGCACGCAGCATCTGCTGGACGCGGCTGGGGCAGCCAAGGCCGCCGCCTACAAGCGTCGTCGCCTCCGCGGGCGGGGAGAGCGCGAGCAGATGGCAGGGATGCCTCGACTGGAATTTCTGCGAAGTGACGAGGTTGAACAGCGTCCGCTGGTGGAACTGCTTCAGCAGGTCCGGCCCGATCTCGCCTTTCCCGGGGATGTAGACGACGAGGGGAATCGGCTTGCGCCTCACACTTGGCGGAGTGTAGGCGAGGCACGAGAACTTCGGGCCCCTGTTCACCGTCCTCCAGGCCGTCATTCCGTATCGCCCAAGTTCCTTCGCAAGCTCCCCCTCCGCCGCGACAGGCGTCATCTCGACCGTGCGGTGGGGGACGGCGGGCTGCATGGCCAGAATAAGGAAAGCAAGCAAGAACATAGGATTTATTCGTCAATTTCAAGAGGAGGAGTGCACTCGATTTCACGGTTTGGAGTCATGCCGACATCGTCTAACGGCACATCGTTACTGTCGATCTCAATGCAATCAGGCTGTCTCGGCACCACGTCTCCTTCGCCTCTCTTATCAATCGTCATCATCGTCGGGCAATCAAACTTAATCTGCTTCTCCAGCTTTCCATCCTTGCCGAAGATAAACCAAGACCCTACTGCGAATTCATTGCTTAGCGACCAATACCATTGCGGCTGCTGATTCTTCTGAAACATTACAAAGAATCCCGATGGATGCTTGACATAAGTAAACGGCGAGGCGTCTTCATTATACTCAACACGAACTTTCCCATTCGTTGTAACCAACTCAGCAACAGACAGGATGTTTGTGCCGCCGTTGCCATACTCTAGGAACAACCTCTCGCCGCGATCCCCGCCAATGTCCACCGCAAGCCGGACTGCATCCGTGGCCGAATCGGTCTGGACGGCCTTGTATTTCGACAACGCCAATGACATCGGGATCTGAAACCGCCGAGCCTGATCGACGGCCTCCTCCACATTGCATTTGACCTCTGCCAAATCACAACCTGGATTCCTTCGTGACTCACCACACCCATGCACCAACACAAGCGACAGCAAACATGCAATTCGTTTCATTTCCCGTCCCTCCTATTTAATTTTCTCAAATCCTCACCCATGTCTCCAGCGTTAAGCAGGCCAAAGTCCAATGGCTCAGTTTTGTTTGTATTAACATTGAAATACTTTGTCCCTTTTGTCGAAGGGACTTTAACACCAGCGCTGCGTCCGACTGCAACTGCCGCACCTGCACAATTAAACAACATTGCATTGTATTTTGGCGGGTTGGATATCATTTCCCTTGTTTGCGCCAATCCTTTGCAAAGACCGTCAGCAGAAATTAGCCATGTGTGCTTGACATTTGCCTTGTGCGCTATATCTGGCATCCGCAGCGTTCCTTCGCTACTCAACTGCGCCTCGGAAAGATCCTTGACTGGATAGAAGCCAACAGGTTCGCCTAGAACACTTGCCAACCCGTTGTCAATGCCATCCGTAAGCGAACTGTAGAATCTCCACCACACATGTCCAGGAACGAACTTAGTTTTATTTATCCCTACCGGCACTACGACTATGGCAATCCTCTGATGGGGGAAGGGCTGCTCTACAAAAACAGTAAATGACATTGTCGCTACAGAATAATTCACCTTATCAGTCGCCTTACTTGCCAGATTCGCATGTTCGACAGAAATATGTTTATCGCAAGAAGTCTTAGACCGCTCAGTATACCCGCACAAGAAATAATTCTTTGCCGACACTACATTGTATGGATAGCTTGACTGCGCCCTAACAAGTTTCTGTCCACGACGCTCGTACAAATCGCCAACATGTGAGATAGAGATCGTCTCAGCATCAGGAAGCTCCTTGGGCACGCATGAAATGGACAGTGATTTCCGCCATTTTCTCGCCTCTTGAACGGGCATGTTTTTTCGTATGTATTGCATGATGGGGCCAGCAGTTTCCTCCGTTCCCTCAGCTACTTCCGCGACAGCAACATCCACCTTCACCACCGTGAAGTTGGTCGCGCAGACAACCGAAGAATCCATTCCCGCGAGCTTAACCGACGCGGCGAGGCGCTCCGCAAGATACTCCCCGCTCGCCGTGTCGCTGTCCTTGTTCTGGTAGGAAACGGAACGTTGGTTCTTCGCGCCGACGAACTCGCATATCCCGCACTCCGTCCACTCGACGCTCGATGAGCTCGGGAGCGACGGGTCCGACGAGAGTGTCGCGGTCTTTACAACGTGACCCTGCCTTCCTGCGTCAGTCCTATCGAGACCCAGGTAGTCAGGGCGAGAAATGGACAGCTCGTACACGTCGATTTCAACCGAATCCGTCGCCTTGTCTGACTCCACTTCGCCGTCGCAGATGCCGCAAATCTTCCCGACGACAGAAAAGCTCAGCTTCTTGTCCTTCCCTTTCGTCAGGCTTGCGACGAACGTATGCGTCGACGAATCCGTCTCCGCCTCGCCAGTCGCAGCGCCTGTCATCTTCCATACATAGCGCTTGGGCAGGAACTCCGTCTCTTCCACGACATTGCCCTCCGCGTCCAGCTTGCGGTGCTTGCCCTTCGTCGTGACCGTCGCGGACAGCGTTATGCTGACGTTCGTGCCGCCGTCAAGGACGGAGTAGGCGACGACCTTCGGCGCCGTGGCCGTCAGGGAAAGGACCGGCTTCTCGTGGTCGACGGAACCC